>JBGVLE010000039.1:0-24474 GCA_045124135.1 Alloprevotella sp.
GGTAAAACTGCGTTTTCCCATGCTCTGCGTTCGCCTTGCGCTATCTTTGCAGAAAATAGGCTGCGGCTCAGCATAGCAGCGGTAAAACTGCGTTTTCCCATGCTCTGCATTCGCTCTCGAACAAGCGTTGAAAAAACAACACCCAAATAAATAAACACATTTCAATTATGGCTTTTTTGACAAACGACAAATTGGTGATTGTCGGCGCCGCCGGCATGATTGGTTCAAACATGGTACAGACCGCCTTGATGATGGGCCTGACCAATAATATCTGTCTCTATGACGTGTTCTCGCCCGAAGGCGTGGCCGAAGAAATGCGTCAGAGCGGTTTCGGCGACGTCAACATCGTGGCCACCACCGACGTGGCTGAGGCTTTCAAGGATGCCAAATACATCATCTCTTCGGGTGGTGCCCCCCGTAAAGAGGGCATGACGCGTGAAGACCTGCTCAAAGGCAACTGCGAAATCGCCGAGCAGCTCGGCAAGAACATCAAGACCTACTGCCCCGATGTGAAGCACGTGGTGATTATCTTCAACCCCGCCGACCTCACCGGTCTCGTCACCCTGCTCTACTCAGGCTTGAAACCCTCACAGGTGACCACCCTCGCCGCTCTCGACAGCACCCGTCTGCAGAGTGCCCTGGCCAAGAAGTTCGGCGTGATGCAGAGTGAAGTGAAAGGCTGCGCCACCTATGGCGGTCACGGCGAACAGATGGCTGTGTTCGGCAGCAAGGTGACCATCGACGGCCGCAAGCTCACCGACATCATCGGTACGCCCGAGTTCCCCGAAGAGGAGTGGGCACAGATGCGCAAAGACGTCATCCAGGGCGGTGCCAAGATTATCGAGCTCCGTCGTCGCAGCTCGTTCCAGAGCCCGGCCTATCTCTCTGTCGAGATGATCCGTTCGGTGATGGGTGGCGAAGCCTTCCGTTTCCCCGCAGGCACCTTCGTGAAGAACGAGAAATACAGCCACATCATGATGGCCATGGACACCAAGCTCGACAAGAATGGCTGTACCTACACCATGCCTCAAGGCACGGCCGACGAACTTGCCGCCCTCGACGCCAGCTACGCTCACCTCTGCAAGATGCGCGACGAACTCGTTACGCTCGGCATCGTGCCCGAAATCAGCAAGTGGAGCGAAATCAATCCTAACCTCTAAAAAACTCTCTGGGGAAATTCCCCTTTCGTGATTTTCACTTTCCTGCGTCTGTACTCTACTATTGGGTACAGACGCTTTTTTGTTGCTTATGGCAAGTGGAGGTTGCCGCCTCGGTGCCTTATCTGGAAAAAGAAAGCGAGGCAGACAAAAGCCGACTGACGTCATAAGCTTTTGTCTGCCTCGCGTTGTTTGTAAGAAGTGGCTTGGTGTTTCTTCCCAAGTCTGTCCGTGAGTCTGCGGGGCTGTGCTTTTCCGGCAGATGCGCCCGCTCACGGGAACGATTTACATATTCATACCACCGTCTACCTGGATGACCTGGCCGCTGATGTAAGAAGACATGTCTGAGGCGAGGAAGGTGGCTACGTCGGCAATATCTTCAGGTTTGCCGCCGCGACGAAGGGGGATGGCTTTCATCCACTCTTTGCGCACCTCTTCAGAGAGGGCTGCGGTCATGGCTGTTTCGATGAAACCCGGAGCAATGGCGTTGGCACGGATGCCGCGGCTGCCCATTTCCTGAGCCACACTCTTGGCCAAGGCAATCATACCGGCCTTTGATGCGGCGTAGTTGCTCTGTCCGGCGTTGCCGTGAACACCAACGACGCTGGCCATATTGATGATCGAACCACTGCGCTGACGCATCATAATGGGGGTGCAGGCATGGATGAAGTTGAAAGCCGACTTGAGGTTTACGCCAATCACGGCGTCCCACTGGGCTTCAGACATACGCATCATCAAGCCGTCTTTGGTGATGCCGGCATTGTTCACGAGGATGTCGATGGAGCCGAAATCGGCGTGTACTTTGCCTACTACTTCTTCGGTCTGGGCGAAGTCGGCCGCGTTTGAGGCATAAGCCACACACTTCACGCCGAGGGCTTCGATTTCAGCCTTGGTGGCTTCACCGTTTTCGTCGATGACGAGGTCTGTAAAGGCAATGTTGGCACCCTCTTGGGCAAATTTCAAGGCGATGGCCTTACCGATGCCACGGGCAGCGCCTGTGACCAATGCTGTTTTACCGGTTAATAATCCCATTGTGTTAATTCTTTTTATTGTTGTTGGTTGAATAGATTTGTCTTGTCAGAAGACCACGCTCCGGGCGGCTGCCCTGTTCAGACGATTTGGGTGTTCATGCCAAGCGCCCTGCGCACAATGCCCATCACGATGGGGCGTGTGTCGGCTTCGGTGAGTCCTTCGCCGAGACGGTCGTAGATATAGGGCACTTCAAGTCCCTTCACGGCGTAGTGGATGATGTCGGCCATCAGTCCCACGTGGTCAATGCGGAATTTGGCCTTGGCCACTCCCTCTTCAAGCACTCGGGCCAGGATGGAACGCTCTTCTTCGTCAAACTTGCGGCGCACTTTCTCCACGAGCCAGATGTTGCGGAAGAACTCTGCCCTAAGCGACCCGTTGCGTGCCACGGTCTCCTTGATCATACCCAAATGGGTATAGATGAGCGTGAGCACCTTCTGCTCGGGTTCGGCGTCTATTGAGGCCACTTCGTCGAGGCGCTCCGACAACCGCTCGAGCTCACTCTCAATCACGGCGGTATAGATTTCTTCTTTGTTCCTGAAATAAGTGTAGAGCGTGCGGCGACCTTTGCCTGAATGGATGGCAATGTCGTTCATTGTCGTGGCATCCAGACCTTTACGCGCAAAGAGCTCGCGCGCCACTTCTACCAGTTTCCGTCGTGTCTTTGAGATGGACATATGCGTTGAGCGTAGTGAGTAAATAGCGAGAACCTTGGCCATCGGCGCTTGAGCACACGAGGAGAGCCCTCTCGTTTTGTGCTGCAAAGTTAGGCTTTTTGGTCATCACCGACAAACATTTGAGACAAAATTTGCACACTTACCCATATTTGTGCGCGATTTTTAGAAAAATCTGGTACACGCTCTGTCTGTATTATTTGCGGTAAGACAATGACGTCAATAAGGCCGGTTTGTTGAAAATGGGGATAAAGTATGCAGACCCAAATGTCGGTAATGGGTTAATATACAAAGAAGAGCCCCTAAAAACGGAGCTCTTCTTATTACGATTGCTTCAAAGGCTGCCTTTATAGTAGTCTTGCAATCTTGCAAAATGCAGCGGCGCTCTATTTGTATCTCACCCACTTGAGCATTTCCCGGATGGAAGGTTTCTTGCCATACATCAGGATGCCGACGCGATAGATCTTTCCGCTCAGCCAGATGAAGAGCAACGACGTGCCGAGCAGCAGCGCGGCCGAGAGCAGTTCTTGCCAGAGAGGCACACCAAACGGTATGCGCACCATCATCACGATGGGTGAGGTGAGCGGGAACATCGAGGCCCAGAAGGCAAGAGGCGAGTTGGTGTCTTCGATGCTATACATGGCGGCATAGAGCGAGAAGACCATGATGAGCACTACGGGCATGATGAACTGCGAACTGTCTTCTTGTGAATTGATGCTGGCACCGACAGCGGCAAAAAACGAAGCATAAAGCAGGTAGCCACCTACGAAGCAGCAAAGGAACATCACGGCAATCTGGCCAAAAGGCAGATGAGACAAGGCCGAGAGAATGACGGCACTCTCGCTGCCCGCAGTCATAGCCGCGGTGGCGCCACCAGACATCATGGCCGGAGTGGCTGCCTCCGGGCTGCCGCCGAACGCCTGGCTGCATACAAAAATGATGCCGACCAGCATGACGGCCCATATCAACATCTGAAACAGGCCGACAAGGGCGACACCGATGATTTTGCCCATCATAAGCTGGAAGGGTTTCACGCTCGACACCATCAGTTCAACGATGCGGTTGGTCTTCTCCTCAATCACGCTCTGCATAATCATGCCGCCATAGGTCATGACGAAGAGATAGATGAGGAAGGTGAGCACGAAGCCGGCGGCCATAGCGACGTTGGTGTCGGAGGCGGCGTTGGTGCCGTCGGCCGTGCGCAACACTTGTTGCACGCTAAACGTGGTCTCGACGTCGCGGATGATGTTCTCGAGCTGAGGCACGTTGTAGGCTTCGAGTTTCTCACGCTTCACCCGGTCGCCAATCATGGCGTTGACATAGGCAAGGAGTTCGCCCGAGACTGGTTTGGGCGCACAGATGGCTGCTGCTGATGGTTTTTTGACGGGGTCGGCGGCGATGATGACCACGGCCTCGTAGCCGCTGTCGTCCTTATAGAAGTCTGGCGAGTCGGCCTTTTCTACGCTGAAGTGCCAGCTCTCGGAGTCTTTGAAGCAATCGGCATAGCGGCCGGTGGCATCGACCACGGCCACAGTCTTCTGGTCGCCGCTCTTGATGGACGAGAGCCACAGCGGCACAAAGATGAGGGCCGCAAAGATAAAGGGCATGAGGATGGTGAGAATGATGAACGACTTCTTCTTGATGCGCATCATGAACTCACGGCGGATGATGATGAATATCTTGTTCATTTCTGGAGGCTTTTAGGAGTTGACGGTGGGTGACTGGGCTTCGGCGGTGACGCGCAAGAAGATTTCCTGCATAGACGGCAGGCGTTCGGCCACGCTGCGTATCTCGACCTGCTCTGCCAGGGCGGCGATGAGGCGCGAGTTGGACGCTTCAAGGTCTTTCTTGCGCAGTTTGTAGGTGGTCTGGTCTTCGCCCACGGTGGTGTCGGTGATATCGAAGAGGTCGGATTGGGCCGTGAGTACGCCGCCAGTGGTCACGACCTCAATCTCGCCTGTGCGGAAATGCTTCTTCACGTCGGTGACATGGCCCGAGAGCACCACTTGGGCGTGGTTGATCAGAGCGATGTCGTCGCATATTTCCTCGACAGAGGCCATGTTGTGGGTGGAGAAAATCACGGTCGTGCCTTTGTCGCGCAGGGCGAGTATTTCGCGTTTGAGCAGCTCGGCATTGACGGGGTCAAAACCTGAGAAGGGCTCGTCGAGAATAAGGAGGGGCGGTTCGTGGACGGCTGTGATGACGAACTGCACCTTTTGCTGCATACCCTTGGAGAGTTCCTCAAGTTTGCGGTTCCACCACGAAGCGATGTCGAGCCGTTCAAACCAGCCCTTGAGCCTGCGCTCGGCTTCGCGGCGCGAGAGTCCCTTGAGCGTGGCCAGATAGACAGCCTGTTCGCCCACTTTCATTTTGCGATAGAGGCCGCGCTCTTCAGGCAGGTAGCCTATGCGGCAGACGTCGTCGGCTGTGAAGTCGTGGCCGTCAAACACCACGCGGCCGCTGTCGGGGGCGGTGATGCGGTTGATGATGCGGATGAGGGTGGTCTTGCCGGCACCGTTGGGGCCGAGCAGGCCAAAGACGCGGCCACGGGGTACGTCGAGACTCACGCCGTCGAGGGCCGTGTGGCCGTCAAAGCGTTTGACAACGTCTTTGACACTCAAGAAAAAATCTGACATTGCGGTAATATTTGATGGTTCTAAGACTCGTTTCAAAGGCGTGTTTCGCCTTCGATGTAATTTTCGAGGAAAAGGTTCTCGCCGTCAAACACTGCGTAGGAGAATTGGCTGATCCAGTCGCCCAGGATAACCACGCGTGAGGTGCGGGCTATCATGAGGTCCAGTTCGATGTGGCGATGTCCGAAGATGAAGAAGTTGATGCTGGGATGGGTGGCGAGATAGTGTTTTGAGAACTTGACCAATTCTTCCTTGTCCTCGCCCATATATTCCGGCTCCTTGCCGTCGACACGCTTCAAACGGCTGTGGCGCGCCCAGCCCAGTCCGAAGGCCATTCCCCAACGCGGATGGAGCGAGGCAAACAGGCGCTGGCACAGGCGGTTGTGAAACACGCTGCGCAAGAAGCGGTAGCCTCTGTCGCCACTGCCCAGTCCGTCGCCGTGGGCCAGATAGAATTCCTTGCCATAGAGTTCGACGGTTTCGCTGCGGCGGTGGATGGTCATGCCACACTCCTTCTCAAAATAGTCGCGCACCCAGAGGTCGTGGTTGCCGGTGAAGAAGTGCACCTCCACGCCCATGTCGGTGAGTTCGCTGATTTTACCGAGCAGGCGCGTGTAGCCTTTGGGCACGACATGGCTGTATTCGTGCCAGAAGTCGAAGATGTCGCCCAAGAGATAGACTGCCTGTGCTTTGTGTTTTATGCTGTCGAGGAAGCCTGCCAATCGCCTTTCCTGCATTCGGGCGTGGGGGATGGCCAATGACCCGAGGTGGGCGTCGGAGAGGAAATAGATGTTTTTCATACTGCCTGTGTTGTGAGTCTGTGGACTATGAAGGGGGCTGTTGCCGCGGTTTTGACGGGCGTTTGTGCTTACATGAAGCCGAGTTCAAGTTTAGCCTCTTCGCTCATCATGTCTTTGTCCCATTCCGGTTCAAAGACGAGGTTGACGCGTGCCTCTTTCACGCCCTTGAGACCGTCGAGCTTGATGCGCACGTCTTCGACGATGAAATCGGCTGCAGGGCAGTTTGGCGCGGTGAGCGTCATGTCGACGTCGAGGGTGCCGTCGTCGGCCAGGTCGATGCGGTAGATGAGGCCGAGGTTGTAGATGTCCACCGGTATTTCGGGGTCGTAGACTGTCTTGAGTGCTTCGACGATGCGCTCTTCAATATTCAGTTTTTCTTCGGGAGTCATTGTGTTATATCTGTGTGGTTGGGGGTAACAATCAGAGTCGGCCTTGGTCGTTGTAGCTGTAATAGGCGCCGTCTGTGATGATGAGGTGATCGATGAGTTTGAGGTCCACCTGGGCGGCAGCCTCACTCAGACGGCGGGTGAGCTCGTCGTCTGCCCGGCTGGGCTTGAGAGTGCCGGAGGGATGATTGTGGCAGAGGGCGATGGATGTGGCCCTGGCCAGCAGAGCCTCACGCAGCACAAGGCGTACGTCTACAGTCGTACCGGTGAGTCCGCCGCGGCTGACGCATTTGGTGCCGATGAGGCGCAAGGCATTGTTGAGCAGGATGACGTGGCACTCTTCGTTGTGCAGGTCGCGCAGTTTTTCGGCCATCAGGTCATAAATGGCCTGAGACGAAGCAATCAGCGGCCGGTCTGCCGGTCGGCTTGCGGCCCGTCGCCGTCCCAGCTCCATGGCCGCTATGATGGTGATGGCCTTGGCTGGTCCTATGCCGCGATATGCCGTGAGTTCGTGGAGCGAAAGTTTGCCCAGGTTGCCCAGATTGTCGCTGCAGTCGTGAAGCACGCGCTGCATCAGCGACACCGACGTTTCGTTTTCAGAGCCCGACCCGATGAGGATGGCGAGCAGTTCGGCGTTGGTCAGGGCGTCGGGACCTAAGGCTGCCAACTTTTCGCGTGGGCGGTCTTCGGGGTTCCACTCTTTGATGGCCAGTTTGCTCATAGGCTGTGATATATGGCGTATGGCCGTTATTTGTAGAAATTGTTCTTGAAGGCTTCAAATTCGCCTCGGCGCAACACGAGTCGCACCCACCAGGCACGCAAGAAGCCGCTGCCGTAGCCCCAGAGTTGCACAAAGGCGGCCACGATGGCGCGCAGACCCACGCCCACACTGTGCTCGAGCCGTGTGGCGTCGGCAAATATCACCAGGGCGAAGAGCACAAACGGCGCCAGAAGCACAAACCAATGCGGACATCCCACGAGCAGGGCCACAAGTGCCAGCACGACGAGCATGAAACTGCCCAGCGTGAACACGGCCGGCAAGAGGTGGACCAGTTTGAGCGTGCCCGGATGGCGTTTGGTCAGGTGGATGCGGGCAATGCCGGAATTGTGGACCTGGCGGAAGAACTTGCGCAGGTCGGTGCGGCGTTTGTGCCACACCCAGGCCTCAGGAAAGAGGCGGCAGTCAAGGCCGGCTTTGAATATTCTGGTGGAAAAGTCTATGTCTTCGCCGAAGCGCATTGGCGCGAAGCCTCCCAATTGGGCATAGGTGGTTCGCCTCACGCCCATATTGAAGGAACGGGGATAGAACTTGTCCATCTTTTTCTTGCCGCCGCGGATACCGCCGGTGGTGAAGAAAGAGGTCATGGCATAGTTGATGGCCTTTTGCATCGGTGTGAACGAGGCATGTGCGCGGTCGGGACCGCCGAAAGCGGCGCAGGGTTGGCGGGTCAGTTCGGCCTCGACGGCTGCGAGATAGCCGGGCGGCAAAACTACGTCGGAGTCAAGGATGAGGACGTAGTCGCCCGTGGCGCGCTCCACGCCGTAATTGCGCGACGGACCGGGGCCCGAGTTGGGTTTGGCAAAGTAGTGGAGGACGAGTCTGTCGGCATAGCGCTCGGCCACATCGGCACAAGGCACGGCCGAGCCGTCTTCCACGATAATCACCTCAAAGTCTCTGAACGTTTGCGCCGTGAGGCTTTCGAGCAGTTCGCCGGCCTCGTCGGGGCGGTTGAACACGGGAACAATGACGGAATACTTCATTTCTTTTCTCCTTGTCTTACGTAGTCTGCAAAAGTGAACGGCACGACGTTTTTCTCGTCGGCGTCGTGGCGCTCAGTGTGTTGAAGGCTCCAGTCTGCTTCGTTGATTTCCGGGAAAAAGGCATCGGCGGCCTCGGGTGTGGCTTCGACGTGGGTGAGATACAGTCTGTCGGCCCGCGACATGGCTTCGGCATAGACACTCTCGCCGCCGAGGACAAACACGTCTTCGCCGGGCTTGGTGGCGGCCAGAGCCTCGTCGAGCGAGGCAAACACCTCGGCACCCTCAAAAGCCGCGTCCTTGCGGCGTGACAGCACGATGTTGCGGCGGTTGGGCAGAGCGCCTTTGGGCAAAGACTCAAAGGTGCGGCGGCCCATGATGATGGTGTTTCCGGTAGTGAGGCTTTTGAAACGCTTCAGGTCGGCCGAAAGATAATAAAGCAGTTTGTTGTTGTAGCCAATGGCACGGTTGCGGGCCAAGGCACAGATGATTGCGAGCATAAGCGTCGGCGTTTTTTCGGTGAATAAGGAGTCAGACAGAGACTGTGGCCTTGATGTGTGGCCAAGGGTTGTAGTCTTCAAGCCGGAAGTCTTCAAACTTGAAGTCAAAGAGGTCTTTCACGTCGGGATTGATGACGAGGTGCGGCAGGGGTCTGGGCGTGCGTGTGAGTTGCTCACGGGCCTGCGGCAGATGGTTGAGATAGAGGTGTGTGTCGCCTGTGGTGTGGATGAACTCACCCGGCTGCAGGCCGCAGACCTGTGCCGTCATGAGCAGCAGCAGGGCATAGCTGGCGATGTTGAACGGCACACCGAGGAAGGTGTCTGCCGAGCGTTGGTAGAGCTGGAGCGACAGGCGGCCGTCGGCCACATAAAACTGGAAGAGCAGGTGACAGGGCGGCAGGTTCATTTTAGTGAGGTCTGCCACGTTCCAGGCCGACACAATCATGCGGCGCGAGTCGGGCGTCTCCTTGATCTGTCTCACCACTTCGGCAATTTGGTCGATGTGTCCGCCGTCGTAGTCAGGCCATGAGCGCCACTGATAGCCGTAGATGTGGCCCAGGCTGCCGTCTTCGTCGGCCCATTCGTTCCAGATGCGCACCCCGTTGTCCTGAAGATATTTCACGTTGGTGTCGCCCTTGAGAAACCACAGCAGTTCGTGGATGATGCTCTTGAGGTGAAGTTTCTTGGTGGTGAGCAGAGGGAAGCCGTCGGCGAGGTCAAAGCGCATCTGATGGCCGAAAATGCTTTTCGTGCCCGTGCCGGTGCGGTCGGTCTTGACAGCGCCCTCGTCGAGTATCTTTTGCAGCAGGTCGAGATATTGTTTCATTGTTGTGCGTTTTTTGACTTTTTCTTTGGGAAGGGCTTGGTCCAGTGGCAACCCTCTTTCCAGCGGGAGCAGCCGTAGGCGGAGTGCCCCTTGATGACGCGGCCTTGTCCACATTCGGGGCAGACACTGCCTTCGCGCACCACTTTGCGTTTGGGCTTTTCGGCCGGAGGCTCAGCCTCGGCGGCGGCTCTGAGTTTGGGCGGCAAGGCCGCTTTGCCGGATACGGCCGAAGCCGTGACGCGTCGACCGGAATTGTCGGCCAGCACCTGGTTCACCACTTCGGTCACCATGGTCTTGAGCTCGGCGATGAATTGCTGCGCCCCATATTCGTGGTGCTCTATCTGGCGCAGTTTTTTCTCCCACAATCCGGTGAGTTCGGCGCTTTTGAGCAGTTCGTTTTGTATGAGCCCGATGAGTTCGATGCCGGTGGGTGTGGCCACCAGGGTTTTGCGTCGTTTCACCACATAGCCGCGTTTGAAGAGCGTCTCGATGATGGCGGCTCGGGTCGAGGGGCGGCCAATGCCGTTCTCTTTCATGGCCTCGCGCAGTGTTTCGTCTTCGACCATGCGTCCGGCCGTTTCCATGGCGCGCAGCAGGGTGGCTTCGGTGTAGGGTTTGGGCGGCTGCGTGGCTTTCTCGGCCAGGTCGGGGCGATGGGGACCTGACTCGCCCACCTCAAACGCCGGCAGTGTGGCCTCGGTTTCATTCTCTGCCTCGGGCTTGTCTGAAACGTCCTTGCCCGTGAGGCCGGCAATGGCCCGCCAGCCGGGCTCCACAATCTGGCGTCCGCCCACGCGGAAGAGTATGTCGGCGGCTTCGCCCTCCACGGTGGTCTGCTTGAAACGGCAGTCGGGATAAAACACGGCTATGAACCGTCGCGCCACCAGGTCATAGACATTGCGCTCCACGTCGGTCAGGGCCGTCGGGGCTACGCCGGTGGGGATGATGGCGTGGTGGTCGGTCACTTTGGATGAGTCGAAGACCTTCGGGCGTTTGAGCAGCGACTTGCCGCGCAGGGGAGTGAGCAGATCGCCATAGACGGCGGCTATGCCGTTGAGTATGCCTTTGCACTTGGGATAGATGTCGGCACTCAGATAAGTGGTGTCGACGCGTGGATATGTAGTATATTTTTTCTCGTAAAGGGCTTGGATGATTTGCAGCGTGGTGTCGGCCGAATAGCCAAAGCGCTTGTTACACTCTACCTGCAGCGAAGTGAGGTCGAAGAGCCGTGGCGGTGCCTCCGTGCCCTCTTTGCGTCGCACGGCTTTGACGGTGAATGGCGACTCGGCGATTTTCTCGAGTGCGGCCCGGCCTTCGGCTTCGGTGGTGAAGCCGCGTCGGCGCCGGTCGGTGTTTTTGCCCTTGTCGGCTGTGGCGTCTTCGTCGGCAGGGTCTTCGGTCACGGCGGTGAAAGTCGTGTCGCGGTAGACCGTGGTGAGCACCCAGTAGGGCTCGGACTTGAAGTTCTCTATCTCTTGCTGCCGGCGCACGATGAGGGCAAGCGTCGGCGTCTGGACGCGGCCGATGGAGAGCGGTGCGGCACCGCGTTCTTGCCGGCCGTATTTTATGGTGAAGAGTCGCGTGGCGTTCATTCCGAGCAGCCAGTCGCCTATGGCGCGGCAGAGCCCGGCCTCGTAGAGCGACTGATAGTCTGCCTGGGGCTTGAGCGAAGCGAATCCCTCACGGATGGACTCCTCGGTGAGTGAAGAAATCCACAGACGGTCGACGGGACAAGCGGCGCCGGCCTTCTGCATCACCCATCTCTGAATGAGTTCGCCCTCCTGGCCGGCATCGCCGCAGTTGATGATGCGGTCGGCCTGCTGTATGAGGCGCTGGATGACGGCGAACTGATGGGCCACGCCTTTGTCTGCTTTGAGCCGTATGCCGAAACGTGGCGGCATCAACGGCAGAGCGGCCAGACTCCAGCGTTTCCATTCGGGTGCATAGTCTTCAGGATTTTTCAGTTCGCAGAGATGGCCGAAGGTCCAGGTGACTTGATAGCCGTTTCCTTCCATATAGCCGTCGCGGCTGGCGGTGGCGCCAAGTATATGGGCAATATCGCGGGCCACGCTGGGCTTTTCGGCAATGCAGACAATCATATTGTGGTGAGAGAAAAGGGTCCTGGATAGTGTTGGTTAGGGATGATGATGAGGTCGCGGCTTCGGCGGCGTGGTCAGGCTTGTGGCGGAACGGCCATGACCATTGAAAAGCGGCGGGAGGCGGCGTCAAAGGCCAGTTCGGATGTGGCAAAGGCTTTTCCCACTTCACCCGTTTCGACAAGTTCGGCGGGTGTGCCCACGCTGAGGCCTTCGGCTGTGAGCAGCCAGAGTTGGTCGGCCAGGCGCAGTGCCGTCTCGATGTCGTGGGTCGAGAGCAGGACGGTGTGTGAGCCGTCGTGTGTGATTTCGGCCAGGAGTGTCCAGATGTGTGCTGCCGCCCCGAGGTCGAGAAAGGCGGTGGGCTCATCGAGCAACACCACCGGTGTCTCGGCGGCCAGTGCGCGTGCCATCATCACTTTGGCCCGCTCGCCGTCGCTCAGTCCGGCAAAATCGCGGTCGGCCAAATGGATGGCGCCTGAGCGTTTCAGCGCTTTGTCCACAGCCTCGCGGTCGGCGGCAGACAGCCGACCGGTCAGTCCGGTGTAGGGCATACGCCCCAATGCCGTCACCTCAGCCACCGTCAAGCCGCCCACCACGGGCCTTGCCGCCGTGACCACGGCCACCTGCCGTGCCAGCCGACGGGCCGAATAGGCTGCGAGCGGACGGTCGAAAAGCGTCAGCGACCCGACGAGCGGAGGCTGGAAGCCGGCCATTGTGCGCAACAGGGTCGACTTGCCCATGCCGTTGGCCCCGACCAGGGCTGTGAGCCGGCCGGTCTTGAGCTCAGCCGACAAACCGCGCGACACCACTCGCGGTGTGCGGCCTGCGGGATAGCCCGTGGCCACCCCGTCCAGTTTGTAGGCATAACTGAGGTTCATAGCCGCAAATTTACATTTTTTATTCCATTTGTTGAGTCAAAAGGCCGCCTGTTGTTGCCTGAGGCCTCCCTCACGGACACAAGTGCCCTTGACATGCCTGTGCTCCTCTGTCCCGGCATTTGTTCCAAAAGCCGGTTTTGTGTGACAAAAAAAGACGAAAAAACTTCACCTTGCCGCTCAGAGACAACCGGAAGCGGCACAAAATCGACGGAATGGCTCACCGCAGGGTCTGGCCCCAGACTTGAAAAACCTTGAAAGTAAGGCAAGAAAAACGGGGATACTGAGAGAATTTTCTGTCAGTATCCCCGTAAAGGTCTAAAGAGTCGCCCTTTTGCGCCGGCGGGCTCTTCTCTCTTTTCCCCTATGGCAAATATAAGCCGAAAGAGGGCTGGAGGAAAAGACAAAACGGGGTGGCAGGGGGAGAAGTCAGGGGGATGGCGTGGGGTGGGGTGTATTCTCTTTTGTGCTGGTTTTGAAGGGATTGGGGTTTCATATAGCCACGACGAGATGTAGTGGAAAAATCTTTCCTTTTGTCTCTGCACTCATTTGCACAAACTTTCGCCTTGCGGCGCAAGTTAGGCTACGCTCGGCAAAGTCCAATAAAAAACGAGTTTTTTTTGGCCTTTGCTCTCGCTTGCACTAACTTTGCAGAATAAACAAATCTTAAATATGAAAAGTTATCTCGTTACAGGCGCAGCCGGTTTCATCGGCGCCAACTATGTGAAGTATATGTTGCAAAAGCATCAGGACGTGAAAATCGTGGTGCTTGATTTGTTGACTTATGCAGGCTATCTCGGCACCATCGCCGACGACATCGACAATGAGCGGTGCTATTTCGTCAAGGGGGATATCTGCGACAGAGAGCTGCTTGACAGACTCTTTGCCGAATATCGCTTTGACGTGGTGGTGAATTTCGCCGCCGAGAGCCACGTGGACCGCAGCATCGAAAACCCGCAACTCTTCCTCCAGACCAACATCCTCGGTACGCAAGCACTGCTCGAGGCTGCACGCACCGCCTGGGTGACAGGCAAAGACGAGTCGGGATACCCCACATGGCGCTCGGGCGTGAGATATCATCAGGTGTCGACCGACGAGGTCTATGGCAGCCTGGGGCCGGAAGGCTTCTTCACCGAAGAGACTCCTCTCTGCCCCCACAGCCCTTACAGCGCCTCCAAAACCTCGGCCGACCACGTGGTGTGTGCCTATCGCGACACCTATCATATGCCCGTGAGCATCACGCGCTGCTCTAACAATTACGGCCCTTACCAGTTCCCCGAAAAACTCATCCCGCTCATCATCAACAATATCCTGCAAGGCAAGAAACTCCCAGTCTATGGCAAAGGCGAGAACATCCGTGACTGGCTCTATGTGGAAGACCACTGCAAGGCCATCGACCTCGTGGTGAGAGAAGCGGCGCCCGGCAGCATCTACAACGTCGGCGGACACAACGAACGGCAAAACATCCAGATTGTCAAAATCATCATCAAGACCATTCACGACCTGCTCCAGGACAACCTGCAGTGGCGCACACTCTTGAGCCGCAAAGACAAAGGCGCCGACGGGCAGATTGACATCAGCTGGATCAACGACGACCTCATCACCTTCGTCAAAGACCGACTCGGGCACGACCAGCGCTACGGCATCGACCCCTCAAAGATCAAAGCCGATCTGGGATGGGAACCCGACACACCCTTTGAGGTGGGCATCGTCAAAACCATCCGCTGGAACCTCGAAAACCGCGCCTGGGTGGAAGCCGTGAGCGGGGACGACTACCAGCTCTACTACGAAAATATGTACGGCAAGAAATAATCAAGCCACAGGTTATCCCTTTATATATAATATGCGTCTGAAATTTTGCCTCATAGGTCTGGCGTTGGCGCTGGGTGCCACAGCACAGGTGAGCCGTCTGGCCGAAGACGTGCACTACGACGTGGAACTCTCCGCGCAAACCTCAAACGGCGACCAGGCTCCTTTCTGGTTCGTGGCCGGCCGCTACGGCCTCTCGTCGGCCAAATCGTCGTCGGGCTATCTGAGAGCTGCCGTGGGCAGAGACATCGCCGCCGACTCGCTCCGCAAATGGAAAATCGGCTATGGCCTCGACGTGGCCGGCGGCGTGGATATGCCAGCCTCGTTCTTCATCAACCAACTCTATGGAGACTTCCAATATAAAGCCGTGAGGCTGAGCGTCGGCGCCAAACGACGGGTGGACGAACTGACCAACCAGCTGCTCTCTACGGGCGGCCTTGCCGAAGGTGTCAACGCCCCCGCCGTGCCTCAGGTGCGCTTCGAACTGCCCGACTTCTGGGACCTCCCCGGCACGCACAACTGGCTGGCCATAAAGGGCCACCTGGCCTATGGCGCCTTCACCGACGGCGGATGGAAAGCAGACCACCACGCGGCCGGAGCGAGCTATACCAAAGGGGTGTTCTATCACAGCAAGGCCGGCTATCTGCGTGTGGGCAACGAAGAGAAATTCCCCCTGACCTTTGTCGGCGGTCTGCAAATGAAAGCCCAGTTTGCCGGCAAACGCTGTATGCCCGACGGCACTGTCAAGAAACTGCCCTCGGGCCTCAATGCCTTTTGGCACGCCTTCATTCCCGGCGGCAGCGACTATTCAGATGGTGACTATCCCAATGTGGAAGGCAACCAGCTCGGCGCCTGGAATTTCCAGTTGAACTGGAAAGGCAAAGGGTGGGGCGTGAGAGCCTATGCCCAGCATTACTTTGAAGACCACTCGCAAATGTTCCTTGAATACGGCTGGAAAGATATGCTTTGGGGTCTCGAAGCCCGACTGCCGAAAAACCCCGTTGTGTCGACGGTGGTGATGGAATACCTCTACACGATGGACCAAACCGGCCCCATCTATCACGACCACACCAACTCGTTCACGGCCCAGATAAGCGGTACGGACAACTATTACAACCACGGCATCTACAACGGCTGGAACCACTGGGGACAGTCGATGGGCAATGCGCTGTTTGTTTCGCCTGTGTTCAACGCCGACGGCAGCCTGGGCTACAAGCACAACCGCCTGAAGGCCTATCATCTCGGCCTGCAGGGACAGCCCACAGACGAAATAGACTACCGCGCCCTCTTCACCTTCTCACGCTCGGTGGGCACCTATGCCGCACCGCTGCTCAATCCGGAATATGGCCGCAATATGCTGCTCGAAGTCAATTACCGGCCAAAACGACTCGGCGGTTTCGCTTTCGGCGCAGCCTTTGCCTCGACCGGTGGCACGCTCACCAAAGCCTCGACCGGCTATTGTCTGACTATAAGCAAGAGCGGCCTGTTTTAATCTCCACTTCCCTACGCCAATATGATAAACAAGATAAAAATCTTCGCTCTGGCCTTGACCAGCCTCTTGCTCGCCTCTTGTGCCAAGATGGACGACAGCGGCGACTTCGGCGGCTATTGGCAGATGCTCACCATGGAGCGGCTCGCCGACGGCGAAATCGTCTTGACCAAAGCCGACGGCGTGTTCTACGGCGTGCACAGCAACACGATGAAGCTGACCCGGCCGGGAGAGCCCATCTTTCTCGCCACCTACGCACTGAGCGGCGACAGCCTCCGTCTCACCACCATCTACAAACGTCCCCACGACGAGGTGGTGCCACCCACAGAGTT
This sequence comes from Alloprevotella sp., assembly GCA_045124135.1. Taxonomy (GTDB): domain Bacteria; phylum Bacteroidota; class Bacteroidia; order Bacteroidales; family Bacteroidaceae; genus Alloprevotella. The sequence goes on from JBGVLE010000039.1 coordinate 16,368, forward strand.
GGCCCCTATGGGCGTGGACGCCACCGGTAGTTTCTTGGTGGAGCACATCTCAAGCGGCCGAATGGTGCTCAAAAACACACTCTATCGCTTGACTTTCAGAAAATATTGAGAGACAAAAAGAGACAAAGAGCGACGTAGCAAGCCCTGTAAGGGCGTAACATACCAGCCCAGGTCGTTAGGCCCGGGTAGGGGTTGTCCCAGTAATTCCCGGCCTGTAAGGTCGGCACATTACGGGAATAATCGACAAGTTTCAATGAATAATCTACGCTGTTGTGTACCGACTTCGCGGCCCACTCTTTCCTCTCTTTAGCCTTTCTACCCATCTCTTAGACTCTTAGTCTCTTAGACTCAAAAAAGACAAAAGATGACCCTACAGACTTTTTTCAAGAAGATATTCAGCAAAATCGTGCTGCTCAACTGCCTGGGTATGATTGTGCTCACGGTGGTCTTGGGCTATGTGGCCATTGAGTTCGTTTCGTGCTACACCCAGCCCGGCGACAGCGTGAAAGTGCCGAATGTGAGAGGGCAGAAGATTGAGACGGTCGAGAAGAAACTTGAAGCCCTTGGCCTTCGCGTGGAAGTGACAGACACGGGCTATATCGACACCTATGTGGGCGGCGTCGTGCTCGACCAGTTCATAGAGCCCGGCAAGATGGTCAAGCCCGGCCGGGTCATCAAATTGGTCGTCAACGCCTCTTCGGCCCGTGCCATTGCCGTCCCCTCGCTGGCCGACAACTGTTCGCGGCGTGAGGCCGAGGCTCGTCTGCGTGCCATAGGTTTCAAGAACATCCGCGTGGAATTTACACCAGGCGACAAAGACTGGCTCTATAACATCAAAGTGGCCGGCCAGCCGCTCAAGCCCGGCGCCAAAGTGCCGGTGACGGCCCTGCTCACCCTCGTCGTGGGCGACGGTATGACAGAAGACACCGTCGACATTGACTTCATCGACGAACTGGATGCCTCGGATGTCTTTGTCGAAGAAGAAGTCCTGGAAGACGGCGGCGGCCTGCCCGCAGATTATCCCATCAATAACGAGTCTACACCACAGTGATGCCACAGACAGAACTTGAAGAAGTCTTGACAGACGAAAGTCTGCAAGGCGGCGACGACGAAAACGGCGGACTTTATGAGCATTTCCGCGTCGTGGCCGACAAGGGGCAGCAACTCTTGCGCGTAGACAAATTCCTGCAAGACCATCTGCCCGACACCTCGCGCAACCGCATACAGCTGGCTGCCCGTGCCGGCTTTATCCACGTCGACGGCAAGCCCGTCAAGAGCAACTATCGCGTCAAACCCGGCGATGTGGTCACCCTGCTGCTCGACCGGCCGAGATACGAAACCACCATCGAGCCCGAAGACATTCCGCTCGATGTGGTCTATGAAGACGACGACCTTATGGTCATCAACAAGCCCGCCGGTCTTGTGGTGCATCCCGGTTGTGGCAACTATACTGGCACGCTGGTCAATGCCATTGCCTGGCATCTTAAAGACAATCCCCACTACGACCCCAACGACCCCGCCGTGGGCCTTGTGCATCGCATAGACAAAGACACCTCGGGACTGATTGTCGTGGCCAAGACTCCCGAAGCCAAGACCAGCCTCGGCCTTCAGTTTTTCAACAAAACCACACGCCGCCGCTATAATGCCGTGGTCTGGGGAAACTTTGAAAAAGACCAAGGCCGCATTGAGGGCAACATTGCCCGCAATCCCAAAGACCGTCTGCAGATGGCCGTTTTCGAGCCGGGCAGTGAGGTGGGAAAGCACGCCGTGACCCACTATGAGGTCTTGGAGCGTTTCGGCTACGTCTCTCTCGTGGAGTGTGTGCTCGAAACCGGCCGTACCCACCAGATACGCGTGCATATGCAGCACATCGGCCATCCGCTCTTCAACGACGAGCGCTATGGCGGCGACCAGATCATTCGCGGCGAGCGGGGAGGGGCCTACCAGCAATTCATCCGCCACCTCTTTGCCCTTTGTCCGCGCCAGGCACTCCACGCCCGCACGTTGGGCTTCAAGCACCCACGCACCGGCAAAGAGATGGACTTCACCTCAGAATGGCCGGCAGACTTCGCCGCCTTGGTCGAGCGCTGGCGCACCTATGTCGACGCCGCCCTGAAGGCCAGACCATAAGCCTATTTTATTCTTTATTGACTATAACAAACCTTATTCAATCGATATGAAACGTCAAATTGCCATTGTGGCCGGAGGCGACTCTTCAGAGCATGATGTGTCGCTCATGAGTGCAGAGGGCATCCTCTCTTTTATGGACAAGTCCAAATACGACTGCTATGTCGTAGAGATGAAAGGCACAGATTGGTATGTGCACTATGGTATGCAGAAACTCAGAATCAACCGCGACGATTTTTCTTTTGAAACCAAAGAGGGTCGCCACTGCTTTGATTTTGCCTACATCACCATTCACGGCACACCGGGAGAGAACGGCATTCTTCAGGGTTATTTCGACCTCATCGGCATGCCCTATTCCACAAGCGACGTGTTGGTGGAAGCCTTGACCTTCAATAAATTTGCGCTCAACAACTTCTTGCGCTCTTTCCCCGACCTCCACATCTCAGACTCCGTCTTGGTGCGTCGCGGCGAGCCTATGCCTGCCGACGACGAGGTGGTGGCCCGTTTGGGATTGCCTTGCTTCGTCAAGCCCAATGCCGGAGGCAGCAGTTTCGGCGTCACCAAAGTGAAATCGGCCGACGACCTTCAGCCTGCCATTGCCAAGGCTATGATTGAGAGCGACGAGGTGATGATTGAGAAAATGATGACCGGTCGCGAAATCACCTGCGGCTGCTATCGCAAAGGCGACGACGTTGTCGTGTTCCCCATATCAGAGGTGGTCACCACCCAGGAGTTTTTTGACTTTGAGGCCAAATATCACCATAAGTCTGAAGAAATCACTCCTGCACCGCTCACCGACGCCACCGCCGAGCGTGTGGGCGAAATGACGCGCCGCATCTACCGTCTGCTGGGCTGCTATGGCATCATCCGCATAGACTATATTCTCACGGGCGACGAGGGCAACGAAACCATCAACCTGCTCGAAATCAACACCACGCCCGGCATGACCCCCGCCAGTTTCATTCCCCAACAGGTCGAGGCCTCGCCCTATCAGATTGGCGATGTGCTCTCCGACATCATTGAGGGACGCTTTATGTGATTTCAATTACTTTTCCCAACAAAACCACAGCCATGAAAACGCCCGCTTGTTTTGACACCATCCGCCCCTTTGAGCCCGAAGAAATAGCCGGAGTGGTGGACCGTCTTTTTGCCGAGCCTCAGTTTGGGCAGATTGTCGGCAGCCTGTTCCCGGGCCAACCGCTCGACAGGCTCCGCGAGGGTCTGCGTGCTTGTCCCGACCTCTTGACGCTTCAAAAGCAGTTTATCTATCCGCTGGTAAAAGACCTGTTGGGCAAATGCAGCCAAGGCATCTCGTTCGACTGTGAAGCCTTGCCGAGCCGAAGTGCCAACTACACCTTCGTGTCCAACCATCGCGACATTGTGCTCGACTCCGCTTTCCTAGATGTTTTGCTGTTGGAAAACGGCTTCTCCACCACCGCCGAGATTGCCATTGGCGACAATCTCTTCGGTCTGCCGTGGATAGAGCCTCTGGTGCGTCTCAACAAGTCGTTCATTGTGCGTCGTGGCATTGGTATGCGTGAGATGCTGGCGGCCAGTAAACTGCTGAGCAGTTACATGCACTACGCCATTGGCGAGAAGCACGAAAACATCTGGATAGCCCAACGTGAGGGTCGTGCCAAAGACTCTGACGACCGCACCCAAGAGTCGTTGCTCAAGATGCTGGCCATGGGTGGCGAAGGCAATGCCGCCGAGCGCTTGAAGGCTTTGCACATCGTGCCTTTGGCCATCTCTTACGAATATGACCCTTGTGATTACCTCAAGGCCAAAGAGTTCCAGCAAAAGCGCGACAACCCCGACTTCCGCAAGAGCAAGGCCGACGACCTGATCAATATGCAGACCGGCATTTTCGGCTTCAAGGGCCACATACACTATGCCGCCGCTCCCGTGGTCGACGAGTGGCTCGACGCATTGGCCGAACTGCCCAAAGCAGACTTCTTTGCCGCCGTGGCCGCACGAATGGACAAGGAAATCCATCGCCGCTATCATCTGTTCGAGACCAACTATGTCGCCGCCGATTTGCTTGAAGGCGGCAGCCGCTTTGCCTGCCACTACACGGCCGAAGGGCGCAGCCGCTTTGAGTGCTACCTTGCCGAGCGCATCGCAAAGGTCGATTTGCCGCAAAGAGACGACGCCTTCTTGCGCGAGCGCATACTCACGATGTATGCCAATCCACTCTACAATCAGTTGGCTGTTTTGGATTGAAAACAATATGATAGACTTCCAACCGCTGGAGCTAAGGCACAGAGCCGTGATTGAAGCCGTGGTGCGACCGTCGGAACGGCGCAACTGCGACTTCAGTTTTATGAATCTCTTCAGCTGGCGTTTCCTCTACGCCACCGAGGTGGCCTTTCACGAAGGCTGGCTGTTGCTCCGCTTCAAGGCCGACGGCCATCTGGCCTATCAGTTGCCTTTGGGCGGAAGCGATTATCGCCCCATAGTCGAAGCCTTGCTCGCCGATGCCGAGCGGCAGGGACATCCCCTCTTGATGCTCGGCGTGTGTGAGCAGGAGTTGTCTGCCGTCAGAGCCGCCTTGCCTGCCCACTATTTCGCCACCGCCCAGCGCGACTATGCCGACTATGTCTATAGCCGTGAAGCCTTGGCCACCCTTTCGGGCAAACGTCTGCAGGCCAAACGCAATTTTGCCAATCGCTTTGAGCGGCTCTATCCCGACTACGAGACCGTGCCGCTCGGCCCCGAGCATTTCGCCGAATGCCTGCAACTCGAAACCGAGTGGGGCAAAACCAAGTCGGCCGCCAATCCCGAGGCCGGTTATGCCAACGAGCGCAGGTCTATGGAAGAAGTCTTTTCCCACTGGGGCAGACTCGACGCCCACGGCATAGTGCTGCGGGTCGACGGTCGCGTGGTGGCTTTCACCTATGGCACCCCTATCAACTACGACACCTTTGACGTGTGTATGGAAAAAGCCGACACTTCCTATGAGGGCGCCTATGCAGCCGTCAATCGTGCCTTTGCCCGCGCCATTCCCTCCGGGTATGTCTATCTCAATCGTGAGGAAGACCTCGGGCTTGAAGGCCTTCGCCGCGCCAAACTCTCTTACTCTCCCGAGCGTCTGCTCCACAAATATGCCGTCATGGCCAAACATCCGCTTGGCGTTTAGTCTCATCTTCCGTCATGAAGACAAGCCTCACTCCCGACCTGATCAAACGTCAGACCCGCGACCTTTGGGAACGCTCCTTCCCCGACGACACGCCCGAGTTTCTCGACATCTATTTTGACGAAAAATACCGGGCCGATGTCAATCTCACGCTCCAGTCTGCCGGCCGTGTCGTGGCAGCCATGCAACTGCTGCCCTATCGCATGGCCATTGCTGGCGAAGCCTTGCGTGTGGGATATGTTTCTGGTCTTTGTGTCGACGAAGCCCATCGGGGCCGGGGGCTGGCTGCCGAACTTCTGCGTCAGGCCCATCGCCGTTTGCGCAGTGAGGGCGGCGTGCTGGCTTGGCTCATTCCCGGCAGCGAAGACCTGCGTCGGTTCTACGGACAATCCGTCCATGGCGCCTACCACACCGCCACCTTCCGCCACACCGTCACAGTCGCCGATACCGGCGTCGGCGCCACCGGTGTCTGCCTCAGCCCGTCTTGTGGCCCGATAGACGAACTTTATGCGTTCTACGACAGCCACAACCGAACCGATTATGTGCTTCGTCCCTCCGAGACCGACTTTCGTGCTGCCCTGCGGAGTGTCTGTGTCGAGGACGGCCGGGTGATAGAGGCGCGACGGCAAGACCGTCTCGTCGGAATGTGTCTGGCAGTGAAAACCGCCGATGGTCGAGCCTTTCTGCCAACGCTGACAGCTGCCGAGGAGGGTGTGCGTAACCTCATTGTGCGTGAGGTGAAACGTCTTCTGCGTGTAGACCAGGTCTATATGAAACTTCCCTGCGCCGCCACGTCTGCCGGCTCCCAGCCCTATGCCATGGCACGAGTAGTCGACGCCGGGCGCTTCCTCACGGCAGTGGCTCGCCAACATCCCGACTTGGACCTCGTCATAGGCCTGGACGCCGACTGTGATGTGGCCGACGCGGGCTGCGTCTACCACCTCCACCATGGCCGTGTAAACCACACCGCCGCCACGCCCGCCCAGATGTTCACTCCGGGCAGCCTTGCCGCCCACTTCCTGACCTCCCTATCAGTGACGATGGAACTTATGCTCGACGAATAATGAGACAAAAGAGACAAAGAGTTGGCCTGGCTGCTCTTAGTCTTTTAGTCTCTTCGCCCCTTAGACATATAAATATATAATCATGCGCCGATACATCCTTTCCATAGCTTTGGCTTTTGCCTGCCTCTCTCTTCCGTCGTCGTCACAAACTCTGGGCGATTTGGGTCAGAAGCCCCTTTCCCATTGGGGTATAGGCTCGGCTCAGTTCAGCGGCATCACCCCCATCGGCTCCGGCCGTTATGCCCTTGTGAGCGACAAAGAGCCCACCGACGGCTTTTATGTCATAAGTATAACCCAAGACGAGCAGACCGGCGAAATCACCGACGCCAGGCTTGAAGGCTTCAAAGGCAATCCCACGCCCACACTCGACGACAAAGGTCTCTCCGTGCGCGACTGCGAAGGCGTAGCCTGGTTCCCTGTGGCCGGCACCCTTTTCATCAGTGGCGAGGGCGACCAGGCCATCCTCGAATATGCCCTCGACGGCACACCTACAGGCCGGCGTCTGGCCGTCCCCACCATTATGGCCACAGACAAGATCTATCCCAACTACGGTTTTGAAGCCCTCGCTTATACGTCCACACACCATCTCTTCTACACTGTCACCGAGAGTATGCTCCGCGCCGACGGCACCGCGGCAGGCCCCTTGTCGCCCGGCAGTGCCAACCTTCTTCGGCTCCAGACTTTTGGCGACGACCTCCAGCCCCGCTCAGCCTATGCCTATCGCATGGACCGTGGGCGCAATGCCAAGTTTGGCACCACCTATGTCTATGGCGTGTCTGAAGTTTTGCCTCTGCCCGACGGGCGACTGCTCGTCATGGAGCGCGAGGCCAACATACCGCGCGGAGGCATTGGGGCAGAATGTGTTTGCAAGATTTTTGAGACGCGCCCCTCAGAGGGTTGGACCATAGACAGCAGTACGTCACTGCAACAACTTGACCCCAACCGTTTCCTCGTCAAACGCCTCCTTTACGCCATCACCACCCGTATGAACCTGCTGCAGCAGAACTTTGCCAACTATGAAGGCATGTGTCTTGGTCGCCGTCTGGCCGACGGCCGACAGACTATTCTGCTTGTCAGCGACTCACAGGGCGGCTATGGCCGTGGTCCCGTCCATCTCAAAGACTACGTCCGTGTGCTTATTGTCGATTGAAGCCCACGCTGCCTTTTGTTTTTTTTGAAGAAAAATCCCCCTCGCCATGACCCCGCCCCGCATAGCCGTCCTGACCGCCGACACCCTCTCGGCATTAGGCCTTACTGCCATCGTCAGAAGCATGATGCCGCATGCCGCCCCCGCCATCTTCACCCGTTTCGAAGACCTTGTCGAGGCCGACGACGGCGCTTTTTTCCATTATTTCGTCAGTGCCGTCCATCTGTTGCCCCATGCCGGCTGGTTTTTGCAGAGACAGCGCCGCGTAATCGTGTTGCTCCATGGCGACGAGGCAGCCCTGTTGCCCGACGGGTTCCATACCCTAAATGTCTGCCAGGACGAAGAACATCTTGTGCGCGATTTCCTGCGTCTGTCGCGTTCGGCCCACGGCAGTCACGGCTGCGAGCCCGAGGCCGTACGCCGTGCCGGAGCCATGGGCAGCCGTTCTTCCCTGACCCCCCGCGAGCGTGAAGTGGTGTGTGGTGTGGTGTCGGGCCTGCGCAACAAAGAGATTGCCGCGCGCCTTGGCGTCACCGAGGCCACCGTCATTTCCCATCGCAAAAACATCGCCGCCAAACTCTCCACCTCATCCGTCTCTTCCTGGACCATCTACGCCGTGAGCCGCGACTGGAT
>JBGVLE010000040.1:0-1668 GCA_045124135.1 Alloprevotella sp.
AAACGGCGCTCCACTCTCCCTCATCAACGGCCAAAACGGCCTCTTCCGGATGTCTGAGGTCAGCGCGACAGGTGCGGCCTGCCGCTTGAAAAACCGATTTTCGGGTAAGCGCCGTCACCGACACGCCCGGCATGCGCGAGAGCTTCTTCGTAAGTGCCGCTCCGACCTGTCCGTCAGCGCCGTACACGAGTACGCGGCAGAGCGCGAAAGTCTGCGTCATAGAAAATCCGCGAGGAAACCTTCGCCTTCAGGCGAGGGAGGAATCGCGACTCTCCTTTCTAAATTCAGTTAAAAACGTCTTTCTCTTCTCAAGAAGGGAAAGTTTCTTGTAGGAAATTCCGGCGGAAATCTTCGTGCCGTCGAGTCGGCGAACGTCGAACGAACCCGATGACCGCCGTCCGAAAATAAAGCCGACTTCGCCTTGGCACAGCACTTTGTCAAAAAGCCTGAAGCCCTTCACAAGGTACGGTGCCTGATTGCGCTTGCGCAAACCGCCTTTGGCAATCGTCAGTTTGTGAATCTGACGATTGTGCTTTCGCGTCTGCTTTTGGTACAGGTATTCGCCCCGGCGTTTTGCGTCGAGGTTGCCTGCAATGCAGAACGCGTCCGCGCAATGCGTCTTCGGCAGACCCGCGACAATGCGCTTGTGCTTGGTCAGATACCCGTAGGTATTGGCAATCGGCAGATCGGGATGGTGCTCGCGCAGGCGGTTCAAAACCGTCCAGCGCATGATGCCCATAAAGGCTTCTGCTTTGAGCGACTGACCGCGCTTGGGATTGAACTTCTTCAGCTTGCCTGCGTGATACGCCTTGTGGCACGTTTCGCATAGCGTGATGAGGTTGTTGGGCGCGTCGCCTCCCGTTTTTCGGCTCTCAAGGTGATGCACGTTGAGAATCGGGTCTTTTGATTTGCCTTTGCAGGCTTGGCAGACGTGCCCATCACGGAACAGCACGTACTCACGCACGTTCCAAAAACCGAGCTGCTCACCCTGCTGATAGCCTTCGCCCTCGATCTCGGGATTCTTGATCTTCTGCATATCAAACGCCGCTGTTTCCACGGTGACGGATGTGACGGGCAGAATCTCCAGAATGTCCTCGATCCGCGAAAGGTGCGCTTGGATGCGGTTTTCGACGGAAGGCGCAAGCCAACCTTTGCGCTTGCTGTGCACACGGTTGTTGAAGCGCGGCGCACGATAACGGGTCTTGCGGTTGCGTCGGGCACGGCGAAGTGCCAAGCGATCCGAGAGCAGGCCCGTCACGTCCTGTCGCAATTCAACCTCGGAAGCCAACAACTCTTCCTTGGCGGTCGTTGCGCTCAAACCGATGTGCTGGTAACCCGCATCGACCCCCAAAGAGATCGGCTGCTTGGTTTCGCCCGTCGGCACCGTCAGTTGAATCACAAAGGGCGTACGGCGCACAGGCACGGCTTTGCCTGCCCGAAGGAGCTTACGCGCCTTGGGCGGGGAGCACGGCATGAGCGGTTGCCCGCGCATATTCAACACAAAGACTTTCAAAGTATTCTCCTTTGACGGATACCTCACGGGTTCCGTCTTCTCGACCTTGCGGTCGGTGGTGATCCTTCGCCAATGTTGGAAGGGGTTTGTCGTCTGAAGCACCGCTCCTACCCTCAGAGCTTTTAACTTCAGACCGCAGAGCGCGGGACTGGGAT
>JBGVLE010000041.1:0-9005 GCA_045124135.1 Alloprevotella sp.
CGCCACCATCAAGGGCGTACAGGACATCGAAATCCGTCCGAAAATTGCCGGTCACATCACGAAAGTGCTCGTGGACGAAGGCGATTTTGTCAAGGCCGGCCAGGCTCTCTTCATGATTGACGCCGTGCAGTATGAGGCCGCAGTGAAACAGGCCCAGGCCCAGGTGAACGTCATCAAGGCCAACATTGCCACCCAACAGCTCACCGTGAACAACAAGAAGCAGTTGCTCGAAGCCAACATCGTGAGCCGCTACGACTACGACATCGCCGCCAACAGCCTCGAAAGCCTCAAGGCCCAGTTGGCACAAGCCGAGGCCCAGCTCATCTCGGCCAAGAACAACCTGAGCTATTGCACCGTGACCAGTCCGGCCAACGGCGTGGTGGGCAGCATTCCCTTCCGCGTGGGTAGCCTCGTGAGCTCGGCACAGGCTGAGCCTCTGACCACCGTGTCTAACATCTCTAATGTCTATGTCTATTTCAGCATGACGGAGAAGCAACTGCTCGGCCTCACACGCACCAGCGGCGGCATCGATGAAGCCATCAAGGCCATGCCTGAAGTACAACTCACCCTGGCCGACGGTTCGACCTACGCCACTCCGGGCCACATCACTGCCGTGAGCGGTGTGATCGACCCCACGACCGGTGCCGTGCAGATGCGTGCCACCTTCGACAACGCCGGCAAAGAGCTCCGCTCCGGCGGCACGGGCAATATCATCATTCCCACCAAAGCTACCGGTGCCATTCTCGTACCGCAAAATGCCACCTTTGAAATACAGGACAAGCGCTTCGTCTATGTGGTGAACAAAGACAACACCGTGGCTTCGCGCGAAATCAGCATCATGGTGCAGAACGACGGTCAGACCTACGTGGTGACCGACGGTCTCAAGGCCGGTGAGCGCATCGTCGTTGAAGGTGTCAACCAGCTCAAGAACGGTGCCAAAATCACCCCCATCACTCCCGCCCAGTCGGCCAAAAACCGCGAAAAAGCCAAAGCCGACCTCAAAGCAGGCAAACTGCCGGGCGAGAAATAATCATCCCGACCACACCGCCCAGGCCATAAGGCCCAAACGGCGTCAAAAGCCCCACGGCTCGGCAGAGGGCACCCCAACCACTCCTATAATATAAATAAGGAGTCAAATACAAGTCGTCCACGCTCTGAAATGGCTTGGACAACCATTGAAACAATCAAAGCAAATCATTCATGAAACTTGACAGATTTATAACGCGCCCGGTGTTGTCGACGGTGATATCCATCGTCATCCTCATCTTGGGTTTCTTGGGCTTGATGTCGCTCCCCATCACCCAGTACCCCGACATCGCGCCGCCTACCGTAGAGGTGAGCACCAACTACACCGGTGCCAACGCCCAGACCGTAATGAACTCTGTGATTGCACCGCTTGAAGAGCAAATCAACGGTGTAGAAAACATGGACTACATGAGTTCTACGGCCACCAACACCGGTGATGCCACCATCGAAATCACCTTCAAACAGGGCACCGACCCCGACATGGCTGCCGTGAACGTGCAAAACCGTGTGGCCAAGGCCGAAGGTCTGTTGCCGGCAGAAGTCACCAAGGTCGGTGTGATTACGCAGAAGCGCCAGACCTCTATGCTCGTGATATTCTCCGTATCAGACGCCTCGGGCAAGTACAACAAGCAGTTCGTCGAGAACTATATGAAAATCAACATCCTGCCGCAAATCCAGCGTGTGCAGGGTGTGGGTGACGCCATGGTCATGGGTGCGAACTACTCCATGCGTATCTGGCTCGATCCGGAACGTATGGCCGAATACAAACTCATGCCCTCAGACATCTCGACCGTATTGGCCGAACAAAACATTGAGGCCGCACCGGGTAGCATCGGCGAGCGCCAGAACCAGACCTACCAATACACCTTGCGCTACAGAGGCCGCCTCAAGGAAGTGTCGGAGTTTGAAAACCTCATCATAAAGTCAAAAGAAGACGGCACCCTGCTGCGTCTCAAAGACATAGCCCGCGTGGAACTCGGACGTGAGACTTACGCCTTCTCGGGTACGGTCAACGGCAACTCGTCTGTGTCTTGTATCGTTATGCAGACGGCAGGAAGTAACGCCACGCAGATTGTAAAGGACATCGAGAAACTCCTGAAAGACTGCGAAGAAGACCTGCCCGAAGGACTTAAGATTACCGTGGCCCAGAACGTCAACGACTTCCTCTTTGCCTCTATCCACGAAGTTATCAAAACCCTCATCGAGGCCTTCATCCTCGTGTTCATCGTGGTGTTTATCTTCTTGCAGGACTTCCGCTCCACGCTCATCCCGACCATCGCCATCCCCGTGGCCCTCATCGGTACGTTCTTCGCCCTCTCCATGATTGGCTTCTCGGTCAACTTGCTGACGCTCTCTGCTCTCGTGCTGGCCATCGCCATTGTGGTGGACGACGCCATTGTGGTGGTCGAGGGTGTGCATGCCAAGCTTGACCAAGGCTACACCTCGGCCCGCAAAGCCTCTATCGACGCTATGGGCGAGCTTGGCGGCGCCATTGTCTCAATCACGTTGGTGATGATGGCGGTGTTCATTCCGGTGAGCTTCATGTCGGGCACCTCGGGTACGTTCTACCGTCAGTTCGGTCTGACTATGGCCATCGCCATCGGTTTCTCTGCCGTCAATGCCTTGACCCTCTCTCCTGCTCTCTGTGCCATCCTGCTTAAGCCCCACAAGAGCGAAGCCTCTCTGGGAGAGCGCCTCGGCACCGCCTACAAGGCCGCGGGACAAACGATGCTCTCACGCTACAAAGAGGCCGCCGGCCGACTGATTAACCCGAAACTGACCATCATCCTGGTCATCATAGCCATCCTGGGTATGATTTTCGGTATGTTCAACTTTGAGGCCAGCCCGATTGTGACCATCGTGATGATCGTTATCAGCGTCATCGCCATGCTTGGTCTGAGCACGAAGAAGTTCCAGAACTCGTTCAACAGCGGCTATGACCGTTTGCTCGGCAAATACAAGAAGGGCGTGTTGCGCTTTGTGAAGCGCCCCACTCTCTCTCTCGGAATCGTGGCTGCCGCCATCGTGGGCCTCGTGCTCCTGATGCAGAACACACCGACCGCCCTCGTGCCCAACGAAGACACGGGTACCATTATGGGTGTCGTAACAATGCCTCCCGGCACGTCGCAGGACAAGACCGAGGCTATGCTCAAGCGTGTGGACAGTCTGGTATGCAGTGTGCCCTCCGTAGAGGTAAGTACGGTGATTTCGGGTTACAGCTTCATTGGTGGCCGCGGCCCCAGCTACGGCTCGTTCATCATCAAACTCAAAGACTGGGAAGAGCGTTCGCTCAAAGAGAGCTCGACCGTGGTGTTTGCCAACCTCTACCTCAAGTCGCGTGACGTGTTCAAAGACGCCCAGGTATTGTTCTTCCAGCCCCCTATGATTACGGGTTACGGTGTGACCAACGGTTTCACGCTCAACTTGCAAGACCGTACGGGTGGCGACCTGAACAAATTCTACGACGTGTCGAAGCAGTTCCTTGCCGATCTGCAGGCCCGTCCCGAGATTGAGTCGGCCCAGACCACGTTCAACCCCAACTTCCCTGAGTATCTCATCGACATCGACGCCGCCAAATGTAAACGTGCCGGCATCTCGCCCAACACCATCCTCACCACGCTTCAAGGCTACTACGGCGGTCTGTATCTCTCAAACTTCAACCGTTTCGGTAAACTCTACCGCGTGATGGTGCAAGGTGAGCGCAGCCAGCGCATGAACTACGAGAGTCTGTATAAGATTAAGGTGAGAAACGGCGACGAGATGGCTCCGATCACGGAATTTATCACCATCACGCCGTCACACGGTCCCGACAACATCAACCGCTTCAACATGTACACCTCAATGGCAGTGAACGGCAACCCGGCCTCGGGCTACACCTCTGGTCAGGCACTCAAAGCCATCGAGGAAGTGGCCAAGACCTCTCTGCCTACGGGTTATTCGTTTGAGTTCTCTGGCACTTCTCGTGAAGAGGCACAGAGCGGCGGCAGCACGACGGCCATCGTCTTCCTGCTCTGCTTCGTGTTCATCTACCTCTTGCTTTCGGCCCAGTATGAAAGCTATCTGCTGCCGCTGGCTGTATTGCTCTCAGTGCCCTTCGGCTTGGCCGGTTCGTTTGTCTTTATTCAGGCCATGGGCGGTCTTAACTCCATCATCCCCATCTTTGGTGACGCTGCCAACAACATCTATGTGCAGATTGCCTTGATTATGTTGATGGGTCTGTTGGCCAAGAACGCCATCCTTATCGTTGAGTTCGCGCTCGACCGCCGCAAGATGGGTATGAGCATCTCTTGGGCTGCCGTGCTCGGTGCCGGTGCCCGTCTGCGCCCGATCTTGATGACATCGTTGGCCATGATTATCGGTCTGTTGCCGCTGATGTTTGCCTTCGGCGTAGGCGCCAACGGTAACCGCTCGCTCGGTACGACCGCCATCGGCGGTATGCTCATCGGTATGATTTTCCAGATTTTCATCGTGCCCGCACTCTTCGTCATCTTCCAGTATCTGCAAGAAAAGATTTCGCCGATGAAGAGGGATGACCTTGAGAATAAGGAAGGTCAGGCCGACGCCGAACAATACAGTATCTAACAGCCACATCCAAAAGAGCCGACGGGAGACCGGCCAGCCGCTCTGACCGACCTGGTCTCCCGCCACTCCTATTATATATATAATGACTATGAACAAAATCTTCGTCACCATACTCTGCGGTACGGCCCTGCTGAGCAGTTGCCGCACGATGAGCAACTATGAGCGCCCGGAGTCTATCAGCACAGACAGCCTCTATCGCGACACCACCGACACCTATGCCGTGTTGCAGGGCGACACCACCAACTTCGGCAACACGCCGTGGCGCGAAGTCTTTACAGAGCCCCAACTGCAGGCCCTCATAGACAAAGCGCTCGCACAAAACGCCGACCTGCGCAAGGCCGACTTGACCATCACCCAGGCCGAGGCCGCGCTCAAAGTGGCCCGTCTGGCCTATCTGCCCGCCTTGGCATTCAGTCCGCAGGGCACCATCTCGTCGTTTGACGGCGGCAAGGCCACCAAGACCTACAGCCTCCCCATCCAGGCCAGCTGGCAGATCGGTTCACTGGGCTCACTGCGCAACACCAAGAAGCAAGGCGAGGTGAACCTCGAACTTGGCCGTGCCTCCAAGCAGGCCGTGCGCACCAACATCATCTCGGCTGTGGCCAATCTCTATTATACGCTGCAGATGCTCGACGAGCAGTTGGCCACCACTGAGGCCACGCTCGAAATCTGGGGCAAGAATGTGACGGCCATGGAGAAGATGTGGGAAGTGGGCGGTCTGACCAATTCTGCCGCCGTGGAGCAGGCCAAGGCAAACTATTATCAGATTGAGGCCACCGTGCCGGCGCTCAAGCAGAGCATCACTTCGGCCGAAAATGCCCTCTGCCTCATCCTCCACGAAGCACCCCACCCCATCAGTCGCGGCACGTTTAGCGGCGACGGTTTCCCCGAACAACTGAAAGTGGGTGTGCCTGTGCAACTGCTCTCCAACCGTCCCGACGTGAAAGCCGCCGAACTCACACTGGCCAATGCCTTCTATGGCACCAACGTGGCCCGCAGCGCCTTCTATCCTTCACTGACCATCAGCGGCCAGGCCGGCTGGACCAACAGCGCCGGCGCAGCCATCAGCAATCCGGCCAAGTTTTTGGCTTCGGCCGTGGGCTCGCTCGTTCAGCCCCTCTTTGCCAACGGTCAGCTCACGGCCCAGCTCAAGATTGCCAAGGCCAAGCAGGAAGCCGCCCTCATCGACTTCGAGCAGTCGCTCTATCAAGCCGGAGCCGAGGTGAGCGATGCACTGAGCCAATACCAGGCCCGCTGCACCCAAGAGCAAAGCATCAGCCGACAGGTGGAACAACTCAAGAAAGCCGTAGACGACACCAACTATCTTTTTACCCACGGCAACACCACCTCCTATCTGGAGACCCTCACCGCACAGTCGAGCCTGCTGCAGGCCCAGCTCAATCTCATCTCTACGAAGTTTGACAAAGTGCAGGCAGCCATCACGCTCTATCAGGCGCTCGGCGGCGGCCGCGATTGAACAAGCCCTTAAGTCTAACCAGCAATACACAACAATCATGATTAGTCCCTTAGCATACGTTCACCCTGAGGCCAAAATCGGCCAGAACGTAGAGATAGCACCGTTTGCCTATATTGAAAAAGGCGTGGTCATTGGAGACAATTGTGTCGTCAAGGCACACGCCAGCATCCTCGAAGGCACCACGATGGGCACGGGCAATGTCGTGCATCAAAACGCCGTCATCTGCGCCCACCCACAAGACTTCCACTATGTAGAGGGCCAGCCCACAAAAGTGGTGATAGGCAACGACAACCACATCCGCGAGAACGTGGTGATTGCCGGCAGTACATACGCCGACAAGGCCACGACCATAGGCGACGGCAATTACCTGATGGACAAGGTGCACATCTGCCACGACGTGAAAATCGGCAACGGCTGCGTCGTTGGTATCGGTGTGAGCATTGCCGGCGAATGTGAAATCGACGACCACTCCATCCAGAGCTCAGGCGTCATCATCCAGCAGCGCGTGCGCGTGGGCCAATACTCACTGATGCAGAGCGGATGCCGCGTGCAAAAAGACGTGCCTCCCTATGTCGTACTTGGCGGCAATCCGGCAGGCTACCACGGCATCAACACCATCGTGTTGAAACACATCGGTATGTCTGAGCGCATCATGCGCCATATGGCCAACACCTACCGCATTATCTACACCGGCAACTTCAGCCTTGAAGACGCCATCATCAAGATACCCGAACAAATCCCCATGAGCGATGAAATCCACAACATCCTTGACTTCATCAGCAAGACCAAACTGGGTATCGTGAGAAACATGACAAAAGACTGACGCGACAATCTCCCAAGGTCATTCCCCCATTTCACGATGTGCCACTCACTTTTTGAGTGGGCACATCGTGTTTTTTTGTGTACATTGGCCGATGCCAAAGCTTGACAAAAAAGCCGCCATGGCGTGACAAAAAAAATTGAACTTTTCACCCAAACATTGCTGTCGGGACCCATCTGCCACTGAACACGACGGTCAAATGACGCAAAAAACGACAGAATACGCCCAAAGTTTCACATTCTTAAGGTTTGGCCAAGCGAAAATAGGGAGAGAAGAAACCGGCATAAGGACAGGAAAAACGCCCATTAGCCCCGTAACGGCCTCAAACACGAGAAAAGAGCCCAGCTGAGAAGCTGTTCCTTTTTTCTTGCCCCAAAGATAACGACTGAACGGGCAAAACAAAAAGACAAAAACTTCACCCCAAACCCGGACACACGCCCAACAGCCCCGCCAGACAGATACGTGGAGCCGAAAATAGGCCAAAAACACCGTCAAAGAGCCGAAAAGTGCCGTCAAAGAATAAAAAAAAGTGCTAACATTGTGATATTATAGGAATTTTGCTAAATTTGCCCCTATTGAAAGTTTCAAAAAAAATAATATCACAACTATGGAAAACCGCAAAAGGGTTTACACCTTCGGTGCCGGTAAGGCCGAAGGCCGCGCTGATATGCGCAACGAACTCGGTGGCAAGGGTGCGAACCTTGCCGAGATGAATCTCATTGGTGTCCCCGTGCCCCCGGGATTTACCATCACCACAGACACTTGTAACGACTACTACAAAATCGGCAAGAACGAGGTTGTAGAATTGTTGAGAAAAGACGTTGAGAATGCACTTCACGGCGTAGAGGAGCTTATGGCTTCAAAGTTTGGCGATGTGGCCAACCCATTGCTTCTTTCTGTTCGCTCGGGTGCCCGTGCGTCTATGCCCGGCATGATGGACACCATCCTCAACCTCGGTCTCAACGACGAAGTGGTTGAAGGCCTGGCACGCAAGACCAACAATCCCCGTTTCGCCTACGACGCCTACCGCCGTTTCGTTCAGATGTACGGCGACGTGGTGCTCGGCATGAAGCCCGTCAACAAAGACGACGTTGACCCCTTCGAAGCCATCATCGACGAGGTGAAAGAAGCCAAAGGCGTGAAACTCGACAACGAGCTCGAAGTGGACGACCTCAAAGAGCTCGTCAAGCGCTTCAAAGCCGCCATCAAGGCCCAGACCGGCAAGGAATTCCCCTCAGACCCCATGGAACAGCTCTGGGGTGCCATCTGCGCCGTGTTTGACTCATGGATGAACGAACGCGCCATCCTCTATCGCAAGATGGAAGGCATCCCCGCCGAATGGGGTACGGCCGTGACCGTTATGGCCATGGTGTTCGGCAACATGGGCAACACATCAGCCACCGGTGTTTGCTTCAGCCGCGACGCCGCCACCGGCGAAGATCTCTTCAACGGCGAATGGCTCGTCAACGCACAGGGTGAAGACGTGGTTGCAGGTATCCGCACGCCGCAACAGATCACACTCGAAGGCAGCCGCCGCTGGGCCGAACTCCAAGGCATCAGCGAAGAAGAGCGCAAAGCCCAGTTCCCCTCAATGGAAGAGGCTATGCCCGAAATCTACAAGCAGCTTGACGGCATCCAGACCAAACTCGAAGAGCACTACCACGACATGCAAGATATGGAGTTCACGGTTCAGGAAGGCAAACTCTGGTTCCTCCAGACCCGTAACGGCAAGCGCACAGGTGCCGCCATGGTCAAAATCGCCATGGACCTGCTCCGTCAAGGTATGATTGACGAAAAGACAGCCATCGAACGCTGCGAGCCCAACAAACTCGACGAGCTCCTCCACCCCGTCTTCAGCAAAGACGCTTTGGCCAAAGCCAAAGAACTCACACGCGGTCTGCCCGCCAGCCCGGGTGCCGCCTGCGGCCAGATTGTCTTCTTCGCCGAAGACGCCGCCAAATGGCACGCCGACGGCCACAAAGTGGTGATGGTGCGTATCGAAACCAGCCCCGAAGACCTCGCCGGTATGGCCGTGGCCGAGGGTATCCTCACCGCCCGTGGCGGTATGACCAGCCACGCCGCCGTTGTTGCCCGCGGCAT
>JBGVLE010000042.1:0-1609 GCA_045124135.1 Alloprevotella sp.
ATCCCACACATCACCGACGAAATCAAACGCGATATGCTCTATCTGGGCAAAAAAGCACACTATGATTTCGTCATCACCGAGATTGGCGGCACCGTGGGCGACATTGAGAGTCTGCCTTTCCTCGAAGCCATCCGTCAGCTCAAATGGGAACTGGGTGCCGACGCCGTTTGTGTGCACCTCACATATGTGCCCTATCTGGCCGCTGCCGGCGAACTGAAGACCAAGCCCACGCAGCACTCCGTCAAGGAGCTGCAGAGCCTCGGCATCCAGCCGGACATCCTCGTGCTCCGCACCGAACACGAACTCGGTGCCACACTGCGCAAGAAAGTGGCCAACTTCTGCAACGTCTCGCCCGACGCCGTGGTGCAAAGTCTCGACCAGCCCACAATCTATGAAGTGCCCCTCCGCATGCAGGAACAAGGCCTCGACGCAACAATTCTGCGCAAACTCGGTATGCCTGTCGGCGAAACACCGGGGTTGGGCCCATGGCGCTCTTTCCTCGACCGTCGCCACAAGGCCACCGAAGAGGTACACATCGGACTGGTCGGCAAATACGACCTGCAGGATGCCTACAAGAGTATTCTCGAAGCGCTCTCACAGTCAGGCACATACAATGACTATAAAGTCAAAACCCACTTCATCAACAGCGAGAAACTCAACGAAAACAACATCGCCGAACAACTCGACGCTATGCAGGGCATCGTCATCTGTCCGGGTTTCGGACAGCGTGGCACTGAGGGCAAGATACTGGCCGCCCGCTATTGCCGTGAGCACAACAAACCCACCTTCGGCATCTGTCTCGGTATGCAGATGATGGTGATTGAGTTTGCACGCAACGTCCTTGGCTATGCCGACGCCAACAGTGCCGAGATGGACTCCAAGACCACCCACAACGTCATCGACATCATGGAGGACCAGAAAAACATCACCAACATGGGCGGCACAATGCGACTGGGCGGATATGAATGTGAACTGAAAGCCGGCAGCAAGGTGCGCGACATCTATGGGCAGGAGGTCATCCGCGAGCGTCACCGCCACCGCTATGAGTTCAACGGCGACTATCAGGCCGACTACGAGAAGGCCGGAATGGCCTGCGTAGGCACCAACCCCGACTGCGGGCTGGTGGAAATCGTCGAAGTGCCCTCACTCAAATGGTACATCGGTACACAGTTCCATCCGGAATATTCCAGCACCGTGCTCCATCCCCATCCGCTCTTCCTCGACTTCGTCAAAGCAGCCATCAGCGAAATCAAAAAGTAATGAATCCCGGGGGTGAGTGTGGGCTTATCAAGCCCAGCTCGTTTCATCCCCATACACCTTTAATATTATATAATGGATAAAAACACCGTCATCGGCCTCGTGTTGATCGTGGCCGTTCTCATCGGTTTCAGTTATTTCAGCAAAAGCGACCAGCCGGTTCCCCAGCCCCAGACTACCGACGCGGCTCAGACCGCTCAGGCCCAGCAGCCCCAGGTGGTGGCAGCAGTCACGGCGCCGGTCGACACCGTCACTGCCTTCAAGGCAGCCTTTGCCGCCACAGACACTTTGGCCATGGCCGACAAAGACAGCGTCGTGGTGCTCGAAAACGACAACCTCACCATCCACGTGA
>JBGVLE010000043.1:0-25774 GCA_045124135.1 Alloprevotella sp.
TTTCGGTGAGCGGCAGGCGGTCGACGGCGATGAAGTGGCGCGGTCGCTCCAATCGGGCGAGCCGGTTGTCGCAAAGTCTTTTCCACCAAGCCTCGTCGTGCTGTCCGTCTCTTTCAAAAACAAGGGTCACGGCCTCGCCAAGCCTCGTGTCGGGCACAGCCGTGATGGCCAGCGGCAGCCCCGTAAATGACAGTTGGCTCTCGAGCCTTTCAGTTTGGATTTTGATGCCTCCCGAACAAATCACGTTGTCGCAGCGGCCGCGGATGACAAACCGTCCGTCGGGCAAAACGGTGGCCAGGTCGTTGGTCACGAGGCGGCAGCCGCCTGTGGCCGTGTCGGTGATGATGAGCCGGCCGGCCGCGTCGGTCTCGATGCTTACGCCTTCGAGCGGCGTGTAGGCCTCGTCGGCTTCGGGGCCGCTGAGTCGGCGCAGGGCGATGTGCGATAGCGTCTCGGTCATGCCGTAGGTGCTCCACACGGCGCCCGGCCACGACTGCAATGCTTCGGCCAAGGCGGGGTCTATGGCGCCGCCGCCGATGATGAGGTGGTTGACGTGTTTGAGCCGCTCGGCCTCGCGTGCCACTTGCAGCGTCTCCCACACCTGGTGGGGTGTGAGGGCGGCAAACGCAGGCGACGTGTGCAGCCGAGCAAAGGGGTGGGACGACGGCGGCACGCACACGAGACGAAGTCCGGCCGTGAAGGCTCTCACGGCCATCATCTTGCCGGCGATATACTGCAACGGCAGGCAGAGCAGGGCCGTGTCGGCGGCTTGAAGCCCGAGTGTCCTGACGGTGCGGCGGGCGCTGGCCGCCATGTGGCTTTTGCTCACCTCCATGGTCTTGGGCGCTCCCGTCGAACCCGAAGTCTTCACCGTCAATGTCTCAGACACGTTCCGCCATTCACGCTCGAAGGCTTGAAGTTCTTGCTTGAAGCGGCGCTCTTCGGGCAGCTTGTTCCAGAGCCGGTCGCTCTCGAGACTCATTGTGGTGAAGGGGAAGTTGGTGGCAAAAAGGCCTCCTGTGCCCAGTCCCTGGACTTCGGGCAACGGGAGGCTGGGGCAGTGGTATTTGTCGCGTATGGCCGAGGTCCATTGCGCAATGGCGTTGAGGCCCACATTGCTTTCGAGCGCGCTTGTCACCCAGTTGGGGATGTCGAGGCCGGCGGCCAGTTTCATCCATTCCTCACATCCGCTCAGCCCGCCGTGGAGCGAGGGCTTCAAGATGATGTATTGCGGGCGTATGGTCTCAAGCAGCCGTTGCTTCTGGGCGGGGGCGTTGATGCCGATGAGTTCTTCGTCGAGCGCGATGGCTATGGGCGTCTGGCGGCAGAGGCGGGCCATTTCGTCCCACTGTCCAGCTCGAATGGGTTGCTCTATGCTGTGGATGCCGAAGGCTGCGAGACGCTCGAGTCTGTGCATGGCCTCGTCGGGACGAAAGGCCCCGTTGGCGTCGACGCGCAGTTCCATCTCTTTCTCGCCAAAGCGCGAGCGCAGACACTCTATGAGGCTCATTTCTTCTTCAAAATCAATGGCCCCGATTTTGAGTTTCACACATCTGAAACCCTGCCTGATTTTGTCTTCCATACGTGCCATCATTTCGTCTCTTTGCCCCATCCACACCAGGCCGTTGATGCGTATGGGCGTCTCGCCGCGCGTGTAGGGCGTGTCGAAGAGCGTGAGGAAGTCGCCGCTTTCAAGTGAGGCTCGGGCCGAGAGCAGGGCCGTCTCGAGGCCGAAGGTGATGGAGGGGAAGGCTCTGAGCGACTCAAAATCCACTTGGCCGGTCGTCTCGAGACAATGGCAGGCCTCACGGAGCCGCTCTGCATAGGCAGGACCGGCGTCGCAAGAGAGGTCGGGCAGAGGTGCACATTCGCCCAGTCCCAGCAGACGGCGACCGACCGGCGAGGTGATGACCACATACCATAGCCGGCGCGTGAGATAGACGCCGCGCGACGTGCCGGCAGGCTGCTTGAAGGCCAGTTCGCGGCAGACGGCGCGAACTCTGAGAGGATGGGGAAGAAATGAAAAGTCGGTGAAAGTCATTTTGAGCGATAGTGTGGGCTTGGCCCCTTTCGGCGGAGCGGCACGATGGCTTGCAATCCCGTCTTTGGGTCGTTTGTGTCTGCAAAATTAAGGCTTTTGGACGGCTCCCGGCCATCTGAACCCGTCAATAATCGATGGCGTGGCTCTGCATTGTGTGCAAAAGCGTGTAACTTTGTAGTCAAAAATGAGACAAAGAGACAAGAGACAAAAAAGTCATAGAGTAGGCGTGGCCGCTCAAACTCTTAGCCTCTTGGTCTCTTAGACTCTTCCATAAAAACAGCATAGCAATGATGACAGTGATAGCCGCCGTGGGCGGTTTGTTGGTGGGCGGCGCCGCCAGTTGGCTTTATTGGCGTGGCCGGCAGAGTGGCCGTGAGGCCGAGGTGGCCATATTGTCGGCCCAGCTCAAAGAGGCCAAGGCCGAGGCCGAGAAGGCCGGAGAGCAGGCCCGGCGTGACGGCGAGCAGTATGGACGTCTGGCGCTCGAAGCCCAGGAACGGGCACACCGCGCCGCGCTCGATGCTCTCGAAAACCGCCACCGCGAAATCGTGGCAGCCGTGGAGCAGCGCTGGCAAGAGATGATGGCCAAGGTCACCGCCGAGATGAGCGTGAAGACTGAGACTATGCTCAAGGCGCGTCAGAAAGAGTTTGCAGACTACAGCACGTCGAGCATCGAGAGCCTCATGAAGCCGCTGGGCGAAACGATGGCGCAGATGCAGCAAGCCATGGTCGAGGCCGCCAAAGAGCAGTCGCGTCTGGGCGGTGAGATGAAGGCCGGCGTGGAAGGCGTGATTCGCGAGAGCGAAGCCGCCCGGCGCAGTGCCGACGAATTGGCGCGTGTGTTCAGACAAGGCAGCCGCGTGCAGGGAGAGTGGGGCGAAGTGGTGCTCGACGAGTTGCTCCAAGCTGGCGGCCTCACGCGCGGTGTGCACTACGACACACAGGCTGTCATCCGCCATGCCGACGGCACCACCGTGAAGAGCGAAGAGGGCCGGAGGCTCAGACCCGACGTCATCTTGCATCTCGACAAGACGCGCGACGTGGTGATTGACTCCAAGGTGTCGCTCACGGCTTTCCTCGACTATCTCAACGCCACCGACGAGGCGCAGCGCAACCGCGCCTTGCGGCAGCATGTGGAGAGTCTGCAGAAACACGTCAAGGAGTTGGCCGCCAAAGACTATTCGAGTTACATACGGCCGCCAAAGGTCGCCATGAACTATGTGATCATGTTTGTCCCCAATTCGGGTGCGCTATGGACAGCCCTCACCGCCCAGCCCGACTTGTGGCGCCGCGCTATGGAACAGGGCGTATTCATCGCCGACGAGCAGACGCTCTATGCGGCCTTGCGCATCGTGAGCCTCACGTGGACCCAGATTGCCCAGGTGAGCAATCACGAGAAAGTATTCGCCTTGGCCGGCGAAATGCTCGACCGCGTGGGGCAATTCGTCAAGAAATACAAGGCCGTGGGCAAGGCGCTCGAGGCTGCCGCAAAGGCTTACGACGAGGGCGACCGCAAACTCGGCGACACCGGCCAGAGCATCGTCCAGACCTGCCGCAAACTCCAGCGACTCGGTGCGCGCGAAAGCGACCGCAACCCCCTGCCGCCACTCACTGAGGCCGAACAGGCAGAGACTATGTCCCATTTGCCCGAAACCGACGCCCTTTGATCCGTCGGCTTTGCCGCCCGCCGTCCGAGCCTCATATCTGACCGTCAGAACTTCGTGCCAATTGTCAAGGCACACATATCTATAATATATACACGCACGCGAGCACCCATCATTATTGCGCCTTGTGGCAAGATGCACATTCATCTTCCCACAAGGCGTTTGTTTTTGCACGAAAATAATCTTTTTGTTACTTTTATATGTCAAAAATCTGCTCTTTTGAGATTTTTTCTTTGTAAAAATTAGACAAATTGAAAGTAAGTAACTACTTTTGCATTCAATAAACCCGAAAAGAGACGCTCGGCTTAGGCGTGACGACACAAAATCGTGTGAGGCCGGTATGGCCAACGCGGCGCAGTGCAGCCGCACCGATGTCGGGCTCATCTGAAAGCAATCTGTCAAATCTATTGAACTGATGAAACCTTTTCACCCGAACGAAACACAAGGGCTCTACACGCCCGAGAACGAGCACGATGCTTGTGGTGTCGGCATGATTGTAAACGTGCACGGCAACAAATCGCACGAACTGGTGAATGCCGCGCTCAAGGTGTTGGAAAATATGCAGCACCGCGGCGCAGAAGGCGCAGACAACAAAACCGGTGACGGAGCGGGCATCATGCTTCAAATCCCACACGAATTTATCCTGTTGCAAGGCATTCCTGTGCCTGAGAAAGGCAAATACGGCACAGGCCTCGTCTTCCTGCCCAAAGACGAAAAGGCGCAGCAGAGCATTCTCAGCGTAATGATCGAAGAGATTGAGCGCGAGGGTCTCACTCTGATGCACATGCGAAACGTACCCGTCAACTCCGATATCCTGGGACAGGACGCACGCGACGCCGAACCCGACATCCGCCAAGTCTTTGTCACGCCCGGCGAAAACACCGACGTGGAGCATCTTGAGCGGCTGCTCTATGTCATCCGCAAGAAAATCGAAAAGCGAATAACCCACAAGGATTTCTACATCGTTTCGCTTTCGTCCAAGAATATTGTCTATAAGGGTATGCTCACTTCGCGACAGCTGCGTGAGTATTACCCCGACCTCACACAGCCATATTTCACCAGCGGCCTCGCCGTGGTGCACTCGCGCTTCTCCACCAACACCTTCCCCACGTGGAGCCTGGCACAGCCTTTCCGCCTCCTGGCACACAACGGAGAGATTAACACCATCCGCGGCAACAGAGGGTGGATGGAGGCGCGTGAGGCCGTGCTTTCCACACCGGCACTTGGCGACGTCAAGGCCATACGGCCCATCATCCAACCCGGCATGAGCGACTCGGCGTCGCTCGACAACGTGCTCGAGTTCTTGGTGATGTCGGGACTGAGCCTGCCCCACGCCATGGCGATGCTGGTGCCGGAAAGTTTCAACGACAAGAACCCCATAAGCGAAGAACTCAAGGCCTTCTACGAATACCACTCCATATTGATGGAGCCCTGGGACGGTCCGGCTGCGTTGCTTTTCAGCGACGGCCGATACGCCGGCGGTATGCTTGACCGTAACGGTTTGCGTCCGGCGCGTTATCTCATCACCCGCGGCGACATGATGGTGGTGGCCAGTGAGGCAGGCGTGATTGGTTTTGAGGCAGGCGACATCAAAGAGAAAGGCCGTCTGCAGCCCGGCAAAATATTGCTCGTCGACACCCAAGAGGGACGCATCTATTACGACGGCGAACTCAAGGAGCAGCTCGCCGCGGCCAAGCCCTATCGTGAATGGCTGTCGACCAACCGCATAGAGCTCGACGCCCTCAAAAGCGGCCGCAAGGTGACGGGAGCCATCGACGACTATGCCATAAAGCTTCGCGCCTTCGGCTACACCCGTGAAGACGTGGAGCGCCTGCTTGTGCCGATGTGCCAGAACGGGTCTGAACCCGTGGTGTCTATGGGCAACGACACGCCGCTGGCTGTGCTTTCGGAGAAGCCCCAACTGCTGTTCAACTACTTCCGTCAGCAGTTTGCCCAGGTGACCAACCCGGCCATCGACCCCATTCGCGAGGAACTCGTCATGTCGCTCACGGAATACATCGGTGCTGTCGGGATGAACATCCTCGTGCCCAACGAGAGCCACTGCAAGATGGTGCGCCTCCCGCATCCCATCTTGAGCAACCGCAGCCTTGACCTTTTGTGCAACATCCGCTACAAAGGTTTCAAGACCATCAAGCTCCCTATGCTTTTTGAGGCGAAGAAGGGTGCCGCCGGACTGCAAGAGGCCCTCGATAACCTTTGCAAGCAAGCCGAACAGTCTGTGCTCGACGGCGTGAACTACATCGTCTTGTCAGACCGCGGCATCGACCGCGACCATGCCGCCATCCCGTCGCTCCTGGCCGTCAGTGCCGTCCATCACCATCTCATCAGCGTGCAGAGGCGCGTAGAGACGGCGCTTGTCGTTGAGAGTGGCGAAATCCGTGAAGTGATGCACGCCGCCCTGCTCTTGGGCTACGGCGCCAGCGCCATCAACCCCTATATGGCTTTCGCCGTGCTCGACGACCTCGTGCGCCGCGGCGAAGTGCAGATGAACTACGACACGGCCGAGCAAGGCTACATCAAGGCAGTCTGCAAGGGCTTATATAAAATAATGAGTAAGATGGGCATCAGCACCATTCGTTCTTACCGCGGCGCCAAGATATTTGAGGCTGTCGGTGTGAGCGAAGACCTCTTGCGCCGCTATTTCGGCACAGAGATTTCTACCATTGGCGGTGTCGGACTTGAGGAAATCGCCCGCGACTATGTACACTTCCACGATGTGGCCTTCAGCTATGCCGACAATCCAAACCGCGAAGACCTCTTGCCCAACGTGGGCATTTATGCCTATCGTAAAGACGGTGAGCACCACGCCTGGAACCCCGAGACCATTGCCGCCTTGCAGTTGGCCACACGTCTGGGCAGCTACAAGAAGTTCAAGGAGTTCACCCGTCTGGTAGACGAAAAAGCCTCACCGCTCTTTATCCGCGACTTCTTCAAGTTTAAGCGCGCTCCCATCTCCATTGACGAAGTGGAACCCGTGAGCAGCATCGTGAAACACTTCGTTACGGGTGCGATGTCGTTTGGTGCCATCAGCAAAGAAGCCCATGAGGCTTTGGCTTTGGCCATGAACAAGCTCGGCGCGCGCAGCAACACCGGCGAGGGAGGTGAAGACAGCGAACGCTTCCACGACACCTTCGACGGCATCTCGCTCAACAGCAAAACCAAGCAAGTGGCCTCAGGCCGTTTTGGCGTGACTACGGAATATCTGGTCAATGCCGACGAGATACAAATCAAGGTGGCACAAGGCGCCAAGCCCGGTGAGGGCGGACAGCTGCCGGGCTATAAGGTGAACGACATCATTGCCCGCACACGCCACTCCATCCCCGGCATTTCGCTCATCTCGCCGCCGCCTCACCACGATATCTATTCCATCGAAGACCTGGCCCAGCTCATCTTCGACTTGAAGAATGTCAACCCGAAGGCACAGATAAGCGTCAAGCTTGTGGCCGAGAGCGGTGTAGGCACCATTGCTGCCGGTGTGGCCAAAGCCAAGGCCGACCTCATCGTCATTTCGGGTGCCGAGGGCGGAACGGGAGCTTCGCCGGCCTCTTCGGTGAAGTATGCCGGCATCTCGCCAGAGATTGGCCTGAGCGAAACGCAACAAACGCTCGTGCTTAACGGCTTGCGTGGTCAGGTGCGTTTGCAGACCGACGGCCAGCTCAAGACCGGTCGCGACATCATCTCTATGGCCCTGCTCGGTGCTGAAGAGTTTGCCTTTGGCACGGGAGTGCTCGTGGTGCTTGGCTGTGTGCTGATGCGCAAGTGCCATCAAAACACCTGCCCCGTGGGTGTGGCCACACAAGACCCGGCTTTGCGCGAACACTTCCGCGGCCGCTATGAATATGTGGTCAACTACTTCCGCTTCCTTGCAGAGGAGGTGCGCGAATATCTTGCCGAGATGGGTTTCCGTCGCCTTGACGACATCGTGGGCCACACCGAGCTGATCGAACTGAAAGCACCCACAGGCTCAAAGGCAGCCAAGCTCGACTTCACGCGTCTGCTCCACCGTGTCGACAATCAGGCCGCACTGCGCCACACCACGGCCCAGATGCACCAAATACAGACCGTCAAAGACGTGGCAATGATTGAAGCGGCCCGAGATGCCATCGACCACCAGCGTGAAGTGTCGCTTGAATATGCCATCGGCAACACCGACCGTGCCGTCGGCGCGATGCTGTCGGGCATGGTGGCTAAGACTTACGGCCATGCCGGACTGCCTGACGACACCATCAGTGTGAAGTTCAAGGGCTTTGCCGGACAGAGTTTCGGCGCCTTCCTTGCACATGGCATCAGCTTCAAGCTCGAAGGCGAAGCCAACGACTACCTCGGCAAGGGTCTGAGCGGCGGTCGCATCGCCGTGATGCCGCCTGTGAGGTCAAACTTCAAGGCCGAAGACAATGCCATTGCCGGCAACACCTTGCTTTATGGCGCCACCACTGGAGAGGTCTACATCAACGGCAAGGCCGGCGAGCGTTTTGCCGTGCGCAACTCGGGAGCCATCGCCGTCGTCGAGGGCGTGGGCGACCACTGCTGCGAATATATGACCGGCGGCCGCGTCGTCGTGCTCGGTGAGACCGGACGCAACTTTGCAGCCGGTATGAGTGGCGGTGTGGCTTACGTGTGGGACAAAAACCACGATTTCGACTACTTCTGCAATATGGAAATGGTGGAACTCTCACTTCTCGAAGACTCCACCTCGCGCAAAGAACTGCATGAGCTCATCCGCCAACACTATCTCTACACCGGCAGCCACCTGGCCCGTACGATGCTCGACGACTGGAACCGCTACGTCGACGACTTTATACAAGTCACGCCGATTGAATACAAGCGTGTGCTGGCAGAGGAGCAGATGAAGAAACTCCGCCAGAAGATTGCCGAAGTGCAACGAGACTATTAATGGAGACCAAAAGTCTAAGAGAAAATGAGCGGCCAAGCAAGTCCTGTAAGGGCGTAACATATCAGCCCAGGCCGAAGGCCCGGGTGATAGATTGTTCTCGGATTTCCGGCCTGTAAGGTCGGCACACTGAGCGGCCAATCCGACTTTTCAACCCTCTTTACTCTCTTTACCTCCTCTCACCCCCTCAACCCTCTAAACCGAAAACAAAAAAATGGGAAATCCTAAAGCCTTTTTGTCTGTTCCGCGCCAGGAAGCCGGTTACCGTCCCGTGCACGAGCGCATTGCCGATTTTGGCGAAGTGGAACAAACCCTCAATACTGGAGAACGCAAACTCCAAGCCTCGCGCTGCATGGACTGCGGCGTACCCTTTTGCCACTGGGCCTGTCCGCTTGGCAACCGTCCGCCTGAATTCCAGGACGCTATCTACAAAGGCCGTTGGCGCGAGGCCTACGAGATACTCACCGCCACCAACGACTTTCCGGAGTTCACCGGACGCATCTGTCCGGCACTCTGCGAGAAGAGTTGTGTGTTGAAACTCTCCATCGACTCGCCCGTCACCATACGTGAAGACGAGTGTGCCGTCATCGAGTCGGCCTTCCGTGAGGGCTATGTAGAGCCCAGGCAATATCCGCGTGTGGGCAAAAGCGTAGCCATAGTGGGCAGTGGCCCGGCAGGCCTTGCAGCCGCCAACCAGCTCAACCATATGGGCTACGACGTCACTGTATTTGAGAAAGACGAATATATCGGCGGCCTTTTGCGTTTCGGCATACCCAACTTCAAACTCCACAAGACCGTCATCGACCGCCGTGTCCGTGTGATGCAGGCCGAGGGCGTCACATTCAAGGTCTCCACCACGATAGACCCCGACCACCTGCCCGAAGGTTTCGACGCCTACTGCCTCTGCACCGGAACGCCTCAGGCGCGCGACCTCAACATTCCCGGGCGTGACCTCAAGGGTGTGTATTTCGCGCTCGAACTGCTGGCCCAGCAAAACCGTGTGCTTGCCGGACAGGCCTTCTCCGCTGACGAACGCATCACTGCCCATGGCAAAAATGTCCTCGTCATTGGCGGAGGCGACACCGGTAGCGACTGTATCGGCACGAGCAACCGTCAGGGAGCAGCCAGCGTCACGCAGATTGAGATCATGCCCAAGCCACCTGTTGGGCACAATCCCGCCACACCGTGGCCCCAGTGGCCGGTGGTGTTGAAGACCAGCAGCAGCCACGAAGAAGGTTGCACCCGCCGCTGGTCGCTCTCGTCGCTCCGGTTTATCGGCAACAAGGAGGGCCACGTCACGGGCGTGGAGGTGGAAGAGGTGGAATGGCAGCCCAATCCCGACGGCGGCCGTCCCATAATGAAACCCACAGGCAAGAAAGAAGTCATCAAGGCCGAACTCGTCTTGCTGGCTATGGGCTTCTTGCGCCCTGAGCAAAGGGAACTTCCAGAAGGCGTGTTTGTGGCCGGAGATGCTGCCACGGGCGCCAGTCTCGTGGTGCGCAGCATAGCCGGAGGCCGCAAGGTGGCGCGAGAGATAGACGCCTATCTGAGCAGGAAGTAATCCATAGTCACACATACACTGACACATACAGGCCGAGGGCCGCCGGACAGTCGCGAGTGGATGTCCGAGCGGCCCTCGGCCGTCTGTGTCGGAGTGCGCGTTGGGCTTTTCTGAAAAGGCAAAGGGGAGGATTATACAGAAAGGCCGGCCAGAGGCGTCTTTTCAATAATCAAAAAGATGTCGGCTCTCGCCTTGGCTTATTTCGTCACCAACTTCTTCACGCCTTGCCCCACGACAATGCCGCGTGTGGTCGAGCCGACCGGGCGACCGTAGAGATCGTAGAGCACGGGTTCGTTTTCGTTGGCGGCAGGAGAGAGTGGCACGGCGGGTATGGAGGTGGGCACAAGGCCGTCGTAGGTGAGCCGGCTCAATTCGGCGGCCGTCAGCACCGTGTCCCAAAAGCGTACGGAGTGGATGGTGCCCGAGTGGGGATGGAGATTGGCAGAGGCGCTTGTCACGACGCCGCCAAGGAAGAGTCCCGACACGTCGGGCACATTGCCGAAACTGCGGTAGCCGTAGGCCGCGGTCATTCCGCTGATGGTGCCTGCAGAGGTGCCGTTGTGGTAATAGGCATAGGCTTCGGCTTCAGCATCCATTGTGACGACCAGCCGGATGCGGCCGCTCATGGTAGCCGTCTTGGTGTACCAACCCTCTTGGCCATTTTGCGCACCAATGTATTGCACGCCGTAGCGGTTGGTCTGGCGCTGCACGACGCTGAAATAGTCTGCGCCAGCTTCGTTTGAGCTGCCCACGAGTATGCCGCAGTCGGCCGTGGGCGAGGTGAGGGTGAAGTCGATGGCCACTGTGCCCGATGCTGATGAGAGCACGGGCGATGCCAACGTGTCGTCTACGCGATAGGGCGCGGTGCCGTCGAGCGTGATGTCGGTGAGCGTCAATACAGGTTCGGCCACAGGTTCGACCACCTCGGGGTCGGGGGCCTCGGTGATAAGAATTTGGCAACCGGCGTCGGTGCGGTCGGTGCCCGAGCGGTCCGAACTCCAGTTGTAGATGGCATAGTTTTGTGCCGCCTGGGTCTGGTTGAGTTCGACTGTGCCGCTGCTCACGATGAAGAGGCCGGGTGTCTGGCCATAGCTGAGGGTCCAGCCTGAAGCGGGAGAGGTGGCGGAAGTCTTGATGACGGTGTTGTAGCCTGAAACCGGCGAGATGAAGCTGCCGTCGTCTCGGTTGACAATGTCGAGGCTGCCGTCGGTGCGGCTCACAAACTTCCACATACCTGTGGGCAGACTGTGCTCTTCGTTTCCCACCAGACCGTTCCCTGCGCCCGTCGACGTGAGATAGCGGTCGGCGCGCAACGGCGTGGAGAGACGGTACCAATGCTCGTCGCCGGAGGTGCTCAGCGTAGGCTGGTTGAGGCGTGGCAGCAAGGCTGTCCAGGCTGCTTCGATGGCCGCGGCCACAGCGGTGAGTTCGTCGTTGGTGACGTCGGGGCGGGCCAGCAGTTCGGCGGCATCAGCCTTTGCGGCCAACAGGTCGGCAGCAGCTTCGGCCGTGTACCAGCCCACT
The DNA here is from genome assembly GCA_045124135.1 of Alloprevotella sp. Classification (GTDB taxonomy): domain Bacteria; phylum Bacteroidota; class Bacteroidia; order Bacteroidales; family Bacteroidaceae; genus Alloprevotella. The sequence goes on from JBGVLE010000043.1 coordinate 11,703, forward strand.
TTGTCGCCGATGCCCGTATAGGTCATTTTGGAGTCGGTAGAGGCCAGTGTGGTGCGGGCGTTGAAGCGGGCCAGTGCGGCGTTGGCGGCAGAGTCGGTCGTGGCCGTGGCGCCTTCGATATAGGGGGCGATGGCCTGCGAGAGTTTGGCATAGCCCAGTCCGCTGAAATAGCGGCCTTGGAAATAGCGCGTGTCTATCGTGCCACCGGGATAGAAACTGTCGTAGCAGTCTACAAACTCAACGCCTTCGGTGGCTTCGGCGTAGGCACGGAGAGAGTCGTTGAAGGTCTTGGCACGGCTCAAAATCTCGGCCGAGGCGCCGCCGGGGATTACGGGCAGCAGGCGGATGGCTGCCGTGGGAGCATAACTCAGCGCGGTGGCCACGTTGGCCCGATAAGCTGTCATAATGTCGGCTATGGCCGTGGCGGTGTTGGACACCTCGTTGGCTCCATTATAAAAGAATATCTGCTCGGGATATCCCGTCTCGCTGCAACCGCCGAGAATGAGCGGCAGCTCTTTGGCCACGATGGCAATTTCGCTGCTGTTGAGTCCCCAGCCGTTGCCGCGGTTTTTCACACGCGGACTGTGGAGCAGTTCGTGCCATTCGCCGCCGTGGACCGTCTCGTCGCCGATGATGAGTACGTCGCCCTCGCGCACGGGCAGCGCTGCGAAATAGGTGGCTCGCATGCCATAGGCACCGCCCAGTGTGCCCGGGTTGTCGGTGGTGGCGTCGCTATAGACCGTGCTCAGGCCCACAAGCGGCGCAATGGCCTGACACCAGATGGCGTAGCCCGAAGCCGTGAGGTGAAGACCGTCGAGCGTATGGGTGTTGTTGCCCGTCTCGGTCAGATCGGTGAACTTGTCCCAAAGGTCCACGTAGGCGGCACCCATTTCGCTGCAGATGTGGCGCAGCGAGTCGTTGGTCTCTCGCAGGAGCGACACATTGCGTAAACGGCTGGGCAGGATGCTCTGCACGAAAAGCTCGGTGCGCGGACTTTCTCTCTTGAAACGTTGCAGGATGTGACGCACATTGGTGGCCACGTGGGCTGCCGTGTTAATGCCCGAGGTGCCCAGGTCGTTGGTGCCAATCATAAGGAAAGCCTTGGCCGGCCGACCGGCGAGGATGCCTTCGAGATTGGCGATGGTTTCGTCAGAAACGGCGCCCGACACGCCGCGGTTGATCACCCGATGGTCGGCAAAGGCTTCCCACCACTCGTGCATGTTGGTGATGCTGTTGCCGATAAACACAATCTGTGTGCTGTCGGTGTCGATGACCTTGAACCCGTCGTAGCGGTGGTTGCGGAAGGGCAGGTCGGCCCAGGCGGTCAGAGCCGTGAGGGCCAGCAATGAAAAGAGTAAACGTTTGAACATAGAGAAATGTGTATTAGATAAGGAAACGATGGTTTAGTTTATGAGTCTGAGAGTTTAAGAGTCAAAAAGTCTAAGAGCCTTTTTGTTTCTTCGTCTCTTTGGCTTTGCCTTACTCCTCCGCGCCTCGGCAATTCAAACAAGTTTGATTGCTCTCGGCTTGTCGTCGGTTGACTAATGTTATACACGCTGTTCGGTGTTGTTGAGTTTCAGCATCTGTGGCGGTACGCTCCGGCTTATGGCGTCGATGAGCAGGTCGCGCAAGGTGTGTCGCACGAAGTCTGTCGACGTGGTCAGGATGATTTCGCGGGTGGGGATGGGGATGGCAAACGGCCGCACCAGCCCGCGTTGCTCTGCCGAGAGTTGCTCGAGGGCCAGTTCGGGGATGAACGTCACACCCATACCGCTCTCGACCATTCGCATGAATGTCTCGATGCTGCCCAGCGTGTAGGTGCGTCGTGGGGCCGTGGCCGACTTGAGGCTGCAAAACTTCACCAACTGGTCTCTGAAACAGTGGCCCTCGTCGAGCAGCCAGAGCGCTTCGTCGGCGAGGTCGGCCGTCTTGATGGACTGATGTGAAAACAAGGCATCTTTTTGGGCCACATAGGCCAGAAACTGCTCATAATAGAGCGTGTGGCTTTCAAACTCGTCCAGACCGTCTACGGCCACCATGATGCCGGCGTCGATTTCGTGCCGTTCGAGTGCCCGTTTCATTTCGTCGGTCTTCATCTCCACCACGCGGAGGTCGAGCGTCTTGTATTTGCTGCAAAGTGACGGAAAGAAACGGGGCAGGAGGTAGGGTGCAATCGTGGGGAGTATGCCCATCCGGAACACGCCGCCCACGCCGCTCCGCTCTTCGGCGGCCATGGCCTCAAGTCGGCGTGCCTCGTCAAGGATGCGGTGGGCTTGGGCAATGAGCTTTTCGCCCGATGGTGTCGGCCTTACGCCGTGGGCCGACCGTGTGAAGAGGGCCAGTCCCAGTTCTTTCTCCAGCTTCTGCACCATAGAGCTGAGCGTGGACTGCGTCACACCACACGCCTCGGCTGCCCGCCCGAAATGACACAGGCGAGCAAGAGCCACCACATATTCCAGCTGTTGGAGAGTCATAGATTTAAGGGATGTAAAGACGGTGCGAAGATAGCGATAAATCAGCGTTTTGACTATGCTGTATTGAAATAATCAATCGCGGCATTCAATTTATCGTTTGGTGGCTCCAAAGTCCCTCTGTATTTTTGCATCAGAAAACAAACAACATTCATTACTAACTCCCAAAAATTCAAACATCATGAGAAGCATCACATCTTTCGACCTCCAGTATGCCCACCGTTTTTATGGCTTCAAAGGTGAGGCCCAATACCTCCACGGCCACACCGGCGTGTTGACCATCGAAGTGGAAGACACCATCAACGAAGGTGTCAACATGGTTTATCCTTGCAACGAAATCCAGAAAGTGGCCTGGGACGTGCTGAAGAATTTTGACCACGCCCTTGTGCTTCGTGCCGACGATCCCCTGCTGCCTGCCGTTCTCGACGTCTATGAAAAGCAAGGCATCAAAGGCGGCCATCCGCAAAACACAATGAAGGGCGCCGCCTTCAAGACCGAACTGGCCACGGCCTATCCCGACTGCCGCCTCGTCGTGACCAAGGAGACCATGACCGTCGAGGGTATGATCAAGATTGTCTATGACCTGCTCAAAGACAAACTCAACATCGTGAAACTCACCTTCACCAGCGGTGTGAATGCCGCCACGGCCGAGTTCCCCTCTCGTCAGTCCATCGACCGCTGTCCGCTCTGCGGCATCGCCTTGAACGCCGACGGCGTTTGTCCCAAGTGTGGCTACCGCAAGAAGGCCTGACCTCTGGCCAAAGAGGATAAACCACAGACTTAGTCTGATACTCATTTGATTTAGACCGCTATTTCGGCGCCGCCCCGACTGCCCCTTAAAAGCAGCGAGGCGGCGCTGATAGGTTTATTGCAAACCTCACGGGCCGGCTTATGTATGGAAAAGCCCTTCTTGTTGTTCAAAAAAAGCAAGCAAGCAACACGCCGTTTAATCCGTCGCATCCGTGTTCAAATATTAGACCACGGATTGAGCGGATAATACGGATGGGCTTTAATTATGAAGTCTATTCTATCTGTGTCAAGAAAAATCTAAAAAACTGGTATACTTGAAGACATTCTTGATGAATTGTCGGTTATAAAAGAAAGTGTTGAAGTGTACAACACGAAACTTGCACATATTGAGACGCTGTTATCTCAACAGCCATCGAATGAAAATATAGAGTCTAAAGATTCCACGCCTTACATCGACCACCTTGAAGAAGCTATCCGTCAGGGAATTAAAAGCTATTTCGATAACGAAGAACTATGTAGCTCTATCCTATCTGATGAAGAATCAAACTTATGGGAGACCGATTCATTGGTATGTACGCTGCTGAGTTACAAAAGCGATGGAAACAACTTGATGATAAAGAAGATAAAAATCGGAAAGAGTATTTCCATAAACGCACGATTCAAGGCATCAACACCATAGCCCAAATGAAGGAATGGGAATCTGAATACCCTCCAGAGATACAACGCACCATACGCTTCATCGGGTTAGATTCTTGATAAAGACGAACCAGTAGAGACCACCCATACTATATTAAAGATTTGGGGTAATGCTCTACAAGCCATTACCAATCCGAAACCAGCCCCACTTCCAACTTTGAAAACATGGTGGCTATACAAGTGGCAGCGTTTCAAGGCGAGCACTGACAAGTGGGGCATGTTGCAATGGTACTTGATAATTCTTGGACTTTCCGCTTATATTCTCTTTTCAAGTTTGTATCAAGAGCGCATAATGAATCGAGACAGGCTCAATCGTATGTTTTATCAGTATGTCATTAAAGATGAGAATTTGAAGAAGGAGTATTTGAAATTAGACTCCCTGATATGAAACGCGCAATCAGTTAGTAAATGATATCACTATATTCGTATCTACTAAAGTTAATAATACCAAATATTTTGCACAGGTTAAGCAGAATTGTGTAATAGACAGACAATTGTATGTTGACATCGTGTTATATTGATTACAATAGTATGTTATACACTTGTATGCTAATGTATGCTTAATATGGAAGACAAAGATTATCTAATAATATTCGCACATAAAGTTAGAACCCTTAGAGAACAGCAGGGGCTATCTCAGGAAAAACTTGCAGAAAGAGCTGGACTTCACCGTACTTATATAGGAATGGTAGAAAGGCTCGAACGAAATCCATCACTTATTTGCATCAATAAAATTGCAAATGGGTTAGGAGTTCATGTCTCTCAATTATTCATATAACACAAATATTATATCATCATGAAGAAATTCAAGATATCTAATGACACAATCGCAGAGTTGTCTAATGCACCACTCTATGAGTTTCCTAAGTATGTAACGCAAGTAATCAATCTTGTAAATAGCAATGCAGGAGGCACTCGCCCAAAAGTTGTTGGGCAAATGTCTGAACTCATAAAGGAATTTGACGGAAAGACAATAACTGAGTGGATTGAATGGTACTCTGAACGTTATCCTAATGCTGTTGATAATGCCACAGAAAAGATTTGGGACATGTATGAAACGATGAAGGGTGCATTCAATGCAATCACCAAAGATATGGTTGAGAATTGGGTCAAAGACCTTGTGTATGGAAAGACATTTTGTGGTTTGAAGTTTCAAACTGCAATTATTTCAGCCATAGCCAACCAATTAGGCAAAGAATGGCGCGAAGCAAATCCAGAGGAAGAAGCAAAAGGCATAGATGGTTTTATAGGTGAGAAACCTCTTCAAATAAAGTCTACGACCTACAAATTGGAAGCACGCCTTTCTGAAACCATCAATGTCCCTATTGTATACTATGACAAGAAGAAGGATGGTATAAACATTGAGTATAATCCAATAGACTTCTAAGATATATGGCACGTTCGAAAATCAAATTAGATGACGTTTCATCTGCAAATGGAACGCAAAAAGTTTTGCTTCCTAAATATTCGTCTCAGGTTATAAACCTTGCGAATGGCTATGCAAAAGCGACACGACCTAATAATGTCGGACAAGTGTCTGAAGATATAAAAAGATTCAGAGATGATGAAACTTTGTCTGGATATTCAAATCAAGACTGGATTAATTGGCATCAGAATCATTATCCTAATGGTATTCAAAAGGCTACAGATGAAGCATGGGCAATGTTTGTAAAAATGCGTAACAGTCTTAATACTGTCACCAAAGATGATATACGAAAATGGGAAGAAGACTTTGTGTATTCTAAAACATATGATGGTTTAATGGTACAGAATGCCATTATAACGAAAATTGCCAATGAAATTGGCTCTCAAAATTTTCGCTTGGCAACACCTGAAGAAGAAAGACAAGGTATTGATGGTTTTATTAACGACCACCCTGTGCAGATTAAATCAGAAACGTATGATAGAACAGGAAAACTTCATAACGAAGAATTACAATGTGTCGTTGTTTCATACGCTAAAAAGGCCAAAAGCATCTTGTTTGATTATAACCCAGAAGATTTCCAATAGAAGCAAGAAAGGATAGGTATAAAGCCTATCCTTTCTTGCTTCTATACAAACTCACTGAGTTTCTTAATCTTTGCTCGATATGTGTTTTTGTCTTCTTTCAATTTGGGCATTTTGATTATGGGTATGGGGCGTTGGCTGTCAAAATGCAAAATAATGTAATATGGAGCACTTTGAGGATTGAATCCATTTTTCAGGAGTGTTTCCTTTGTCCAAATTTGAAACATACCTTTAGTTTTTAGCTTGAACAACTGAGGTTCAGAGCCACCAGTATGAAGTAATAGGTATTGCATTCGTTCAAATCCATTTTGTACCAAAATTGAACCTTTCGAGTCACCTGCACGTAGGTAACAAATCCCCTTTTGAATCATGAGTTGCCGAAGTTCTCTGCGAGCATGGTTCACCATAACCATAGGCTCCGCATCTATCTGTTCTTCTTTTTGTTTAATATGACTAAATATGTTTGGTTTATCATCTAATACAGACTTATCAGTTTCAAACTTGCTTCCATATGTATGCTGCTTAACATCGATCTGTTTGTCAAGTTTATGTATATCTATAAAGTGATAAGGTAAGGTGTCAATGGTTTTTTGTAAATCAAATTCAGAGGTATCCTCCCTTACATTAAAAATATGATTATCTTCCCTATTGCTTAACACAACCTTTTCTTCATAGAACTTCTGAAATTTCTGATTGATTTCGTAGCCAATAGAATTTCTGTTTTGATTCTTTGCTGCCAAGGCAGTTGTTCCACTTCCCATAAATGGGTCTAAGATGGTATCGCCTACAAATGAGAACATTCGTATCAATCGTTTGGGGAGCTCTTCTGGAAATACTGCAATATGTTTATCTTGCTTGGCTCCACCAAAATTCCAATGTGAGCAGAAATACTCATTCCATTCTTGACGCGTAAGTTTTGAGGCTTCTTTTATTTCCTTGGAAACTGACGCACTTTTTCCTGCTTTCTTGAAGAGAAGAATAAGCTCAAAGTCAATTTTAATAATACCTCCTCGTGGATATGGAAAACTCCCCATTACGGTATCACCACCAGAAGTATGCATCGATGTCAGCTTTTGCCATACAATGCTACCCATATAATCAAAACCGATCTCTTCACAGAATCTGATTATCTCTGAGTGAATGGGAATAACCTTGTATCTACCATAGTATGCGGAACGAGCAAACTGATCACCGATGTTAATACAGAGGCGGCACCCTGGTTCAAGCACACGAAAGCACTCTCTCCAAACTAAATTCAGATTGTTAATGTAGTCCTCGTATGAATCATAAAAACCAATTTGTTTGTCTACACCGTAGTCTTTCAGTTGCCAATATGGAGGCGAAGTCACAATAAGTTGCACTGATTCGTTTGGAATCAATGACATATTACGACTATCGCCATAAATTATAGTATGTTTAGTAGCCATTAGTGGACAGATGAAAATAGATTCTTGTTGTTTGGCAAAACTGATAAATCCGAATGAGGATTATATTCCACCGTGTATACTCCATTTCTATTATTGCAAGTGATAGCTGTCAAATAGTTCAATTCTATTTCAGATTCCTGTTTAGTCATGACCTTGCAATTGAGCGTATTGTCGAAGTGTTTAACAATCTTTCCTGCATTCTCTCTGGCTGTTATAAATTCAATGTGTGTATCAAATCTCTTTTTTATAGAGTTGTTGCAAAGGTCTATATCAAGATTATTTATGCCCTCTCGAATTATCTGTTCAAAGTTTGCATCAATCTCATATCCACAAGAATTCCTTCCACAAACGATAGCAGCTTGCATAGTTGTGCCTGTTCCTAAAAAAGGATCAAGAATCATGTCGCCTTTTTGTGAGAACATATTTATTAGTCTGTATGGAATCTCAAATGGGAAAGCTGCACTTCTTTCTCTTGTTTTCGATTTTTGTAAATTCTGCTTCGTTCCCTTGATATCCCATACATCTGAAAACCACACATTTCTTTCTTCCCAAAAGAAAGAACTCTTCATACGCGCCAATTTCTCGTTAGCACTTTTAAATATACGCTTGTCTCCTTTTCTGAAAATGAGAATCCATTCATGCTCTAAAGTTACATAGGCCCCACAAGGTAGCATACCACTTCCCATAAATTTATTTGGCGCATTTGTCTGTTTTCTCCAAATGATATTTGGTAAGCCAACAAACCCGAAGTCAATACAAGCTTTGGTAATGCGACTATGGTTATTGTAAAGGGTAAACTTACCATTTATGGTTCTTGTTGCATCGCCAATATTGACACACAAGAAACCTCCAGGTTTAATTACTCGGAAGCATTCTTTCCAGACTTTGTCTAATTCTTGATGCATCATTTCAAATGCCTTTTCTGGCTCATTCTCCAAACTTTCTAAGATATTGGGGTTTTGCTCACCCAAAATCTCATCCCACATCTCAATCATTGGATATGGAGGTGAAGTTACTACCAAGTCGATAGAATTATCTTCTATTTGCATCATATGTTGTGATGCATGTATATATATTGTGTGATTCGTTTTCATATTGCAAACAGTTAACAATAAATTCGTATTTCTCATTCAGTAGAATCCTGTCTAATAAGATCTTGTACGGAAACTTTTAAAACATTAGCTATTGATATGAGCGTTTCAAGACTTGGTTGTGTTTTATTTGTAACCCACTTGGATATCGTTGCGGGATCCTTCCCTAATTTTTCAGATAGCCACTTGTTGTTTAAATCTCGTTCAGCAAGAACGACTTTTATCTTATTAAGCTTTGCCATTATAAATCCAATTTTTGGATACAAAGTTACAATAAAAAGAGGTAATAGCTGTGTGGTTAGAGCAAAAAATATAGTGCTTACAGCTATTTATTGTTCTTTATATCAAAAAAATGATGTAAAGACGTGTATATTATGTATCTTTGTATGCATTAAAAAAACATAAAAAGAAAGGTATGGAAAGTATTAGTTGGATATTTGATGGATTGGGCACCGAAATAATCTCGCTTATTGTTGGCTTAATTTCTGGTGGAGTAATAGGATACAAGATAGGTATTCACAACAGAATTATGCAATCTCAAAAAGCAGGAAACAATTCTCGTCAAACACATATTTCTTCAATCTAAAAAAATCCAAAAAAAACTGACCACGGATGGAACAGATTAAAAGGATGTTGTGTTAAGAGATACTCCTTTTTTATGTACATTTGTGGCGAATTATGCACACGGGAACGCTTCAATTTGTCAAATACGGCCTTGTCGGTGTGGTCAACACCGCGGTGACCTTCTGCTCGTTTGTGGGCCTCATTGCCTGTGGCCTTGGCCCGGATTGGGCCAATCTGTCGAGCTACGCCGCCGGCATCGTGTGCAGTTTCGTACTCAATCGGTGTTGGACATTCAAGGCTCAAAACCACTCACGCCGTCACACTGGCCGTCAGGCTATTTGGTTTGCCGTCGGCGCAGCCCTCTGCTGGCTGGTGCAATGGGGCGTGTTCAGGGCAGTTTTACCCGTGGCCGAGCCTTGGATGGCCCAGGCTGCCGGTATGGTGGTCTACACCGTGGCCAATTTCTTCTTCAACAAATACATCACCTTCAGATAGTCTATGAAAAATCTGCTCTCGTTGCCGCCTAACGTGGTGGACTGCTTCCACGATGTCACCGGAGCCTCAAAGGCTGAGTTTTTTTGCACGTCAGACCCCGTGGGACACAAACTCGGTTCGGGTGGCGGCACCACTTGGTTGCTCGCCGCAGCCCATGCGGCAGAGGCTCCCGAGACGGCGTTTGCCGAATGGTTGAAGCGCGAAAAGCGTGTGTTGCTCCATGCCGGCGGACAGAGCCGACGCCTGCCGGCCTATGCGGCATTGGGTAAGGTGTTGACGCCCGTGCCGGTGTTTCGCTGGGCCCGGGGGCAGCGCATAGACCAATGTCTGCTCGACCTGCAGTTGCCGCTCTATCACCGCCTGCTCGATCGGGCTCCAGAGCATACACATACGCTCATAGCCAGTGGCGACGTCTACATCCGCACCACAGCCCCCCTGGCCGATGTGCCCGAGGCTGACGTGGTGTGTTATGGGCTTTGGGCCGACCCGGTTCAGGCTTCACATCACGGCGTTTTCATGATGGACCGCAAGAGTCCCGGACAGCTTGACTTTATGCTTCAGAAGCCTTCCACCGATTTGCAGGCTTCGCTCATGCAGACCCATTTTTCACTCATAGACATCGGTGTGTGGTTGCTCTCAGACCGTGCGGTGGAGGCTTTGGTCAGGAAATCGGGTGGGGCAGAGGCCGGACGGATGCCGGACTTCTACGACCTCTACAGTCAGTTCGGCTGTGCGCTCGGCAGTCATCCCACCAAGCCCGATGCCGACCTCGAAGGCCTCACCGTGGCCATTGTCCCCCTCGAAGGCGGTGAGTTTTATCATTTCGGCACCTCGGCCGAGATGATCGGTTCGTCGGTGGCCATACAAAACCTCGTCAAAGACCAACGCTATATCATACAGCGTGGCGTGAAGCGGCAAAGTGCGCTTTTCACCCAAAATGCCGTTATGGCCCACCGCCCCGAAGCCCCGCAGACCGACGTATGGATTGAAAATACCGAACTCGGTGAGGGCTGGACGCTGGGCAGCCGTCACATCATCACGGGTGTGCAGCAAAACGACTGGACCATCAAGCTCAGAGACGGTGTGTGTGTGGACATGATACCCATCGGCACGGCCGACTACGCTTTGCGACCCTATGGTTTTGACGACACGTTCAGCGGAGCCACCGACCGCGACACCACGCAGTTTCTCTCAGCTCCGTTGAAAGACTGGATGAGCCGCCGCGGTGTGACTCAGGCAGATTTCAGCCAAACAGACGACCTCCAACAAGCCGAACTCTTCCCCGTCTCGGCCTCGATGGAATTGCTTGGGCGGCTGTTGGAATGGTTCGTGTCTGACACGCCCGACCCGGTGATGACCCAGGTGTGGCGGGAGAGCCGAAGACTGTCGGCCGAAGGCATTTCGTCAACGGCCAACCTCAGACGACTGGCCGAAAACCGCCGGCGTCTTGGCGCCAAAACATTGCCCACAATGGCCCGCAACTGGCAGAAGAGCGTGTTCTATCAAGTCAATCTCAAGGACATGGCCGCAAAGTTTGCCGAGGCTTCATTGCCGCTGCCCGAACGGCTTGAAGATGACGCGCCTCTGATGATGCGCATTCACGACGCCATGTTCCGCTCGGAGACAGAGCGTCTGCTGGGCAAGGCCGATGAGGCTGCTGCCGACGAGGCCAGGGCTTTCGGCCTCTTGCGGTATGGGCTCACGGCCGAAGTGCTTCGACAAAAATGCCAACCCCATAAGACCACCTTCGACGACCAGATTGTGTGGGGCCGAAGTGCGGTGAGAATTGATTTGGCCGGAGGCTGGACCGACACGCCGCCTTACAGCCTCTTGTCTGGTGGCAATGTGGTCAACGTGGCCATTCATCTGGGCGGTCAGCAACCTTTGCAGGTTTATGTGAAACCCTCAAAAGAACCGGTCATCATCTGCCGCAGCATCGACCTCGGTGCCATGGAACGCATTGAAACTTATGACGAGCTCCGACAATATAATAAGGTAGGGTCGCCCTTCTCCATCCCCAAAGCCGCACTGACTCTGGCCGGCTTCATGCCGGGCTTTGGCGTGGAACCATATGCCAGCCTGCGCCAGCAACTCGAGGCCTTCGGCTGTGGCATTGAAATCACCCTGCTCTCGGCCATTCCTGCCGGTTCGGGACTGGGCACGAGCAGCATTCTTGCCGCTACTGTGCTCGGCGCGTTGAGCGACTTCTGCGGACTGGCCTGGGACAAAAACGAAATTTGCAACCGCACTCTCGTGCTCGAGCAACTGCTCACCACCGGCGGCGGATGGCAAGACCAATATGGCGGCGTCTTCCCTGGAGTCAAGTTGTTGCAAACGGGCACGGGCTTCGACCAGAATGCCGTGGTCAGATGGTTGCCCGACACCCTCTTCACCGATCCCGAACTTCGTCCCTGCCACCTGCTCTATTACACCGGCATCACCCGTACGGCCAAACACATCCTCGCCGAAATCGTGCGCGGTATGTTCCTCAACAACACTACCCATCTGGCCCTGCTCGACGAGATGAAAAGCCACGCCCTGCAAATGCGCGAAGCCATGCAGACCGGCTGTCTTGCCGACTTCGGCCGTCTTGTCCGCACCACTTGGCAACAAAACAAGGCGCTCGATAGCGGCACCAATCCGCCAGCTATTGAGGCCATCTGTCAGCAAATCGACGACCTCTGTCTGGGCTACAAACTTCCCGGAGCCGGCGGTGGCGGTTTTATGTATATGGTGGCCAAATCGCCGGAAGCCGCCCGCCGCATCAGAGAGCGACTCACCGAAAATCCTGTCGCTCCCGGCGCTCGCTTTGTCGAGATGAGTGTGTCGAAAGAAGGATTGCAGGTGAGCCGGTCGTGAGAAGGGTGAAAGAACGAAGCCCAACTTGCACGGCCTCCTGCCGCTTTCAGTCTCTTAGAAAGACAAAGAGACTCTTAGACTATTAAACACGTCAGTCGGCTCTTGATGTTGAACTCTTAGAAAGACAAAGAGACTCTTAGACTATTAAACCTTAGACTCTTAGACTCTTAGTCTCCCCCAAGAACAATCGCTTATGTTTCGTAAATCTTTCTTCATATTTGCTTTTGCGCTCACCCAGTTGGCTACGACGGCTTGGGCTGGGCGGCACAAACCCCGCGAGATCACCGTGGCCGTGATGTCCATCAACGACTTCCACAGTGGTTTTGTTCGCGATGATTTCAAGCGAGTGCCCGGTGCACCGGCCTTGCTGCAGACCATCGACTCGTTGCGTAAGGTCTATCCATATCATCTTGTTTTGGCCTCGGGCGACAACTTCGGCGGCAGTTATTTCAACTCGGCCACCGGCGGCGTGCTTATGCCATTGCTCTTCGACCGCCTTGGCATTACCGTCTCGGCGTTGGGTAATCACGAGTTTGACGAAGGCCAGCAGCGTCTTGGCCGGAAGTGGGCCGACTCGCCCTGCCGCCCCGAGGGTTTCCGTCTTGACTATGTCTGTGCCAATGTGCGCACGGAAGACGGCCGCTGTCCCGATTTCGTGCAGCCATATGCCATACGCCACATCCCCATTAATTCCAAGAAATCATTGAAGGTCGCTCTTGTGGGACTCATCACATCGTCCACGGCCATTCAGGCCAGCAAGTCCAAATTGCGCGGCGTGCAGTTTGATGGCCGATACAGTAGCGTGCTCGACAGTCTCAGCCATCTGCCAGACTACGCCGCCGAAGTGCCCTCGTCTGATTTGCAGATTCTGCTCACCCACATCGGCACCTCAATGGATGGCGACAAGGCCGTGTGGAACGATGCCGACGAAGCCCATATCCGCAACCTTGACGACCCGATGTGGGACGGCATCTTTACGGCCCATCTCCACGAAGCCGTCGAGGGCAGGGTGGGGGCGAAACAATACCCCGTGGTGCAGGGCAGGTGGCACGGCCAATGTGTCAGCCTCATCAAATATCGCATCAATTTGAAGACGCGCAAGATTGTGGGCGTGGAAACCGAACTCTGCCCCGTGCGACCCTCAGACCATCTTACGCCTCGTGCCGCAGCACTCAAGGCAACCATAGACTCTGTGCTGGTGTGTACCAAAACACCTGGTGGCACCTCCATCGGCGAGCGGCTCACTCATACCGAAAAGACCCTCATTCATTCCCGCCAGAACAACACACGACAAACCCTTATGGGGTCGCTTGTTTGCCAGTCATACGCAGAGTGCGTGCGCCGGAGTTATGGGTTGGCCGATACGGCCATTGTGGTCGGAGTGAGTCACTTCGGCAGCATACGTGCCGGTTTCACGGCCGGTGACATCTCGGTGATGGACGTTGGCGAGTCATTGCCTTTTGCCAACAGCATCGAGTGTTTCCGTTTCAACGGACGCCAGCTTCGTGCGCTTCTGGAGTTTGGATTGCACAATGCCCGCTTCGGTCGCATACAGACTTCGTGGCTTGAACTCCAGACCGACAGCCAGGGCCGTCTCACCGGCATCACCTACACCGGTCCCGACGGCAGTCGCCGGCCCATCCACGACGACACGCCCCTCATCTTGGCTGCCGACGAATATATGACCACTGGAGGCGACGGTTACGCCACCA
>JBGVLE010000044.1:0-16141 GCA_045124135.1 Alloprevotella sp.
AAGATTGAGCAGATATAAGGAAACGCAGCCATACACTTTTACATCCCCCGACAATACACCTCAAAAAAATGAAAGCCTCAATCACCCGTCTCATCCTGTTTTTGGCGTTGGGTGTTCTTATGCCACACGTCAAAGCGCCGGCCCTTCTATCCCGAGGTGGACAAGCGCCGTCTTTTTGACGAAGGCTATATCTTTGCGCGTAGCGGTCACAGCCGTGGCTCCACTGTCGACCTCACGCTGGTGCACGCTGACAGCGGTCGCGAGGTGGATATGGGCGGCACTTTCGACTGGTTTGCGAACTTTCACATCCGGACTATTCCGGCATAACGCCGCAGCAACGTGCCAATCGCAATCTCCTGCGGCAGGCCATGCTCAGCCACGGTTTCGACCCGCTCGACAGCGAGTGGTGGCATTTCACTCTCCACGGCGAGCCCTACCCCGACACTTATTTCGATTTCCCCGTCTGCGCCTATGGGCACTGAAAGGCAGATTGTCGGCGGCAGCCCCGGCCTTGTGCCAGACAACATCAAAAGCATAGCGCTTCTAAATAAGGAAGGGAGGAAACGGTCCTCCCTTCTTTCGTTACAATTCAATGGTCATGATGTAGTCGTTCATATAAAAGCCTCCGCCAATGGGGAAGTCGCCTGTGCGGGCTATGTGCATCCCCTCACGGCGGTAGAAGTCGAGGGCTTTGTTGTGGCGGTTGACGTTGAGCTCGATGCGGCAGCGACCTCCGGCCTCGCTCAGGGCATAGGTCGCTGCGGCACGGTAGAGGTGATGGCCGAGGCCTTGTCCCTGAAAGGCGGGGAGCACATAGATTTTGTGAAGATGAAACAGGGGGATGCCTGCGGCGGTCCGGCCCGTGGCGGCTTCTCCGCCGTCCGCCGGCCTGACGCTGTGGTCTGCTGCCGCATCAGACCGATCGCGGCCGATGGAGACAAATCCCGACGGCACACCGTCGGCCTGACGGGCGATAAACCAGGCGATGTCCAGCTCCTCCATTTCGCGGCGCAATACCTCTTCGGCATACATCATCTGCATCATGTAGGCCGTCTGTTCGGGCGTAATGATGCCGGCATATGTGGCTGGAAACACCACGCCGGCCATGGCTCTGATTTGGGGAATATCAGCCAGGCCGGCGCGAATGATGACGGGTGAATGTGAAGCGTCAGATTTCATATCCCCAGTCTTTGAGGGCAAAGCCCCAATGCTGCTCCACGAGCTCGCGGGTGCGGGCGGCATAGTCGTATTTGTTTTTCTTGTAGCCGCGCTTGGCACCGACGTATTGCTCAATGGCCGTACGGGCTTCGTCCCATCCCGGCAGAGAGAGCGTGTCGTAGATTTTCTTGGTCATGCCGAAGGCGTCGGCCTCAAAATCTTCAAACTTCACCTCGATGAGGTTGCCCTCGGGAATGAGGTGTTTGTCGTGCTCATATTTGTGATAGAGTTTGGGGTATACCTTGAGGATATTGGCCTCAATCTCTTCGTCGCTGAACTCCTGGAGCTTGAGGGGCTGGATGGTGTTGGTGAAGAATGACCGTGTCGACTCAAACACCGTGTAGGGGTTGCGCATGAGATAGATGAACTTGGCGTCGGGGAACATCTTGACCAGCTCGGCCACGCGTCCGGTATGGGGTGGGTTTTTGGAGAGAAACTGTGTGCCGCCTGTGTTCCAAAGCGAAATTTTGATTAGTTTCTTGAAGGTCTCTTCCCACACGGCAAGTTCTTCGGGCGTGATGTCGTCGAAGAGCATGTATTTGTCGCAATACTCCATCTGGTATTTGGGATAAAACCAGAAGTTGTAATAGGTGTAGGGGCACATATTGGCCAAGGCAAACTCTTCTTCTTGCGGCAGGTCGACGGCCAGTTCCATATTGTCTGTCGGTCGATGGTCAGGCATAAGCCACGACATAGTCTTTTTGAAAAACGGCTGGCCAAACATCATCAAATGGGGGAACACGGTTTGATAGGTGGTGTTGTAGCCAAAGTGTTTGTCGCAAGAGAGCACGTTGTGGACAAACGTGGTGCCGGAGCGCCAATGGCCAAGAATGAAGACGGGCGCGTGCTCGAGCGGTTTGTCGGCCAGGCGCTTGCGGTATCTGCGATCTTGAATGGGCGCCAGAGTGGCCAGCAATATCTCCACGGCTTTTGTTAGGCGATATTTACCCTTCCAGGGCTTGTCGACCACACGGTCGGCGGTGAGGGCCTTGAAGGTTTTGCGGTCTGCACCCACGAGGGTGTTGATGGGTAGTTTGTTGAATTCGATAAGTCCCATATGAAGTTTTTATGTGGTGTGTATGAGTGTAAAAGTTGAAGAGACTAAGAGTCTAAAAGTGAAGAGCGGCCTTGTACTCTTTGTTTCTTTTGACTTCGTCTTCCTCCTTCACGGCTCGGCATAATCCAAACGGAGCTTGTTTTCTGCACTCGCCTTGGCGGCGGTTTTCTTTCTTTGTCCGAAAGGCTTCCCGGTTACATCGAAAGGCAGACGACAAACGACAGAATTGCGAGCACGATGGCCAATCCGAGAGCCGTGGTGCCAAGCGCCCAGGCGCGTTCGCTGTGATGCTTCACCAGATTGGGGTCGCCGCCACGCCGCCACGTGTGGTAGGCCTTGGCGTTGTTGATGATGCAGAAGACAACGATGGGGTGGACGGTGACCAAAGCGATGATATAAAACAGCGTGGCCCAGTTTGAAGCCCGATGCAAGGTTTCGAGCGAACCGGAGAAGAAAATGGGCGTTTGGATGAGCAGGCAGACCACCAATGCCCAGATACCTGTGGGGATGTGGTTCTTGGGCGCCTCGGTGTCGTAGATGTCGGCAGCCTTGGTCTCTTCGGTTGTTCCGGCCCCAGTCACTGCAGCATTTGTCTGCCAAAGCGCCTTGAGTTCTTCAACGTCGCCGGCCGGGGTCCATTCTTTGAGGCCTTCCCGCCATACGAGCGTTTCGGCAGTGATGCCGTGGGCGGCAAATTCAGACACTTCGATGGGGCCTTCCTGCTGTCGGGAGCCATTGACAAAATAATATTGCATAAATGTTTGGTGTTATGAGTGAAAGGGGCTTCTTGCCGCTGATCTGTTATTCGATTTTTTGAGTCGAAGATACTTTTTTGTCTGAAAGGCAATAACGTCAGAATACGTCTGTGCCTGCGGCCACGAGTATGAGCAGGAACAGGAAGAAGGCCCAGCAGATGATGCCCATGATGAGCACGGTGAGAGAAAAACCACGGGCCTTTGCCGAAAATCTCTGAGCCAGTTCCATCTGTCCGGCGTTGCGCTTTGAGCGGGTCAGAATGCTGAACACGATGCCCAATATGCCGAAGGGCATAGCCACGGTGAGACCGATGAAATAGACGGGGATGATGCTCAGACAGAGGCCCACGATGGAGCGGGCCAGATAGCTTTGTGGCCAATCTTCACCCACGGGCTGAGGCTGAGGCGGTGGCGGCACGGCCGGACCGGCGGCGAGATGTTGCATCACGTCGGGCACACCGGAGGCAAGCGTCCAGTTTGTCATGCCTTCACAATATACATAGGAGTTTCCGGTCACCCCATATCCGGCAAGTTCGTGAGCCTCGACGG
Source organism: Alloprevotella sp. (assembly GCA_045124135.1). GTDB lineage: Bacteria > Bacteroidota > Bacteroidia > Bacteroidales > Bacteroidaceae > Alloprevotella. The sequence goes on from JBGVLE010000044.1 coordinate 3,580, forward strand.
GGCCTTGCTGCCGTCCTTCGGCATCGACATAATAGTAGCGCATAGTGAGAAAAGTTAAAAAGATGTGAGTAACTATGGGCGAAGTTAGTGAGAATGAGCGATATGAGAAAGAAATGCCGCCGGCTTTTTTCTCCGTCTCCCGTCATGGCTTTTATTTCGCCTTCTCCAGTCCCGAACGTTTCGAGCGGTTGTAGCTGCGATAGCTGTCGAGTTCGATTTCCACGTCCGGCTCGACGAGCTCACCCTTTGCGGGCAGTGCAAACTTGAGGTATTTGATAGTCAAGCCGCGGTCTATCCATTGCTGCTCATAATAGGTGCGGATGCCAAGAATGCGGCGCACACTCTCGTCGGTTTCGGCCTCCAGCGTGTGGTAGAGGTCGGCGGTGTCGAACAGCACGGGCAGATGGCAGCTCTCTGTGACATAGCACGTATAGGTGTAGAGAAACTGGCTGTCGGTCTTGAGGTGGATTAGGCCGCCGTCTGCCATAAAGCGGCGATAGCGTGCGAGGAAACCCGTCGACGTGAGGCGTTTGGTGGCTTTCTTCATCTGCGGGTCTGAGAAGGTGAGCCATATCTCGGCCACCTCATTCGGTGCAAAAAAACGGTCGATAAACTCGATGTGGGTGCGCAAAAAGCCCACGTTGGTCATACCCGTGTTCAAGGCCTCGGTGGCTCCGGTCCACATTCGTGCGCCCTTGATGTCTACGCCGATGAAGTTGATTTCGGGGAAGAGACGGCCCAGCCCCACGGTGTATTCGCCACGACCACAACCCAGTTCCAGAACGATGGGGTTGTCGTTTTTGAAGAAATCTTGACGCCAGCGGCCACGAAGGGTGGCGAGAGAGTCGTTGGTGGCTATCCCGCCGCCTTCGACCACCAGCGGATTGACTGCCATTTCGGCAAATTTGGCCAATTTATTCTTTCCCATCTTCGAGTATGGTTTTGATGTCGTTTTCTACGGCTTCAAGGCGGCTTTGGCAAAACGCAATCAATGTTTGGGCCTCTTTGACCATGGCTGCCAGGCTGTCAATGTCGACCACGCCCTGCTCAATGCCGGACACGATTTCGTCGAGACGCCCAAAGGCTTGTTCGTAAGAAGTCGGATTTTCCATTTGGTGAGATTTTGATTTATGGATTTGTTTTTATTGTTCAATGAAGCTAAGGGTTCAGATCAGCCTTGTACTCTTTGTCTTTTGTCCCATTTTCGTCCACCACGCGGCTGTAGATGTTGCCATCGGCCAGGTGGGTGATGAGGAGGTCTCCTGCCGTCGCTTCCGTCACGCTGCGAATGGTCTTGCCTCCCGACGTAGTATAACTGAAACCCAGGGCCAGCACTCGGGCCGGATCGGCCATCTGTGCGGTCTTTTGAATGAAAACCAGGCGGTTTTGCTCGGCAACAAGCCGGGTATGTAAGACATTCTTGAGCGATGTGCTCAAAGCTGCGCTCTGCTCTCTGTGTCTTCTGACGATGCCGGCAGCACCAATGTCAAGCCGCGAGTATAATACGCTGAGGCGACTACGACTGCGGTTTTGCACGTCTGCCGCAGCCTTTTGCAACTGCACACCCATAAGACGCAAGCGCGACGTTTCAGCACTCAGACGCTGCTTTACTGCGTGCCCCATTCGCTCAGCCAGCTGCCTCACCAGATGGGTCTCTTCGCGGTATTGCTCAATGAGAAAAGCGGCCACGGCTGTGGGGGGGTTGAAACGTGTGTGGGCCACGAGGTCCACAATTGTGTCGTCGCGTTCGTGGCCGATACCCGAAAACACGGGAAGGGGGAACTGGGCAATGTTGGTGGCCAAGTCGTAGGCGTTAAATCCGGCCAGGTCGCTGACGGCACCGCCGCCACGGATGACCACCACCACGTCCCAACTTTCCATTTCGTCGGCTATGGCGTTGAGTGCGGCGATGACTTCTCTCTCCACCTTTTCGCCTTGCATAGTGGCAACGAAGAGCTTGGTGTGGAAGGGAAAGCCTGATTGTTGCAACTGTTTGCAGAAGTCACCATATCCGGCAGCCGAAGCGGCCGATATCACGGCAACGCGCCGTATGGGGCGCGGCAAAGGCAGCTCTTTGTTGAGACCGACCACACCGTCGGCCTCGAGTAGGGCAATGATTTCGCGACGCCGGCGTTCGTCGGCGCCGAGCGTAAAAGTGGGGTCGATGTCGAGCACGTCGAGTTGGAGGCCATAGACAGGGTGGAATACCACCTTCACCTCCATGAGCACCTCCATGCCGGAAGCCAGTGGCCGGCCGGTGGCTTGCTCAAAACTCAGGGCCACCAGCGGATAAATGTTGCGGCGGACAATGGCTTTGGCCTTGGCCACAAAACCCGTTTGCGACGGCTTCTTTTCAATCAGTTCCAGATAACAGTTGCCATTGCTGTGGGCACAGGCCGTGCTTATCTCGGCCGCGACAAGATAAGTGTCAGGCATTTGTGTGTGGATGGTCTCGCCGACTTCACAGAGCAGTTGTTGAAGGGTGATGGGGGTAGTCATTGTTGTTTGGGGATGGTCGAGTTTTTGCGTTTTTTCGCCTCCACATACGCCTTCCACAGGTTGGGGACGCCATAGCCGAAGACGTTGTCGGGGTGAAGTGCATTGTGGCCGGAGGTTTTCACCAGATGGATGAGGTCGGTGGGTTTCATGGTGGGGAAAGCCTGCATCAGACAGGCCACGCCGCCACAGAGCAGGGGAGAGGCAAAAGAAGTGCCGTCGGCCTGGGTGAGCGCTCCCTCACTGTCATAGACCCACACTTCATATCCCAAGGCCGTTACGTCGGGCTTGATGCGGCCGTCTATCGACGGACCGAGCGATGAAAAGAAGGTGTTCAGCCCCGTTTCGTCCACAGCCCCAACGGCCAGAATGTCGCGGGCATCGGCCGGAGTGCCAATGAGTTTCCACGTGTCGTTGCCACTGTTGCCGGCACTGTTCACCACCACCATACCCCGGCTGGCGGCCAACGAGGCGGCACGACTGCAGGGCGCCGTCTGGCCGTTGAGGTCTTGATAGGTGTGGTTCATCGCTTTCGTGTCAAACCTCGTGTAGCCAAGCGACGAGTTGACAAGATCGGCACCCACACTGTCGGCATATTCGATGGCGGCACACCAGGCGTCTTCTTCAACGGGATATTCCGACGCGCCGTCTTCACTCAATATTAAATAATACTCAGCCCCCGGTGCCGTACCGATGAGTCCGAAGGGCTGGAAGGCAGCGAGGCAGGACAGCACCATCGTGCCGTGGTCGCCGCTGGTGGCGTAGATGTCGCCCGTATCCACAAAGTTTTTTGTGCCCAAAATCTTCACTCCTCTCAGTCCGGCAATGCGGTTGGCGCGTTTGAAACCGCCGTCGATGACAGCGATGGTGACTCCTTGGCCTCTCAGGCCGACGGCATGGAGACTGTCCACACCGAGATGGCCCACCTGCTGGGGATTGGGGCCATAGGGCGAAACGCTTCTGGTGGTGTCGGTCAGACTGCCGGGGATGTAAAGTTCGGTGAGATGATCAGACGTGGAGCCTTCTTCCTTCTCCTCCACTGCCTGCCATACGCGGGCGACCGACGTGATGAAATCCACTTCTGTCAGGCTTTCGGCACCTATCGTGTCTGTCGTCTCGATGATGGCCGAGTTGTTCCATTTGCTTTGGTGGAGCACCTTGAAGCCTCTGTCGCGCAACAGTTTCAGATAGGCCGGCGACACCGGGAGGTCATGTTTGTCCACCTTCAGACCAAATTTCTCTCGGCGTGCCAACGACTTGGCCGAAAGGAACTCTTCCGGCCGTTCAAGCGAATAGGGGCTGCCGGCCTTGTCCTTGAAGCAGACCCGGTAGCGAAAAAGCCGGGGCGTGAGTGCCGGGTGTGAGCCTGAGGTGCCGATTGCCACCTCAGGCAGCATTCTCTCCTCCACTTGGGCCTCAGCGCACTGCGGCAGAAGGCCGAGCAGGCAGATGATGAAGGCGAAAAAGTGTTTGGTCATAGGTATGTGGTTAGGGGGGACAACTGGTTGAAGAGTCAAAGAGGTAAAGAGAGGATGAGCAACTTTGTCGCCCTTTAAGGCCAGAGGCGTGTGGTTTCATTCTTTTGAGCCTTTGGGGGTAATGCTTTGACCTAACAGGCCGTACATTGCCGCTATTCTACCCTCAGACCCTTAGTCTTTCAAACTTTTAGACTTTTAGTCTCATTCACTTGCAAAAGCCCCGATGCCTTTTTGTGAAGCAATGACGGCACCGCCCAAGAGACGCTTGCCGGCATAAAAGGCTGCCGTCTGGCCGGGTGTGACGGCACTGACGGCTTCTGTGGTTTTGACCAGCCACCGGCCATCGTCGAGGCGACAGATGCCGCAAGGCATAGGCTGGGAGTGATAACGTATTCTTACGGTGAGTTCGTCAGTGAACAGGGCCTCTTGCTCGTTCACCCAAAGCGTATCTTCTACAAAAAACAAACGGGTCTCCAGATCTTTGGCTTCTCCCAACACAATCGTGTTGCGCTCGGCATTGAGGCGTAACACGTAAGCCGGGTGCCCGAGCGCGATGCCCAGCCCCTTACGCTGCCCCACAGTGTAGAATGGTACGCCCGCATGCTGTCCGAGACGCCGCCCTGTGGCATCGGTGAACCAGCCTCCGGCCACACGCTCTGCCAGACCGGGACATTGGGCTTTGAGGAAATCCCGATAGTCGGCTTCCACAAAACACGCCTCCATCGACTCCGAAAGCCGCGCCGGCTCGTCAAACTGCCGCTCGGCCAGATAGCGCCTCACGTCGGCCTTGAGCATACCGCCCAGAGGGAACACACAGCGCCGCAATGTCGTTTGGGGCACTCGCCAGAGAAAATAGCTCTGGTCTTTGCCCACGTCGTCGCCCATCAGCAGGTAGACGTCGTCGCCACGTCGCTCAGTCTTGACATAATGCCCCGTGGCCATTTGCTCGCATCCCAAACGGTCGGCAAGTTCCTCCATCAGGCGAAACTTGAAGTCGCGATTGCACATCACGCAAGGGTTGGGTGTCCGTCCGGACTTATATTCTTTGATGAAATATTGTACAATGCTTGCTTTGAACGCTTCTCTGACGTCGACTATATGGTGCTCAATGCCCAGCCTCTCAGCCAGGGCTTTGGCCCGACAGATGAAGTCGGGCTCGGTGGCACCGTCTTGAAATTGTCGGGGAAGATCCCATACGCGCATCGTCATGCCCACCACCTCATAACCCTGCTCCTGGAGCATCAGGCACACGGCCGAACTGTCTGTGCCGCCCGACATGGCCACAAGTATGCGTCTGTTCATTGTGCTTCTCCAATTGTTTTTGTGACAGCGAAGTTAACGTAAAACAAGGCAATGGCCAAGAATAAGCGTCTAATTTTGGGCCCTATGGGCCTCTTCGTCTATTAAAAACCGCCACACGTCGACTTTGTTTGGCACGCGCCGGGACGGCTGCCTATCTTTGCATTGTCATTCAAGGAAAACATCACAACACTCCATAAACTACACACAACTAAACCAAACTAACTGACATGAAAAAGACACTCTTCATCATTTTGATGGCCTGCACGCTGACTCTCCCGGCAATGGCACAGCGAAACAACAACAAACTCAGCGACGGCAAAGCCCTCACCGAGAAACAGGCCGAGGCGATGGCCCAGCGACTCAAACTCGACGATGCCACGGCTGAGTGGTTCAAACCCATCTATGTGGAAATGCAAGACACTCTCCTTGCCGTGAAACGGCCCGACCGCACAGAGCCGACACGTCAAAAGTCTGAAAAGAAACGTGAGGAACTCACCGAACTTCAGGCTGCACAGCGCATAGAAGACATCTTCATGGCCGCCGAGCGCGAAGTGGCTCTCAAGCGCCTCTATTATAAGCGTCTGTCTGAGAAACTCACCCAAGTGCAACTACTCAAGATTTTTGCCGCTCCCGCTCCTTCGCGCCAAAACGGCAACGCGTCAGGGGGTAATCGTGGTGGTGGCTTCTCTCGCAGCGGCGGTGGCTTCCCCGGTGGCGGTTTCCCCGGCGGTGACTTCTAAAAAACAACTCCGTTTTTCTACAAAGCATAAAAAGAGTAATCCCTTCTCTCGCGACGTCTTGATGGCGGTCGGCGAGGGGAGGGATTTTTGATTGAAAGACTAAGAGTCTAAGAGCGGATGAGCGGCCACGCAACGAAAAGCCTCAGCCTGGGGTAACAATGCACGAGGAAGTTCGCCCTGAAAGGGCAAAAGCATAAATACCCCAAGGTTCGTATTGTGCAAGTTCAAAGTCTTTTGTCCTTCCTGGGCTTGCCTGGACACTTTTTGAACCCTTCCCTTCTAATGCGTTATTTCGCCGGGAAATCAAATTGCTCGATCTTGATGAGGCCGAGGGCCTTGAGCTGCTCGACGTACAGGCTGAAGTGGTCGGCTGCCATGTGAGCGGCCAGAGCGTCGGCATCTGTCCAGGTCTCACAAATCATAAATACGTCGGGCTGTGTGGCACTCTCAAAGGTATCGTACGACACACATCCCTTGTCGGCGCGAGAGGCGGCCGTCAGAGCCAGAGCAGCTTCGAGAGCTTCGGCATATTTGCCTTCGTTCGCCTTGAAAAAACAGTTTATTCTAAGCATAATGTCAAGTGTCGGGTTGTTGGTTAGAGATAGATGGCCAGCGAAACTTTGAAGGTGTTGGCCTTGAGGTCATCGCTCTTGATGTTTTGTGCGGCGATGTTGGAGAGGGCGGTTTCGGCCACCTTGCCCAGACCGAAGTTGTAGCCGAGGCCCAGTTCGACGCGATCCATCACCTTGATGCCGGCGCCGATGTTCCAGGAGGTGGTCATGTTCTCAGTCTTGAACAGACCGTTGTTGCCGGTGTAGTTGCTGCTGAAGATATTCCAGTTGCGCGAGCCGATGTTGAAGTCAAACTGCGGACCGGTGGTGACGAACACCGAGGCGATGCCGCCCAGGCCGATGTTGTAGCGCAGGTTGAGGGGAATGGAAATGGCGCGCGCGGTCTTGTTTTCGCTCTTGAGCGCACCGAGCGACTCGGCCACTTCAATGTTGTATTTCTGCTGTGAATAGAGCAAAGAGGCGTCCACACCGAAGCCCAGACCGATGCTCAGGTTGCCTTTCAAACCCATGAACCAACCGGCACGGTTGTCGCTGGAGAATACGGTCTTGGCCTCGTTCTTCAGATTGAGTTTGGTGAGGTTGAGACCGGCAGTGACACCCCAGTCAAAACCGATGGCGCGTGCGGGAGTGGCCCAAGCAGTCGACACGAGCAGCAAGAGGCCGATGAGATACTTTTTCATACGAATTTATGGTTTGGTTAGTGTATTTTTATATTGGACAAATGTGGTCATTACATTCCGCAGGCTTTTTCCAGCCAGTAGGTGCCCATACCGGTAAGATAACCGACAAAGGCTATCCACGTGATGTGGCGCAGGTACCAGCCGAAAGAGATTTTTTCCAAGCCCATGACGATGACGCCGGCGGCCGAACCGATGATGAGCATCGAACCGCCCACGCCTGCACAGTAGGCCAAAAGTTGCCAGAAAATGCCGTCGACGGCAAAGTCACCGGTGCCGATGGGATACATACCCATACAGCCGGCCACGAGGGGCACATTGTCCACGATGCTCGACACCACGCCGATGACGCCGGTCACCATATAGTGGTTGCCGCCTGTCGCGTCGTTGAGCCAAACGCCGAAGCCGGTGAGCACGCCGGTCTCAGCCAGCACGCCCACGGCCATCAGAATGCCGAGGAAGAAAAGGATGGTGCTCATGTCAATGCGGCGCAACAGTTCAGTGACGCGTTGCTGCATAGGCTCCTCGATGTGGCCTTTTGAGCGGTAAAACACTTCGGTCACGGTCCAGAGCAAGCCAAGCACGAGCAAGATGCCCATAAACGGCGGCAGACCGGTGAGGAAACGGAAGATGGGCACAAATATCAATCCGCCCACGCCTACCCAAAACACCACCTTGCGCTCAACGGCCGAGAAGTGCAGGGCATCGCCCTCGGTGGCATAGTCGACAGGGGGCAACTGGCCTTTGAGGCGGAACTGCAAAATAAAAGCCGGTACGGCAGCAGCCATAATCGAGGGGATGAGCACCTCTTTGATGACGCCCACGGTGGTGATGTTGCCTTTAATCCAAAGCATAATGGTGGTCACGTCGCCAATGGGCGAGAACGCTCCGCCGGCGTTGGCTGCTATGATGATGAGACTGGCGTAGAGCATACGGTCGCGGTTGTCGCTCACAAGTTTGCGCAACACCATGATCATCACGATGCTGGTGGTGAGGTTGTCGAGCACAGCCGAGAGGAAAAACGTCATGAATGTGATGCGCCATAGCAATTTACGCTTGCTGGTGGTTTGGAGTGAGTCACGGACAAAGTTAAATCCGCCGTTGGCATCGATGATTTCCACGATGGTCATGGCGCCCATCAGGAAGAACAGGATTTCGCACGTGTCGCCCAGGTGTGAGAGCAGGATGTGTTCGCTCACGAAGGCCGACACGGCATTGCCCGCCCCTTGGAACTCTCCTGCGAACTCGGCCCAAGCGCCTGCGTGCATCATATTGATGAACGGAGCCGGGTCGACCATATAGAGCACCCAGCAGGCCACGCACATCAGCAGGGCAGGCGCCGCTTTGTTGACTTTCAGTACGCTCTCAAGGGCTATGCACAGATAGCCCACGATAAAAGCAAGTACGATGTAAACTACCATAATTTACTTAGAAGAATTGTGTTGTTGATGATATTATTGGGTGAAAAATAGGCAGTTTTATTGCGCTTGCAAAGTTAGTGCAAGGCGAGCGGAATGGCAAGAAAAACTTGTTTTTATTGACATACCCGAGCCGCCGCCTAACTTGGGTAGAGTCAACCAGCAAGTGCAACATTACGAAAGATTTCTGAAAAAGGCTCTCCGGTCCCGTCCTTGCGGATGATGGAGTAAATGGCCTCATGCGAAACCTTTATGCCTTCCTTTGCAAGGCGGCCGGATATTTGTCGGGGAGACCACTGCTCCTCCTTTATAAGCTCCTTGATGCGCCATGCCAACGTGGTGTCCAGCCCCTTGGTGCCGGGAGTACGTTTCTGCCTTGCCTCTGACATCTCATACGCCTTGAGCCATACATACTTGCCGTTTGCCGTCGGGTTACGCTTCAACTCGCGGCTCACGGACGATTTGTTCACGCCTATGGAACGAGCAATCATTTCCAGCGTTTCTCCTTTTTGTCTTCCCTGGTAAATTGCGTACCTTTGCTCACGGGTTAAGTGCTTATACATAATTGCAATACAAAAGTAGTTAATCCTTGGGAGACGGCGGTCTCCCTTTTGTTTTTTTGAATTGCCGGATGACTCATAACTTTGCTTTCTGCCTCATCCTCCGCCCTTTCCGCTACGCTCCAAGGACGGAGGATGGGGCAGAGATGTTGCGCTTCTAACTTGACAGAAGGAATTTAATTTGTGTGAATGCACAAAGACGTATTTCAAAATTATTTATTTTCACTCTATGATATTATAATATCAGCGAAAGAGGTTAATCCGATCCCTTTCACTCAAGTGAATTAACGGACAGCGATACTCCCCAATCTATTCTCATAGAATTAATAAATGAAACAGGAATGCCATTTTCTTTGTAATATACGCCTCTAAGAACATGCCCATCTCTTAATAATGATTTGGCTTCGTAACAGTTCCCGTTTTCTTTATTGAAAACATCAGAGAAAAAGTTTAGGATTATATGCCGATATATTTCTGAAAAAGTTTCTATTACAAATTCTTTATGATTACTAGAGATAGTATTAAAGCCTTCGGGGGTAAAGTGCTTAAAGACATGAAAGATTCCTCCTTGGAATACATTGTCTGGATTTATGTCACGACAAAGATCTAATCTCAAAATTCGGTTTGATATAGTTCCATCATCTTCTATTTTGAAGACATAAGCCATTGTTTCCCCACGAATATAATCAAAAAACTCCCTATCAGAATACTCCCTGATTAAACAACTCTTATCATACTTCTTTATAGCACGAACAATATTCCAATCATTTCCTGTACCAAAAGAATCTGGAAATTCATCAACTATTTTAAGGTATTCACGTTGTATAATAAGTCTATCAAATGCCGGACTTGGTACGATGATAAATCTATACTCTCTATTATTCTCTTTATAAGACAAATGTCGCCAACTAGAAGGATGAATTTTTGCAAGACAATAGTTCTTATTCTCATGTCTCATCAGAATAAGTGAAATATCCTCCATTGTCTTTTGAATTGTGCATATGATTTGGTTAAATTCAATCATATCATAATAACATTGATAATATTCCAGATACAATACTAATCAGTATTCCAAAGTGCATCATAATCTCCTTCATATGCATCCATTTTATCATATGTCGGATGATAGCTACTATAATCATATGAACGAGGTACTTCCACGGCATCAATTGACGGAGATTCCCACCTATTAGGGAATTCCTTTGACAGTGAAAGATATTGCCTCCGTACATGACCTCTTTCATCTTTATCCGCAGGTCGCGTTTCTACCAAAATACATTTTGACATTGTGCCATAAAATGGATAAATAGTCGAATATTGTTCTGTCCCTTTTACCAATTCACCCTTTATGTCTATAATCGCCCTGTGAGTTTTACTATTCCAAGAACATTCATATTTTGTACATACCAAAGCATGGTGGGTATCATATCCCCATATTTTTAAATATTTCCCAAACGGCACAATTATTTCATGGGTAATAACATTAATAACTCCCCATTGATTTTCAACATTCCTGACTACAAAAACTGCATCATCTGCATTTGTGGGTGGTATTATTTCTTCGTAATCAAGTGGGAGCAATACATTACAATCTTCGTCAACAACTCCTACTCGATCATTCACTCGAACTAAAAAGAAGTGAGTTGTGACGCATGCTCCATTTTTTTGAAATTTGCTATGCGCTCCTGCATATGCGAAATCATCTATTTTATCAAAAAATATGGATGCTTTTTCTGTCTTCTGCTGATAAAAAATACAATCAAACACCAAATTATAGACAGACAAATCTCTGTGTGTATAATTTGAATATACACTACCCAAAAAGCTTCCTATGAATTTTTTCACCTCTATCATAATGTGCCTAAATACATTGTACAATGCAAAAGTACAAAAAATCGTGATAAGGCACTAAGCCTCTTGACTTTGTTTACAGTTTAATACCCTTATTGGAAAGCCTAACTTGCGCTGTGAGGCGAGAGTTAGTGCAAGGCGAGCGGAATGGCAAGAAAAACTTGTTTGGGGGCTATTGGGAAAACTGTATTGGCCGAGAAAACAAAAAACGCCATTATTCCTCGCTTCCTGCCTTATTCTCTTCTTTGCTCACAGAGCGAGGGTTTTGTCCGAAATAGGCGCGATAGCATTTAGAGAAATAGGCCGGCGAAGAGAAACCGACAGCAAAGGCCACTTCGGCCACGGTCATTTTGGAGTGTGAGAGCATTTCTGCACCGCGCTTCAAACGGGCAGCACGCAGAAACTCCGCCGGCGTATAACCGTAGGCGGCTTTGATTTTTCTGAACAGTTGGCTTCGCGCCATATTCATCTTGGCGGCCATTTCTTCCACACCAAAGTCCGGGTCGCTCAGTCCCTCATCTACCACTTCACGCAAATGCACACTGAAGGCGTCATCGGTGTTGTCCGTGTCTTTGGTGAATAGGGCCAACTGGTTGCGCTGCTGCTCCAGTCGCCGGGCTTGGAGCACGAGCCGTGCGTTGTTGCGCAGTCCGGCCCTGTAGGCTCTGAGGAAGAACATAAACATCACGCCAAGCAGAACAAAAGCAAGGATGCAGACATAGAGATAGATGCGTTGGTGGGAATAGCGCTTGTCGAAGGCGTTTATCCGCTCGCCAAGTTGCACAATCTTGCTCTCTTCTTGTGCCATTTGCGACTGCTGGTCTTCCACAAGTTGCACATTGTCTTGGTCGATGAGCGTGGACTCCAGCAGGGTGATCTTGCTCACGTTAAGTCCCGAGAGCAGGCTGTCGGCCACGCGAATGATGCGGTCGCCACCGGTGGGATTGATGATGGTGGCTTTGAGCCGGCCGTTCTTGACCTTATCTACGCCAAAGCCCTTGCCCGGCAGGGCATCTACACCAATGAAGAACGTCTTGGCGCCATATTTGCCTGCCACCTCGGCGGCATCACCGGCCATGCGGTCATTGTGGGCAAACACCAAGTCAGGACGCAGTCCCTGGGCCATAAGCGAGTCGAGACGGCGGGCTGCCACCTCTCCGTTCCATGCGCCGTCGATGATGGTGGAGCAGGTAATGCCGGGATGGTTGGCCAGAGCCTCGGCAAAGCCCCTGTGGCGGTTGATGGCCGGTGAACTCTTGCTCAGGCCGGTGATTTCCACCACCGTTCCTTTCCCTTTCAACTCTGCCGCGGCATATTCTCCGGCCATCAAACCGGCTTTGTAATTGTCCATGCCGATGAAGACGTAGCCCAAATCGCGGTCTATCTTTCGGTCTACGATGATGACGGGGATGTTGGCCTGTCGGGCTCGCTCAATGGCGGCAGTCACGCCATGCATCTCGTTGGGCGA
>JBGVLE010000045.1:0-24648 GCA_045124135.1 Alloprevotella sp.
CGGTCGCCGGCAAACTAAGCAAGCTTAATTCCCGCTGCCCCTCGACTTGCATGTGTTAGGCCTGTAGCTAGCGTTCATCCTGAGCCAGGATCAAACTCTTCATTGTAAATTATTATAATAAATTGTTTTTCCGTTTGACTCTTGGGATAGAATTGACAGTACTTGTTTTTACCCGAGTCTGTCATTGCTGACTGACTCTGTCTTGTACCTCTCTCAAAGTTTTATGTGAAGTCTTTCAAAGAACTCTTTCTTAGTGGCCTCGCGGTTGAGGCGGTGTGCCTTGTTCCGTTTAGCGAGTGCAAAATTACACACTTCCTACATATCCTCCAAACATTTCTGCAATTATTTTTCAAAGAAAATCCATACATATCACTTAAGGTGCTGAAATACAACAATAAAAAGATTTAATTTTTTTCTGAAGTTTTTTCGCATCACTCCGCAGATTGGCGCAAAACAGCATCAAATAGGTTCAAGAGTTTCTCAGATAGTGTGGAGCATTAGGAGGGTTGCAGGCATCATTTTTATCAGCTCTTCAAAAAACACAAGCGATTGTTAGTATCCACACAGCACTCTGCCAGTAGTCATAGCCTCACGCGCGCACACTTATATTATATGTATAGGTGAAAAGAGTCTGTTTTGAACGATTTGCCATGAGCCTACGGTTTATTTTCTCCAGACGGCTTGACAGATGATGAAGATGACGTGATGAAAGAGACAGAATGAACGAAAAAGAGTGGTTGGCCGTGCAATTTCTAACGATTAATCCCTACATTTGCACTAACCAAAAGGCCGGTCAGCTTCGCCGGCCGCTTCACCCTCCAAAAATCAACAATATGCGCAAGTTCGCCTCATTTTATAGTATGCTGTTCGTTTTGGCCGCTGGTATTGTTGCCGGCAGTCTGCAGAGTTGCCAAGGTTCGATGAAACACATCGTCGGTGCCGACCGCGACGACCACGGCTGTATCGCTTCTGCCGGTTACACTTGGAGCTATGCGCTTCACGACTGTGTGCGCATTTGGGAGGTGGGCGAAGAATTAAGCTACGGACAAAACACCATCAGCCTTGTGTTTAGCACCGACTCACTTTTTGCCGAACTGTTTGGCAAAGACGATTTCCACGTGATTTGTCGCAAGAAAAAAGGCGAAAGCCTGTGGGTGGCACGCCAAACGGGCGAGAAGGTTTACATCCGCAACGGTGTAACTACTGCCGAAACGCGTAATGGTGTGTTTACACGCACACCCGGCAAGTAATCCGCGCAGAGCCATCAAGTTTTTTGTCAACCCCCTACGTCTATCAAAAGGGCGGGCAAACTCTGCAACTCTACATTTCCGGAGCATAACATAACAGCCATCAGACTGTTACAAATACAGAGTCAACAAGCCGTACTCTACACAACCGACCACAGCCTCCATTCCATATTATTCGACCGAACCGTCTGAAACGGTTTGACCGTTCCAGTTTTTATACGGGTTCTTGCGCAGTTGAGAGTTGTAATAGCGGCGGTCCCCCGTCACTTCCTTGCCAATGAAATCAGGCTTGACGAATGCCTCATCTGCACGGCTCAGTTCGACTTCGGCCACGACGAGGCCGGCGTTGTCGCCCAAAAACTCGTCCACCTCAAAGGTGTGGTCTCCTGCGGGCACGAGCCATCTCACCTTGTCCACAATACCTGGTTCGCAGAGTGTGAACAGCGACAAAGCTTCGTCGATGGTGATTTCTTTTTCAAATTCATAGCGCGAGAGGCCGTTGTCTCTGGAGGGACCTTTGATGGTGAGATAGGCTTTGGTATCTCTGAGCCGCACGCGCACAGTGCGGCCACGCTCGCTGCAGATATAGCCCTGCTTGATGCGTGTCGACGAAGTGGCTTGTGTTTTATAATCGCCTTTGACGAGGAACTTACGCTCTATTTCGAGTCCCATCTGTCAATTGAAGAAATAGTAGTAGATGCAGATGAATATGACCACTATGGCGATGAGCCCGATGAAAATCCCATTGACCACACGGCGTGCCTGTTCGGCTTCGCGTTTGTTTCGTGCGTTGATTTTGGCTTTGTGTTTTGCTTTCATGGCTATATATATATGATTTGAGGTTGGTTCAAGGTTTGTTCAATCGGCGTCTTGACCGGAGAACTCCATGAGATAGGATTTGATGAAGCCGTCGATTTTGCCGTCCATCACACCGTTGACGTCACTGGTCTGGTAGCCGGTACGGTGGTCTTTGACGCGGCGGTCGTCGAACACATAACTTCTGATCTGGCTGCCCCACTCGATTTTCTTTTTCCCAGCTTCGATTTTGGCTTGTGCGGCTTTGCGCTTCTGAAGCTCTCTGTCATAGAGTTGTGAACGGAGCAGCCGCATAGCATTCTCACGGTTTTCCAACTGCTTGCGGCTCTCGGTGTTTTCGATGAGGATTTCTTCTTCCTCGCCGGTATCAGGATCTTTGTATTGGTAGCGGAGACGCACACCGGTCTCCACTTTGTTGACGTTCTGACCGCCGGCGCCGCCAGAGCGGAAGAGGTCCCAACTGATTTTTGAGGGGTCCACATACACCTCAATAGTGTCGTCGACAAGCGGTGTGACGAAAACAGAAGCGAAAGAGGTCATGCGCTTTCCCTGTGCGTTGTATGGTGAAACGCGGACCAGGCGGTGCACGCCGTTCTCACTTTTGAGATAGCCATAGGCATAGTCGCCTTCGATTTCCATCGTCACGGTTTTGATGCCGGCCTCATCGCCGTCTTGCAGGTTGGAGATGACCACCTTATAGCCTTGGGCTTCGGCATAGCGCATATACATACGCATAAGCATGGAGGCCCAGTCTTGGCTCTCCGTGCCACCGGCGCCTGAGTTGATCTTGAGCACGCAGGCCATGCTGTCTTCTTCTTGGCGCAACATATTCTTTAATTCGAGCGCTTCGATGGCTTCGATGGCTTGTGCATAGTTGGCGTCCACCTCTTCTTCGGTGACCATTTCGTCTTTATAGAAGTCAAAAGCCAGTTCCAGTTCGTCCACGAGCATTTTGACGTTTTTGTATCCTTCAATCCACTTTTCGAGTGTCTTGACTTTTTTCATCTGCTCTTCGGCTTTTTTTGCATCGTCCCAAAACCCCGGAGCCTGAGTGCGGAGTTGCTCTTCTTCGAGTTCGATGGTTTTGGCGCCGATGTCAAGATAGCGGTTGAGTGCTTCAACGCGGTCTTTGGCCTCTTTGAGTTGTTCGATTGTAATCATTGGTTTTGTGTTGTGTCTGCTGGTGTGAATATGTCGGGGCCTTATGGGTTAATGCGGTTGGTTTTCGGCCTCTTCATACATTTCGTTGATTTCTTTTTCGTATTTGCGATACACCACGCGGCGTTTCACCTTGAGGGTATTGGTGAGTTCGCCGTTTTCGATGCTGAATGGCTCGTCTATAAGGATGAAGCGCTTCACTTTTTCGTAGTGTGCCAAGTCTTGCTGCAGGGTGTCGATGCGTTCGGCGAGCATGGCGACGATGTCGGGATGTTTGCACAAGGCTTTTCGGTCGGCGATATCAAGCCCGTGTTCGGTGGCGTATTTCTCGAGCAAATGATAGTCGGGCACAATCAGCGCCGATACGAATTTGTGCTCATCGGCCACAATGACAGCCTGCTCGATGTATTTGTCAATGACGAGTTTAGACTCTATCATCTGCGGCGCGATATACTTGCCGTTTGATGTTTTGAAGAGGTCTTTGATGCGCTCTTTGAGATAGAGTTCGCCGTCTTTGATATAGCCGGCGTCGCCGGTGTGGAACCAGCCGTCGGCGTCTATGGCTTCGGCGGTGGCTTTGGGATTGTTGTAATAGCCGGGCGTAATGGTCTTGCCGCGGAGCAGGATTTCGTCGTTCTCTCCGAATTTGATTTCGATGGCGTCAATGAGCCGCCCCACAGAACCGAGCGACATCGGTTTGTCCAGATGGTCGCAAGACACGGTGGCCGTAGACTCCGTCAGTCCGTAGCCCACCACCATATTGATGCCTGCGGCATGGACAAACCGCTCTACGTGTGGCGACACCACGGCTCCGGCAGTGGGGAAGAAGTTGGCATTTTCCAGGCCCAATGTGCGGCGGAGGAGTTTGATGATGGTGCGGTTGTAGAAACCGAGTTTCATAGCCAGGGGCCAAGGCAGAGGTCTGCCTTTGGAGCGGTATTCCACCCAAGCTGTGGCACCTGTTTTAAGGGCACCGAGGATGATGCGTCGCTGCACGGCCGAACCGTTTTCGAGTTTTTCCATCACGCCTTGGTAGACTTTCTCCCAAAAACGCGGCACACTGCTCATACACGTGGGATGCACCTCTTGCAGCGAGCGCAAGATGTCGTTGGGGCGGAGGTTGATGGCCAGCCGGGCACCTTCGGCCAGACAGAGATACGACCAGGCCCGCTCAAACACGTGGGTGAAAGGCAGGAAGTTGAGGATAACGTCTTTGTCGGCGAGCGGAAGGACGGCATCATTCACGCGGAAACCCTCGTGATACATTCCGTGGGTCAAGACCACGCCTTTGCTCTGTCCCGTCGTGCCGCTGGTATAGAGGATATTGGCCGTGTCGTCAAACGTGGCGCCTTGCTTGATCTGCTCAATTCGGGCCGTTTCTTCGGGTGTGGGGACTTGTTGCTCCAGCCAGTCTTCAAAATAACACGAGAAGCTGTCGTGAGGCTTGAGTTTGACGCTTTTGTCAAAGACAAACACGCGCTCGAGTTTGTGGCAGACAGAGGCAACGCCTATAAGGGTGTCGTATTGCTGCTGCTCGCCCACGAAGACAAAGCGCACACCTGCATCGTTCATCATAAACTGCACCTGCGCACCGCTGCTTGTGGCATAAAACGGTATGGTCACGGCCCTCACGCCATAGGCACCGAAATCAACATAGAGACATTCGGGCTTGTTTTGCGAAAAGGTGGCAATGTTTTCCTGTATGCCCACACCGAGGCGAAGCAGCCCCACAGACACAAGTCCGGCCCGTTCGGCAAAATCAGCCCACGAGACGGGTTTCCAACAGTTCTCGTCATAGTCGCGCCAGGTCAATGCGGTCCGCCGACCGTAGGTTTCGGCCTGTCGGGCTATCAGTTCTGAGAGATGACAGTTGTTGAGCATGGTAAAAATGAATATCGCACCCGCTACAGCCGTCCCAGGACAACTTGGCGAGATGCAGTGTGATGATTATAATACAAAATTACAGGTTTTGTTTGAATTATTTGCATTCTTTGCCCGATTTTAGCAAGTCCGTCAATAGCATCACAACCATCGGGCCGGCTCAAAAACGGCGGGAAGAGTTGGGTATGTGTGGCAAAATGCCTAATTTCACACCACCAAAACCTTTGCTTATGTCTCAAATCTCTGCTTCGGCACGCGAAGCCGCGACATTGCTCGAGCGGCTCATTGCCATTCCCTCCATCAGTCGCGAAGAAGCAAAATCGGCCGATTTCATCGAAGATTTTCTCCTCAAGAAGGGTTACAAGCCAAGCCGTCATGGCCACAACCTCTGGCTCCAGCCGAGCCTTTGGCGAGACGACCGTCCCACCCTCTTGCTCAATGCCCATATCGACACCGTTAAACCCGTGTCGGGCTGGGTGCGCGACCCGTTCACCCCGACGCTTGAGGGCGACCGGCTTTATGGATTGGGCAGCAACGACTGCGGCGGTGGACTGGTGGCACTGCTCGAAACGTTCTTTACCCTCGAGACTTCGCCCGAGGCGGCCTACAATCTGGTCTGGCTGGCGTCTTGCGAAGAAGAGGTTTCGGGCAAGGGGGGCATAGAGAGCGTCATCGGCCTGCTGCCACCCATCGACTGCGCTCTGGTGGGTGAGCCCACGGGCATGCAGCCGGCCATTGCAGAGAAGGGACTGATGGTGCTGGACGTCACCGCCCACGGGCGTTCGGGCCATGCGGCACGCAATGAGGGCGACAACGCCATCTACCATGCCATCGACGCCATCTCGTGGTTCCGCACATACCGTTTCGCCAAGGTGTCACCACTGCTGGGCGAAGTGAAAATGACGACGACCATCATTCAGGCCGGCACACAACACAACGTGGTGCCCGACCGTTGCACATTCACCGTCGACGTGCGCTCCAACGAGTGTTACCAGAACACCGAATTGCTCGATGAAATCAGGCAAAATGTGCAAGTCGACGTATGTCCGCGCTCCACGCGTCTCAACTCTTCGTCCATCAGCATCGACCACCCGCTCATTCGCCGCATCGTGGCGCTCGGCGGCCGGCCCTATGGTTCGCCCACACTGAGCGACCAGGCTCTGATGCCCTGGCCTTCGTTGAAAATGGGACCGGGCGACTCGGCACGTTCTCACACTGCCGACGAATACATCTGTCTCGGCGAAATCGACGATGCCATCAGCCGCTATTGTACCATTCTCACAGACTGAACCTGCCGTGGAGTAGTTCACAAAGGGCCCGTAACCGTGACAGTTTTTAAGTATGCAGAAGACCCGGCCGGCTGTGAGCGGTCTGAATGTGACGGTCTGAGGACCGGCAAGGCATAGCTTGAGATATGGCCCATGCGGTCATAAGGACAAAACCATCTGACATAAGGACAGTTTATCCTCTCCTTATCGTCCAAACCGTCTGAATATGAAAAAAGGAGGCCAATATGGTCTCCTTTTTCCTTATCCTCACCCGAATGTAGGCATAAAAGATGGTTCGACAAAAGACAAAAAGCGGCAGTTGGCGGGCTGTGGTTTATGGTTCGACTACATAGGCGCGCACAATGCGGATGTCTTCGAGCGGTCTGTCGTTGGCGTCGGTCTGGACGGTCTGAATGGCTTTGACCACCTTCAGTCCTGCCTTGACGCGTCCGAAGACGGTATATTGGCCGTCAAGATGGGGCGCCCCGCCCTCGGTACGGTAGACCTGCTCCATCTCTTGTGAGAAATCGGCAGCTCCGCCGGTCATTTCATAGACATAGTTACGGGCTTTTTCGAGTTCAGCCGTGGTCTGTTTCTTTCCCCATACGATATAAAACTGCGAGCCGCTCGAGGCTCGTGTGGGGTTATCCTCGTCTGCTTCGCGGGCAGCGGCAAGGGCACCGCGACAATGGTAGTGATAGGGCAGGTCAATCTCGATGGGGATGGTATAGTCCGGACCGCCTTCGCCCAGCAACTGGCCGGGACGGGCATGGCGCGAATCGGGATCGCCGGACTGTATCATGAAATCTTTGATGACGCGGTGAAAGAGCAGGCCGTCGTAATAGCCTTCGCGCACCAGTTTGATGAAATTGTCACGATGTTGGGGTGTGTCGTTGAACAATACAAGTTCTATGTTGCCCAGCGTGGTCTGCAAGACGACCCTGTAGGTCTTGGACCGGGCATGGAGCGAGAAGGCCAGACATATGGCGGCCACAAAGGCGAGTGTGCGGGGAAAGAGGCGGTTCATCGTCCTGGAGATTTATTGCAAGCCCTCGTCTTTCTGAAACTCAGCAGCGTGTTCGTCTGTTTCCACTTGCGCGGGCAGCTCGGCGGCCTTGGGTTTCTTTTCCACCTTTCGGGCATACCGGCTCACGCTGAGTATCATACCAAAATAGGCACAGTTGATGAGCGTCGACGTACCGCCTCGGCTGATGAGCGGCAGCGGCTGTCCGGTGACGGGGGCCAGGCCCACAGCCACAAGCACATTCATCATGGCCTGCATCACGAGCAAAACGGCCAGGCCCATTGTGAGAAAGGCCGGGAAGTTGCGTTCACACCGACTCGCTATGCGCCCCGCCCTGAAGAGCAGGATGACATAGAGAAAGACCACAAACACGGCACCGATAATGCCCAACTCTTCGATGATGATGGCATAGATGAAGTCTGAGAAGGCTTGGGGCAGATGGTCGCGCTCTTCAGAGTTGCCGGGCATCTTGCCGAAGACGTTGCTCGAGGCAATGGCAATCTTGGCGTGGCTGGCCTGCGGATTTTCCTGCAATACTTCCTTCACGTCCATACTGTCGCGGTTTTCCACATGGGTGGTCAGGCGTTCGGTCCAGGTGTCCATGCGGTGCAGCAGTTTGTTGTTGTTGATGACGTCGGCCGGCAAAACCTTGACCAGTAAGACGACTATCAGCAAAAGCCCCACCAGAGTGGCCACCAGCCGCCCCATCTGCTTCAGGGGGACACGGCCGACAAACATCATGACGAAGACCGTGCCGAAAAGCAAGACGGCAGTCGAGAAGTTTTCGGGGAAAATCAAGCCGCACACAATGCCGCTCAACCACAAGATGCGTTTCATCACGTCGTCGGCAGCGCCTTTTTCGGTTTGTCCGAACGACAACACCAGGGCCACCGTGACCACCAGGACACCTTTGGCTATCTCAGAGGGCTGGAAGCGGATGCCTATGTCAATCCAGCGGGCACCATCGTTGAGCGTGGCACCCATCAAGAGAGTGAACAACAGGAGCAACACAGATATGGGATAGCCTATGACCGGGATGAGCTTGAAATAGCGGCAGGGTATGGCGTGGAAAAACCAGACCACACCGGTGCCCAAGGCCAGAAATCCGGCTTGCTTGAAGAGGGGTTGCATATAACTGCCACCACCGTATGACAGGCTGCTGGCAGCACTGAACACCTCCACAAGCGATATCATGCAGAGAAAGAAAAAGACTATCCAAATGACGGCATCGCCTTGAAACAAACGTTTGGTATTGATTGACATGCAGTGGGTTTTGACAAAGTGGTCTGAAATATTATCCGGTGCCGGGACGTGGCTCAGAGCATCTCTCTGACACGGGCCTTGAACTGCTCGCCGCGATCTTCCATATTGTTGAAAAGGTCAAACGAGGCGCAACACGGACTGAGCAAAACGGTGTCTCCCGCTTGGGCGAGTTGGGCACAGGCTTTCACGCAGTCGGCCATACTGTGGGTATCGGCAACAGGCAGTCCGAGATTGTCGAAGTTGGCGTGGAGTTTGGCGTTGTCGGCACCGAGATAGACAATGGCGCGACATTTCTCTTTGACAATGGGACGAATGGCGGCGTAGTCGTTGCCTTTGTCGCGGCCGCCAATGATGAGCACCACGGGGGTGGTCATACTTTCCATCGCGCAATAGCAGGCATCGACGTTGGTGGCCTTTGAATCGTTGACATAGTGCACACCGGCCACGTCACACACGCGCTCCAAACGATGCTCCACGCCGGGGAAGTCTGACAGGCCTTCTCTCACAGCTTCGCCCGAGGCTCCCGCCGCCAGACAGGCCATTGCGGCGGCCAAGGCGTTGCGCAGGTTGTGCTTGCCGGGCAATGAGAGGTTCTTGAGAGGCATCTCGAAGGCCTTGGGACTGACCACGCGGAAGACGTCACCGTCGGGATAGGCGGCCATCGCCGCACCCGGAGCGTCTGAGAAGGCGCACACGCAGCTCTCCACAGGATGCTTGGCCAGTTCGTGGCCGATGTATTCGTCTTCATTCCAATAAATGAAGGTGTCGGCAGCTGTCTGGTTTTGCGTGATACGCATCTTGGCGTCCACATAGTTTTGCATGCAGAAGTCGTAGCGGTCGAGATGGTCGGGAGTGATGTTGAGCAACACGGCGACATTGGCTCTGAAGCGGTACATATTGTCCAACTGGAACGAAGAGAGTTCGATGACGTAGCAGTCGTGTTGGGCTTCGGCCACCTGAAGGGCAAAACTACGGCCGATGTTTCCGGCCAAACCTACGTTGAAACCGGCCTTTTTCAAAATGTGGTAAATGAGCGAGGTGGTTGTGGTCTTGCCGTTGCTGCCGGTGATGCAGACCATCCTGGCCTGGGTGTAGCGGGCGGCAAATTCGATGTCGCTGATGATGGGCGTGCCTTGTTTTTTGAGTTTCACCACCATCGGGGCTGTCTCGGGGATGCCGGGGCTTTTGATGACTTCGTCGGCGTTGAGGATTTTGGCCTCAGTGTGCCGGCCCTCTTCCCAGTCTATGTGATGGGCCTCGAGCGTGGATTTATATCCGGCTTTGATCTGTCCCATGTCCGATACAAAGACGTCGTGACCTTTTTGTTGTGCCAGGATGGCAGCGCCCACGCCGCTCTCGGCAGCGCCCAATATGACTATTCTCATGATGTCGGTGTTTTGAAATATCCGCCGTCCCGCTCGCCCTGTGTCAGGCAAGCGGGACGAAGGCTGAGATGACATTGCGTTTGTTCGTTATCTGATTTTGAGTGTGATGATGGTGGCGGCGGCCAGCAGGATGGTGACAATCCAGAAGCGCACCGTGATTTTTGACTCATGCCATGCGCCGTGGGGCCAGTTGCCGAGCACATATTTGCATTCGGGGTCCATTTGGCTGCGCAACACTCGGAAATTGTCGTGAATGGGTGTGCGCTTGAAAATGCGTTGTTTGATACCCTTGCGCTTGCCCAGTTTGAAATACTCCACTTGCAAGATGACGCTCAGACTCTCCAGCAAGAAGACACCGCAGAGTATGGGGATGAGCAACTCTTTGTGGATGATGATGGCCAAGACGGCAATCACGCCGCCAATGGTGAGTGAGCCGGTGTCGCCCATGAAAATCTGCGCCGGAAAGGCGTTGTACCACAAGAAGCCAATCAGTGCGCCCACCATAGCACAAATGTAGATGACCAGTTCTTGCGAGCCCGGGATGTACATGATGTTGAGATAGCCGGCAAAGTCGATATGGCTCGATACATAGGCCAGGATGCCCAGGGCTATGCAGATGATGGCGGAGTTGCCGGCCGCCATACCGTCCATGCCGTCGTTGAGGTTGGCGCCGTTGCTCACGGCCGTAATCACAAAGATGGTGACGAGCACAAACAATATCCAGCCGGCCTGGGTCTTGTATTTGCCGCAAAACGACATAATCTCGGTGTAGTCGAGATTGTTGTTCTTGACAAAGGGAATGGTGGTCTTGGTCGATTTCACTTCTTCGCTCTTGTGCACCACCTCTGTGCGTGTGCCGTCACGCTGCACCTCGATGTTTTCGCGTATGACGGCGTCGGGACTGGTGTAGAGCACGAGTCCGACAATCAAGCCAAGCATCACCTGGCCCAAGATCTTGAACTTGCCCGAGAGTCCCTCCTTGTTTTTCTTGAAAATCTTGATGTAGTCGTCGATAAAGCCGATGACCCCAAGCCATAGCGTAGTGACGATCATCAATATCATATAAATGTTGCGCAGACGGCCCAACAGCAGACAAGGCACGAGCACCGACACAATGATGATGATGCCGCCCATTGAGGGTACGTTTAACTTTTGCACGCCAAAGGGGTCAATGCTGGCATCGCGCTGGGTCTCGCTGAAATGGTGACGCTTCATCCATTTGATGAAGAACTCGCCGAACCAGGCTGAGATGACCAAAGCCAACATCAGGGCCAACAGGGCGCGGAATGAGACGTAAGACCAGAGGTTTGAACCCGGTACGCCGAATTGCTCAAGAAATCTAAACAGGTAATACAGCATGTCTACAGGCAGTTATCGTTGACAGGATGGTGAGGGTGGGCAATGACGGCTCAGGCGAGATCGAAAGCGGCACGCACTTCTTCGTGGTCGTCAAAATGATGCTTCACGCCTTTTATCTCCTGGTAGGGTTCGTGTCCCTTGCCGGCCACGAGGATGACGTCGCCCTCACGGGCCATCATTGCGGCAGCCCGAATGGCCTCGCGGCGGTCGGCTATGCTGATGGTCTTGGCCATCTGGGCGGCATCAAGGCCGGCAAGCATATCGTTGATGATGTCTTGGGGCTCTTCAAAGCGGGGATTGTCACTGGTGATGATGACACGGTCGCTGCGGTTGGCGGCTTCTTGTGCCATGAGGGGGCGCTTGCCTTTGTCGCGGTTTCCACCGGCTCCGCACACGGTGATGACCTGGCCTTTGCCTTTGACAATCTCGCCGATGGCGGTCAACACGTTGGCCAGAGCGTCGGGGGTATGGGCATAGTCAATGACGGCGCTGAAACCCTTGGGCGAACGGATGGCTTCAAAGCGGCCGTTGACAGGATTGAGGGTGGACAACACACGGAGCACCTCGTCGCGGCTTTGACCCAACATCACGGCGGCACCATAGACGGCCAGGAGGTTCGACACATTGAAGCGGCCCACAAAGCGCACACTCACCTCGCTGCCGTCCATGTCGAGCAGCATACCTTCGATGCTTTCTTCGAGAATACGGCCCTTGTAGTCGGCTGCCGTCCGGGTGGAATAGGTCTTGACGGTAGCCTTGGTGTTTTGTGTCATGACAAGGCCATTTTTGTCGTCGGCATTGGTGATGGCAAAGGCTCCTGCGGGCAAATTGTCGAAGAAGGCCTTCTTGGCGTCACGATAGTTCTCGAAGGTCTTGTGATAGTCCAGGTGGTCACGGGTGAGGTTGGTGAAGATGCCACCGGCAAAGGCCAAGCCGCCAATGCGTTTCTGGTGGATGGCGTGCGAACTGCATTCCATGAAAGCATAGTCGCAGCCGGCCTCGACCATACGGGCCAGAAGGGCGTTGAGGGTGATGGGGTCGGGCGTGGTGTGCTCTGTGGGCACGGCCTCGCCGTCGATGTAGTTGCAGACGGTCGAGCAAAGACCGCACTTGAAGCCCATCTTGCGGAACATATTATAAAGGAGCGTGGCAATGGTGGTCTTGCCGTTAGTGCCGGTCACGCCGACCAGCTTCAAGTGGCTGGTGGGGTCGCCATAAAACTGGGTGGCCACCTTGCCTACAGCGTCTTCCGTGTCGGCCACACGCACAAAAGTCACGCCTTCGGGACGTTCGTCGGGAATGGGGTTGCTCATCACGACGGCGACGGCCCCATTGTCCATGGCTTTGCCGATAAAGGCGTGGCCATCGGCCTGAGTGCCTTTCACGGCAATGAAAAGGTCGCCGGACTTGACCAGACGTGAGTCCATGTTCACTCCCGTTATCTCGAGAGCCGAGTCACCGCACACCTCAAGGGGTGTGACTTTCTTCAATACTTCTGAAAGCTGCATGACATAATGGGTTTATGGGGTCTGAGATGGCTGGCACTTGTGCGATGGACATAGTGTGCGACATCAGAGGCTCGTTGGGTTTATGCTTGTTTTTTTGAGGTTGTTTTCTTGGTGGTGGCCTGTGCCTTGGCGGTGGTAGAAGTTGCGGCCTTTTTCTCTTTCTTCGGTGCGGCGGCCGGGGCCTGACTCACGGTGTCAGCCTTCTGGGGCTTGGGCTGGGCGGCCGGCCTGGCTGCTGTGTGAGCGGTCTTGGTGGTGGACGTGTGGCCGAGTGTGAGTTCCACCACTTGTCCTTTCCTGACAGGCGTACCGGCAGCCACCGACTGGTGGGTGACGCGGCCTACGCCCTTGATGCGCACTCTCAGTCCCTGGCTTTCGAGGCAGTTCACGGCGTCGCGCAGACCGAAGCCGGCCACGTTGGGCATCGTCTGCTTCTGGGTTGTCCACGGAGTGACGGCTGCACGGTTTTGATGCACGTCCAACTCTCCCCAAGGCACATCGCCGGCTTCCGTGGCCTGAACGCCCAACTGGGGCAGCAACGACATATAGGTTTGCAGATTGCCGGCACAGGCAATGGTCTTGCCGGACAGGGTGGTGTCGCGGGCGGCGGTGTAGTCGTCGAGATGATTGCGTGCCATAATGGCTTCAGAGACGCGCTTGAACACCGGTGCACACATCACACCGCCATAGGCCGGAGCGGCTTTGCGGATGTTGACGATACAGGTGTATTTCGGATTTTCGGCCGGGAAATAGCCCACGAAAGAGATGAAATATTCTTGCGTAAAGCCTTTGCCGCTATAGACTTGGGCCGTTCCGGTCTTACCTGCACAGGTGAAGTCTTTGGACAAGGCCCGGGTGCCGCCTCCGCGGGTGGTGACATATTCCAGACATTTCTTCACACTGTCCACAGCTGCCGCCTTGGCCATATGTTCACGCAACACGGTCACGGGATATTCCTTCACCACCTTGCCGTCTTTAAGCAGGGCCTTGACAAGACGGGGCCGGAGGAGCTTGCCGTTGTTGGCCAGACCGTTATAGAAGTTGATGGTGTTGATGGGGGCTATCTGGGTTTCATAACCGATGCTCATCCAGGGCAATGTCGTGGCCGACCAGTAGGTACCCTGTCCCGGATAGCGGATGCGGGGTTTCTTGTAGCCTTCAAGGGGAATCTTGAGGTCTTCGGCCGAGCCGATGCGGTAGAGACCGTCGACGAAAGCCTTCGGATTGTTGTGGTAGAAATTGTCTATCAGCACACTCACACCCACATTCGACGAGAAGCCGATAATCTGCTGGGTGGTCAACACGCCATAGCCACCCGAATAATAGTTGTGGTCTTTCATGGCGCTATTGCCGAATTTGTGGATGCCGCCATGCACATCGACCTTTTCATTTCCGGTGAGATAGCCGTCGTCGAAGGCCACAAGGAATGATTGGGGTTTGAACACCGAACCGGGCTCATAGAGGTCGGTCACGGCCGAGGCCCAGTCTTCATGATAGGTGCCGTCTGATCGGCGTTGCATACTGCTCATGGCCTTGATGTCGCCGGTGGCCACTTCCATCACGATGCACACGCCGAGCACGGCCTGCAGGTCAGTGAGCTGTTCCTTGAGGGCTTGCTCACAGATTTCTTGCATACCGATATCGATGGTGGTCATCACATCATAGCCGTCCTCGGCCTCCTTGTCCACCACCTTCACTTTTTTGTCCATCACCTTCTCGTAGTGGAAGGTTCCGGGCTTGCCGGCCAATATGGAGTCAAAGGTGAGTTCCAGGCCATAGCGTGCGCTGTCGTTGAAATAGCCGATGGTGCGCGAAGCCAGATCGCCATAGAGTCGCTTGCGCAGGTTCACCTCCACGGCGTTGAGCGTCGACTTGAGGTTGAACAGAGGCAACTTGTTGACCTTGGCATAATCCACATAAGAGATCTGCCGGTTTTCGTTTTTCTTCAGTTTCAACGAGGTGACGGCTTGCACATAAACGGGCCAACAATGGCTCTTGGCCTCGCGGCCCTTGAGCAGGTGGGCCTTGAGCTTGGCGGGGTCTATGTCGGGGAAATGCTGGTGCATCCCGAGACATAAGGTGTCGACATATTGCTTCAACAAGGAGTCGCGGCGCAATTGGTCTTTTTTGCGACGCAGGCTGTCTTTCTCGCTCGACATGAAGTCGATGTAGAGTTTATATTGCGGCAACGAGGCGGCCATCACCCGTCCGTCGCAAGAGAGGATGTTGCCGCGCTTGGCCGGCAATGTTCGGCCTTGCTTCACCAGCGAACCTTTCATCTCCATATAATACTCGCGGTCTATCGTCATCGTATAGATGGCCTTGGCCACCGCACACACTCCTGCCATAGTCAACAAGAACGTTACCAAAAAGTAACGCGGCATCGTCTTTTTTCTCTGAAAATTCATCGCAATAGTGGGTTATAGGGTTAAATCAGTCTGAGCGTGTATGAACCGTGACAGATCAATCCATCTGGATATAATAAGACGCCTGGGTCGAGGTTTTGAGGGTGGAGTCGGGCAAGTTTTCCTCGATGTGGCTTCTCATGGAATATTCGGTGAGCTCGCCGGCAATGGTCAGCGCCTTGAATTTGCGGTCGTTGAGCTCCCGCGCCAACTGGTCACGACGTATCTCTTCGCGCTGGTAGGCGTAGCGGTTGCTCACATAGATGATGGCCAGCACGCAGAGCAGCACAATCAGACCGAGTTGGCGTTTGAAACGCTTGCGCGTGAAGAAGTCGCCGCCCAAGATGGCCTTGATGGACATGTCGCCGGTGGTTTCGCCTTCATCGTCGATGTCGGTGAGCTTCTTGAAAATCTTCTTGGCCTGCTCCTCGTGTTGTTTTATGGCGGTTTCATCGGCGATTTTAGCCTTTTTCTTCGGTCTGGCTTCAGTCCGGAGCTCGTCCGTGGGGGCGTCGGTTTCGTCCTGGGGCGAGACAGGCTCCTCGGTCAGGGCGTCATCTTTCGGCACCACGATTTCGAGTTCGGGCTCGGTGTTGATTTTGTTTTTATCGTCTGCGTTCATAATGTTTCGTAGAGTGATTGGCCTTTGGCCTGTTTGTCGTCGAGCCGCTCGGCAATGCGGAGTTTCGCACTGCGGCTGCGCGGGTTGCGCTCTTGCTCTTCGGCATCGGGCACGATGACTTTGTTATTTACCGGTTTCATCGGCGAAATCCGGTTGCCGAAGAAGTCTTGTTCCACCTTGCCGTCCACGCGGCCCGAGCGCATATAGTTCTTGACCATACGGTCTTCGAGCGAATGATAGGTCAAGACCACCAGACGGCCTCCCGGCCGCAACATACGGCCGGCGGCTTCCAGCATTTCCTCGAGAGCATCCATCTCGTGATTCACCTCAATGCGGAGGGCTTGAAAAACCTTGGCCATGTCTTTCTTGGTACGGTCGCGACCCAGCAAGGGTTCCACCAGAGCAGCCAAGGCCTCCACTGTCTTGAGGGGAGTGACCGACCGGCTCCTGACGATGTTTTTTGCGATGGAACGGCCGTTTTTCATCTCGCCATAGAGCAGGAAGAGTCTGGCGAGGGCTTCTTCGTCATAGGTATTCACCACGTCGGCGGCGGTCATTCCGGCCCGACCGTTCATGCGCATGTCGAGAGGGCCGTTGAAACGGAACGAGAAGCCCCGGGTCTCATCGTCAAAATGGTGGCTCGACACGCCGAGGTCGGCCAATATGCCGTCGAGGGCATCCACACCATAATAGCGCATCCAGTTGGGCAGATAGCGGAAATTGCTTCTCACGAAGGTGAGTCTTTCCTCGTCGACAGGCACATTGTTTTCGGCGTCGGCGTCCTGGTCGAAACTGTAGAGTCGGCCGTCGGCACTGAGCCGCGACAATATCTCACGGCTGTGTCCGCCGCCGCCAAAGGTGAGGTCGGCATACACCCCGTCGCGACGGATATTCAGTCCGTCAACGCTTTGTTTGAGCAAAACGGGAATGTGATAGACTGTGGTCTGCATGTGGTCGTGGCGGTTTAGGTGAGCAATGAAAGCACAACCCCGTGTCTGCACACGGCGGTTGGCGCGGTGATGGCGTTATGACAAGTGGTCTGTCCCCATGGCCCGCTCAAAGGCGGCGGCATAATCATCGGCGGCAAGGAAGGGCTGCTCGGCGGCAGTCTTGGCCCAGACTTCCACGCGGTCATCTACGCCGACGAAGGCCACCTCATGGTCCAGGCGGGCATAGTCCTGCAAACGGCGTGAAATCAAAAAACGGCCGTTTCCATCGAGACTTATCGTCTCCGCGTCGGCCAAAAACTGACGGAACAGCATCGCCTCGCCGGGGTTCCAGCGATTGAGGCGGACAGCCACCTGGTCCACCTCTTTCTGCCAGGCTTCAAGGGGATAAATCACAAGACAGGGCTGATAAATGTCTTTTTTGAGCACAAAGTCGGTCTCGGCAGCCTGTAGCTGTCGTCTGAACGCCGATGGGAAAAAGACGCGGCCTTTGGCGTCTAATTTGGCGGTGATGACTCCCGAGAAACGCGGCATTTGCGGTGTGATTGATGGTGTGGTTTCAGTCTCTTGACGGCTTGATGCCTAAGAGATTTCAAAATTACATATTTTGCACCACAATTCCCCACCATAAACTATATTTTTTTAAGCATTGATAAAACATGCTGATTTCATCGACTAAAAATCAAGCAGTTAAGAGAGGTGATTATGGTGGGGAGAATATCATTGAATTGATCCGCGGTCTATATGGGCACAAAGCCTGGTGTTCACATCTGAGATTGGTTTTTGAGATTGGTCAGAGGCCATTTTGAACAGCCATACCACAGTCTGCTGGACCAATATGGCCATTGCTCAGGGCAGAGGCGGCGCAATGCGACGCCGACACCCTGGGTAAACGTGGCCAACCCAATGCGCCCGGAAAGGGCAAAAGATTTATAATGAATTGACATTGAATATATAAATAAAGCTTTTGCCCTTACAGGGCGAACATCATCGTTTCACATTACCCGGGGGTGCCGGTGCCACTACGTGTCACCTTTGCCTTGGGCTATGGTCTTGTTGGCCTTTCAGGCCGCGCCTGGCCGCGCAAAATGCCCATTAAATGCTGCTTATTCTATGATTGACAACACCTTAAGGACTGGCCGATCACTCCCCCTAATCAATCTCACCTTCAAAACTAATTCTGATCGCCCTACCTTCCTGTGCTTGCCCGCACAAAACGAACACCTCTCAATCCGTCAACACACTAATCCCTACCCTAATTTTCACCTTTTTCCCAATCACACAATCACACGCTTTTAACTATCTAAATATGTGGCGATTGCTGTGATTGGACACTTCAATCACGCCAATCACGCTCATAACCCACAAAACAGCGTCCGGCCCCCTTTCAACACAATGGCTGAAACGGGGCCGGACGGCTATGGGGATAGGAAAATGTCGGATTAAGCGTCGATTTTGGCGTAGGTGGCATTGCGTTCGATAAATTCTCGGCGCGGACCCACATCGTCGCCCATCAGCATAGAGAAGATATAGTCGGCTTCGGCGGCATTCTCAATGGTCACCTGCTTGAGCAGACGGGTCTCGGGGTTCATGGTGGTCTCCCAGAGTTGCTGGGCACTCATTTCGCCAAGACCTTTGTAGCGCTGGGTCTGGACGCTGTTTTCGGTGCCGTCACCATATTTCTCGATAAAGCGCTGGCGCTGCACGTCGTTGTAGCAGTATTCCTCGATCTTGCCCTTCTTGCATCTGTAGAGCGGGGGCATGGCGATATAGAGATAGCCGTCTTTGATGACTTGGGGGAAATAGCGGAAGAAGAGGGTCATGATGAGCGTGGCGATGTGCTGACCGTCGACGTCGGCATCGGCCATAATGACGACTTTGTGATAGCGGAGCTTCTCGATGTTGGCCTCTTTGCTGTCGGCGTCTTCACCCACACCGAAACGGATGCCCAGTGCCTGGATGATGTTGTTGACCTCGTCGCTCTCGAAGGCTTTGTGCCACATGGCTTTTTCCACGTTGAGGATTTTACCTCTCAACGGCAGGATGGCTTGGGTGGCACGGCTACGTCCGCTCTTGGCCGAGCCGCCGGCGGAGTCACCCTCCACGAGGAAGAGTTCGCACTCTTTGGGGTCTTTTGAAGAGCAGTCGGCGAGTTTGCCGGGCAGGCCGCCGCCAGACAGGGGACTCTTTCGCTGCACGCTCTCGCGGGCCTTGCGGGCGGCCACACGGGCGGTGGCGGCGAGTATCACCTTGTCGACGATAAGTTTGGCTTCTTTGGGATGCTCCTCAAGATAGTTGCTGAGGGCTTCACCCACGGCCTGATTGACGGCACCTGCCACCTCGGTGTTGCCGAGTTTGGTCTTGGTCTGGCCTTCAAACTGAGGTTCGGCCACTTTCACTGAAATCACGGCTGTCAAGCCTTCGCGGAAGTCTTCACCGGCAATTTCCACCTTGGCACGCTCCAGTTGTTTGGCGGCAGTGTCTTCGGCATATTTCTTCAGCACGCGGGTCACGGCCGTACGAAAACCGGCCAGGTGCGTACCGCCCTCGATGGTGTTGATGTTGTTGACGTAAGAGTGGAGGTTCTCGCTATACGAGGTGTTGTACATGATGGCCACCTCGATGGGCACGCCGGCCTTCTCGGTGTTGATGTAGATGACATCGTCGAAAAGGTGGGTGCGGCTGGAGTCAATGTAGCGCACGAACTCACGGAGGCCGAGGTCGGAATGGAACACGTCTTTGCGGATGTTGCCTTCGTCGTCGGGACGCTCGTCGGTGAGCGTAATGGTGATGCCGGCATTCAGATAGGCCAGTTCGCGCATACGGTTGGCCAGGATGTCGTATTTGTAGGTCGTGGTGGTGAAGATGGTGTCGTCGGGCCAGAATTGCTGACGCGTACCGCGCAAGTCGGTTCCGCCCACCACCTTGACTGCATAGAGAGGATGACCCTTGGCGTATTCCTGCTGATAGATCTTGCCGTCGCGAAAGACTTGCGAAAGCATACGGGTGGACAAGGCATTGACACAGCTCACACCCACACCATGCAGACCACCGGAAACTTTGTAAGAGCCTTTGTCAAACTTACCGCCGGCATGGAGCACGGTCATAACCACTTCGAGAGCCGAGCGGTGCTCTTTGGGGTGCATATCCACGGGAATGCCGCGACCATTGTCCTGCACCACAATCGAACCGTCCGCGCAGATGGTCACCTGAATGTCGGTACAATAGCCGGCCAGGGCTTCGTCGATGGAGTTGTCAACGGTTTCATAGACCAGATGGTGCAGACCCTTCTCACTGATATCACCGATATACATAGCCGGGCGCTTACGCACTGCCTCAAGGCCTTCGAGCACCTGAATGTTACTTGCCGAATAATTTGTTCCGGGTTGACCGTTCTGTTCCATAACTTATCTAAAGGCCCGGCCGGAAAGCCTCAGCCTGTTTGTTTCGTGTTTAATATTTGATGATGAATTGACTATAAGACTATGCGCCCAAAGGCTCAAAATCCAAGTACAAAAATACAAAAAAACCACGATACAAGTGCGCCGACTGCAGTGATATTTTGTGCCGTCCGCGTCATTTTTTTGCCGTTGGCCGCGGCGTTCGGAATGTTCAAAAAGCAGGGTAGACTGTGACCCAAACAGGCCAAAATTTTATTGCCCCTTTTACCGCGACGTCTCAAAGTGGCATCAGAAAGGCCTTTTCGCATCCAGAAACCGCCAACCATACCACCCGGAAAACTGTCATAGGCCCCGTAAATACGCGCATAAGGCCGGGCGTGACGCGAATAAGGACAAGAGCTGCGGGAATAAGGACAGTAATAGATTAAAAATCAACACAATAGAGCAGATTCGATTATCATCTCTTCTTCATACCTCAAATTTAACCCTTTTCCGGCATCACACAAAAGACAAAATCCCGCGAGCATTATTCGGGGTAAAATCCGCCCACCATAGTCCCCGAGCGCACAAGGGGAGGTTATGAGAGCGTGATTGACGTGATTAAAGCGTCCAGTCACAGGAATTGCCGGATTTTCAATCGGTTACAAGTGTGTGATTGGGTGATTGGGAAAAGGTAAAAATTTGGGTAGAGATGAGTAGATTATAGGATTGAGAGGCATTCGTTTTGTGCGGGTAAGCACCGGAAGGTAGGGTAATATCCAACATTATTGGCGGCGATGCAAGGCCTGAAGGGCCGTAACATACCAGCCCAGGTCGTCAGGCCTGGGTACAATATAATCTCCCCAATCCCGGCCTGAAAGGTCGGCACATTACGGGAATGATTTAATGGATAATATTATGTGTTTCATTGCAAAAGCAACGCTATGTGTGCCGACCTGTAAGGTCGGCACATCGCGCGGCGTATTATTATTTCAGCTAATATCCCGTATGTTGTGCCGACCTTACAGGCCGGAGATTTGTGGCTCATTTCCCACCCAGGCCTGACGACCTGGGCTGGTATGTTACGCCCTTTCAGGGCTTGCGAGGCCGCTCGGACGTGGCATTGAAAAAACATTATGAAAACATTTATCATTTATGCGCGGCAATGCAAACCCTGAAAGGGCGCTAAGTTTGAGGTTGTTGGGGTATTTGGGCGGAAAAGCAACGGCCTGAAAGGCCAAAAGCCCATAGCCCAGGGCAGAGGTGACACGTAGTGACACCGGCACCCTGGGTAATGTGGTACGATGGTGTTCGCCCTGTAAGGGCAAAAGCCTTATTTATATATTCAATGTCAAGTCAGCATAAATCTTTTGCCCTTTCAGGGCGTATTGGGTTGGCCATGTTTACCCAGGGCAGAGGCGCCGCTTTGCGCCGCCTCTGCCCTGGGCTATGGTCTCGTTGGCCCTTCAGGCCGTTGCAAGGCCGCCCAAAATACAAAAAAACGTCCTCACCGGTCAATGGGACACGGCGAGGCCGCGCAAAAAAATGCTCTCAAACCACTCTCATTTTCAATCTCGCTTTTATCTACCTCATACTGACGGGGCTGCACATGACCCCTCCCCTATCCTATGACTGCCACGGTGAATAAAAAAACAAATCACGCGCCCCAAACCGATTTGGGACGCGTGATGAGTTATAATGGTGTGATCAATAGATTACCAGATATCTTCTTCCTGGGCACCGTTGAAGATGTTCTTGGGTGCATACTCGATGAAGTCGAGGAAGAGCTGAGAGTCGAGTTTCTTGAGGGCCGACTTGAAGCGGAGGTAGTAGGTCTTGTTGGGCTCAAGATGGGTCTGGATGACGATGCGGCGCATGCAAGAGTAGACACCGCTGCGGTCGCGTACGTTGAGCGTGGCCTTACCGTTACAGGTGTTGAAGTATTTCGGGCCTTTCAAGTAGCCGTGGTTACGCAGGTTCTTGTCGATTTCGGCATTCTGCGCCTGGTCTTCAGTATCTTCAGACCAAGGGATTTCGGGGTTGTGGGAGTTGACCGTCTGACGCATATCGAAGGGCAGACCGGCAGGCGAGAGACGCAAGGGGTCGTCGCCGAAATAGATCTGGGCCATCGAACGGTTGGGGTTGAGCGACGTACCGAGGCGGATTTCATAGGTGTCGGCCAGAGGCACGGGCGGCAGTTTGATGGTGAAGTCGTAGAGACCGCACACGAGGAATTCGTCACCCTGATAGTCGTTCCAGTCGACTGCACCCGGGCACATCAGATAGAGGAAGTGGGTGTCTGAAGACTCACGCATCACGTTGCTGATGTAGCCTTTGGGGAAGAGGCGATAGTCGGCACCGCGGTTATTGTTGGTGAGGACTTCGGGGAACATGGTGGTCATGTCGATACGGATACGCTCACTGGCCAGCTGGCGACGCATATCATCACCATAGAGCAAAATCTTGTTGATGGGATAGTAGAAACCGTTCTGGGCGTTGTTGTCGTTGGCACCGTTGGTCATCTTGATCAGGATACCGGGGTTTGTGACGCCGGTCTCGGTGTAGTCGCCTGTACGGCTGTCGTTGTAGATAGACTTACGGTTGAGGTAGATGTGGTGTTCGCTGTCTTGTTCAAAACCGGCGTCGCCCACCTGGGTCACCTTGATGAGGCCTGCATATTTACCCATTGTGGTGTAGTAGTCCCACACGTTGGTGGGCATATTGACCTTCTGGGGCTTCTTGATGCTGGCACCATACATATAGTTATATTCGTTGCAGTGGTGCACGAACTGGTCGTAGGCGATGTTGCCATAGAGCAGGTGGTAGGCCACGAACTTGTTCAAGGGGTTCTCGGGGTTCTTGTAGTCACCCATAGCCTCGCGGCCATAAACGTCGGCACACTTCTCTTCGACGGCTGCGAGCACGTCGGCGGCGTTGGTCACGGTGCCTTCAGCGTTGACGGCCACATCGATACCCCACTCGTTTTTGTAGATGTCGTCGGTCTCGACGAATGCGGTGAAGCCGATATAGCGTGTGGTGTTCTGACGGAAGATGGTGTTGGGCTCAGAAGAGATACGATAGTCGGTCACCTCCTCATAGTTCATCTCGTCATATTCGCGGTCGCGGTAGGCGGTGAGCGAGTCTGCCCAAGAGGTAGCTGTGAGCAGTGTACCCATAATTTTGAGGTTGTCGGCAGCGATGATGCGCTCTGCGAGATTGTCGGCAGAGGGCGCAATCACGTTGTCCACCTCGTGGAGCATACCGTTGGAGAGCTCGATGTCGAAGCTCAACACGTGCGAGTTGTGGTTGATGATATAGCCCCCCACGTCTGAGAGGGTGTCTTGCTCGCAGGTGAGTGTACGGTCGTTGAGGTTGGAGAGGTCGAACGATCCGGGTGTAGGGAAGTCAGCGGTTTCGTAGGGCGAAGCGTCGCGGTTGTCGATGATGCTGTTTTTGGCGATGAGTTCGGCCTGTTCGTAGCTCAGTTCGTCGATGCTGGTAAGGCCGAGTGAAGCCACATAGGCATTGACGGCGTCGTTGTTGGGAGCGAAGACGGTGTAGTTGCCTCGGGCGCCGAGCACACTGCTGAGCACTGAGGCTTTATCTGAGTTACCCAGTTTGACACGGTCGTAGATGGCTTTGATTGAAGAAAACTTGGCGTTGGAACCTAAGTAGTCGGTGATGGTCTTCTCGGACTTGATGGCGAAATTACCTTCGTCTATGTTCTCGGAACATGCCGTAGGGAGCGTCATTAACGCGCCGAATGCCAAAAGACCGGCCAGGCTTCGGGCAAGCAAAGTTGATCTCGTCACAATACGTTTCATAGTGTGGTTGTTTTATGTTTTGTATTTGGTTATCAAGGCTTAAGCGGACCCTCAGAACCCTTCGGTTCCGACGGCCGTGCGACAATAAGTGTATAATTCTAAAATTTCGTTACAAATCTAATCAATTTCCTACTACAACTAAGGGCACGGCGGGGATATTTAACACTTTTAACATAGCGCGGCGTATGGGGAGCGGGGAAAATGTGGGTGAGTAAGCAAGGCCCGAGGGGCCGTAACATACGTAGAATTGAAAAATATGATGAATATATTTAATAATTAATGGGCGGCAACGCAAGCCCTGAAAGGGCCGCTCATTGTGCCGACCTTACAGGCCGGAATATAGTAGAATACACCATACCCAGGCCTGACGACCTGGGCTATTATGTGGCGCCCTTGCAGGGCTTGCGGGGCCGCTCGAACGAGGCATTGAAAAAATTATGATGCATACATTTTATTTGTTGGGTTTGCAAGCCCGGCTCATCGAGCCACCATACAACCATTTGATTATAATTGGGACATTTATACCCCCCAAAAAACCGCGGGGTGCCACCGGCTGGGGCA
>JBGVLE010000046.1:0-4495 GCA_045124135.1 Alloprevotella sp.
AACATCGAAGGCGGCGGTTCGCTCACCATCATTGCCACGGCCCTCATCGACACGGGCTCGAAGATGGACGAAGTGATTTTTGAAGAGTTCAAAGGCACCGGCAACATGGAGCTCCAGCTCGACCGTGCCTTGGCCAACAAGCGCATCTTCCCGGCCGTCAATCTCGTCATGTCGAGCACACGCCGCGACGACCTCCTGCAAGACGACACCACACTGCGCCGCATGTGGGTGTTGCGCAAGATACTCTCCGACATGAATCCGCTTGAGGCCATGACCGACGTGAAGAGCCAGCTCGAAGAGACCAAGAGCAACGAAGAGTTTGTCCAGACGATGAACCAGTCGATAGGCCGATAAAAACAAACACTCCCCCACCCCTTATACATTATAAATATAAGACCATGGAATTAGCCGCAAAATACAACCCACAGGAGGTTGAAAACAAATGGTATGAATATTGGAACAACCACCGTCTCTTTGCCTCAAAGCCCGACGGCCGCGAGCCCTATACGGTGGTGATACCGCCGCCCAACGTGACCGGCGTGTTGCACATGGGCCACATGCTCAACGAAACCATTCAGGACATCCTCGTGCGTCGCGCCCGTATGGAAGGCAAGAATGCCTGCTGGGTGCCGGGTACAGACCACGCCTCAATTGCCACCGAAGTCAAGGTGCTCAACCGCCTGGCCGAGCGCGGCATACACAAGTCTGACCTCACACGCGACGAGTTTCTCAAACACGCCTGGGACTGGACCGACGAGCACGGCGGCATCATCCTCAAACAGTTGCGCAAGGTCGGCGCCTCGTGCGACTGGGACCGCACGGCCTTCACCATGGACGAAGAGCGCTCCAGGAGTGTCATCCACGTGTTTGTTGACCTGTACAGGAAAGGCTTGATCTATCGCGGCGTGCGCATGGTCAATTGGGACCCCAAACTCCAAACGGCCCTCTCTGACGAGGAGGTCATCTATAAGGACGAGCACACCAAACTTTATTATATGAAGTATTATGTGTGTGAAGACGCCGCCGCTACCTCCGAACCCGTGGCCGAAGGCAACGTTGTGCATCAGGACGAGCGCGGCCGCTACGCCGTCGTGGCCACTACGCGCCCTGAGACCATCATGGGCGACGTGGCGATGTGCATCAACCCGGCCGACCCCAAAAACCAGTGGCTTAAGGGCAAACGTGTCATCGTGCCACTCGTGGGCCGCGAAATACCGGTGATTGAAGACAGCTACGTGGACATAGAGTTCGGTACGGGTTGCTTGAAAGTGACTCCGGCACACGACGTCAACGACTATATGCTCGGCGAGAAATACGGCCTTGAGGCCATCAACATCTTCAACGACGACGCCACACTCTCTGAGGCAGCCGGCCTCTATGTCGGCATGGACCGTTTCGACGTGCGCCGACAGATTGCCATAGACCTGGCCGAGGGCGGACTCATGGAGCGCATCGAAGACTATGACAACAGCATAGGCTGCTCTGAGCGTACGGGTGTGCCCATCGAACCCAAGCTCTCGATGCAGTGGTTCTTGAAGATGGACCACTTCGCCAAGTTGGCTCTGCCGCCCGTGATGAACGACGAAATCCGTTTCTATCCGTCAAAATACAAGAATACTTACCGCCACTGGCTGGAGAACATCAAAGACTGGTGTATCTCGCGCCAGCTCTGGTGGGGTCATCGCATCCCGGCGTGGTACCTGCCCGGCGGTGGCTTCGTGGTGGCCGAAACGGTCGAAGAGGCCGTTGAGTTGGCCCGCAGCCAGAGCGGCAACAACGCCTTGACGGCTGCCGACCTGCGCCAGGAAGAAGACGCCCTCGACACGTGGTTCTCGTCGTGGCTTTGGCCGTTGTCGCTCTTCGACGGCGTGATGAACCCCGCAGGCGAAGAGTTCAAATACTACTACCCCACGGCTTGCCTCGTGACGGGACCGGACATCATCTTCTTCTGGGTGGCCCGAATGATCATGGCCGGCTACGAATACGCCGGCAAGTTACCCTTCCGCGACGTTTATTTCACGGGTATCGTTCGCGACAAACTCGGCCGTAAGATGTCGAAGCAGCTCGGCAACTCGCCCAATCCGCTCGACCTCATCGCCACCTACGGCGCCGACGGTGTGCGCATGGGTATGATGCTCTCAGCCCCTGCCGGCAACGACATCCTCTTTGA
Organism: Alloprevotella sp.; assembly: GCA_045124135.1. GTDB lineage: Bacteria > Bacteroidota > Bacteroidia > Bacteroidales > Bacteroidaceae > Alloprevotella. The sequence goes on from JBGVLE010000046.1 coordinate 2,171, forward strand.
CGAGTCGCTCTGTGAGCAGGGCCGCAACTTCTGCAACAAGATTTGGAATGCCTTCCGTCTGGTCAAGGGCTGGCAAGTGGACGACAACGCCGAGACTCCGGCAGTGGCCGCGGCAGCCGTGGAATGGTTTGGCGTCCAGTTGCGTGAGAGTGCCGCACGCATCAGCGACCTCTATTCCAAGTACCGCATCTCTGAGGCTCTGATGGAAGTCTACCGCCTCTTCTGGGACGAGTTCTCGGCCTGGTATCTCGAACTCGTGAAGCCGGCCTATGGTGTGGCCATTGACGGCGCTACGCTGAAAGCCACGCTCGACTTCTTCGACGACCTGCTCCACCTGCTCCACCCCTTCATGCCTTTCATCACCGAAGAAATCTGGCAAAATCTCGCTCCGCGCCAAGACGGCGAAAGCCTTATGGTGTCGCCCGGCACGGTGGCTGCGCCGCTCGAAGCCGACGCTGACCTGCTCGCCGACTTTGCCCAGGTGAAACAACTCATCACGGCCATTCGTGGTGTGCGTGCCTCCAAGGGTCTGCCCCAGCGCGAACCCCTCCACGTCACCGTGACCGGCGTCAACCCGATTGCCGCCTACGACGAACTCGTGGCCAAAATGGCCATGGTGGCCGACATCAAGGTTGTAGCCGAAGCTGGCAAAGACGCCGCCACCTTTATGGTAGGCACCACCGAATATGCCGTATGTCTCGAAGGTCTTGTAGACAAGGATGCCGAGATTGCCAAGGCCCAGGCCGAACTCAAACACCTCGAGGGCTTCCTTGCCGGTGTGGAGAAGAAACTCAGCAACGAGCGCTTCGTGGCCAATGCCCCCGAAGCCGTTGTGGCCATGGAACGCAAGAAAAAGCAAGACGCCGAGACCAAAATCGCCGTATTGCGCAAGACTCTCCAGAACCTCGGCGCGTAAAGCTCCACGTTTTATCTTATTAGTATCAAATGGTGCAACGATGCTTAAGTCGTTGCACCATTTTTGTTGACGCGCCCGATTTGTCGTTAATTTATGGAGCGGCCGGACAAGCATTGGAAACCTCGGTGGTTGATAAAGCCAATAAGATGACACTCGGATTGTTGTAAACAGTGTATAAACCGATATGGTAAATACGTGTTATCTTATTGAATAATGTGTATTCTAACCAAAAATAGTGATGCACATAATGAAGGGTTTAACAACATTTGTGAACTAGGCAAGGAACGCATCCGCCGTGCCGGCAAGAAAATCAAGGAAGAGCATCCTGAGGCAAAAGACCTCGACACAGACTTCCGCGTATTCCGTGTTGACAGCAGCAATTTCGAGGATGTGGAGCGCACTCCAAAAGAATGGAAACAAGACCAGCTTGACCTCTTTCTGAACAACATAAAGAGTGACCGCACTGACCTTGACCTGCTGTTTGGCTGTATGCTCAATTGGGGCGTTCAACTATCCTTGCCAATGTCCTCAGAAGAAGTGGACGGAAAGACCATCTACACAGTCAACGATGGAGACCTCGTTGCTTGCTTTGCCGAAAAAGTAACGGATAAGGTGGTCAGAGCAATGGCAGACAAGCAACCTCTGCGTGTCATCTTCCGCGACAGTTGCTTTGAGCAGGATGCTGACAAGATAAACATCTATGAGACCTTCAAGCAATTGATGGATTGGAGCGACCAGGAAGTAGTCAAAAACACCAGAGTGATTTAACCTATGCAGATAAGATATAAAGATCAACGGTTTCAGGCAGAGGCAGCTCGCGCTATTGCAAATGCTTTCAAGGGTCAGCCAAAGAGTGATGGCCTGAGCGACCATACGATTGACCAAGGAAAGAATAAGGGATTTTATAAGCTTGCCGGTTTCGGCAACAAGAACATCGTTCTCGCTCGTGAAGCCATCTGTGAGAATGTGCGTGCCGTACAGACCGAGCAGGGTTTAAAGCCTGTGGATTACCTGCAAGATTTGCAGGGGGTGGGTATGGCGTTCACCATCGAGATGGAAACGGGCACGGGCAAGACCTATACCTATATCAAGACCATGTATGAGCTGAACGAGCGTTACGGCTGGACGAAGTTTGTGGTGGTTGTTCCAAGCATTGCCATCCGTGAAGGTGTGATGAAGAGCTTTGAAAGTATGCAGGAGCATTTTGCCCAGGAATACAACGGCAAGCGAATGCAATATTTCATCTACAACTCCAACCCCAAGAAACTCTCTAAGATTGATGATTTTGCCAGCGATGCCGGCATGCACGTGATGATTATCAACACCCAAGCCTTCAACTCTTCTATGAATGAAGAGAAAAGTAAGGGGGCAAGGGCAGACAAGGCGGCACGTATCATCTTTGACCGTCG
>JBGVLE010000047.1:0-2541 GCA_045124135.1 Alloprevotella sp.
ACATATATATATTTATATAGAACATGGCAAACAAGAAACGACGCAACAGTGGCAGTTTCAATTCTGTCACCTCTTGCATCAGCACCACGCTCGTACTTATACTTTTTGGCACAGTGGTTTTCTTCGTAACGATGGCAGACAACTTGAGTCGCTCGCTGCGAGAGAATTTCACCGTACAGGTTTTGCTGAACGACAGCATATCCAACAAAGAGACCGTGAAGTTGCAAGACGAGTTGCGCAAAGAGCCTTACGTGCGCCTCGTCACCTATATCTCAAAGGAGAAGGCCACCCGCGAGCAAGCCGAAATCCTTGAAACCGACCCCGAAGAATTCTTGGGCAACAGCCCCATTCCTGCCTCGTTTGAGTTGCACTTGAAGGCCGAATATGCCAACAATGACAGCCTCGAACTATACACTCCTGCGCTCAAAGCAAGGAAGTACATCACCGAAGTCATCTATCCGCAAGACCTGATGGACGCTGTGAACGACAACATACGCCGCGTGAGCATCGTGCTCCTGGCCATCGCCGTGCTGCTGACCTTCGTGTCGTTTGCGCTCATCAACAACACCATGCGCCTCAGTGTCTACGCACGCCGCTTCACCATCCACACGATGAAACTCGTAGGTGCCAAGTGGGGATTCATTCGCCGGCCCTTCATGCTCCAAGCCTTTTGGATAGGCTTCATCTCCGCCTCGCTGGCCGGAGGCTTGCTCTTTGGCGCAATGAAGTACTTGATTGACTGGGATGCCGCCCTCGGCCTGCTCATCACCCCCTCGGTGATGCTCATCACGCTGGTCAGCGTGTTTGGCTGCGGCTTGTGTCTCACAATGGTCTGCGCCTTCTTCTCGGTGAACCGATTCCTGCGCATGAAGGGCAATGAGATATTTCTTAATTAGATAGTAAATCCACTCGATAAATATATGAAAAAGAACAACTTTGCTTTCGACCGTACCAACTTTATCCTCTTGGCCATCGGTATGGCTATCGTGATTGTGGGCCTCCTCTTGATGTCGGGCCCCGGCTCTACGGAAGATTTCTTCAACCCCGCCATCTTCGACAAGCGCCATATCGTAGTAGCACCTTTGGTTTGCCTCTTCGGCTACCTCTTTATGGTCTACGCCATCATTCGCCGCCCGAAGACCACTCAACAAGAACCCGAAGCAGAGGCTTCTGAAAAAGAATAAGCAATGGATACACTCGAAGCTCTCCTCCTTGGCTTGCTCCAAGGTTTGACAGAATACTTGCCCGTAAGCAGTAGCGGACACCTCACCATCGGACAGGAACTCCTGGGCATTGAAGCCAAAGAAAGCATGGTATTCACCGTGGCCGTACACGTTGCCACCGTGCTCAGCACCCTCGTTGTCTTGGGCGGCGAGATTGTCAAGATACTCAAAGGCTCGATGATGCCGCTCGGTAAAGGCACCGGCCTGAACCGCCTCAATAAAGATCAGCGCTACGTGCTGAACATCCTCGTGTCAATGATTCCCATCGGCATCGTAGGTGTGTTCTTCAAGGAACAAGTAGAGTCCATCTTTGGCGAAGGTCTCTTTGTGGTGGGCTGCTGCCTGCTGCTCACAGCCTCGCTATTGGCCTTCTCCTACTTTGCCAAGCCGCGCCAGAAGGAGAACATCTCCCTGCGCGACGCCTTCATCATCGGCTTGGGTCAAGCCCTGGCCGTATTGCCCGGCCTCAGCCGCTCTGGCACCACGATAGCCACCGGCCTCATCCTGGGTAACAAGAAGAGCAGCATGGCTCAGTTCTCTTTCCTCATGGTCATCCCCCCCATCCTCGGCGAGGGTCTGCTCAACATCCTCGAAGTGGCCGAAGCCGGATGGGCGCAAGCCTTCGGCGAGCTCTCAGTGAGCGCGTTGGTGGTAGGCTTCCTAGCAGCATTCCTCTCAGGCATTGCCGCCTGCAAGTGGATGATTGCCATCGTGGCCAAAGGCAAGCTGATATACTTTGCTCTCTACTGCTTGGTGGTGGGTATCGTTACGCTCTGCTTTGCATAAGGCAGAAAAAGGCCATGGTCGATGGCGGATTTCCTAGGTCTTATCTAGGAAAAACTAGGTCTTAGAAAATTTTTCCTAGGTCTTAAGAAATTTTTCCTAGATCAGACTTTCGAAACGGCCGAAAATGACTACTGAGAATCAAGAACTTACGGGGGCGTTTTTGAAACCTCTACCAAAGAGTACACCCCCTCTGAGTTTTCATCTATAAATAGATTACAGAACATCGCATTATGAACTTCCTCGCCGGACAAGTATTGTCGTTCGACAAGCCCTATGAGATGACCAGCTTCGGCCTCGTGGCGAAGGTGCGTTGGCTCCTCACACGCAGCATGCAAGGCCGCAAGATAAAAGTGGGCCATGCCGGCACGCTCGATCCTCTGGCCACCGGCGTCATGATTATCTGCACCGGCAAAGCCACCAAGCGCATCGAAGAACTGCAAGCCGGCACCAAGTAATATATTGCCACGCTGAAACTCGGAGCCACCACGCCCAGCTTCGACCTTGAACACCCCATCGACGCCACTTACCCCAC
>JBGVLE010000048.1:0-3330 GCA_045124135.1 Alloprevotella sp.
GCGGACCGTCGACAAACACATCGCTGTTGCAGCCGGCACATACCGACGCCAGCCACAGCGCACACATTAAGAGTAGTTTATTCATAAGAAAATGGAACGATGGAGAGGGAAGAGAGAATGCAAATATACGTCATTTTCCCCTAACTCCCAAAGGCTGACCGCACCCCGGCCGCATTTCATGACATAGTACGATAAAAACAGCAGTGAGGCCGACACCCGCGGAAGGATGTCGGCCTCAGCATTGACTATGACGCAAAGTTACCCCTCGCATATGAGAAACCATCATTCACACATGAGTTAACAGATGCAAAATACAGCAAGAGCCTTTTTTCGGTCAGTAAAGCGCAAAGGCGTTGGCTTAGCCAACAACGGGGCTGGAATTTGGCAGGGTGAACTGGCCGGAAAATTAATGGATGATATTATTGTAGTGTAAATTTTAGTTTAAAAGTGCGCCACAAGTTCCAGTTTAAAAGTGCGCCACCATAGGCGGTTGTTTAACCAGGGGAAATTTGTTTCTTTAAGAAGAACCAGTTCCCCGCAAAATGAAAACTATGGTAGAAAGAAACGAGGTCCTGCACCGCTACCGGGTCCAGGGCCAGTCGAAGCGCCGGATTGCCTCGGAGATGCACATCAGCCGCCACACCGTCGACAAGATCGTGTGGGAGTATGAGCGTAAGTGCCTTGATGGCGATGGCGTCTGCGACATGGAGGCTTTTGCGGCCCTGACAGGGTCAAAGCCCAAGTTTAACACACCCGAGCGCCCTGCGCGCGTGGTAACCGATGAGATCAAGGGACTGATCCGCAAGTGTCTTGAAGAGAACCGTGTGCGCCGTGCCACCGGTATGCGCAAGTTGCTGTGGACAAAGAAGTCCATCTACTCCATGCTGGTGGAGCGCGGTCATGAAGTAAGCTACTCCAGCGTATGTGTCCACGTGGGGCGCATCGAAGCCTCGATAGGGTGCAAGCCGGAGAAAATGTCGGTTGTCTATGTGCGCCGTGAGCATGATCCGGGGCAGGAGTGCGAGTTCGACTGGGGAGAGATACCGCTTGTGATTGGCGGACAGCGGCTGAAGGTGCAGATGGCTGTGTTCACTCTTCTTCACTCCAATCGCCGCAGCGCATGGCTGTTCCTGCATCAGGACACACTGGCACTGATGGAGGCCCACCGCAACTTCTTCGCCGAGACCGGGGGCGTGCCCTCGGTGATGGTCTATGACAACATGAAGGTGGCGGTCACCATAAAGCCGGGCGGGCGTGGGCGTCCGTCGTGCAAGTTCCCTACCGCGACGATGCAGCGGCTGTCATTGTATTACGGTTTTAAAATGCGTTTCTGCAACGCCCGTTCCGGATGGGAGAAGGGCTCTGTGGAGCGGTCGGTGGAAGTTGTGCGCCGAGAGGCCTTCACCTCGAGGACATCGTTCGAGACGCTTGACCAGGCCCAGGAGTGGCTCTGCATGGCCCTGGAGCGTGTCAATGGCGTGTCAGGTGTCCCCGGAGTAAGCGACAGCGACAAACGCCTGCGCACACTCCGCGACCTTCAGTCCCTGCACCCGGCCCCACAGCCGATGAGCTGTTTCGAGGCCGAAGACCACCGCCCCGGCAAGTACTGCACCGTGATGGTGGACGGCAACAACTACTCCGTTCCGGAGGCGCTGATAGACAAGGTCGTCACAGTCAAGGTCTTCTCCGGTAGACTGGCAATGTTCCACGGCGGCCGGAAGGTTGCCGAACACGTAAGGCTGCGCGGACGGGGAGGCTGGAGCATGAAGCTGGAGCACTATCTCGGCACATTCCTGCGCAAACCGGGCGCTCTGGACTCATCGGCCGCGCTGAGGCAGGTGCCGGGCGAAATCGCAGAACTCTATCGAGTGCACTTCTGTCCCGACCGCCAGCGTGAGTTCATCGAGTTCATGATGTATGCCCGCGACCGCGGAATACTACACAGCCAGATAGTAGCCTCGGCCCGTCGTCTGAGACTCAAGGGAGTGCGCCACATCACGGCGGACCACCTCAAGGTGGAAATCGGCGCCGTCCGGGATACACCGGGCTCACAGGACAGCGCCGACGTATCCGAACTCCCGGCATACGACGGCATGTGGCTGTCGATACAGCACGGAGCCTCGCTCACACTTGATGCCCTCACCGAAGCAATGGCTCATTCATCAACATCATCCCGGACACCTCAATAAATCAATTATGGAACAGGACAACGACCTCAAAATCATACGCAAGGCGGCGACGGAACTCAAGCTGCCTCTATTCCGCGACTCTCTGGACGACTATGTCAGCCGCTTCGCCTCCGAAGGCTGGAGCGTGCGCCACCTGATGGCCGTGATGATGCAGGACCAACTGGATCTAAGAGCCGAGAACCGGCGCAGGACGCTCATAAAGCGCGCCGACTTCCCGCAGCTCAAATATCTGGCAGAAATACAGACCGAAGAGCTGCCTCAGGACGCGCGCACCGCTCTGCCAGTGATGCAGACCCTCGACTTCATCCGGCAGGGACGAAACATCGTCCTCTACGGCAATCCCGGAACCGGGAAGACCCATATAGCAACGGCGCTTGGCATAGAGGCCTGCTCCAATGGCATGACCGTGATGTTCACATCCGTCCCGCGGCTGATCACTCAGATCCGAGAGGCCAGACAGGAGAGGACACTACGTTCTCTCGAGAACAAGTTCATCAGCTACGATCTTGTAATCTGCGACGAGTTCGGATACGTCTCCTGCGACAAGCAGGCCGGCGAACTGCTCTTCAATCATCTGTCGCTTCGGGCCGGCAAGAAATCCATAATAATCACAACTAACCTTGCCTTCAACCGCTGGGACGAGATCATTGCAGACAAAGTCCTCGTCGCCGCCATGGTCGACAGACTTACTCACAAAGCAATGCTTGTAAACATGACCGGGCAGTCGTTCCGAATGAAAGAAACAAAAAAATTAATCAAAGAATCTGTAGAATCATCAAATAAATCTTAACTTTGAAACTCCTATGAAATGGCGCACTTCTCAGCTGTTACCTGGCGCACTTCTCAGCTAAATTTTACAGGCGTTGACGGTAAATGTCAGGTTAGGTTTTGATTGTGTATTATAGAACAGGGCTGTTTTTGCGACTTACTTTAGATTTTGTTTGGGAATGCAGGCTTGGTTTCGTAATTTTGTAATGAATTAAATCAATATGTATGGACGAGGCAAATGAAAAAGCCAAACTGGCATGGACTCTCATAGAGGAAACGGGCGCAAATGTTTTTCTGACAGGTCGTGCCGGTACTGGTAAAACCACGCTTTTACGAAAGTTGAGGGAGAGCAGTAACAAACGCATCGTGGTAA
>JBGVLE010000049.1:0-42166 GCA_045124135.1 Alloprevotella sp.
TGTGTGAGTATTGTCAATCGTTATCGCGGTGGTTATAGCTCCGGGGTTCCACCTCTTCCCATCCCGAACAGAGAAGTTAAGCCCGGACGCGCCGATGGTACTGCGCAAGCGGGAGAGTAGGTCGCCGCCGCCCCTTTAAAAAGAAGAGAGCCTCTGATGGTCTGATGACTTTCAGAGGCTTCTTTTTTATAGAAGTCATCAACTCGTTTTTATAATTCAAATAGTTGTATCTATGCGTCTGGCATCTATGCTATTGTTTGTCGGTGTGGGAAGTGGCTTAGGCGGTGTCTGCCGCTTCTTGCTCTCTATGTGGATTAAATCGCCTTTTGGCTCGTTCCCTTTTGCTACCTTTTTGGCCAATTTGATCGGTTGCCTTTGCATCGGCCTATTCCTCGGTATGAGCATTAGGTGTCATTGGTTCTCAAAAGAGTTACATTGTTTGCTGGTTACGGGCTTTTGTGGCGGTTTTACGACTTTTTCTACATTTTCCAACGAAGCGTTGATGTTGTTGCGCTCAGGAGCATTTCTCACTTTTGGGCTTTATGCCGGGCTTAGCATCATTTTGGGCATTTGCCTTGTAGCACTCGGCTATTGGTTGGTCGCAGCGTAAATCATTCAGTGTTTGTAGGCAGATTTGCCTGGATTATTCTTTACCTTGCTCTGCATATCAGTTCTTTCGCGAATAAGGGTTTGAATAATTTTGCAGTCTATGTTTTTTTCTTTTTCTTTGCACGTGAGAAAACTGCCTTACCTCGTGGCAGTATATTATGATACATTATAACCTAAAACCTTTAATATTAACCTTTTCTACTACTCTTTCTCAATGAAGAAGCTTTACTCCTTATTGCTTTGCTTCTTGGCGTGTGCGCTGGGGGCAAAGGCTGACGTGGTAGTGGCGTCTACGACCCAGCCTGGTGAAGGTCGGCCGGAGCACGTCTATACTATGGTGCAGGGGAATGGTTACTATGCCAATAGTCTGACCGCTCCCACGCAGACTCCCGAAAATTTCGGACAGTTTGCTTTTTATGCTGTAGATGGTATGGAAGACACCTACTACATCTACAGTTACAAGGCCAACAAATGGTTGAGCTACAGCAAGGCTGCCAGTTATGCCAATAAGGTCAATTTCGTCGAAATGACCGACGACAAGACCGACGGGGCTTATTTCAAGGTGGTGAATTATGCCGGCGACAATTATCAGATTGCGCCTTACAATTCCACTGAAGTGGCAGGCAAGTATCTGAACTGGTATACGGGTATCAACAACAACCCCGTAGACGGCACAAACACGCTGGGCCTTTGGCAACAAGGTGGCAGTCAGGATGCCGGTAGCCGCTGGACATTCTCCGAAGTGGTCGTTCATACCTACACGATGGTATTGCCCGAGGGCGTGACCATCTCAATCGACGGCACCGTTTATTCTAATGGCGACACCTATTCTCAAGAAAGCTCTCTGACGCGCGACCAAATCACGCTTGTGGTTGGCCAAGACCAATTTGCCACGATTTCAATCAATGATGTGGCCCACACTGTGACTGTCAACGTGGCAACCATTCCTGCTCAGGCCGACAAGGCTGTGTATGATCTGGCTGTGCTTTATCCTGCACAACAGACAGCCGTTGGCGCCGCGGCAATCGAGGTGTCTGACAATGTTTATACCTTGAGCAACAACGTACTCGCTGCCAGCTTTATGAAGGTGGGCGATGCCTTGTATTTTGCCGGTTCCAAGGCTATGAACCTCGAGGCAGGTACTGAGCCGTTTACCATTGCATTCGGCAATGGCGACAATGTGCCGGCTTCGGCTATGGCTATGTCTAATCTTCGTGTCGTTTCTTTGGTAGGCTCAGCCGATTCTGTCGGTGGCGCCGAGCACTTCGACGGCAAGGCTCTCGAGGCCGACTATGATTATACCTACAATGGCAAGGCGCTCAAGGTGCTTTGGCGTGCCGTGTTGCGCGATGGCAGTCACTATCTCCGCACAGAAATGGAACTCACTGGCGTAGACAGCGTTGATATGTACAACGTCATCCCGATGATTTATAATGTCGACACCCGCGCTGCCGGTTCCACTCCTGCCGTTGTGGGCAATACGCGCGGCGCTGTCCTGATGAGCGACAAAATCTTTGCCGGTCTGGAAAATCCTGTTGGTTACAACACCGTAGGCGGTGCCACTGGTGAGGAAGACAAATATGAACTCGCCCAGACTCTGGACGACACCGCCATTGCCGTAGAAGATTGGACCCAAGTGGCCGAAGCCGATGTGCCCAACCGTGTCACCGAGGCCACAGGCAAAGCCTATCCCAACATCTATGCCGTCACCAAGAGCGGCGTGACGCTCGAGGCCAACCAAAAGGTTGAGATTACTGTCGAATACACCGGTGGTACTCACCGTCTGAACTTCGGAGGTGCCGACCTTATCGATGGTTCTGGTTCTGTTGCAGCCAACGACTACCACAGCGGTTATTCAGGTAATCAGGCCAGCAACAATACGTTTACGTTTGTGGTCCCCAATGACGGCACCTACACTTTGCGTGTCTTGGCTGAGAATGCCAGTGAGACCATCACGGCTACCAGCAAGATGAGCGTGAAGATTTACAATCCCAAAACCGGTGTTGTCATCAACACCGATGTGGTAGGTATTCAGGGCCGCTGGAGCCGTAACACCACTCTCAATGCCGGTGAAACCTGGAAGATTTCAGCCGTTGTCGGTCTGATCGCCCAAGACGGTGAACAGGCTAACACCAACATCCACAAGACCCAGAAGCGTCGCTCATTCCTGGCTTATTCAGAGCGTGAGCGTGCCGTACCCTGGCGTCCCAATCCCGCTTATATTTCTTGGTATGAGTTGAACATCAACCGCAACAACGCTGCCGATCCTACGCAGAACATGAACGCCAACCAGGTGCTTGACGTGCTCAACAACTGGAAGACGAACTTCTACGACCGTTATGGTGTCGGCCCCAACAGCTTCGTCATCGACGACGGTTGGGACAACTATGGCTTGTGGACCTTCCACACCGGCTTCCCCAACGAAATGAGAGACATTGCCGCTCTTGCCGCCGAGATGGGCGCAGGTGTCGGCGCTTGGCTCGGTCCGGTGGGCGGTTATGGCACCAGCGGTAACTATCGTCGTGCCTACTGGAACGCCGAAGGACGTGGAGGAATGCAACTCTCCAACCCCGCTTACTATCAGACCTTCCTCGACGCCGCCCAGAACCTGACCAAGAACAATGGTGACTTCCGCTTCTTCAAGTTCGACGGTATCTCCGCACAGTTCAGCGCTGTCGGTCCCGACGCCGGTGATACCGGTAACGAAAACGCTGAAGGCATCATCCGCCTCGAACGTTACGTTCGAGAGAACCTCAAGCGCGACATCTTCTTCAACACCACCGTTGGTACATGGGCCAGCCCGTTCTGGTATCACTACACCGATGCCACATGGCGTCAAGAAAATGACTATGGCACGATTGGCAACAACACCATCGACCGTGAAAATTGGATTACCTATCGCGACCGTCTGGTTTACCAGAACTACGTGACGCTGTCGCCCATCTGTCCCATCAACACGTTGATGACCCACGGATTTATTCTCTCCAACTTCGGTTCTGTCAGCTCCAACAAGACCTACGAAGCCTGTCTGCGTGAGTTGCGTTGCGCTTTCGTATGCGGTTCGGGTATGGTTGAGCTTTACAACGACTATGCTTTGATGAACAGCATCAACAAGGGTCAGCTTTGGGCCGATCTCGCTGAGTGCATCAAATGGCAGAAGCGCAATGCCGATGTCTTGCCCGATGCTCACTGGGTAGGTGGCAATCCCTGGACCGGTTCTGCTGCCCAAGTCTATGGATGGGCTGCTTGGAATGGCAAGAAAGCCACTCTCGCCCTCCGCAACGGTGCCAACGATGCTCAAGACTACACCTTCACACTCCGTGAAGCCCTCAACATTCCCGCCAATGTGTCTGGAAGCATCATCCTTCGCAAGTCATTCGGTGTTCAGGATGCTTTGACCGGCTTGACCGAAGGTGAGCCCATCTCTATCGATCAGGAACTCACCGTGTCTCTGCCCGGCAGCACCGTCTTCGCTTTCGACGGCGTGAACAGTGACGAAACCGTGTCTCTCGTCAACGGCATTGCTCTCTCCACCGACAGCGTCAACAATTCTGTCGAAGTTGGCAAAACCCTCGTGGTTAAAGCTGTCGTAGCTCCTGCCACAGCCAACTTTCCCGCTCTCGAATGGATCTCTTCAAACCCTGAGGTAGCCACAGTCAACGGCGGCTTGGTGTCGGCCCTTACTGAGGGTACCGCCACCATCACCGCAGCTGCCATCGACGGCTCCGGCATTGTTCAGACCATTGTCATTACGGTTACGCCGAAATACGTAGGCCCCTATGCCATCAATTTCGACAAAAATCAGACGCCCACACGTACAGACCGCTACATCACCAATTTCAGCCTGACTCCCCAAGGCGGCGAGACCCAGACCATCAACATCGGTTTTGCCCACCCCTACATTGACCTCACCGAGGTGGACTCTGCCAAGTTGGTATGTGAAATCGGAGACACCCTCACCGCCACGCTCAATATGAACGGTACTTGGATGAATGCTTATGTTTATATTGACTTGGACAATGACCAGCAGTTTTCGTTCATCGAAGGCAGCACCGACCAGAGCGGTACCGACGTGATGTCTTTCAGCTTTTACAATGGTGCTTTCGGCACTGACGATGCCGGTGTAAACTCTGCAGGCACATCTTTTTCAGGTCAGGCCCGCAACACCCGCGTATTGCCTCCCTTCAAGGCTCCTGCTACAGCCGGTGAATACCGCATCCGCTACAAACTCGATTGGAACAGCATCGATCCCGGCGGTCAGGTGGCAGCCGATGGCACTTGTACTGGTGCCAATGGTATACTGAACAATGGCGGCTCTATTGTAGACGCCATTCTCCAGGTCAAGGTTCCTACCTCTGTCGGTGGCGTGCAGATGGAGCAAAACGGCCGTGAGATTTATGACCTCTCAGGTCGCCGTCTGCAGCAGCCCCCCCGTCAGGGCGTCTACATCCTCAATGGCAAGAAAGTGGTGAAATAATCATCCCGCCTCCACACAGTCAGTTACTCTCTGATTTGTGATACATCAAAAGCCTTCTTTGCATTCAACGGCAAAGAAGGCTTTTCTTGTTCCCTTCGGTCTGGCCTCCACCCCACGGCATAAAACATAAAAAAGAGGAATGTCCTGATAGAGAGACACTCCTCAAAGTTTGTTCCGGCGAGTTTTAATGCTTAAGCTTTGCCTTCGGCGATGCCGAAAGGTGTGGCCGTGCGGTCGTCGCCGTCAGCGGCGGGCATACCAGGCAGGTTGATGGTGCCGAAAGCCTTTTCATATTTCACGATGTTGTCTTGCAGGGCAAAGAGCAAGCGTTTGGCGTGTTCGGGTGCCAACACCACGCGGCTCTTCACATTAGCCTTGGGCAGGCCCGGCAGCATACGGATGAAGTCCACCACAAATTCGGCACTTGAGTGGGTGATGATGGCCAGGTTGGCATAGGTGCCTTCTGCCACCTCGGGCGAAAGCTCGATTTGGAGCTGATTGTCTTTGTTCTGATTATCCATTGGTGTTATAATGTTGATTGAATAATTGTCTTGTCGTTTCAAGTCCGATACAAATTTAAGTCATTATGTCCGTTTGCCCAAGTCTGTGCCTCCTTTTGTTGAATGACACCACCAAGATAAGCTGCAAACCGCTCCTCTTCATACCGACGCCCAACTTTCCGGTTTTTCTCTACATTCTTCCGCAAACCGCCAAACTGCCCAGCCTAAACGGCTGTTTTTGATTTCTTTACTTAGCAAAAAAGAGGTAAAATTAGACAAATAGTTAAAACATTCCAAAAGTACTGTTTGGGATTTTCCGTTTCCTCGTATCTTTGCAGCGCAAAAGCGAGAGCGACGTCTTCCGGCGTTATTCAAGCCCGCGCATTTATATCATTATCAAATCAATTACTTCTTTATGAAAAAGATTTTTACTCTTGTTTTGGCTGCTGCCGCTACGCTTGGTGTAAACGCTCAGCGTGCCGTTGAAAGCCACAAATTCTTCGACAACTGGTCGCTCGGTGTTTATGGCGGTGCCGTAACTCCTCTTCAGGACTTCGGTCTCGACCGTTCTCGTGCCGTTGCCGGTCTCGAACTCTCTAAGCAACTCACTCCCGTCATCGGCGTTGGCGTACAGGCTGGCACCGGTTTCAACACCACCGGTAGCCACACTGTTGTTGACAACGTGACCGCTATGCTCATCGGTAAGGCCAACCTCTCTAACCTCTTCTGCGGTTACAAAGGCACGCCCCGTCTCTTCGAAATCGAGGCTCTTGCCGGTGCCGGTATGAACCACTTCTTTGGTAGCGGTGCTGAATATGCCGTAGCTGGCCAAGACGCAACCTCTTTCGCTACCAAGGCCGGTCTTAACTTCAACTTCAACCTCGGTTCTGCCAAGGCTTGGACCATTGGCATCCGTCCTGCCGTGGTTTGGGATATGGAAGGTGGTCGCAAGATGAACCCCGAAGTGAAGTACAACGCCAACAACGCCGTGCTCGAACTCACTGCCGGCATCACCTACCATTTCAAGTCATCTAACGGCAAGAACCACTTCACCACCGTTAAGGCTTACGATGCTGCCCAGATTGACGCTCTCAACGCCAAGATCAACGACCTCCGCAACAACCTCAACGCTAAAGACGCTGACATCAAGGCCAAAGACCAGGCTATCCGCGACCTTCAGCAGGCTCTCAACGACTGCCGCAACCAGAAGCCCGTCGTAGAGCGCGTGGTTGACACCAAGCAGACTATGGAGTCTGTCGTGACTTTCCGTCAGGGCAAGTCTGTGGTTGACGCTTCTCAGCTCCCCAACGTTGAGCGCATCGCCACTTACCTCAAGAACCACAAAGATGCCAAGGTTATCATCAAGGGTTACGCTTCTCCCGAGGGTAGCGCCGAGATCAACGCCAAAATCGCCAACGCTCGTGCCGTAGCTGTTCGCGACATCCTCGTCAACAAATACAAGGTTGCTGCTGAGCGCATCACCGCCGAAGGCCAGGGTGTAGGCAATATGTTCTCTGAGCCCGACTGGAACCGCGTGAGCATCTGCACACTCGACGAATGCAAATAATCAATCTTCCAAGACTTGATTACAACCCTATAAACGATAAGAAAGGCGAGGCCGTTAGGCTTCGCCTTTCTTCATTTTGTATTGGGGCGTTTGGACGGTAAAGCACGGCCTGAAAGGCCAACGAGACCATAGCCCAGGGCAGAGGCGGCGCGAAGCGACGCCGGCACCCTGGGTAAACGTGGACCATACAATGCGCCCTGTAGGGGCAAAAGACTCATAATGGATTGATTTTGACTGCATAATGAAGCTTTTGCCCTTACAGGGCGAACATTATCGCACAACAAAACCCAGGGTGTCGCCTCGCTTCGCTCGGCTTTGCCCTGGGCTAACATCTTTTGGGCTTTCAGCCCGTTGTTTGGCCGTTCAATAATTGCGTTAAAAAGCAATTTTGAACACTCTACGACAACAGGCCGCAAGCACTGTCTTTACACGAGATGTTTGATGAGGTCCTCGCGGTCGCCGGGCAACAGGTCGATGACAGGGATTTCAATCATCGTGTAGCAGCCGGGCTGTTGACGCATTGACGCGCGAGCCACGCAGACCAACACCTGGCCGGTCAGGGCGGGGTTGTTGATGTGCATGTTGAATTCGAAGAGCTGGTTTTGCGTTTTGCCGCTCACACCCTTGCGGGTGAGGTTCACGCCGTGGCCCATATCGATGACGTCATCCACACAAGGAACTTCGATGACGTGGGTCTCGTCGTTTACGAAATAGGCGTCTGCCTTGATGGCAGCGGCCACTTTGTCAAAGTCGTAGCCCTCTTTGATTTCCACGTAGACCATACGGCGGTGAATGCCAGTACCGGTGGGGATGGTCATAGATAGCGCAGCTTTCACGCCTTCAATGGCTTTCACGGCCACAGTGTGACCCATCGACATACCCGGGCCGAAGTTGGTGTAGGTGATGCCTTTGGGGGCGATGGCCTGGAGCATGGTGCGCACAATGGAGTCGCTGCCCGGGTCCCAGCCTGCCGAGATGATGCTCACGGCCCCTCCGGCCTTGGCGCTTTCGTTCAGACTGCGGCGCAAGTCTACGATTTTCGTGTGGATGTCAAAGCTGTCCACGGTGTTGATGCCGAGAGCCAGGATTTCTTTGGCATATTTCTCCACGCTGCGTGTGGGCGTGCTGAGTATGGCCACGTCGACGTCTTCCAGATTGCGGATGTCGTCGGTCACGGTGTACGCGGCCAGTTCGGCGGGAGCGTCTTTGGCACCTGCGCGGCGCACAATGCCGGCCACCTCAAAATCAGGTGCGGCCTCAAGGGCCTGAAGCGTATAGCGGCCTATGTTGCCATAGCCCACAATGGCTGCTCTAATCTTTTTCATACGGTTGTGTTTGGATTTGAAAGTGATTGTTGTTGAAATTGTGGCAAAAATACAAATTTCCCGACAAAAGGTCAGCAAAATGGGATATTTATGGACAAATGCGGTTCCCGGCCTGGTGTTTCTGGCTTTTTGCCGTATGGGGTTATCTGCCGCTCACCGGTCGGCCGTCTGGGGTGAGTCCTTCGGCCGAGATGTAGAAGCGCCGACAGGTAGAGTTGTTGCAGAATTCAAGTTCGGCGCGACCTTCGGCATCGAGCGTCACTTCGCCAGCCCAATAGAGCGTGCGGCGGAAGTCGCGTTCGCGGGCCTGTTGCCGATAGTTGGGGCTCTCATACGCCTGCCGTTTTTGATAAGCCCGATAGTTGGTGGTGCGTGTCCCTTTGGTCTTTACAGGCAGCGAGAGGTTTTCATAGGCAAACACGAAGAAGGGGTCGAGATGGGCAATGGCGCTGCGTTCATTGGGGGCAATGTAGCGCGTCTCGTTGTGGTTGAGACTGACATAAACCTCCCTGTACAGGTCAATCTCATTGCCCAGTGCGGTGTTAAGCCCCGTGCTGTCGCCATAGGCGTCGGCGCCATAGGCTTTCGTCTGTCCGCCGTCTGGTCCGCCGTTGTCTTGAACCGTAGACTCGCCCGCCAGTGCCGTGCGCTCATTGGCAGCCGTGACCGTTTCGGTGTGGGTTGCAGTGCCATAATTGCCGTTGCCGTCGAGCCGCAGCGTAGTGGCCGAGGGCAGTGTGAAGTCGGCATATTGTGCTTCGCCCACCACCCAGCCTATGGGCCGTCGGCGTATGTGGTATTCGTGGGCAAAGGTCTTTTTGTCGAGCAACCATTGCTCAAGGCTTGGCACCGGCAGTCCTTGGTCCAGATAATAGTCGGCTTCAGTCGCCATGTCGAAGTGGTATTGCGACTTCTTGTCGGCCGTCTGTCTCGACACCTCCCAGGCGCGCCGTGGGCTTTTCAGCTTGAATGGGTTGCGCCTGGTCGTCACCACGGCCGTGCCCAGCCGCGTGCTGCCGTCGTTCACCAGCAAGGCCTCCTCATAGTCCTTGGAGACAGTGTCGAAGGTGTGCAGTCGGCCTTCGGGCTGTGTCAGTCGGGTTTCGCCCGGCAAGTAGTTTTTGCTTTCGGGCGAGAAGCGCCGGTTGATGGTGACGCGGTAGTCTTGCAGCTTGTCTTCTCTTTTGGTCGACAGCATCAGTGTCCAGTCGCCCTGGCAGTCGGGCAGTTCGAAGGCATAATAACCCAGGCTGTCGGTCACAAATTCGCCGCGCATCACCTCGCCGTGGTCGTTATAGAGCGTTGCTTTCAGTTCCAGTTGTCCCACGTCGGCTGCTTGTGCCTTTTTCTTTTTTGAGGCAAAAAGTCCGTTGCCCCAGAGCTGGCGTGGCAACACGCGTCCGTCGAGATAGAGATGGTCTTCGATGGGTTGGCGCTTTTCAAACGGTGCCTTGCCGGCCATCATCGTCCAGTCGTAGCGCCTCCAGCCTTGCACCATCATCAACAGGTCGGTGTCAAGCCGATGGGTCTCATCCAGGCTTTCCAGATAATAGTCGGGCCGGGCCACGTAGCCTTTCAGGTCGCTGGTGAGCAGCAGCCAGGCGGCCAGCGTGCTTTGGCAGCCGCTGGTGGCGGCGTCGGCGTCGGTCACGGCCACCGACAGTCGGCTGCCGGGTTCGCCGTCCAGCCTGAGCGTCATGTTCTTATAGGGTGCAATAGCCTTTTCGGTAAAGGTCACGTCGACCCGGCTCATGGCCGGGAGGCTGTCGGGGTGGACAAAAAACAGGCGTTCGGCCCACAGGCGCCCCTCAGAGTCGAAGAGGGTGAGTTGGTGAATGCCCGCCTCCATTTGGCCGGTGTCAAACGCCATTTCAGTCCATTCGTTGTCCAGTCTCAGGGTGTCGAAATAGGCCACGCGGCCGTTGTGCATCCGGGTCAGCCCCATCAGTACGCCTTGCAATGACCCGCTGGCCGCCATCCGTGTGGCCACCACCCCGGAACGGCTTGGGTCCACATTCATCACACAACCCTCGTCTTCGGCCTCGGGCAAGGCGAAAAGGTGGCGGCGTCCGGCGATGTCGAGTTCCAATTGTGCCGCTTTGTGGCCGGGCACATAGTCAAACACACCACGGCCTTCGTGGCGTGTGGCCACTGCCGCCAGCCGTTGGCCTTCAGTCCCCGTCAGTTGGCCTTCGGCGCGGGTGATGACGGAGTCTTCGCAAAACACCTCGAAGGCCACGCGTGTGGGCAATCCTTTGACCAGATGGCCGCCTTCGGGATAAAACCTCACCTGTGGCTTTGCCCCCGTGCCCACATTGACCAGGCGGCGCGAGCGCACACTGTCGGCCTGGAGCGTCGCTTCAGAGCGTGAGTTGACAAAGGCCTGCGTGATGTGCAGGTTGTCGTAGTCGCCCTCGTTCTCCGGTCGGGCAAAGATGGGAATGACGCGAGAGAACACCCCTTCGGCATCCCAGTTGGTCATATATCGGGTATAGGCTCTCAGCTCATAAAACCCGTCGGCCCTGAGGCGGTCCAGAGGGATTTGTCCGCCGCCACGGCCGTTCTCAATCTTGATCTTGTGGGTCTGCGCCACCTCGCCGAACGGGTCCACCAGTTCCACGTAGAGCACGCCACTTATGTCGGTCGGCGCGCCCTTGTCGGCGCGGAGCACGTAAGCCTCAAACCAGATGGTCTCACCGACGAAATAGCCCGTGTTGTCGGTGTGGACAAACACTTTCTCTTGCGGGAAAAAGTGGTTGAACGTGGCCACATTGCTCACGAATTGTTTCAGGTGCCCGAGCGCGTTGTCGGTTTGCCCGTGCAGTGAGAGCGTGAGCAGAAAGCCGATGGCAAGCAGAGCGTATTTTCTTTTCATAAATGGTGCGAAGTACTTGTGTTTTGCAAAGATAGTGCAAGGCGAGTGCAATGAAGCTTGTTTCGATTGCCGAGCCGCCGCCTATCTTATGCAAAGATAGTGCAAGGCGAGTGAAATAGGGTGGGAGAGAAGAGTAAAATACTGAATGAGGCGTGTGTTGGCAGATTTGAATGTACAAAAAGAGGGAGTGAGCGTGACAAAAAAACTTTGAGAGATTTCCGGTTGCCCTGGCCGGCGTCGCCAAACGGTGATTTTTCGTCTGGAACCCCGTCCGTTTCGTCCAAGATGGATTGCCGCAAATCCTCTCATAAGGCCGCGAGTTGCTGCCATAAGGACAGAAATTCCTGTCCTTATGGCCGTAGGGGGTTGAATACCAACAAAAAAGGCCCTGTCAAGGGCCTCCTCCTCTGTGGTTACTCCAAAGATAAGGCGAAAACCGGCCAACGAAAAAGACAAAAGGCACGGTGACGACTTGGGCGGTATATGAATGGTTGCGTCTTGCTGTTGAATTATGCCGTATTAGAGTGGCCCGGCCAGCCCCGGAAGGGCGTCACACATTAGACCAGTTCGTCAGGCCTGGGTATAACGCTCTGGGCTAAAATGTTACGGCCATTCAGTCCTTGGCTGGCCGCTCAATAATCGCAATGAACTGGAGCAAACTTTAACGCCCTAACCTTCAGGCCTTGCAGGGCCGCATTGAAATAATAAAACCAATCACATTTTCACTTTCATTACTCAAAGCCGACCTTTGGGGGCTACTCACTCTCCCACATCTCTCCCCAATCGTTTCAAGCCGCAAAAAAGTCCGCTACGGTTTGCTCCATTCTCGATAAAGTCATAACTTTGCAGGCGAAAAGACAGACGAGGATAGATTTGGCTGCTTGCAACCTCATAAAAACAATGCTAAAACGTGTAGGCCGTGGGATGCTGAGTCCCTTCCGTGCCGCTTTGCACTGCAATGTCGCCCGACAGCCCATCTTGATACGTTCTGCTTCCGTCCGCCAAGGCGAAAGCAGTTTTTTTATTCATTCATCCTTAACAATCAACGTAATGGGATACTTGTTTACATCCGAATCGGTGTCGGAAGGACACCCCGACAAGGTGGCAGACCAAATCTCTGATGCCGTGCTTGACGAGTTGCTGGCTCAAGACCCCGACTCAAAAGTAGCTTGCGAAACGCTCGTGACCACCGGCCAGGTGATCATTGCCGGAGAAGTAAAATCAGACGCTTTTGTAGACCTCCAAGAAGTGGCCAGACGCACCATCAACCGCATTGGCTACAACAAGGCCGCCTACAAGTTTGACGCCGAGAGCTGTGGCGTGCTCAGTGCCATCCACGAGCAGAGCGGTGACATCAACCGCGGCGTTGAGCGCACCGACCCCGACGCTCAGGGCGCCGGCGACCAGGGTATGATGTTTGGCTATGCCACCAATGAGACCAACACCTATATGCCGCTGTCGCTCTCGCTGGCACAAGACATCATGGTGGTGCTGGCCGAAATACGCCGCGAATGCCGGCAAATGACCTATCTGCGCCCCGACGCCAAGAGCCAGGTGACTGTGGAATATGACGACGAAGGCCGCCCCGTGCGCATTGATACCATCGTCGTTTCGACCCAGCATGACGACTTCATCTCGGCAGAGCAGGCCGGCAGTCAGGAAAAGGCCGACGAACAGATGCTCGCCCAGATACGCCGTGACGTCATCGATATCCTCATTCCCCGAGTGATCGACGAGCGCGTGGCCACACCCGAAATCAAAGCCCTCTTCAAGCAGGGCGAAATCAACTATTTTGTCAACCCCACCGGCAAGTTTGTCATCGGCGGCCCTCACGGCGACACCGGTCTGACCGGCCGCAAAATCATTGTCGACACCTACGGCGGCAAGGGCGCACACGGCGGCGGTGCCTTCTCGGGCAAAGACCCCTCCAAGGTGGACCGCTCGGCTGCCTATGCCGCCCGCCACATTGCCAAGAATATGGTGGCTGCCGGCGTGGCCGACGAGATGCTCGTGCAGCTGAGCTATGCAATCGGCGTGGCCGAACCCATTTCCATCTATGTCGACACCTACGGCAAAAGCCACGTCGGCCTGACCGACGGCGAAATAGCACGCCGCATCAGCCGC
Source organism: Alloprevotella sp. (assembly GCA_045124135.1). Classification (GTDB taxonomy): domain Bacteria; phylum Bacteroidota; class Bacteroidia; order Bacteroidales; family Bacteroidaceae; genus Alloprevotella. The sequence continues at coordinate 13,478 of JBGVLE010000049.1, forward strand.
CTCTTCGACCTTCGCCCCAAAGCCATCGAGAGCCGCCTCAAACTGCGCGCACCCATCTATGAAGAGACCGCAGCCTATGGCCATATGGGCCGTACGCCGCGCACCGTGGTCAAGACCTTTGCCGGACGAGGCACCGAGGCCAGAACCATTGAAGTGGAACTCTTCACTTGGGAAAAACTCGACTGTGTCGATATGATCAAAGAGGAATTTGGCTTGAACTGATGGCCGTTCCTATTGAGATAACCTCTGCGGTCGCACCGTCATAAGCCTCGGTGGCAACAGGCGGTGCGACCACCTTTTACTACCCGACGCCGGCGGCTCGGCAACTCTTGCAGAAACCAGCCGTCCGTCCATAACTCTCTTTTATGACCATTACCATCTATGGCGCTTCAAGCGGTCTGGTGCCAGCCTCTTGTGTGGAGGCGGCTGCCCGACTCGGACAGTTGCTGGCCCGTGCCGGGCACACGCTGGTCAACGGCGCAGGCCGTACCGGACTGATGGGCGCCGCCACCGACGCCTGTCTGGCCGCCGGCGGCGAGGCCGTCGGTGTCATCCCGCAGTTCATGATAGACCAAGGCTGGCAACACCAAGGCATGACCCGCCTCATAGTCACCCCCGACATGCACACCCGCAAGGAGACCATGGCCAATATGTCTGACGCCTGCATAGCCCTGCCTGGTGGCGTAGGCACACTTGAAGAGCTGCTCGAGATTATCACCTGGAAACAGCTCGGCCTCTACCTCAAACCCATCGTCGTGCTCAACACCGACGGCTATTTCGACCCTCTGCTCGCGCAGTTGCAGAAGGCCGTCGACTTGCAGTTTATGCGCGAAAGCCACAAGGCTATTTGGCAGGTGGCCGCTACGCCCGAGCAGGCCCTCCATCTGGCAGAGACCACACCGTTGTGGGATGCCTCGGTGCGCAAATTCGCCGCTCTGGGCCATTGATGCCCTTCTCCTGAAAGACCTCATCCAACTGTCATCGCTATGCCTGTCTGCTCACACCTCCTCACTCCCGCTCAGTCTGAACCGCCCCTGTTTACGGCATGCCGGGACTCGTTTTTTTTGCCCGGTGGCGTGTCGCAGACCGCCATACAACCACTGCCCAAAGACACGTTGGGCCATATTGTGTATAGACCGTTAGACCTGCACACGGTGGCCCTGCCCGAATATGCCGGCATCAACGGCAACCCCATTCCCGACACACTCCGCACCGACAATGGCATCGTCTCGGCCATTGTGGTGTGCTTCATTCTGGCCATGGTCCTGATGGCACGCTCGCGCTATTATCTCTCGCGCAGTTTCAAGTCGTTTTTTGGCTACAGCCTTTCCGCACGTGAGAAGGCCGATCGTACGAATGCCGACGCCTTTGGCATGATGGCGTTGGTCTTGATGGCCGGCTTCAGCTTCTCTCTCATACTGGTCAACCATTTCGGCCATAGCCCCGTCGTGACCCGGTGGGCCTGGCCCGAATCGGCTCTCTTGGCAGTCGCCACCGGGCTGTATCTCGTGCTTGTCTTGATGAAGATGGGCATCTACGGCTTGGTCAACAGCGTTTTTTTCAGTCGTGCCCAACGCTCTGAGTGGACCGAAAGCTATCTGCTTTCACTGGCCATGCAGGGATTGCTGCTTTTCCCCGTGGCTCTGCTGGTGGTCTTTTTTGACCTGGAGGGTGAGAACGCTATTGGGGTCTCCGTCTGCGCCTTCGGTCTCACCAAATTGCAGCTCCTTTGCCGCTGTTATCGCACTTTTTTTGCCGCCGATGGTGGCTTAGTGCATTTATTTTTGTACTTTTGCACCTTGGAAATTGTCCCCGCCCTTTTCGTATGGCGGGTTTCGTTTTGTGTAACGCCTGCTCCAAGCCTTTGAAAGGCCTCGGACGGTAACGAAAAAGGATTTGAAAAGGAAACATGGTCAAGAAGATTCTTATCTCTCAACCTCAACCCTCATCTGAGAAATCTCCCTACTTTGACATCGCACGCACCTATGGCGTGGATTTCGTCTTTCATCCCTTCATTAAAGTGGAAGGCCTTAGTGCACAAGAATTCAGAAAGCAGAAAGTACGCATCCTCGACCATACGGCCATCGTCTTCAACTCACGCCACGCCATCGATCATTTTTTTACTCTCTGCAAGGAGATGCGTGTGGCCATTCCCGAAACGATGAAATATTTCGGTATCTCTGAGGCCGTTTCGCTCTATATTCAGAAATACGTCCAATACCGCAAGCGCAAAGTGTTCTTCCCCACCACCGGCGGCAAACTGCCCGACCTCGTGGCGCTGATGGCCAAACACAAAACCGAAAACTACCTCATACCACAGAGCGACGTGCACAGCGACGAGTTTCACCAACTGCTCGAGGCCAAAAAACTTAAGCATACCGAGTGCATCATGTTTCGCACGGTCAGCAACGAGTTTCCCGCCGACTGCAAATTCGATTTCGACATGGTGGTGCTCTTTACGCCGGCCGGCGTGGACAGTCTGATGAAGACTATCCCCAATTTCAAAGAAACCAACACCAAGCTGGCTTGCTTCGGCAAGGCAACCGCCAAGGCCATAGACGATGCCGGGCTCGAACTGGAACTTGAGGCGCCCTCGGTGGCCGCACCTTCAATGACCAAGTCAATAGAGTTGTATCTCAAGGCCCACAACAAATAAAGCCGGAGTCGCCTCGAGCGATACCACTCATCAACCCATAAGGCCGAAGCACAACGGCGCTCGACAGGGCGACCGCGTGCAGCGGCCTTTTGCTTTTCCCATCACTGATTCTCACCGACGATGAAAACTTTCTCGTTTAAAAAAGCGGAGCATCTCTGCCTCAAAAACGACATCGACCGGCTTTTCAAGGCCGGCAGCAAAGCGATGACCGTGTGGCCATTGCGCGCTGTGTGGCGATTGGCCGACGAAGAAGCCTTGCCACCGGTCAAGGTGATGGTCAGCGTCTCAAAGCGCAAGCAGCGTCATGCAGTAGACCGCAACAGGGCCAAGCGACAAATGAGAGAAGCCTATCGCCGCAACAAGGCCATACTGATCTCAAGACTCGACGAGACCCAGCGTGTGCACGCCGCCTTTATCTGGCTGGCCGACCACCCAGTGGCCTCGGCCGATGTGGAGCGAAAAATGAAGGTGGCCCTCAAACGTATGGCCGATGATATCGCTCCGCACAGCCATCAAGCACCCATACCTATCGCGCACAACCATGATTGATGCCATCCGCCGCTTGTTCGTGGCCATTCTCATTGCGCCCATCCGCTTTTACAGGCGCTTCATCTCGCCGCTCAAACCGGCGTGTTGCCGTTTCACTCCCACCTGCTCACAATATGCCATCGAAGCCATCCGAAAACACGGCCCCATACGCGGCCTCTGGCTCGCCGTCAGACGCATCCTGCGCTGCCACCCATGGGGAGGCAGTGGCTACGACCCAGTGCCGTAGAGAAGCGAATGAACCGCAGGCTCAGGCTTCACTCGAAAGCTGGCAGGGGCACATTGTTGACGTGCACACCCACCGACCCGACGCTCCTGCCGGCACAGCCATAATCAACCTGCCCGTCGAGACACTCCGCAATCCTTCCACATTCCAGCCCCGCAGCGGTTGTCTTTATTCTGCCGGCATCCATCCTTGGCAGACAGCCAGCAGCGATGAGCTGGACGGGCTCTTTGAAGGCTTGGAATGTCTTTTGTCTCATCCGGCCGTTGTCGCAATAGGCGAATGTGGGCTCGATCGTTTGCGTGGGGGCAGTCTCGATGTGCAGGCCGAGGTGTTGCGCCGCCATCTGGTCTTGGCCGAAAGATATGTACGGCCTGTCATCCTGCATTGTGTGCGCGCGTTCGACCTTCTGCTCCAGATCAAAAAGGCGCAGCCCATAAGCGTCCCTTTGATTGTGCACGGTTTCAGAGGCCGTGCCGCATTGGCACGCCAGTTGCTCGATGCAGGATTTGACCTGAGCTTTGGGCGGCACTATCAAGAAGAGGCTTATCAAGCCACACCGCCATGTAGGCGGTGGAGAGAGACCGACATGGACTGATACACGAAAAAACGCCACGCTTGACCGGGCTCATAGGAGCGGTCGGGCGTGGCGTTAAACTGTTCAGAAAGTCTCAGCCCATTTTGGTCTTATAGGCCAAAGCATACATACGCATTTGTTTCACCATGGCCAGCAGGCCGTTGCTGCGAGTGGGCGACAGGTGCTCTGTGAGACCGATTTTTTCAATAAAATAAAGTTCGGCGTTGAGTATTTCGTCGGGAGTGTGACCGCTCAGCACGCGGATGAGGAGCGTCACAATGCCCTTCACGATAAGGGCGTCGCTCTCTGCGCGGAACGTCAGAATGCCGTCGTGTTCATCGCAGACCAACCAAACGCGGCTCTGGCAACCGTCGATGAGGTTTTGCTCGGTTTTGTCTGCGGCAGGGAGGTTTTCCTGTTCCTCGCCCAGGTCAATGAGCAGCTGATAGCGGTCCATCCAGTCGCTCATCTCTGAAAATTCTTCTATGACTTCGTCTTGTATTTCGTTGATGGTCATGGTTTAAACGGATTTTTTCGGGTTGAAGATAATCTTGCAGGTTTTGGAGAAAGGCGTTCGCGATGTGCCCAACGTCACATTTCTTCCGAAAGCATTTGAAGCAACGTCTGTCCGACGAGACGAAGGTTCTCGGGTGAGATGTTCTCGGGCGTGTCTTGCGTGGTGTGCCAGGTTTGTCCCATTGTGGCCGAGGCGTGGGTTGTGAACGGAATGATGTCGACCGTTGGGATACGGGCTATCTCGTTCATAGGGATGTGGTCGTCGGTGATGTAGGTGCCGTCTGTCTTGACAAAAAGATGCCCTGCGCCGACTGTCTCGGCCGTTTCCCAAATGCGGTTGACGATGGGTTCGGCATAGTTTTTCGAGAAGCCTTCATAGCAGAAGCGGGCATCACGACCGCCCACCATGTCAAGCAATATACCGTAACGGGCCTTATAACCCGAGGCGGCAGCCTGTTTGGCCCAATAAGCCGAGCCCAGACACCAGTCTTTGCCCTCGGGGTCGGGAGTGCCCCATTCGGGAGCACCGTAATCTTCAAGGTCAAAACAAACGAAGTCAACGCCTACGGCCGGATTGAGAGCCTTGATTTGTCGGGCTATCTCTATCATCACCGCCACACCGCTGGCACCGTCGTTGGCCGCCATGACGGGTTGTCGGCGCTTGCTCTCGTCCGGGTCTTCATCGGCCCAGGGCCGACTGTCCCAGTGGGCGGCAATCACTATGCGATCGGCCGCCTCAGGGCGATAAGAAGCGATGATGTTGCGGCAGGTATAGGTCTTGCCATCCCACGTGGTGAGCGGAGTCTTTTGTTCAGTCACTTTAAGGCCATATTGGCTAAAGGTGCGCACGATGTAGTCGCCACATTGCTCGTGGGCGGTGCTACCGGGCACTCGTGCGCCAAAGTCGCATTGCGCCTGAATGGAAGCAAAGGCCGAGTCGGCATTAAACCGGACGTTGGTGAGCTGCACGGAGTCGGTTGCCGAAGCCCCGCTGCCATCGGCTGGTTGGCCCGACTTGCAGCCGGTCAGGCTCACCGTCAGTATGCACAGAAGGGAAAATAGATGGGAAAACGATTTCATATTGTTCAAGAGTGAAATACGGAACGACAGAATAGAGTGTGATTATACGCCATCAGAACTTGATGTAGCCGTTATACTGCACCTGGCTCATCACACGGATGAAGTTGCCGCCCCAAAGTTTGCGAAGATGTTTGGGAGAGAGTCCTTCAGACAGCAAACGCTCGGTCAGCACCATATAATCGGCGGCCGAGGCCAAACCTCTGACCCCGCCATCGCCGTCAAAGTCTGAGCCAATGCCCACATGGTCGATACCGGCCACGTCGATAAGGTGCATGATGTGTCTGACGGCATCTATGATGGTGGCCTCACCGTCTTCGCGCAGGAAACCTTGATAGAAGGTTGCCTGAACGACGCCGTTGGCCGCTGCGAGTGTGCGCAGCTGGTCGTCGGTGAGGTTGCGGGGGTGATTGCAAAGTGCTCTCGACGAAGAGTGAGAGCAGATGACGGGTTGTGTGCTATGGGAGATGGCGCCGTAGAAGCTTTCTTCTGAGGCGTGGGACAGGTCTAGAATGATGCCGGTACGGTTCATCTCGGCGATGACTTCTTTGCCGAAATCGCTCAAGCCGCCGTGTTCGCGCTTGGACTTGGAGGCGGCATCGCAGATGTCGTTGTCGCCGTTGTGGCACAGGGTGATGTATATTACGCCCTCACGGCGGTAGCGCTCCACGTTGCTGATGTCACGCCCCAGCGCGTAGCCGTTTTCGATGCCAATAAGGATGGACTTTTTGCCCATACTTTTGTTGGAAAACAGGTGCTTGGGCGTGAGGGCTATCTGAGCGGTGGGGTATCGCTTCACCGATTGCTTGATTTGGGCAATAAGGTTGTCGGCCTGCAGGGTGGCATTCGCCAGTGCCTCAATGGTGCGTTCGCCTTGCGGCAGGTAGGCCGCCATGACTACGGCATCGAGGCCGCCTTCGTCCATACGGTGCAGGTCTACCAAGACATTGTCTCGACGTTGGCCGAGATTGGCGCCGCGGTCAAACCACATAGGCGTGTCGCAGTGGGAGTCTAACGTGATGAACTCTGTGTGCAGTCCACGTACATAGCGGAACCGTTCGGCACGCTCTACGAAGTATCTGAAGATGGGGGCCATCGTTTTGTCGCCCATCGGTGCGTAACATTCGGGATGCCACTGTACGCCGATGATGTCTTTCATCTCATTGCTCTCAATGCCCTCAATGATGCCGTCGGCAGCCCGTGCCGTTACGTTGAAGCGCGGACCGGGACGGTCTACTGCCTGATGGTGGAAGGAGTTGACGCAAAGTTTTTCACCCAGCAGACGTCCCAGGATGCTGTCGCTTTCGATTGTGACCGTATGTGTGGAGATGTGTCGTGGAGCGCTTTGGCTGTGTTTGATGGCAGCGGGCAGTGTGTCGTCGTCGGCAGTGTAGATGTCTTGCCGTATGTGGCCGCCGAGGGCGATGGCCAGCACCTGAATGCCGCGGCAGATACCCAAGATAGGGATGTTGCGGTCGTAGGCCAATCGTGTGAGCAATAGTTCGCAGGCGTCGCGTTGTGGGTTGATGGAGCCCAGGGCTTGTTGCGGTTCTTCGTTGCAATAGAGCGGATTGACGTCGGCGCCGCCAGAGAGCAGCAGACCGTCAATGCGGTCGAGCAGGGAGGCAAGCAACACACGGTTGTCTGTAGGAGGGATGATGACGGGAATGCCGCCGGCCTGTTCAATGCTCTTGTAATAGCCTTCGGCCAGTGTGGTGTTGCCCTCTGCATAATTCCCGCTTATGCCGATGACCGGCCTCGCGGTGTGGTTGGGGTAATGAGAGACTAAACTTTCATAGTCTGCTTGAAAGTCAAAGTTGTTCATTAGTTTTTGGGTTAGGTCTTAAAAAAATTGGGCGGCACGTATTTGGGGCGTGCCGCCTCTTTGATGTCCCCTTTGGTGATATAATAAGGTGTTCAAGGCGCTTGTGGGCTGTTTAGTCCTTTGGCGTGTCGTCTGGGTAGGTGCGTTTGGGATTTTTGGGGAACCACCCTTTTTTCACGCGCTCTTCCTGCTCAAACAGTTCCTTGATGGTCCAAAGCGAAGAGAACCCGACGATGCCGCAAAAGGCACTCCAGAATAACGAACTTATAAAGAGGGCTGCTGCGGCGCCACCCAGGCCGATGAGCAAGAATATCCACCACGGTCGGGTGCCGAAGTAGTATTCGGTCTTGATGACTATGGGGTGGAAGATGCCGATGACGAGGAAGGTGGAAAGTCCCAGCAGGAGTCCTTCGATATGAAGCATAGACGGAGTTGGTCTTGTTTGGGGTTAGGTGTCTTACGGATAGTGCAACCTCTATGGGGAGGTCAGGCCTTTTTGGCGCGTTTTTTTGTAGTCCCCAAGCCTTCGTTTTCGTCCGGGTCGTCGATGATGTGGTTAGGCGCCTTGATTTTTTCGGCATACTTTCTGGCCGCTTTCATACCGTCGTCTTCGTCCTCGCCCGGCACCAGTATGGGTACTTGGCGGCTGAAACTCTGTTCGAGCGATATGAGGGTCTCTGTCGAAATGACGCCGTTGATTTCCTGGATGCGGTTGTTGAGCAATTCCATGAGGTGCTCGTTGTCGCGTGAATAGAGTTTGACGAGCATCGTATAGTTACCGGTTGTGAAATGACACTCCACAATCTCGGGGATTTTGAGCAATTCAGCGGCCACTTCTTTGTACATCGAACCGCGTTCGAGCGTGATGCCGACGTAGGTACACGTGCTGTAGCCGATATGCCTGGGGTTGACGTTGTAGCCGGAGCCTGTGATGATGCCGGCTTCGGTGAGACGTTGTACACGTTGATGGATGGCAGCGCGAGACACGCCACACACTTCGGCTACGTCTTTGAAGGGGACGCGGGCATCGACCGAAATAATCTGAAGGATTTTAAGGTCGAGTTTGTCTACTTTTTTCATGATAGGTATAAGGTTTCTGTTCTGTATGGCCTTGACGAGGCCGTGTTTAGGTTTGATTTAATAGCAAATATACGCCAAAAGATAGTAACACGAAATAACCCGAGGCGTTTTTTCTCGTCTCTTAGCGTACATTTTGACAATAATAGGCGTTTTTTGCCTGTTTCTTGTCAGAGCCCGAGTTGTTGGGAGATGTCGAGCATGCGTTCGATGGGGCGTATGGCGGCTTTTGCCACTTCGGGGGCCACCTGCACTTCGGGCCATTCGTAGCGCAGCGTGTTGTAGACCTTGGCCAGCGTGATGAGGCGCATGAAGTTGCACTCATTGCAGCCGCAGGTGCTGTCGTCGGGCGGTACGGGGATGAATGTCTTTTCGGGAGCCTGCTTTTGCATCTCGTGCAAGATGCCGCTTTCGGTCACCACGAGGAAGGTGTCGCAGTCTGAATGGATGGCAAATTTAAGCAAGGCGGCTGTTGAACCCACGACGTCGGCCAGTTTCACTATCGGCCCTTTACATTCGGGGTGTACGAGTATTTTGGCCGTGGGATATTGTTTTTTCAAGTCTACGAGTTTCTCCACAGAGAAGCGCTCGTGAACGTGGCAGGCGCCATTCCAGAGCAACATGTCGCGGCCGGTGATGCTGTTGATGTAGCTGCCCAGATTGCGGTCGGGGCCGAAGATGAGCGGCTGGTCTTTGGGGAAGCTTTCGACAATCTGACGGGCATTGCTCGACGTCACCACCACGTCGGTCACAGCCTTGGTGGCGGCAGAGGTGTTGACGTATGAAATCACCTTGTGTCCGGGGTGGGCTTTGACAAAGACGGCAAATTCGTCGGCGGGACAACTCTCGGCCAGCGAACAGGTGGCGTTGAGGTCGGGGATAAGCACACGCTTGTCGGGGCAGAGTATTTTGTCGGTTTCGGCCATAAAGTGTACGCCGCACATGAGGATGATGTCTGCGTCGGTGGCTGCTGCTTTTTGTGCCAGGGCGAGGCTGTCGCCCACAAAGTCGGCCACGTCCTGCAGGGCGCCCTCGGTGTAATAATGAGCCAGGATGACGGCATTTTTTTCTTTACACATCTGGCGAATGGCTGCGGGGAGATCTATGCCTTCAGGGATGGGTTCGTCGATGTATCCTTTGTTCTTCCAACTGTCTTTAATGGTGGTCATATTGTGTCTGGTTGTTGAATGTCTGTTTGACTGTTTTAATATGCGTTATACTGGTTGCTTAGAGTTGGACTATCTGCCCAAGGCGCCCAAATCGTCATAGGCCGTCTGCAGGAAAGCATTGGCAGCCTGTTGGCGCTCGGCCGACGGGGTGGGCGTATCGGCCAGGATGCTGGCCGGCTTGGTGAGGATATTGATGGCTGTGAGGCCCGTTGTGTCAAGCCACCAGATACCTTCAGGCCATGCGTGGACGGCCGAGGGACGGGTATAGGTTGCAGAGAGCACGTCGCGGCTCCATTTGAAGTCGTCGTGTGGCAGCGCCAGTTGCCCCAGCAGGGTGGCGGGCAAATCGCTCTGGTTGCAGATCAAGTCTATCCGGCGCGGCTCTTTAATGGCGCCACCGGTCCAAATCATTGGGATGTGGCTGCGTCGCAGGTCGGTCTCTCTGATGCCTTTGGGATAGCCGATGCCGTGGTCGGGCAGGATGACGACAAGCGTGTTGTGCCATTGTGGCAGCTTCTTGAAAGCCTCGATGAATTGTCCCAGACTGTGGTCCAGGTAGGCCATGGCATTGGCCACTTTGTCGCCCTTTATCCTGTCATAGGGCACGCCCCACGGCTCGTGGCTGGCCAGTGTCAGCAGGGCAGTGTGCCACGGGCGGTCTTTGGGCTTGGCTTTGATCATCTCCAGCAGCCGGCCGAAGACGATGTGGTCTGTCACACCCCAGTTGTGGGTCTGCCGCTCGGCATGGCTGAAACTCGTGTCGCCGTAAGTTTTTTCATATCCCGTGGCCAGGAGATAGCCGTTGGTGCCGGTGAAGTTGATGTCGCCGCCATATAGGAAATCTGTGGCATAGCCGGCCTGTTTGAGCGAGCGGGCAATGCCTGGCAGGGCGGCGGCTTTGCCGGGCAGTTTCATTACGCTGACGTCGGGGAAGGCCGGATAGCCGCTCAAGGCACACACCGTGCCGCGGTCGGTGCGGAAAGAGTTGGCATAGCATTGTGTGAAGCAGACGCCCTCGTCGGCCAGCCGGTTGAGGTGGGGTGTCACCTGTGGGTCGGCCAATGAGTCGATGGCGTGTACAAAGGTGCCGCCGCATCCTTCCATCAGAATGATCAGCACGTTGGGCCGGCTCTCTCTCAGCAGTGAATCGGGCGCCGTCGTGGCGGTGTTGTAGCCCAGACGGGCGAAGATGCGGCCGCGCTCGGTTTCGTCGTAGACGTCGTGCAGCTTGGCAAAGTCTTTGGTTTTGGTGAGCGAAGAGACCACGCTGAAAATCGGGTTGACACCGGCGTGGTTGAGCGTCTGGTCTGAAGAGAAATAGACCATGCCGACGTTGGCCGTCGATTTGCCCACTCCGCCGCGTATGCCCAGAAACATCAGACTGCCGGCCAAAACAAACAGACCGGCTTGCAGCCACGGTTTGACGGAAGGCACTTCGGCTGTGGTCCAGCACATACGGAGCCAATAGAAGATGGCCACCACGCAGACGATGAACGTCAGCACGACGGCGGCGATGTAGCCTCCGCTCACACTGGCGGCGGCGCCTCCAGGCGAGTCAAGATAGTTGAAGACAGTGCCGTCGAGCGGGAAGCCCCAGAAGCCGTAAAGGCAGATGTTGCTCACAAAAACCAGGGCGCAGAGTGCAGCCGCCAGGCCACACCATATATTATATAGGAGTCGGATGCGCGGAATGTGGAGCCATATCGTGGCGAGCATAACGAGCCATATGGGCGCAGCCAAATAGCCGGCCGTGGCAAGGTCGAGGGGCAATCCGTGCCAGATTACGGCCAGCCAATCGCCCACGTTGTAGCGACCGGCAGCCATGAGGAAACACGGTTTGGTCAATGCAAACAGGACCACGAGCGCCCCGTAGTATTTCAGCAGGAATTTGATGCGTCCGAGCATATCGTTCAGTTGTCGTTTTCGCCTTCTTCGTCGTCTTCTCCGTCGCCGTTGTCGGTGTTCTCCCAATGAATGAAGTGGGCACCCCAGGCTTGTTCGACGTGGCGCACCACGCCCACAGGCATACGGGGAATGGGGACACCGCTGCCCAACACCTTCTCAGAGAGTTCCTCGTAGGCTTCGTCCCAAAGGCCGCGGTCAATAAAGGCCTGGAGCGTCTGGCTGCCTCCTTCGACCAGCAACGACTGCACTCCCTCACGTGCCAGCGACTTCAAAGCCGTGGGGATGTCGGCAAAGGCTCTGAAGCCGGCGGGCAGTTCGCCCTCTTCGACACGTCCCAGTACCACCTTGACGGGGTCTTGGCCGTGCCAGTGGCGCACGGTGAGTTTGGGGCGGTCGAGTTGCAGGGTGTGGTGTCCCACGAGGATGGCTTGATGGCGTGCGCGCAACTGATGAACGCGGATGATAGATAGGTCTGTAGAGAGCCTTTCGGGCGGTGTGTCGGCACAGTCGCGCCAGGCGTCGATGAAGCCATCGGCCGAGGCGGCCCATTTCAGCGTGATGTAGGGGCGCCCTTTGGTCTGATGGGTGATGAAACGGCGATTGAGTGCACGACATTCTTTTTCAAGCACACCCACCACCACCTCAATGCCGGCTCGGCGCATGATGTCAATGCCTCGACCGCTGACCCGGGCAAAGGGGTCTATGCAACCCACCACCACGCGCTTGATGCCCGAGCGCACAATGAGTTCGGCACAGGGCGGCGTGTGGCCGTAGTGTGCGCAGGGTTCAAGGCACACGTAGAGCGTGCTTTGCGGCAACAGATGGCGGTCGGCCGGTCTGACAGACTCTATGGCAAACACCTCGGCATGGGGGCCGCCGCAGCGTCGGTGATAGCCTTCGCCTATGATGAGGCCTTCGCAGACCACCACGGAGCCGACCATAGGGTTGGGCGGCGCACCGGCAACGCCTTGGCGCGCCAGCCAGAGGCAGCGGCGCATCCATTGCTCGTCGTCTGTGAGCGTCGGAGTGGGCTGTATGGGGGTATTTTCGTATTTTTGCATTATGGTTTCATCTTTATATACGACGCTCAGACAAGCCCTCGTGCCACGCTACGGCCGGCATGAAGCACAAGCCATGGCCTTGATGGTCCTGGAAGACGTTTTTGGTGTGTCTGCCGTCGATGTCTATGCCGACAAAGTTAGGCATTTTTCAGAAGAAGAGATTAAAAGGCTTGAAAATATCTCTTTGCGCCTCCAGACCGGCGAACCCTTACAATATGTCATCGGTCGCGCGCGGTTTGACGGTCTCTCGTTCAGCGTCACGCCGGCCACACTCATACCCCGGCCAGAGACTGAAGGCCTTGTAGACCTCGCCACCGCTTTTGTTCGTCAAAACGCTATGCCGGAAGGGCTTCGTATGCTTGATGCAGGAACGGGTTCGGGCTGTATCGCCGTGGCCTTGGCCCGTCGCTGTCAAGGCCTGCAGGTTGAGGCTTGGGACTTGTCGGCGGCTGCGCTTGAGGTGGCCGCGGACAATGCGCGACGGCATGGCGTCGAGGTGGACTTCAAGTGCCGCGACATGCTGTTGCCCAGCGACTCAGCTTCGGTTTTCGACCTCATCGTGAGCAATCCGCCTTATGTCCGGGAGTCTGAAAAGGGAGAAATGGAAGCCCACGTCTTGAACCACGAACCGGCCACGGCTCTTTTTGTACCCGACGACGATGCCCTGCGCTTCTATCGGGCCTTGGCCCGCTTGGCCTGCGGCAGCCTACGGTCCGGAGGTGGCTTGATGGTCGAGGCCAACACAGCTCTGACGACTGAGACCGCCGCACTGTTTGTGGCTGAAGGCCTTACGGAGGTGGCTGTGAGTGAAGATTGTTTTGGCAGACCTCGGTTTGTCACGGCTCGCCGGCAGTCTTGACCGGTTGGACTCTTTGGGGCCGTGGTCTGCCTGTTTTCGTTCAAAAGACCGTGGCTTGTGTGACAAACCTAAGCGTCTTTTGCGTTTTTGATAGATGATTTAACCGTTGCCGCTATTGGACGTTGAAAAGCGTTAAATGCTCACCTGGACCTTCTAACCTATTCATAAACAATCAGATAGCATCTCGAAGGATTCTGAGTGACTCACAGTACAAGCCGAAAACGGCCTTTTCCGTTGTCAGACGGCTCTTGTCTTTTCTTGTCAGTAACCCCAAAACGCCTGGCCTAAGGTCGCGAAAAACTGTCCTTATGCCCGTAAGGCGTTGAAACACAAAAAAGAGAGGCTTAAAACCTCTCTTTTCTTATTTCCTACGTCAAAGATAAGCCTTTCGGCGGTAGGGGCAAAATGACAAAACACCCGCGCTAAGGCTTGATGAGCTCAAGCGCCTTTTTGACGATGTCGCTGCGCGTGTTGATGATTTTGAAATATTCCGAGCGGTCCCACGCGTTGTAGGCAATGAGGGCCTTGAGCATGAAGCGCAGGTCGGCGAGCGTCTCGTTGAGTTCGGCTTCGTCTTTGGCCTCAAAGCCTTTCTCTTTGCCCTTTTTCAGGATTTCGTCGGTCAGGGCCGCGGGCACCTCAAAGCGGTTGACATAGTCGTCAAACTTCTTGTAGGTTTTCAAAAGCCGGCTGCGCTCTTTGTCGGTATAGCGCAGCGCCGCGTCGGTGATGAGGTTGTTGCGGCTGATTTGGCGATAGAGCGGCGTGTAGGTGGTGGTGTCGAGCGGCACAAACACATCGGGCATGATGCCACCGCCGCCATAGACGGCACGACCCTCCTTGAGGGTGTGAAACACCTGGGTGGAGTCGAGACGGATAGAGTCAAGGTGCATCAGTTCGCCATGTGAGAAGCGGTTGTTGATATCCTCGCTGTACGACTTCTTGTCGCCCTTGACGTAGGGCTTCTGTATGCACCGGCCCGAAGGCGTGTAGTAGTGCGACACCGTGAGGCGTATCATCGAGCCGTCGGGCATGTCGATGGGGCGCTGCACCAAGCCTTTGCCGAATGTGCGCCGGCCCACGATGAGGCCGCGGTCGTGGTCTTGTATGGCACCGCTGACAATCTCGGCGGCCGAGGCCGTGTATTCGTCGACCAAGACAATGAGCTGGCCCTCACGGAAGAGGCCGCCCGGCTCGGCTTTCAATTCTTGCTTTGGGGCTTGACGTCCCTCGGTGTAGACTACCAGTTGGTTGGCCTCAAGAAATTCGGACGCCACCTCGGCAGCTGCGCCGAGGTAGCCGCCGCCGTTGAGGCAGAGGTCAAGGATAAGGCTTTTCATACCCTCACCTTGCAAGCGCTTGATGGCATTGTGCACCTCCTCGCCAGAGGTGGCACCGAAACGTTCCAGCCTGATGTAGCCCACACGCGGCGCAATCATATAGACGGCATCGACCGTATTGACGGGAATTTTGTCGCGTGTCACGCGGAAAGTAAGCAGGTCTTTCACTCCGCGGCGCACCACGCCCAGGTTGACTTTGGTGCCTTTCGGTCCGCGCAGGCGGTTCATGATGCTGTCGCGGTCCATCTTGACTCCGGCTATGGGCTGGCCGTCGACGCTCACTATGCGGTCGCCGGCCGTAATGCCGGCTTTCTCGCTCGGGCCTTTGGCCGTGGGCTGGATGACCACGAGGGTGTCTTCGAGTATGTTGAACTGCACGCCGATGCCTTCAAAATTGCCTTCGAGCGGTTCGTTGAGCTTTTTCGTCTCTTTGGCGTTGGTATAAGAAGAGTGGGGGTCGAGCTTTTCAAGCATACCCACGATGGCGTCTTCCACCAGCTTGTTCTGGTCTACGCTGTCGACATAAAGATTGGTAATGGCCAGTTGGGCGTATTGCAGTTTGCGCAGCAGGTCAATGTCGACGTCGCCGCCGCCACGGCTTTGGGCCGTCAGCGACAGGCTGCCGGCCATCACGGCAAACAGCAGGGCAAAGATTTTTGTTTTCATAAGTGAACGGGATAGTTAATGACCAAGGCTGTTCGGCCCGTCAGATGACAGACGCGCCACCTTGGCTGTTAGGATTTGTGTGGTAGGAAGTCGCTGACGTCTTTGCCGAAATCCATCAATTCTCTCACGACGCTCGACGAGATGCTTGAGAACTCCGGCTTGGTAAACAGCAAGATGGTTTCAACGCCGGCCAGACGGTCGTTCATATTGGCAATGTCGCGCTCATACTCAAAGTCCTTGACCGAGCGCAGTCCGCGCAAAATATACTTGGCGCCTTCACGGCGAGCCAGGTCGATGGTGAGGTCGTTGTAGGCCACGACGCGCACTTTCGGGTTGTCAGCATAGAGGCGGCCGATGGCTTCAACGCGTTGAGTGGGTGTGCGGTGGGCACGTTTGCTCTCGTTGACTCCCACGCCGATGACAATCTCGTCAAACAGTGGCAGTCCACGCTCGACGATACTGGCATGGCCCACGGTGAAGGGGTCGAACGAGCCGGGGAATATGGCAATCTTTTTCATGCTTCTCAAAGTTGGATGGACTCTTCAGGGGCGGGGTCTTCTTCTATGACGAGGTTGTCGATGATGAAGTTCTGGCGCTCCATGGTGTTTTTGCCCATATAATACTCAAGCAGGTCGGAGACTTTGTCGCTCTTGTGGAGCGTGACCTGGTCAAGACGGATATCGGGTCCTATAAAATGTTTGAACTCGTCCGAAGAGATTTCGCCGAGACCTTTAAAGCGTGTGATTTCGGGGTCGGGGCCCAGTTTCTCTATGGCGGCGAGCCGCTCTTCTTCGCTGTAACAATAGATGGTCTCAAACTCTGAGCGGTCTGAGGTCTTGGCCTTCTTCAGAATGGCGGCGCCGGCACTTTTGTCGTCCACGCTTTTCACGGTGCCGGCCGAGCGTGTCTTCTTCTTTTTGTTGCGCACGCGGAAGAGCGGTGTCTGGAGGATATAGACGTGGCCTTTTTTGATGAGTTCGGGGAAGAACTGCAAGAAGAACGTGATCATCAGCAGGCGGATGTGCATGCCGTCGACATCGGCATCGGTCGCCACAATCACCTTGTTGTATCGCAGGCCGTCGAGGCCGTCTTCAATGTTGAGCGCGGCCTGGAGCAGGTTGAATTCTTCGTTGTCGTAGACCACCTTCTTGGTCAGGCCGAAGCAGTTGAGCGGTTTGCCTCGCAGCGAAAAGACCGCTTGAGTCGAGGCGTCGCGGCTCTTGGTGATGGAACCGCTGGCCGAGTCGCCCTCGGTGATGAATATGGCCGTGTCGAGCCGGGGATCGCTCTCGGGCTCATCACTGCCTTTTTTCGCTTTTGGTGCGGCATCGTTGAAGTGGATGCTGCAGTCTCGCAGTTTGCGGTTGTGGAGGTTGGCCTTTTTGGCGCGTTCGCGGGCCAGTTTGGTCACGCCGGCAATGGCCTTGCGCTCTTTCTCGCTCTCTTGTATCTTTTGCTGGATGATTTCGGCAATGTCCAGGTTCTTGTGCAGATAGTTGTCGACGTTTTCTTTAATGAAATCGCCGATAAACTTATTGACGCTCACGCCCGAGAGAGGGAAGGGGTTGCCGGCAGAGTCCTTGTCGGGGGCCATGGTGAGCGAGCCGAGCTTGATTTTGGTCTGGCTCTCGAAGAGCGGTTCGATGACGCGGATGGAGATGGCGGCGACCAGGCCGTTGCGCACGTCCTGCACGTCGAAGTTCTTGCCATAAAACTCCTTCAGCGTCCGGGCTATGTGTTCCTTGAACGCACTCTGGTGTGTGCCCCCCTGTGTGGTGTGCTGCCCGTTGACGAATGAGTAATACTCCTCGCCATATTGGGCTGTGTGGGTGAAGGCAATG
Organism: Alloprevotella sp.; assembly: GCA_045124135.1. Lineage (GTDB taxonomy): Bacteria > Bacteroidota > Bacteroidia > Bacteroidales > Bacteroidaceae > Alloprevotella. The sequence continues at coordinate 30,816 of JBGVLE010000049.1, forward strand.
TCAATGCCCTCGCCGGTGAGATGGATGATGGGATAGAGACCGGGCGCCGTCATGTTGTCGTTGAGCAAATCTTCAAGGCCATTGCGGCTCATGATGCGCCGACCGTTGTAGAAGATGGCCAGCCCGGTGTTGAGGTAAGTATAGTTGCGGAGCATGTTCTCGACATACTCGCCGCGGAATTTATAGTTGACAAAAAGTGTGGGGTCCGGCTCAAAAAAGATATAGGTGCCGTTTTCGTCTTGTGTGTCGCTCTCTTTGTCGCTCACCAAGGCACCACGCTCAAAAATGGCTTCACGCTGGCGGCCGTCGCGTACAGAGCGGGCCACAAAGCGCACCGAGAGGGCATTGACCGCTTTGAGACCCACGCCGTTCATACCCACCGAGGCCGTGAAGACTGCCGTGTCGTATTTGCCGCCGGTGTTGAGGCGCGACACGGCATCGACGAGCGAGCCCAAAGGGATGCCGCGGCCGTAGTCGCGGATTTCGGCGGTCTGGTCGTTTTTGATGTCCACCTCTATGCGGCGGCCAAAGCCTTCATTGAACTCATCGATGCTGTTGTCAATGCTTTCCTTGAGCAGGACATAAATGCCGTCATCTGCATGCGAACCGTCGCCAAGACGACCGATATACATACCGGGGCGGGTGCGTATGTGCTCGGTGTCTTCAAGGTGGCGGATTTTGCTCTCGTCATAGACCACGGCGTTGGGCGCGGTCTCGGGCGAGAGATTGTCTTGTTGTGTCGTTGTGTTGTTGGCCATATTTTGAGCGGTGTCAAACCGCCGGTTGTTGGTTGCTGAGGAACGGGAGACTGTCAGAGGTTGGCTTTATAGCAGCGGCGGCGCTTGTGTTGCTCGGTCTTGAAATACTGCCACTGGTTTTGCACCTTGTCGTTCATTTCAAGTTCGGGGTTGCTTTCGGCATATTCAAAGCCAAGTTTCTGATAGACGGGGATGAGGTCGGTAAAGAGCAAAGCGTTGACGCCCTTGCTCTGATAGTCGGGCCGAACGGCCACAAGCAAGAGGTCGAGCACTTTGGGACGCTTCCACATCAAAGCCTTGAGCAGATGGAACCAGCCGAAGGGGAACAGTTTGCCTTTGGCGCGCTGCAGGGCCACAGAGAGCGAAGCCATCGATATGCCCACAGCTATAATCTCTTGCTCGGCGTTTTCCACAATAGAGACCATGCGCAGGTCGAGCACTGGGATGTACATGTTGACATACTTGTCGATTTGTTTTTCCGTCATTCTGGAAAAGCCGAACAGCGGGGTATAGGCTTCGTTGATTAGGCGGAAAATCTCGTGGGCCACACCCGACTTTTTCAGGCCACGTTTGCTGGTGAGTTTGCGAACGCGCAGGTCGTATTTGCGGGCAATGATGTCGGAGATGCGCTTATGTTTCTCGGGAATGGCATCGGGTACGTATATTTTCATCTCAACCCAGTCGGCCGACTTCTCCAGCCCCAGTCGCTCGATATGCTGAGGGTAGTAGGGGAAATTATAGATGGTGGCCATGGTCGAGAGCTGGTCGAAGCCTTCGATAAGCATACCCTCGGCATCCATGTCGGTGAAACCCAACGGTCCCTCAATCTCGTCCATGCCTCGCTCTCGCCCCCACGCCTTCACCGTAGAGATGAGTGCTTCGCTTACGGCAGGATCATCGATGAAGTCAATCCAGCCGAAACGGACGCATTGGCGGTTCCAGGTTTCGTTGGCGCGGTGGTTGATGATGGCTGCCACACGGCCCACGATTTCGCCCTGCTCATTGTAGGCCAGGAAGTAGTCGGCCTCACAAAACTCAAACGCCGGGTTCTTGGCCGGCGAGAAAGTGTTGAGCATATCGTCGTAAAGATCAGGAACGGAGTAGGGATTATTCTTATAAAGCTCGTAGTTGAAACGTATGAACTTCTTGAGTTCTTTTTTTGTGCTGACTTTTTTAATTTCTACGGACATAGGTTCCGGGATAATTGCAGACCATCTCCCCACTGGGCGCTGCAAGGGTGAGAGATAGTTCGATTATTTCAAAAAGGGAAAACTTGAGACTGCGAAGTTACTCATAAAATTTTATTTTTATGGCCTTCGCAGTCTCTCTAAGCCGGCGAGACGACCAAGCCTCGCGCGCGTTAATATTTATGGTGTGAGTCTTTGAGCTCCTCTTTCGTGATTTCTTTTTTGTCTATGGCGTGCCAGGCGTGAGCAATATAGGCCAGGACAAAAGGAATGAAGAGCGACACCCAAGACATCACGGTGAGCGTGAATTCGCTTGAGCAACTGTTGCTCAAGGTGAGCGAACTCTGCAGATGGGTCACTGAAGGATAGTAAGCCGTATGGTTGAGGCCTGCCACTAAGAAGAGGCTCAATACCGTCAGGATGGTTCCAATGCCGGCCGGCCAGATGCCACGGGTGAACTTCTCGTTGAGAATGGGGCGCAAGATCCCCAACAACACCAGTACGACACCGACCATGAAGAGGCCCAACGTGACGGGCATCTCCAGGAGATTGGCCAGATACTTGTGGCCCACGAGGCTCACTGTGCCATGCTCGTCGACGGCAAAACCGTCTTTGCAGAGCAGATATCCCACAAAGGCCAGGAAGAAAATAAGGAAAGGAATGGCATCGCTTATCACCTGGCGGCGGCAGCGTGGGCGCAGTTGGTCGTCGTTGATTTGGTTGAGCAAGTAGAGACCGCCCAAGGTGCGCGACAAAAAGACTACGGCCATACCTAAAACGATGTTCCAGGGATTGGCCAAGGCTTCAAGACCATGCCAAGCCGTGCCCCAGGTGCTGATGGCCGGCACAATCAAGCCAGCCTCACTCATCGCGCTTTTTTCGACGCAGAAGTCTGAGCCTGTAAAGAAGGTGGCCACGGCTGCACCTATGAGAAACGGTCCGGCAAAGCCGTTGAGCACGAGGGCGCGGCGGAAAAAGTTTTTGCCCAGGAAGTTGCCGTCTTTCGACTGGTATTCGTAGCTCACGGCTTGCAGCACAAACGTGACGAGGATGGCCATCCAGACCCAATAGGCCCCGCCGAAACTCGTGCTGTAAAAGAGCGGGAAGGCGGCAAAAAAGGCACCGCCGAAGGTGACGAGTGTGGTGAATGTGAATTCCCACTTGCGGCCGGTGGCGTTAATCACCAGTTCGCGTTCGGCCTCGTTCTGGCCCAGTCTGAAGATGAGGCTGTTGGCGCCTTGGACGAACATCAGGAACACGAGGATGCCGGCCAGAAGCGAAACGAGAAACCACCAGTATTGTTGGAGAAATGTGTAAGTAATCATATCGGTAGTTGTTTATTCGGCGTTATGGCCTTTGATGGCGCGGCAGAGAATGCGCACTTCGCAAGCCAAGAGCACGGTGAATATTGCCAGGAAAATGAAGAACGTGGTCTGAACGGCACCGGCCGAAATGCCTGAGATGGCGGCATTGACCGGCAGCAAGTCTTGGATGGCCCAAGGCTGGCGGCCCACCTCTGCCACAATCCAGCCGGCTTGTCCGGCGGCGTAAACCAGAGGAATGGACCACAGTCCGGCGTGGAGCAAGAGCTTGGATTGCTCGAGTTTGCCGCGACGCTGTTGCCACCATAGTCCGATGAGGATGAGCAGGAGCAAAGAACCGCAACCCACCATCACACGGAACGACCAGTAGACCAGTCCCGTGGGCGGTATGAGGTCTTCGGCTTTCTCAATATAGCCGTAGCCGAAGTCTGCTTTGTGTTTTTCGAAGGTCGCTCTGGCTTCGTTTTTGGCCTTTTGGTCACCCTTCTCAGCGCTTTCGCGGAAATCCTTGAAGGCTTGCAGGGCAATCTTGCCGCTGGCCATACGCTCTTTGGCGCCTTTCACGGTGACGGTCTGGCCGTCTTTTTCATAGCTGTAACCCTCGAGAATGTCTTGGGTGCCGGGCACGTAGCCGTTGATGTCGTGGGTGGCGAGGAAGGAAAGCACTCCGGGCACCTCCACTCCGGGCACAATGCTGAAGGCCGCGCCTTTGCCGCCTTTCTCCAAGCCTTCGGCTGCCGCCAGTTTCATGGGCTGGTTTTCGGCCATCTCAATGCCTGAGCGGTCGCCGGTGAACATGACGAGCAGGGCCGAGACCACGCCGACGGCAGCACCCACCTTGATGCTGGCCAATGCCATCTTTTTGTTGCGGCCCCGCAAGAGATACCAGCAGCTTACGCCGACCACGAAGACGGCACCTGTCATCCAGCTGCTCGTGACCGTGTGGCCGAATTTGTTGACCGCTGCCGGCGAAAAGGCCACGGCGAAAAAGTCCATCATCTCGTTGCGGACGGTCTCGGGGTTAAAGTCCATGCCCACGGGATGCTGCATCCACGAGTTGGCCACCAGAATCCACCAGGCAGAGAGCGTGGCGCCCAGGCCGGTGAGCCATGTCGAAGCCAGGTGGAAGCGTCGGCTGACTTTGTTCCAACCGAAAAACATCACGGCAATAAACGTTGCCTCCATAAAGAAGGCCACGATGCCCTCGATGGCCAGTGGTGCGCCGAAGATGTCGCCGACAAACCACGAGTAGTTGCTCCAGTTGGTGCCGAACTCAAATTCCAGGATGAGTCCGGTGGCCACGCCGATGGCGAAGTTTATGCCGAAGAGTTTCTGCCAGAATTGTGTAGTCTTTTTCCAGAACTCTTCTTTTGTCCTGTAATAGATGGTCTCCATGATGCCCATCACCAGCGCCAGTCCCAGAGTGAGGGGGACAAACAGCCAATGGTAGCAGGCTGTGAGTGCAAACTGCGCTCTCGACCAGTCAAGCCCTTGCGAGCTGGCTACTTCCAAAATAGTCATAAGCGGTATGTTTTTAATGATTTAAGGTGCTATGGGAGGGGGGTCTTCCGTCGGCGTGGCCGTGTGTCAAAAGTGCACCTTGGGCTCTGAGAGCTCTCGGCCCACGCTTTGCTGCTTTTCAGCCTCGTTTTGCCCGGCGAGGGTGGGGCGGAAGAAGAACAGACGCAACACCAGAAACAGGACAATCAGTTTGACGATAATGATAATCCATAGCGTGCGCCCCCAGGTCATTTGCCTGAAACCGTCGTAGTAGAAGTGCCATACGGCTTTGAGACTTTGCGACATACGTTTCATTGTCGCAAAAATAGTATTTTTTGTCAAGCCAACCTAAATTCATACAGAGAATTGCATCAGACCGCTTTTCCGGGACTTCAGATGTAGCGCTTTACGCCTCTATCGCATTGAAAAGGACTCAAAACCCTGCAACTCTGCACAACGTCACCAAAAGGCCCATTCCATCGGTGTTTTTCTGCTGTAGGGTTTGAAGCGCAACCCGTCACCGTCCATCAATAACCCTGCACGGCTGCCGTTTGATAGTTTTTTCGTAAGTTTGCACCATTATTTGAGACATTGAATGCCAGGTCTTGCACATCGTGTGAGACGAACGACACAGCCGGCGGCTCTTGCGGCCGTCGCCAATGCTTGGAGTACGACAGGTCATGAAGCAGAAAAACGCGCAAATACAGACTCAGGCCACTGTGCAGCAACAGTCGGCCATGCAGGTGATGCTGGCAAGCCTTGTGGGCTTGCCCGTGATGGCCTTGGGTGAGCGTGTGTCGCAGGAACTTACCGACAACGAAGCTCTGGAAGAGGCCGACGGCGCTGCCGACTATGACGAACCTGCCGCCGAGACTGACCCGGCAGACTATGACGAGGCTGACGATATGGGCGGCCTGGCCGAGCGATTGGGCGACTATGCCAACGAAGACGAGATACCGGCCTATCTACGTGAGCAGGCTGATGCCGACGCCGAGCGTCGTGAGCGACCGCTCTCGGGAGGCATATCGGCCCTTGAGGCGCTACAGGCACAGATGGCCGAGCACCATCTCACGGCCCATCAGTGTGAGATAGTCAATTGGCTCATAGGTTCGCTCGACGACCATGGTTATCTCCCCAAAGATGCCGAGACACTTGCCGACGAGTTGGCTATTTATCAAGGTGTGGACACTACGCCGCAAGAGGTTGAGACGATGATTGCCGAACTCCAGACTTTTGAGCCGCGAGGCATCGGTGCACGCACGTTGCAAGAATGTCTGCGTCTGCAGCTCGAAGACCCCGACTTCGTCTCAGAGGTCAAGGCCGAGGCGTTGCAGGTGGTCAATCTCTCGTTTGCTGATTTCACTTCACGCCGCTGGGACGCCATTGCTGCCCGCCATGGTTTTGACCAAACCACGCTCGAGCGCGTCAAGAAAACCTTGACCCACCTCAATCCCCGTCCGGCGAGTCTTGTGGACGATGAGGTGCCGGGAGTGAACAATCAGCCGGTCATTCCCGATTTCCGTGTCACCATCGATGCTGCCGGCAGGCCCGAAGTGCATCTCAATGACGGCGACGTGCCCGAACTGCGCATAAGCCGCTCGTTTCGTGACAGTCTCGATGCCCTTTCAAAAAACAGGAAGAAACTCACCCGGCAAGAACACGACACCTATATATATATACGCGCGAAGGTGGAGTCGGCCCAGACGTTTATCAATCTGATAAACCGTCGCCGCCAGACCCTCTTGGCCGTGATGCAAGCCATAGTCGACATGCAGACCCCCTATTTCGTGAACGACGACGATGAGGCTTTGCTCGAGCCGATGACCCAGTCGGCCGTGGCCCAAAGGGCCGGCGTGGACATCTCTACGGTGTCGCGCGTGGTCAACTCAAAATATGTCGAGACCGACTTTGGCACTTATCCCCTGAAGTTTTTCTTTTCCACCGGCTTCACGTCGCAAGCCGGCGAAGAAGTGGCTGCGCGCAAGGTGCAGGCCTCCATTCGCGACCTCGTGGCTGCCGAAGACAAGGCCCATCCCCTCTCGGACGAGGCCATTGCCGAGCGGCTCTCGGCAATGGGATTGCCGGCAGCCCGCCGCACGGTGGCCAAATATCGTGATGTGCTCCGCATCCCCGTGGCCCGTTTGCGGCGTGAATAGCCGTCATTAGGCCGGCCGCGTAGCCGTTTGACCGACCATTACAGTCATACGAAAAGACAATAAAAGCTTCCGCTAATCAACCCATCAGATGAGAAACAGGTCTATCATCCTTGCAGCCCGGGTCGTATCGCTCGTGTTCTCGCCTTTCTATCTGCCCGTGGCGGCTTTTCTTTATTTGTTGTTTTTCAGCTACTTGAAATACACCTCGTGGTCATATCGTGCCTTGGTGTTGGGCTTGGTCTATGTCTTCACCGTCCTGGTGCCGCTGGTCTTGATCTATTTCTATCGCAAGGTCAACGGTTGGACCCGCCGCGAACTGAGTCGTCGCGAGCGCCGCATTGTGCCCTATGTCTTGTCCATTACCAGCTATGCCGTCTTGTTTTATTTGATGGAAAACCTGCGTATGCCGCGTTTTATGCTCGGCATAGTGGCCGGAGCCCTGGCCATACAGGTGGTGTGCGCGCTGGTCAATCCGTGGGTCAAGGTGAGCACCCACGCGGCTGCAGCCGGTGGTGTGATAGGCACCATCATAGCCTTCTCCTTCATTTTTGGCTTCTCTCTCATCCTGCCCCTCTGTCTGGGCATCCTGCTGGCCGGCCTGGTGTGTACGGCGCGGCTCATCTTGCGCCAGCACAGCCTCATCGACCTGGCTCTGGGCCTGTGCATCGGTATGGTGTGTGCATTTTGTCTGATTTTGAAAATATAGACCTTGTGTCATCAATCTCATAAGCCATAAACAAATAAGCAATGAAACCCCTCGTAAGCATTATCATGGGCAGCACCAGCGACCTGCCCGTTATGGAAAAGGCTGCGCGTCTGCTCGAAGAGATGCAAGTGCCTTTTGAAATGAACGCCCTCTCGGCCCATCGCACCCCCGCCGAGGTCGAATCCTTTGCCGCCGGTGCCCAACGCCGCGGCCTTCGTGTCATCATCGCCGGCGCCGGTATGGCTGCAGCCTTGCCGGGAGTGATTGCCGCTTCGACCACGCTGCCCGTCATTGGTGTGCCCATCAAGGGTATGCTCGACGGCCTCGACGCCCTGCTCTCCATCGTGCAGATGCCTCCCGGCATCCCCGTGGCCACGGTCGGTGTGAACGGTGCCCAGAATGCAGCCATTCTGGCCGTTGAGATGCTTGCCCTCGACGATGAAGCCTTGGCGGCCCGTCTCTCGGCCTACAAGACCAACCTCGAAGAGAAAATCGTGAAGGCCAATGCCGAACTCTCGGAGGTGAAATACCAATTCAAGACCAACTAATCTTTTTGCGGCCAACACGTTGGCTGTTTCCATCGCTATGATTGACCTTTTCAACTATCGCCCGCGGCAGTCCCACCGTGTAGAGGTGGGACTGCGGCCCTTGGGCGGCGACCAGCCTTTGCGGTTGCAGAGCATGACCACGGCCGCCACCACCGACACGGCGGCCTGTGTGGAGCAGATCAGAAAGATTGTAGCCGCCGGCGCCGACTATGTACGGCTCACCACACAGGGTACGCGTGAGGCCGAAAACCTTCGTGACATCAAGGCCGCGCTGGCTCGTGATGGCATAGACTGTCCGCTCGTGGCCGATGTGCATTTCAATCCGCGTGTGGCCGAGGTGGCCGCCGCCATCGTAGAGAAGGTGCGCGTCAACCCGGGCAATTACATCGATCCGGCCCGCACTTTCAAACAGTTGGACTACACAGACGAGGAGTATGCCGCCGAACTGCAACGCCTCGAAACCCGTTTTTGTGCCTTGCTCGACATTTGCCGCCAGCACCACACCGCCCTGCGCATCGGCGTGAACCACGGATCGCTATCAGACCGCATCATGAGCCGCTATGGCGATACGCCCGAGGGCATCGTGGAGAGTTGTATGGAGTTTTTGCGTGTATGCGTGAAACACGACTTTGCCGATGTGGTCGTATCCATCAAGGCCTCCAACACCGCCGTCATGGTGCAGTCGGTGCGCCTGCTTTGTGCGGCTATGGAGCGTGAAGGTATGGACTTTCCCCTGCATCTCGGTGTGACCGAGGCCGGCGAGGGTGAAGACGGCCGTATCAAGAGCGCCGTGGGCATTGGCGCCCTGTTGGCCGACGGCATAGGCGACACCCTGCGCGTGTCGCTGAGTGAGGCTCCCGAGTGTGAAATCCATGTGGCCTACGCTCTGGCCGACTACGTCACCTCCACTCGCGGCGGCCACCCCGAAATACCGGCGCTTCCGGCTCCCGAGTTTGACTATCTGCATCCGCAGCGCCGTCCCACCTGCCCGGTGATGAACATCGGAGGGAGTCACATCCCCGTGGTCGTCTCTTACCGACCCGACGGCCGGATTGACGACGTCGGCACCACGCTGCCCGACTACATCTACACCGGCCGCCACCTGCCCGAAGCCAGCCGGCAGCAGGAGGGTATGGGCTATATTGTCGATGCCGTCGTGTGGCAGCCGCAAACCGGAGTGTTTCCCGCTTTCACTGCCGCCAACCTTATGTTTGCCGGAGCTTGTGGCGCCGTGCCAAAGTTCTTGTTTTTGAGCTATGCCACGTTCAACGACGAAGTGGCCGCCTTCTTGCGCCTGCATCCGGAGACCGTTGTCGTGGCCGGTACGCGCCATCCCAACGTCACCGCCGACCTCCGTGCGCTGGTCCACACCCTTTGGCGTGAGCGCCTGACCAACCCCGTGGTTTTCATGCTGGGATATGGTCTGGGCCGAGACCATCGCGAGTCATACCAACTCCGGGCCGCGGCCGACGCAGGTGGCTTGATGTTTGACGGGCTCACCGACGGCCTTATGCTCACCGCCCAGGCGCCGAAAGGCCACAAGCCGCTCACGGCCCGCGAGTGTGACGACACTGCTTTTGCCCTGCTTCAGGCCGGACGGTTGCGTACGACCAAGACCGAGTATATCAGTTGCCCGGGGTGTGGACGTACGCTCTATGACCTGCCCGGTACGATAGCGCGCATCAAAGCCGCCACCGGTCACCTCAAAGGCCTGAAAATCGCCATTATGGGTTGCATTGTCAACGGTCCAGGCGAGATGGCCGACGCCGACTATGGCTATGTGGGTGCGGCGCGAGGTTGTGTGAGTCTGTACAGAGGCAAAACCTGTGTGGAGCGCAACATTCCAGAGGCAGAAGCCGTAGACCGCCTGCTTGCCCTCATCGCCGCCGACGGCCATGGCGGCGCCTGAGCGGCCGGCCGATTGTTCAAAAACGGCGGCGACCGTGACCATTTTTCTCAATCCGGCTTTGTCTTTCAGCCCTCGTTATGATATTTTGACGGAAAAGCCGCCCGGGAGATGCCCGCATAGGCCGTTTTGCATCGCCAGGCCACTTGCCGCGCCCTGTCCTTATGCCAGAAATTACGGGGCTAAGGCCAGGAGAAATGCGCCTTATTCCCGTAAACGCCTTAAAACAAGAGAAGACGCCCCAAACAGGCGCCTTCTCTTCTTCTTAGCCTCAAAGATAACCCGAAACGCGAGACAGACAAAAGACAAAAAGGCTATACTTAGCAATAGTATCTATTATTAGTTGATTATCAGCATTATATGTTCTAACGGCAGAAAGGTGACCGTATGAATTCTGATTAGATACGAAAAGGTGAATATTTAATGTATTTAACTTCAATCACATCAAGAATCACGGAATAAGGGTTGGGAGGGGCGCTTTTATCTGACTACATAATGTGGTGAATGGAAGTTATAGGACGAAATTCATAAATGGGTACGGTTGAAACGACTCCCTTGAACGTAGGGTGTGATTACATGTCATACCCTTTGTTCTAAAAAGCATTTTTGTGTAGTCTACGATGCTACGTTTTACTGATTTTTTTGCTTGATAAACGCAGTTTTTTTCATTGATTGTGCTGGATTTTGGGATAAAACCATTATTTTTGTGGTGTAAAATATGATACCAATATCAAAAAAAGCACCCTAATATGATATTTGAACGTAAGAAATACTTGGATGAACTTATTGCAGGACGTGGAAATGGTCTTGTGAAGATTATAACTGGTGTCAGACGATGTGGAAAGTCTTTCCTGCTGTTTGATATCTGGCATAACTGGTTGTTGGAACATGGGGTGACTGATAACCACATCATTGAAATACAACTTGATGATTTCCGAAACAGACGGTTGAGAAAGCCTGATGCCTTGCTCGACTATATAGATTCAAAGGTTGTGGATGATGGAAAACCTTATTATATAGTCTTGGACGAGGTACAACTTGTAGAAGAATTTGTGGAGGTTATTCTTAGTTTGACACACATGCGGAATGTAGATGTGTATGTGTCAGGCTCTAACTCTCGTTTCCTGTCAAGTGATGTTGTGACTGAGTTCCGAGGCAGAGGTGACGAGATACGCATCTGGCCTCTCACCTTTGACGAATACTTTAGTGGTATTGGTGGAGATATACGCAAAGCTTGGTTGGATTACTATACTTTTGGAGGACTGCCA
>JBGVLE010000050.1:0-105088 GCA_045124135.1 Alloprevotella sp.
GGCAGAGGTGACACGTAGTGGCACCGGCACCCTGGGTAAGGTCGTGCGATGATGTACGCCCTGTAAGGGCAAAAGATTTATTTATTGCAACTTTGACCATACTCATACCTTCTAATTATGCTTTTGCCCTTACAGGCGCATTGTTGGGGCCATACTTACCCAGGGTGACGGCGTCACTACGTGCCGCCTCTGCCCTGGGCTATTGTCTTATGCCCATTCAGGGCGTATTTAACCGCTTAAACTCTTTGTCTCTTTGACTTTTTCGACTCTAAATCAAAACCTCTTCCTCGGTCCGGGCGATGACGTCGTTCACGACGAGGGAGGCCAGGGTGAAACCAAACACGGCCGTGACGCAGACCAACGACCCGTTGACACGCCCGGTCTCTTCGGCCGTGGTCTGATTGGGCCGTGGCTGCTCGTCGGAATAGACACAGCGGAACTTGCGGGCGGGGAATTGGCCCTCTTTCTTGAACCGCCGTCGGAGGGCGGCAGCCAGCGGACAGCCTTTGACCTTCCAGAACTCGGCCACGGCCGCACCGAGCGGATTGACCTTGCGCGCAGCGCCCATCGACGAGAACAAGACGGCAGCCGACGCTGTGGCACGCCGAATGAGCAGGGCCTTGTCGGGCAGGGAGTCGATGGCGTCGATGACGTAATCATACTCGTCCAGTCGGAAACGGTCGGCCGTTTCGGCGTTGTAGGGCTCGGCGATGGTGACAATGTCGGCGTCGGGATTGATTTCGAGCAAGCGCTCTGCGGCAGCCTCCACCTTGAGCCTGCCCACGGTCTTGGCGGTGGCGGGCATCTGCCGGTTGATGTTGGAGGGGCACACACGGTCGAAGTCGACAAGCGTGAGACGGCGTGCTCCCGTGCGCGCCAAGGCTTCGGCGCACCAACTGCCCACGCCGCCTGTGCCAAACAGGATGATGCGGCTCTCTGAGAGCCTTTGGAGGGCGTCCTGGCCAAGCACGAGACGGCTGCGGCTCAAGGCATCGGGCTGAGGGTGGGGCATGGTGGTAGGTGGGAGGTTTAATGGGTTTGGGAAGACGCCGGACGCCGGTGGCCGGCGCAATGGGGACAGAGGCCTTTGACCACAAACGTGGCCGAGTGCATCACAAATCCCTCGGGCATATCGGCCTCGGGCACATGGAGCGAGCGCAGACAATAGGTGCGCCCACAGGCTTCGCAGAAGAAGTGTGTGTGGTCTGTGCCGCCGGTCTCACCCTCTTCGGCTGTCGAGGCCGAAAGGTCGTCGTCGGGCGCATATTTGGTCTGTCCCGACCCGTCGTCCACGCCGTGCACCAGTCCCTGCTCGGCAAAGAGTATGAGTGTGCGGTAGATGGTGGAGCGGTCGGCCGTGGCCAGTCGCGCCTCTATGTCGACGAGCGACAGCGCACAGTCTGACGTGCGCAGCACGTGCAAAACAAGCATCCGCATAGCCGTGGGGCGAATGTGGTGCGACGTCAGGATGAGGGCTTCGTCTTTCATTGCAAAGGCAAAATTACGCTAAAAAGCCACAGGGGCAAAAAAACGCGCCTGTTTTTACCGTCTGATGGCGGATGCAGGACGGTGAAGACGCACCGACGCAGCCGACGGACGAACGCAGACTGATGGCGATTTTGGGGCTAAAGTCAAATAAATCAGGGCAAAGTTTGGTCTTTGCCCGTTTTTGCACTAACTTCGCCATCAACAGCTCACTAAGAAAGACAAAGAGTTATAGTGGCCGGGGAAGTTCTGTAAGGGCGCAACTGGGCTGATATGTGACGCCCTTACAGGGCTTGCCGTGCCGCTCACATCTCTTAGTCTCTTAGTCTCTTTAACTCTTAGTTTTATACATATATAATAAGCGAGACTCACACCTTAAATCTATCCACTATGTCTAAACTACAGAAAACGCTCGTCTTGCTCAAACCCTGCACCCTGCAACGCGGTTTGGCCGGCGAAATCATCAGTCTCTTTGAAAAGAAGGGCCTGATCATCAAAGGTATGAAAATGATGCAGCTCACTGACGAACTGCTCAGCGAACACTATGCCCATCTGTCTGAAAAGCCATTCTTCGGCCGTGTGAAAGCCGCCATGATGACGGCTCCCGTCGTGGCGCTCTGCCTTGAAGGCGTAGATGCCGTCGACGCCGTGCGCGCCCTCACCGGTCCCACCAACGGACGCCTGGCTCCGGCCGGTACCATCCGTGGCAACTACTGCGTGAGCTTCCAGGAGAATATCGTACACGCCAGCGACTCACCCGAAACGGCCGCCATCGAGCTGGCCCGGTTCTTCAAGCCCGAAGAGATTTTCGAGTGGCGCCCGGCCATCTTCAACTGGCTCTATGCCTGTGACGAGTTTTAAGCAGCGGCATCTCTGCCAGCCCTAATTTGTCGTAAAAAAACTAAACCCATGCCCTCGGCGTGGGTTTTCTGTATATTTTTGCATAAGCAAAATCACTCCAAGCCCAATGAAAACGCTCCGTCTATTTGTCTTGACCCTGCTCGCGACTCTTTGCTGCGGGCTCCCTGCCCAGGAGGTGACCACCGACGTGGCTCAGACAGCAGCCGCGGCCGAAGAGGTGACCACCGACACGGCCTTGTGCGCCTCCCGACGCTCGACCTGGTGGCCCATAGGCCCGTTCACCGACGTGGCCGCACCGGGATTTTATGGCTTTTCTCCGCTTTACGGCGGATGGCGTGGCGGAGCGATGAGACTCCACGAAGGTTTCAACGCCAGCCTCGGTATGAGCCTCACCATACCCTTTGGCAAGAATGCTCCGCGTGGCGTGGGCTTCGGTCGCGATGTGACGCTGGCTTATGTCAAACCCCTCTCCGAGCGCTGGTCTCTGGCTGCCGGACTATATGCGGCCGGGATGAGTTTCGGGGGATGGAACGACAACGAGGTGGGCCTCTCTGCGGCCTTGGCCTATCAGGTCAACGACGATATCACGCTCTATGGCTACGGCACCAAGTCGCTCTTGTCGCCGGCACGATGGCGGGCCGACGGCGTGCTGCCCTGGATGTATCGGATGCCCAAAGACCGCATCGGAGCTATGGCCGAGTGGAAACCCACTGAGAGCCTGATGATACAAGTGAGCGTGGAGAAACACAACTATTAGACGCCGACCGGACGGCCGTCTGCCGCTTCCGGGCTGTTCAAAAAGCGGCATTTGGCGTGACGGTCTTTCTTCAAAATTCTTCTGAAAAGCGTCTGCGACAGACGGCGTCCTTGTTTTTCAGCCCCCAAAACGACCAGGCCGCGCCTTGATGGCACAAAACAAATCCTGTCCTAAGCCCCGTCGCCACGGGAATAAGGACAGGATTTTCTGTCATAAGGCCCGTATCGCCTTGAATGTCAGTGTAAAAGGCTCGGAAGGGCCCCTCTCATATCTCTTGCTCCAAAGATAGCCCGAAAAGGCGGTGCAACAAAAGACAAAAGCGGTTTGAGGCGCTCGGGCGGCGCGGCAAAGATGACACGAAAGGCCTGATTTGTTAACAAATTACGGCCGTTTTGACAAATAGACTTCCCAGAACAGTCAAGTTTAGATTTTTTAAGTGCATCAAAGCTTGCCTTTTTTACAAAAAAAAAAGTGAGTTTTCCATATCTTTGCGTTGCAAGAGTTTAGCCTTGAGGGCGGCTCTGCCTTTTTCAAGAGAAATCTTTTTAACTATTATCTTTTAACCTTACAACACACTATGAACAAAACTACCAAGTTTTTGCTCCCCGCACTCTTGGCGGCTGTGCCCATCACGTCGTGGGCGCAGAGCGAGTTCACGCTTTCGACGGCCACACCGGCCAACGTCGAGGGCGAACCGGCTCCGGTGTTCCCCGTGCCCTCAGAAAGGCAGTTGAAATGGAACGAAACGGAGTTTTACGCCTTCTTCCACTACGGAATGAACACTTACACGGGACAGGAATGGGGTTATGGCAACGAAAGCGAAAGCCAGTTTGCTCCCACCGCAGCTCCCAATCCGCGCCAGTGGCTTGAGGCGGCCAAAGCCGCAGGAATGAAAGGCGGCATCGCCGTGGTGAAACACCACGACGGCTTCTGCCTCTGGCCCACAGAGACCACTACGCACTGTGTGAAACTCGCCGGCAACGATTTCGGTAAAAACACCAACATCCCCAAAGATTTCGCAGACGCGGCAAGAGAACTGGGCATGAAATACGGCTTCTACGTGTCGCCCTGGGACCGCAACTCGCAATATTGGGGCGACGGCACAGACAACTACGCCAAAAAGGTGTTCCTCCCGCAATGTGCCGAGTTGGCCACCTACGGCCACGACCAGTTTGAAATGTGGTTTGACGGCGCCACCGGCGGTGGCGGCTACTATGGCGGCTCAAGCAATACCAACCGCTCCATCTCAAGCGCCGAACTCTATTATGACATCCCCAACCTCCGCGACTCCATCCACAACGTCTGCCCCGACTGCGTGATGTGGGGCGTTGGCGGCGAAGCCCGCTGGATTGGTAACGAAGCCGGTTGGGCCGGCGAGACCTGCTGGTCGATGGGTAGCGGCACAAGTGGCGACGAGAACGGCTATGAATGGCATCCCGGCGAAAGCGACGCCAAAGGCACCTCGGCCGGATGGTTCTGGCACTCGGGCGAAACGGTGAAATCGGCAGAGACACTCTTCAAGATGTATCTCGAGACCGTGGGCCGCAACGCCACCCTCATCCTCAACCTGCCGCCCGACCAGTCGGGCAGCCTCCCCGAAGCCACGGTCAACCGCATGACCGAGTTGGGCAACCTCATCAACACACGTCTGGGCAACGACCTCGCTCCCTCTGCCACAGTGACCGTGAGCGACGCCCGTCCCAACGGTGCCACACGCACCTACGTCGCCGCCAATATGACCGACGACAACAAAGACACCTACTGGGCAGCTTCCGACGGACAGAAAACGGCCACCATCACCTTCACCTGGCCCGAAACCAAGACCGTGCGCTATGTCTCAATGATGGAATACATCAAACTGGGTCAGCGCGTCAAAGGCTTCAACATCGAAGTCTCTACCGACGGCACCAACTGGACAGCCGTGGGCGGCAACATCGCCAAAACCACCATCGGCTACAAGCGCATCATCCCGTTCAACGGCAACACAAGCAACAGCTACGGCGACGGCTACCAGGCCAAATACCTCCGCATCAACATCACCGATGCCAAGTCGTGCCCCACGCTCCACACCGTGCAAATCTTCTAACCCTTGGCGGAAATCTATTCAAACACTTTTATTCATTATATAAATAGTTATATACACATGAACAAAAAGCTCACAACCGCCCTCGCCGCCGCGGCCCTCACGCTCACCGCAGGAGCTCAGACCGTCATCGGCTTTGAGAGCGACACGACATACGCCGCCATCGGGGTCTACGACTCTTGGGCCGGCTCTCCATTCAGAACGGGTGAACTCACGGGCAACGTGAAGGTCATCACCAACGAACTCAACCAGGCCGACGAGGTGACCGGCGACGTGGCCAACCCCTCAGGCAAAATCCTGGCCTTCCAGCGCTCACGCTTCGCCGGCAACCAGTTTGGCGCACGCATTGACCTGAAAGAACCCATTGCACTCTCGCCCACCACACAATATGTCCACGCCATGATCTATAAGACCGGACGCGAAGGACGAGTAATGCTCATCGGCCTGGGCAAACGCACCGACCGACCGGGACAGCAAGAGACCGAACAGTTCAAGGTGCTCACCCGCACGTCAGTGAAAAACGACCGCTGGTGTGACGCCGTGTTTGGCATCAGCGGCGCCGAGGGCATCAACCTCCACGCCCTCGTCATCGTGCCCGACTGCGAGTCGACCCACGACCTGAGCGAAGACGCCGTGGTCTATCTCGACTCCATCGAGATTTCGGCTTCGGCCAACGCCCGTGTGGTCTACGGCAACTATCCCATCAACTTCGAAAAGACAGATGCCATCAACCGTCCCAACAAAGACCGCTACACCACACAAATCAGTCTGAACTCGCCCATCGACGGCGCACAGACCATCGCCGTGGCACAACAGACCAACCAACTGCTCTTCCAAGACTGCCTCAACAAGAGTTTCAAGGTGAAAGCCGGCGAAACCGTCACCCCGGGAGTCACCTATGTGCCCGGCACCTGGATGCACTCTTATGTCTATCTGGACAAGGCCAAAGACGGACAGTTCCAATACGGCGTGGCCGATGACCTCTCCAATCTGGCAGAGACCGACATCGTCAGCTTCTCTTACTACAACGGCAAAAACAGCAACAAGGCAACGGCAGGTAACAGCAACTCTGTGCAACCTGTGGCCTTCACCGTTCCGGCCGACCTCACGCCCGGCTTCTATCGCCTGCGCTATAAGGTGGACTGGGACTGCATTGACCCTGCCGGTAACTCCGCTTCCAACAACCTCATCACCAACAACGGCGGTGTGATTGTCGACACGCGACTCAATGTGCACGCTGACTCCGTGACCATCTACCGTGCTATTGGCAAAGACGGTGTGGGTGGTCTCAACGGCGACATTCTCAACGCAGACGGCTCGCCCTTGACCACCAAGAAGATAGCCTTCGGCGAACCCTTCACCATCAAGTCTGAACCTGCCCCCGGCTTCAAGCTCGACTACGTCATCTTGCGCCACGGCTACGGCCTCGAAGGCGACAGCCTCATCAACGATACGCCGCAATACCAAGACGTCATCCTGCCGGCCTATCTCTTCAGTGACAACCTCTTCACCATCACGGCCGACCTCATCGACGGCGACGTGAGCCTCTTGCCCTACTTCGCCAGCACCGCCGGCCAGACGCCCGACGAAGGTGAAGACTACGGCACCAACTTCGACAAAGCCTCGCTCACCGTCACCCGCGGCGACCGCGCGCTCAACAGCTTCACCCTCACGGCCTCGGGCGGCAAGTCAAAGACCTTTCAGGTGAACACCACCGACAAGAAAGTCTATCAAGACCTCACCGCACACCAGATGCCGGTGATTAAAGGCGAAACTATTAACACGGCTGTCAGCTATACGGGCCGTGCCATGCACATCTATCTTTACGTGGACTATAGCCAGGACGGCCGTTTCGACACCTCTCTCAACGCCGACGGCACGCCGTCCATCTCGAGCGAACTCGTGTCTTATACCTATTATAATGGTATGAACAGCCTCGGCGCCACTATCAGCGGTGCTGCCGGCAACGTCTCGCTGGCTTCGTCTCCGGCCTTCACCGTCCCGGCTTTTATGCCCACCGGTGTTTACCGCGCCCGTCTGAAAATTGACTGGAACAACATCGACCCCAAAGGCCAATGGGCCGAAGGCGGACAAAATCTCATCAACGATAACGGCGGTTATGTGATTGACTTCCTGCTCAACGTGCATGAGGCCACCCACAAACTCGACGTGCAGACCACCCACGGCAGCATCAACGGCAAGAACAACACCGGTCTGCCTGCTACCATCGCTCCCTGGACACGCCTCGTCGTGGCTCCCACGCCTGTGGCTGAAGGCTACGAAGCTGAGGGTCTCATCGTGAAACACGGTCTGAACCTCGACGGCCCGCAATACATCCGCGGCAACCGCCAGTGGAACGAAACCACTCTGGCTCTGGCCGACACCATCGCCTTGGAGGCCGACTCCATCAACGGCGACGTGGTGCTAACTGTCAACTACGAGCCCACTGCCTCTGCCAACTTCGTGCCCGTCTTCGTTGAAGAGTTCAACGGCGCCGACGGCTCACAACCCGACGAAGCCAACTGGTCGCGCTGCTCACGCCAGAACCCCACTTGGAAGCGCTTCATGTCGACGACCCAAGAGGAACACCTCCTCACCGGCTATATCGAAGACGGCAAGTTTGTGGCCCGCTGTCTGCCCAACCCCTTCACAGCCACCGACAACGTGGCTATGATCAGCGGCGGTATTGAAACTTCGGGCAAGGTGGCTTTCACCTACGGTAAGGTAGAAGGCCGACTCAAGACTACGCCACACTCGGGCAACTTCCCCGCTTTCTGGATGATGCCGCAAGACAACAGCGCCGGCTGGCCCTATGCCGGTGAAATCGACATTTGGGAGCAGATTGACGCCCAAAACACCACGTGGCACACCATCCATACCCGCTGGGCCAACAGTACGGCCGACGGTGCGCTCTGTCAAGGTCAGAGTAACAACCCGCCGAAGTCCGGCACCGGCACAGCCGTCAACGGCGAATACCACACCTTTGGTCTCGAATGGACGCCTACCATCCTGAAATGGTTCGTAGACGGCAAACAGGTCTTCTCTTATGCTAAGTCTGCCAACCAGTCAGACCTCGACCTCGGTCAGTGGCCCTTCGACAAACCTTTCTATATCATCCTCAACCAGAGCGTGGGCAATGGCGGTTGGGCGGCCAACGCCGACAAGTCATTCACTTATGAGACTCTCTTTGACTGGGTTCGCGTCTACAAAGACTCTACAGTCGACGGTCTCGGCAACGTGACAGCCTCTACGCTTGACATCACGACCGCTCCCGGCCTCATCCGCATCGTTGCGCCCGAAGAGACTGCCGCCAGCGTCGTAGATATGGCCGGCCGCGCAGTCTTCTCGGGCATCGTTCAAGGCAACAAGACCATCAGCGTGGGCAGTGGTGTCTATGCTGTGGGCGGCCAAAAAGTGCTTGTTCCGTGAAATTGATCTATTTCCACGGATTTGCTTCTTCGGGAGCCAGTGGCACTGTCGATTTGCTGCGTCGCCTCTTGCCTTCGGCCGAGGTGATTGCGCCCGACATCTCTATGGACCCGGCCGAGGCTCTGCCCGAGCTCCGGGCCCTTGTAGAGAGCGAGCAGCCCGACCTGATCATCGGCACCAGCATGGGAGGCATGTATGCCGCTCAGATGCACGGCCATTTGCGCATCTGTGTCAATCCGGCCTTCCATATGTCTGCGTTGAGCCGGGTGCTCAAGACCGGTACCCATCGCTATCTCAACGGCCGCAAAGACCGGGTGCGTGAGTTCCAGATTACACGCGACACCTTGCGCCACTATGCCGATATGGAACGCCGCCAGTTTGACGGCATCACAGACCAGGACCGCGAACTATGCCACGGCCTCTTCGGAACAAAAGACAACACGGTCAATCCGGCCAATGCCCGAGGCCTCTTCCTCAAGCACTATGCCCACGCCGCTCAGTTTGAAGGCGGGCATCAGCTGAATGAGCAAGTGTTGCGCCGGACGGTGCTCCCGCTGGTGGCCGAGTTATTGCCCGAGGCCTATGCCGAAGCCGTCAAGCCCCCAGTGCCCGACTATATGAAAGGCATTGGTTATTGACCAGACTCTGACTCTCCCCGAAACATTTCCATCTGTTATGGCTCCTACCGCCCGTCTATCTCGACAGCGGTGGGAACTTTGTTTTATTCGCAGAGTTGGCATAAAAGTGAAATCGTCCAATCCGAGCGAATTATATCATTGGCCCAAAGCCGCTGTGAGGCTTAACTTTGCAACCGAAAGCTATAAGAAAAAACGTAAAACTTACCAATATGAGATTTTTCCCTTTCACACTGTGTCTGCTGACCCTCTGCGGTCTTTCGGCATGCCGTTCAGACCGTCCCGCCGAGACAGAGACGCCTGTCAGAGTCAAAACCCGTATTGTCTCGGCCCAAGTTGCCGCCGCAGGAGCCTCTTATGTAGGTCAGATGGAGGCACACACGTCCGTGCTCGTAAGTTTTGAGACGGGCGGCAATATCAAGTCGCTCCCTCTTCAAGAAGGCCAGACCGTGAAGGCCGGACAGACGGCCGGAACCATCGACGACACGTCGCTGCGCAGTCTGCACACCGCCGCCTTGGCCACGCTCCGCCAAGCCGAAGACGCCCACCGCCGCTACGGACGGCTTTATGAAGCCGGCACTGTGCCTGAGGTGAAATGGGTGGAGATTGAGAGCAAACTCCAGCAAGCCCAATCGGCCGAACAGATTGCCCGTGAAAACCTGGGCAAAGCCACCTGCCGCGTCCCCATCTCGGGTGTCGTGGCCGCCCGTTTGGCCGAGCCAGGCATGAACGTGGCGCCGGGACAAGCCGTGGCCAAAATCGTGCAGACGCAACCCATCTACGTCAGCGTGGCGATACCCGAAACCGAAATTGCCCACATCAAGACAGGCGACAAAATGACTTGCACCGTTGCCGCTCTGGGCCGCCGCACGTTTGAAGCCACAGTGAGCGAGAAGGGAGCCGTGGCCGACCCCATCACCCATACCTACAGCGTCAAGTTGCTCACCGCCAACACCGACGGTGCCCTCATGCCGGGAATGGTGGCCGAGGTGCTGCCGCTTGCCTCAACCGCCGACAGCCTTCAAGCCATAGTCCTGCCGGCTGAGGCCGTATTGCTCGCAGACGACGGCCGCCGGATGGTGTGGACCGTAAGCGCCGGCAAAGCTCATCGTCGCTATGTCGAAGTGAGCGGCATGGCTCGCGGCCGGCAGGTAGTCATAGCCTCCGGGTTGAAAGAAGGCGAAGAAATCATCATAGACGGCATGGCCAAAGTGAGCGAGAACGCCCGCGTGGAGGTGGTCAAATAAAAGCAACAGGACGCACAGCCGGAGAACGGGAAAACCTGTCTGTTGACGCGTTGGCCGGTTCCCTTTTCCCTACAATAATCAAAAGGGCCTTCACGCCTCAATCACCGGCTATGCCGTCCAAGTTCAAGCCCATTCACCCACCTGTCCACTCACCCAAAAACAATCCCCATGACTTCACAAGACAACAAACTTCCCTTCATAGGCGCGGCCTTCCGCCACCACCGCATCGTGCTGCTTATTGTCTCGGCCCTGCTACTTGTGGGCCTGTATGGGCTCGTCAGGATGCCTAAGCAAGAAATCCCTACCATCACCATCCGTCAGGGTCTCGTGGTGGCGGTTTGTCCCGGCTATACGGCCGAGAGTGCCGAAGAGCGTGTGGCCAAGCCGTTGGAGAGTTTTATTTTCGGCTATAATGAGGTAGACAAGTCCAAGACCTATTCCGTGAGCAAGGAAGGCCTGGTTCTGGTCTATGTGGAACTGCGCGAAGACGTGAACGACCGCGATGCCTTTTGGTCGAAATTCAAACACGGTCTTTCCGGCGTCAAGGCCACGTTGCCCCGAAGTGTTTTGGCTCTGCAGGCCATTGACGACATCGGAGACACCTCTGCCTTGCTCATCACCATAAGCAGCAAAGAAAAGACCCGGCGTGAGCTCTGGCGCTACGCAGAAGCTCTCGAAGACCGCCTGCGCCCCGACGAAGCCATTTCAAGAATGCGCCGGCTCGGCGAGCAAAACGAGCAAATCACCGTCAGTCTCGACCAGGCACGCCTCTCTCAATATGGCATTGGAACCGCCTCGCTGCTCGGCCAACTCTCGCTGCAGGGGTTCACCACCACAGCCGGCTCACTCGACGACCACACAGCCGTCACGACCCTCCACGTGAGCGACGCCTTCGACTCTGAGCAGGCCATTGCCGACTATATCATCTGGAGCGATGCCACGGGACGCACATTGCGTCTGGGCAATGTGGCTGAAATCAGACGTGAATATGCCACCCCCGACAAAGATATCCTCTATGACGGCGCGCCATGTGTGATGCTCTCGGTCGAGATGAAGACAGGCTACGACATCACCGCCATGGGCAGCCGTGTGCATGCACTCATCGAAGATTTCCAGAAGTCCCTGCCCGACGATGTGAGTGTGGGAATCATCACAGACCAGAGCCAGGTAGTAGGCGACTCGGTGCTGAACTTCATTGCCGAACTTCTCATCGCCATAGTCTCTGTCATCATCGTGGTGTTGCTGCTCATGCCGGGCCGTGTGGCCGGCGTTGCCGCCATCTCCATACCTGTGACCATCTTCATTTCGCTGGCACTGTTTTACATATTTGGCATCGAACTCAACACCGTCTCTCTTGCGGCTCTCATCGTTACGCTTGGCATGATCGTGGACGACTCCGTGGTCATCATCGACAACTACATCGACAAACTCGGAATGGGGCTGAGCCGCGAAGAAGCCGCCATCGCCGCACCGAGTGAGTTTTTCCATTCCGTGCTCTCGGCCACGCTCTCCATCAGCGTTACTTTCTTCCCCTTCCTCTTCACTATGCGCGGTCCGTTCCGCGACTTCGTCTCGGCCTTCCCCTGGGCCATGTTCATCATCTTGGGCATCTCTCTGCTCATCTCTCTCCTGCTCACGCCCTACCTGCAATACCGTTTCATCCACAATGGCATCGGGCCCTCCAAAAAGTCCGGACGCAAATCACCTCTTGACTATCTGCAGACAGGCTACGACCACCTGCTTCGTCTCTGTCTCGCCCATCGTTGGGTGACACTGGGCGTCGGTGTAGGCACCGTGGTGGTGGGAGCCATGCTCTTCCTGGCCACGCCCCAGCGGCTTATGCCCATTGCCGAGCGTAACCAACTGGCCGTTGAGATTTATATGCCCGAAGGCACTGCCGCTCCGCGCACGGCCGAGGTGGCCCGCCGGGTGGCTGAGGTGTTGGAGAAAGACAAGCGCGTCATATCCATCACCACCTTCATCGGACAGGGTTCGCCCCGCTTCCATTCTACCTATGCGCCTCAAGTGGGTGGTACCAACTTTGCCCAACTCATCGTCAACACCGACGGCATCTCCTCGACCACAGCCCTGCTCGACACCTATGCCGACGCCATGGCAGGCCAGTTCCCCGAGGCCTACGTCCGCTTCAGACAGATGGACTATAGCGACGCCGCCTATCCCATCGAACTGCGCCTCTCGGCAGACAGCCTGCCGGCCCTGCTGGCCGCGGGCGAAATGGTAAAAGATCGTATGGCCACAGTTCCGGGACTCAAACTCATACGCACCAACTATGCCTCAACCCATCCCGCCCTCAGTGTGACGCCACGCGAGGAAGAGGCTGCCCGTCTGGGCATCAACTCGACCCTGCTCACGGCCCAACTGGCCTTGCATTTCGGCAATGGCACACCGCTCGCCACCGTTTGGGAGGGAGACTATCCCGTCAGCGTGGTGATGCGCTCAGACCGCACAGGCGGCGAAGACCCCGTGGCTGTGGGCGATGAATATATAGCCGTGTCGGGCGGACTGAAATCAGTACCTTTGCGGCAGATTGCCGACATCGAGCCCGTGTGGACCCGCGACCAGATTGTGCGTCGAGGCGGCCTCCGCACTCTCTCTGTCGTGGCCGAGCCCTGTCGTGGCGAAAACGAGAACGACCTTACTGCCGCGGCTCTTCGTGCCATCCCCACAGACAGTCTGCCCTCGGGCGTGACGCTCAGTGTGGGCGGTATGAGCGAAAAAGACGCCCATGCATTGCCGATGGTTATAAGCGGTGTGGCCATTGCCGTGCTCATCATCTTCGCCATCCTCATTTTCCATTTCGGCAGCATACCTTTGGCCCTCATCAATCTGGCTTCGGTGAGTCTCTGCATCTTTGGTGCTGCCGCCGGCCTCAAGATCTTGGGCATGCAGCTCAGTCTTACGGCTATCTTGGGTGTGGTGAGTCTGATGGGCATTCTGGTGCGCAATGGCATCATTATGCTCGACTATGCCGAAGAGTTGCGCCACCGTGAGGGAATGAGCGTCCACGAGGCGGCCTTCCATGCCGGCAGTCGCCGTATGCGTCCCATATTCCTCACCTCTGCGGCAGCGTCGGTCGGCGTGCTGCCTATGATTTTGGAGAATACAGCCTTGTGGACCCCCATGGGCACCGTCATCTTCTTCGGTACACTCATCTCGATGGTGCTCATCTCGACGGTGCTCCCCGTAGTTTACGACCTGGCTTTCCGCAGTCGCGACAAAAAAGGACGTCAGGCTTGACATCCCGACGTCCTCATATTGACGTTTCAAGACCGTTTGCCCCGACGCTTCTTTTTTGGCAAGAAACAACCAAAAGAGGCAAGGGGAGGTTTGTCTGACTGATATAATAATCTTACAGTATTTCACTTGTGCCGGCATCGCTTTCAGTCGATGCCGGCCTTGTTTGTTTATTGGCTTCAAAGCGCCAAGGTGAAACACTCCATAGTCAAGAGGTTGATGGTCCAAAGACGGCCGTCGAGACTCGGCCCATAGCCGCAGATGAGTTTGAGCGTCTCGTGAGCCAGTATGCTGCCCACCACGCCGGGTGTCATACCCACCAGCGCCTTTGAGGCCGGCGGGGGCGGTGGAGTGGGGTAGAGGTCGCGATAGCCCGGCGAGGAGGCCGACAGATGAAACACCGACGCCTGGCCCTCAAAGCCACTCACAGCGCCATAGACATAAGGCTTGCCCTGACGCCGGCAAACGCCGTCGATGAGGTAGCGCGTGGCGTAGTTGTCGCAGCCGTCCACCACGATGTCGTAGTCGCGGACTATTTCTTCGGCATTGTCTTCGGTCAGCCTGACGGCCAGTGCCTTAATCTCTACGTCGGGATTGAGCGCCGTGAGTCTTTGGGCGGCCTGAGTGGCTTTGCTTTGTCCCGTTTCGGCGGTGGTGTAGAGCACTTGCCGGTGAAGGTTTGACGGACTAACCACGTCGTCGTCAATCAGTCCAATGTGGCCCACGCCGGCACCGGCCAGATAGAGCGAGATGGGTGAGCCCAGTCCGCCCACGCCGACGATGAGCACGCGTGCCCGGCTGATTTTCGCCTGTCCCTCTGGGCCGATTTCGGGCAGCCCTGTTTGTCGTGAATACCTTTCTGAATCCATAGTGTTGGTGTGGTTAAGTGTAGTCGTTTAGTCTTTTATGCTCTTTCAAGGCAGGCGTCCCAGTCTTTCCACACGGGTTGCCGGCCCATGGCTTTGAGGGCCGCTTCCACTTCTATGGCAGTGCGTTCGTCGCTCACGTGAAACTGTTCGAGGGCTTGTGGGTAGGAATAGTAGCCGCCGGGTTCGGTTTTGCTCTCGGCCGACATCGTGGTGACGCCGAGACAGGCCATATGGTCGCGCAGGCGGGCCGGCTCACGGGTGGAGTAGGAGATGTCCACGTCGTGGTCGAAGAGGCGCATGGCAAAGGTAGTCTGAGCCAGTTCGCGGTCGGTCATCACACAGTTGGGGCGGAAGCCGCCGTTTTCAGACGGTCTCATACGCGGGAAGTTGATGCTGTATTTCGTGCGCCAGTATTTTTTGCGCAGGTAGTCGAGGTGTCGGGCCATCATCACGACGTCGGTGCGCCATTCGCGCTCCAGACCAATGAGCACACCCATACCGATGGAGTGCACGCCGGCCATGCCCATACGGTCGAAGGCATTGACGCGCCATTCGAAGTTGGCTTTCATTCCACGCGGATGGTAGTCGTTGTAGCGCTCACGGCAATAGGTTTCCTGGAAGCAGATTACGCCGTTGAGGCCGTGCTTGCGCAGGGTGGCGTAGTCTTCGGTCGAGAGCGGCATCACCTCAATCTTGAGGTTTGAAAACATAGGCTTGGCCAGGTCGAGAGCTCGGGCGATGTAGGCCGTCCCGGCCTTGGCGGGGTTTTCGCCGGTCACGAGCAGCAGGTTCTCAAACGGTGCCAGACGCTTTATGGCCTTGTATTCGTTCAGGATTTCCTCCTCGTTCAGGATGGTTCGTTTCATCTTGTTGGCCACGTGAAAGCCGCAATAGACGCACGAGTTGGTGCACGAGTTGGTAAGATAAAGCGGGATGAACATCGACACGGTGCGGCCGAAACGTTCCTCGGTGTAGCGCCGGCTCAGTCGGGCCATTGTCTCAAGGTGTGGCGCGGCGGCGGGAGAGATGAGGGCCATAAAGTCGTTGATGTCGAGCCGCCGGCCCGGTGTGAGTGCACGAGCCACGTCGGCCTCGGTCTTGGCCGCAATGCGTGCGGTGGTTTCGTCCCAATCGTATTTTTCAAGTTCTTCAGCAAACATTTTTCCCTGAGTTTTAGTTCAGAAAATCAGTGAGTGGCGAACTGGCTTCAGCTTCGAGCGTGATGCCGGTGGCGGGGAGTCCGGCCTCGTAGGCCTGGCGTCCGGCTTCGACAGCTTTTTTGAAAGCTTCGGCCATGGCTATGGGGTTGCCGCTCACGGCGATGGCGGTGTTGATGAGACAAGCGTCGGCCCCCATTTCCATAGCCTCGGCGGCGTGGCTCGGGGCGCCAATGCCGGCGTCCACCACCACGGGCACGCCGGCCTCTTCGATGATGATGCCGATGAAGTCTTTGGTGCGCAGGCCGAGGTTGGTGCCGATGGGTGCGCCCAGTGGCATCACGGCTGCGGCGCCTGCCTCTTCAAGCCGGCGGCAGAGGGTAGGGTCGGCTTGGCAATACGGCAACACGATGAAGCCTTCTTTCACCAGCCTTTCGGTGGCTTTGAGCGTCTCGACCGAGTCGGGCAGCAGATAGCGTGGGTCGGGATGGATTTCGAGTTTGAGCCAGTTGGTGCCGAAAGCTTCGCGAGAGAGCTGAGCGGCAAAAACGGCCTCGTCGGCATCTCTCACGCCGCTCGTGTTGGGCAGCAGTTGGATGTGGGGCGCAGCGATGTGGCTGAGCATATCGTCTTCGGCGGTGTCGCCCAGTTCGATGCGTTTCATGGCCACGGTCACCATTTCCGTGCCCGAGGCTTTGATGGCTTGGCCCATCAGGTCGTTGCGGCTGAACTTGCCCGTGCCCACGAAGAGGCGCGACTGGAACGTGCGGCCGCCAAGAATGAGTGGTTGCATATTGTAGAGGGTTTATTGGTTGTTTATCCGCCACAGGCGGCTTTGATGATGATGAGGTTCATACCTTCGGTGAGGGGGAAGGTGGCCCAGGTGTCGCGTGGCACCATACGTCCTGACACGCCCACGGCCACGCCGGCTTTGGGCAGTCCCAGTTGGTCGATGAGTCCGGCCAGGGTGGTGGCCTCTGTGGTCTGCGGTTGATTGTTGACGTTTACTACCATGATATAATAGAGTTATTTGTGGTTGAAAAGTCTATACGTCTAATAGACGAAAAGAAGTGAGCGGCCACGCAGGGCCATTTTGTACGGGCTGAAAGCCCAGTAAGCTCATAGCCCAGGGCAGAGTTGACACGAAGTGGCACCGGCACCCTGGGTAACGTGTGGTGAAGATGTTCGCCCTGTAAGGGCAAAAGATTTTATTGGAATTATGACCATACTCATACGGTAAATTATGCTTTTGCCCTTACAGGGCGCATCTTCGGTAATGTCCCTACCCAGGGTGCCGGTGTCGCTTTGCGCCACCTCTGCCCTGGGCTGACTTCTTTTGGCCTTTCAGGCCGACGAGGCCGTACTTGCGCTTTGACGTCTTTTCTTTAGTGCCTCTTTGTTTTTGAGCCTTTTCGCCTTTTCGCCTCTTGGTCTTTTCGTCTTTTTGACCTACAAATACGTTGGGCCCTCTACCGGGCGTGGAGGCGTAGGGCTGAGGGCAAGACGGCGGGGGCTGAGAAACGAATGTGGATTTTATGAAGAAAAGCACAATTCCTACGGCAGCATGATCTGCTTCAGGTCATGAGGGTATAATCTCAGCCTGCTTCAACCGAAGAGGCACCCCTTTGTCTTTACACGGCAAATTTACACCAACCCGACGTAACGGCGAAACATTTGTTGGCTTTTTTGCGACGGAGATGACAAACAGACAGCAAACGGGGCTGTTCCCACGTCCGCCATTCCGCTATCGCGTGGGTTCAAAAAGCCGGTAGGGCGTGACAAAAACAAACGAAAAAACATCGTAAAAACTTTCATTCGAGGCCGGGAGTGGGAAAAACCGAGGGAAATGGCCCGAAGGCGCTCTTGTCTTTAGTTTTCGAGTGCTTGTCAGTAGGCCCCAAAAAACGGGGATACTGACAGAAATTTCTCTCAGTATCCCCGTAGAGGTTGGAATTCTATTCTTTTGGCGCCCGTTGGTCACCGTCTCTTTCATCCTATGGCAAATATAAGCCCAAAGGCGGCGAGAGAAAATGACAATACGGCGCTGTATCTGTGGCCCTTATTCCTTCCAGTTTCCGTCGGCATTGCGGCGGTTTGAGAGCCAGTCTGTGGTGTTGTTGTCGGCTCCGAAATTGTCGCCCGAACTGTCTGAATTGACGGGCAGGCTGCTGGTGTTCATCAGCGTTTGCTCGGCGTGGAGACGAAGGACATTGGCCTGAGGCTTAATATATTTTTTCATGGTCTGTCGTGTTTAGGGGATGAAATATTTCTGGCCTTTATCGTCCACGTAGATGCCGCGTCCGGGCTGGCTCACACGGCGGCCGTTGAGGTCGTAGAGACGGCGCTCCCTGTTTTCGTCGAGCGTGGTCTGGCCAATGCTTGTGGCGTCGCCGCCGAAGGCCAGTCGTTCGGTGGCCTGACCGCTGAGAGCTGATGCCAGAAGATAGGCTTTGTTGGCGGGCACGATGGTGCCGGACGAAAGATAGAAACCCACGTCCTGGCTCATGTTGCCCAGTCCGTAGAAGGTCTTGGTGGTGAGGCCTGAGCGCTGTGCCGTGGCGCCGCTCAAGATGTTGTCGACAAGGCTTGTGGCTTCTTCGTCGCAGTGCACGGCCAGACTGACAGTGCCTGCGGCAGGGGCTTCAAGCAGTACGCCCTCGCCTGCGGGAATGACCGTACCGGGCGTGAGGGCCGTGAGCGTCAGCAGGCCTGTGGTGGCGTTGGTGGCTTTATACATCGTGCAAGTCGCCGCATCGGGTACGGCCACGGCCACCGGCAGACAAAGGGCGGTCCAAAGCGCTTCGCCCACGGTGAAGTCGATGGTGTTCACCTCTTCAAGCGTCCAGACCGAGGCGTTGGAGGTGAGCGTCAGGGCGTCGCCGGCGGTGGCATAATTGCCGTTGCATACGAGCGAGATTTTCACCTTGTTGTCGGCCACACTCATCGTGTAGTTGTAGACGCCGTGCCACTTTGTGGGGTCCACGGGCATTTCAACCGTGGCTGCCGACCCCCAAAAGCGGGCCGAGTTGAGGTGTTTCACCTTATAGCCGCCTTCGATGGGCACGAGCGTGAAGAGCGAGGGAGCCTGTCCGGCAGTGGCAAGCGTGGCTGTCGGCAGACCGCGACCGGCATTCTGCATAGTGGTGCCGTCGGCGCTAAACTGCGGCGTGGCGTAGATATAGCGTGGAGTGTCTTCAGCAGAGGCTAAGCGAAAAGGGCGCTTGGCGAGACGTCCCTCCGGATAGACCAGCAGGTTGCCGTCGGCTGAAAAGAGCACACCGTCACGGCTCTCATAGCCCGTGATGCCTTCCTGCACATGGATTTCGGTGAGCGATGTGCAGCCGGCAAAGGCAGCAGCCTGGAGGAGCGTGCCGTAGGTCACCTGAAGTTTGGTGATGTTCACGCCGGCAGGGATGGCGTTGCACAGGACACTTTGGTCGGCCAGCACCTTACCGGTGAAACTTTTCGTCTCAGACACACCGGCCGACGAGGTGGCCGTCACCTTCACGCTGCCGGCGCCGTCGTAGGTCATGTCAATGCTGAAGGCCGAACCGAGCAAGCCCACGGTTTCAAACTTTTGCTCTTGATTGCCGTCAATCTTGAGGGTCAGCGTGCCTGCCTTGGCATAATACAACTGAAAGCCGTCGGTGTAGTCGTTGGCCAAGGCCGAGGTGCCCGTGGCCAGGAGCGAAGAGCCCCAAGAGTTGTATGAAGAACCGTTGCCTGTGGCTTCAAGATGGAGCGTCCAGGCCTTGTTGCCGGGCAGGGGCACGTCGGGGGTGATGGCAAAGTCACCGGTTCCGGCGCCGGTCTGGCTGTGGTCAAGCAGCAGGCCGTAGACGCGGGGCAGCGTGAGGCTGGTGAGGTCGGTGTTGCCGGCAAAAGCCTTGTCGCTGATGATCGTCACGGGCGAGCCGGTCAGGTCGAGTTCGCCGCTACCACTCACCACTTCGGTCACGGCTTTGCGGCCGTCAGAGAGGTTCTCGGTGTTGAGTATCCAGTTGCCCACGGTGAGTTTCTGTAAGAAATCAGCCGTGTAGGTGGCGTTTTCTACGGCTTTGAAGCGCAAGAAGTTGCCGTCTACCCAGGCGGCGGGCAGTTCACGTCCGTATTGGTCTTTCCATTTCACCTCATAGCCGGTGGCGGGATAGGCGCGCAACACCACGTCTTCGCCCACGCTGTAGGTGTAAGTGTCGGTCTGGCCGTTGGCATCGACTGTGCCGTAAGTGTTGGAAGCCGCAACCGTCACGGTGCAGGCATAGTCGGCATAGTCGGTCACATTGAGCGGAATGTCATAGACCGGGCGTGTGGTCTGGTCTTTGGCAGGACGGGCGTCGGTAGTGGCGTCGATGCGGCCGGTCTCGTATGAGCCGTCGAAGCGCAGACGGATGTGGGTGATGCCGCGGGGCATGTCGTAGGGCAGCAGGATGTCGAGGCTGCCGTCTGAGAGCATAGTGTTGCCGCTCGTGCTCTTGTTGCCCACCACGGCGAGGAGTTCGCCTTCGTCTTCAAAGTCGCCGTCGGAGTTGAGGTCGATATAGGCCGAGAGGCGGCAATAGCTCAAGCCGTTCTTTCCATCGGTGTCTTGCCAGGCGAGGCTCAGGCGGCTGCCGGCAGCGGCATTGACGATGGAGGTGGTGTGGAAGAGCGAAGTGAGGGCTTCGCTGTTGGTGTAGATTTCCACGGGTTCGCGGTCGCGGCCGGCGGCGGTCAGCTTGGTCACGTATTGTTCGTAGCTGTTGACAGTGCCGAGTTCACTGAGGTTTTCGGTGGGTGAGCCCCATTTGTTGACAATGAAGTTGGCCGTGAAAGAGGCGGCTTCTTTGCCGTAGTAGGTATAGGGGTTGTCAGTGCCCACGCTGTGGCCTTCGGCGTCGGTCCAGCCCAAGAAGTCGTAGCCCGTGGCCGGTGTGGCCACGATGGTCACGAAGTCGGTGTTGGTGACACTCGTCTCTGAGGTGCCGTAGATGGCGGCCGAGCCTTGTTCGGCATTGGCGCTGCTGACGCTGACGGTGCGCGGCGTGGTGATTTCATCGGCAAAGGCGATGTAGTAATTGAGCACGGTGCCGTCACCCAAGTCAAGCTGAGCCATCACCTTGCTCTTGACTGCCGTCTCGGGGATGGCCACGGGCAGGCCAGAGAAGGTCTCGTCGGCCGAATAGTTGCCGTCGCCGTTGAGGTCGATTCTGACGGTCGGCGTGAGGTCGGCGGGGAGGTTGAAGTCGGCTGCCGTGTAGTTTTGTCCGGCAAAGGCCATCGGCACATAGGCCTGGTCTACGCTCTGGGCCATACCGCGATAATAATAGGTGGGGGTGGCGCCGGAGGGAGTGAGCGTGACGAAATAGGCCGCGAGCAGTTCGGCGGCGATGTCGGCCGTAGAGCCGGTAGGCGTGTCGTCGTAGCTCAGCGAACCGTCATGGGCCCAGTTCCAGTCGTTGGTAAACCAGTTGATGCCGCTCGAAGAAGCGCCGTTGTCGAAGAACTTTTTCCAGCGGGCATAATAGAAATCTTTGAGCATACCGCCCCATTCGCGATAGGAGTAGTCGCGCAGGCCGCCGCTCTCCGAACTGGCTTGCGGTCCCCAGCTGGTGATGAGCGTGCGGGCATTGTTGAGTTCGAGCCAGTCGCGGTCGGTGTCGGTGGTGCCGGTGGCTTCGTCGGCAATGCCGCGCGCCATTTGCGTCCAGCGGCCCAACATGAAGTTCTCGTTGGTGCAGAGCAGGCGGTCGAGGTCGAGAATGAGTTGCAGATATTTGTCGCGCAGGCTCTCATAGAGTGCCGTGTTGCCGCTCTCTTTGGCCGACTTGATGGCCGGCAGCAGATAGTAGGCATAGTCGGTGAGGGCCTGACGGGTTACGTCGGTGAGGTCGTAACTGTAGTTCTCGCCCGACAGTCCGGCCGAGAGCAAAAGATGGGCAGCGCGGGCCAAGTCGGAGGCATTATAGAAGATGCCGGTGCCGCCCCACGAAGACACTCTGTCCACCTGCAGTGCCGGACGCGCACAGAGCACGGCCTCGTGGGGACCTTGCAGACCCGTTTCGCATTTCAGGGCCGAACCCTTGATAAGTTGCCAGGCCTCGGCCGCTTTGTCGTTGGCCGTGCCGTAGCGCGAGGTGGTGTAGTCGTTGACCCATTCCGTCACGTTGGGCGCCGTGTCGCGCCAGGGCAGTTCAAACAGCGCGTCATAGAGCACGGGCACCTGCTCGATGGCCTCGGGCGTGGCACCGATGCCCTTGATGTTGCTGTTGTTGGATTTTTGCGTATAAAAATCGGTCATCACTTTCTCAAGACGGCCAAACAGACCCGTGCGGCCGCCGAAGTTGCCCAGCATGCAATACACGGCTTCGTGTCCCTTGTAGGCGCCAAAGTGCGTGTGGGCGTCGCTGAAGAGGTCGAGCACGATGAGTTTGCCTTTCGCCACTTTGTCGAGCACGTTGTATTGGGCGCCGCTCCATTGCCAGAACTGAATGACCCACTTGCCGTTGGCATTGGCCGTGGTCATGGCTTGTGCTATTTTGGTGTAGGCTGAAGGCACGTCGATGTTCGAAGTCTTGGCTCCCTCGTGGAAGGGGTCCATGCTGTAGTAGGTGGAAGTGCCCATCACTTCGGCCAGACGATTATAATATTGGGCAGAAATGGTGGCGAAGGCGTCAGAGTTGGGATCGAGGATGTAAGGGCGCACAAAGCCGCACCAATTGCCCTGATTGATGCCCGTGTAACCCTTTTCGCCAATGTCGCTCGGTGCCATGCCGGCATAGCCCGGCAAAACGGGTTCCATGCCCAGTTCGCGTTCGCGTGCGAGAATGTCTTTGGCCAGTTTCTCTTGGCGCGTATACCACCAGTCGGGGTTGGGGCCGCCCCAGCCTTCGAGGTTGTTCATACCCCACCAAGCCTGGAAACACGGGCCGGCAATGAAGGCGTTGGCCTCGTCGGAACTATAGCCCAGGTCTTCGGTGAGAAGTTTTTTCCAGACCACGTCCAGACCCACGATTTGCAGCGGCATATTGATGCCGTGCAGGGCCATCCAGTCGATTTCTTTTTGCCAGCGGTCCCAGGTCCACACCGACATCGAGTAAGAAAAGGTGCAATAGTTCAGATAATAGCGGTAGTCCACCGATGCCGTGTGGGTTTCGTCCGTCGCCGGGACGGGGAGTGTGGCGGCCGAGAGGTCGGTCGTCAGTTGGTTCCAGGCGATGTTCACGTGGGCATAGTGGTTGAGATACCAACCGATACCCGTGGTCAGGGCCGAGAGCGTGGAGCCTTTGATGCAGGGTTTGCCGTCTTTGGAACTGATGACAAACACCTCCTCGCCGGCCGAGGAGAGGCTCTCGTCGAGCACGGTTTCAAACTTGTCGGCTGCGTTGGTCACACGATTGAGCAGGTCGGTCACGGCCTGCGGATTGTCGGTCGCAGCCACGGCGCCGGGCAGCCATACCGTTAGCCATAACAGCACGACCGCGAGCGGTTTCAAAATACGTTTCATGGTAAATTTTATGGATTAATGTGTTTTTCGGGTGTATATATTGTCTTGCGAAGATAGTGCAACTGTGAGAGTTGGCAAAAAAAGCGGCCGTAAATTTGCATTTTCGGCCGTGAGGAGGGGTCGGAGAAACGTGAAAATATCAGAGCGCACCCAGATGGGACAAAAAGTAAAAAAACGCCCAAGATCACAAGTCAGCGCACAAAAATGTGAGATTTCTCACATTTTTCGCACCTAAATGGTGCAGAGTCGCTCAGTCGGCCGTCTGTGCCGACACGTATTTTTTCTCTCGCGCGTATATATATTATAGGAGTGCCGGGGCTGAGGAGGGAAAAAAGCGGCCGCCGGGCTGTCATTTGGTTTTGTTTCGCTAAATTTGCAGTGATGTGGATGCCGCAGGGCGCTGCGCCCCATCGCTTACATTGTGGAAAAACAAAAAAGCATTCGCTATTATTTCGCGTTCAGCCAAAAGCGTAGGAAACTTATTGGAAATAACACACCGCAGAGATAATATGTGAGAAAACAAGGTGCCGGTATGGGTGCCTTGGAAGTCATTGTAGCAATGCTATCACGCCAACGGCGTGGTGCATTTCTTATTTTGACTTCTGAGGTTTCCATCCTACGCTGCCTCAAAGCTGAACGCATAAGGAAGCACCACGCTTTTTTTATGCGCCTTCGGCCGTGATTGATAGACGGATGCCACACGCTCAAACATCCGTCTGTCATGGCAAACAAAAACCTCAACGCGGCCAAAAAGGCCAAGAAAGATGAGTTTTATACGCAAATCTCCGACATAGAGCGGGAACTGCAACACTACTGGCCGCACTTTCGCGGCAAAACCGTGCTCTGCAACTGCGACGACCCCTACGAAAGCCATTACTTCAAATATTTTGCCGGCCGTTTCAATCAGTTGGGGCTGCGCAAACTCATCTGCACCTGCTACAACGGTTCGCACATTCAAGGCGGAGAGTTGACGTTGCCACTCTTCCCCGCAGACGAACCCAAGAAGAAGGCCCACAAACTCGTCATCACGGAGGTGACCGACGTGAACGGCGACGGGGTGGTGGATCTCACCGATGTGGAATATCTCATACGCAACGACAAAAACGTGCTTTCCACGCTCGAAACCGGCGACTTCCGCTCGCCCGAGTGCATCGCCTTGTTGAAGGAGGCCGACATTGTGGTGACCAATCCGCCTTTCTCACTGCTGCGCGAATATATAGCCCAGTTGATGGCCTACGACAAGAAGTTTTTGATTGTGGGCAATATTACGGCTGCAACCTGTAAAGACGTGTTCCCGTGGTTCCTACACAACAAAATCTGGTTAGGGCCGAGTATCACGAGCGGCGACCGCAAGTTTAGGGTGCCCGACGACTATCCGCTCAATGCCGCCGGATGTGGCATTGATAAAGACGGGCATAAATATATAAGAGTGAAAGGTGTGAGGTGGTTGACCAATCTCGACCACAACAAGCGTCACGAAAAGTTGGATTTGGTTTGTCGCTATTCGCCCGAAGAATATCCGGAATACGACAACTACAAGGCCATAGAGGTGAACAAGACAGCCGACATCCCCTGCGACTATAGCGGAGTGATGGGCGTGCCGATAACATTCTTGGACAAGTACAATCCCGAACAGTTTGAGATTATTGGAATAGATAGATATGTAGAAGACAATCCCTTTCCTGGAAAACGATTTACCATTAAAGGAAAAGAAATATACGCCCGCCTTCTCATCCGCAACAAACACCCACGACAATTATGATGACAATCAAACAAATCAGCGTAACCGTGAGAGAAATCACGGCCGGCTATGTTAACAACGACGAACAAGGCGTGAGAGGCTACGACGGCAGGCTCGACATCCGTCCGCCCTATCAGCGCGAGTTTATCTACAACGAAAAAGAACAGCAGGCCGTCATCAACACCGTCCTGCACGGCTATCCGCTCAACGTGATGTATTGGGTGAAACGAAGCGACGACGCCGAATGCCCCTACGAGGTGATGGACGGCCAGCAACGCACACTCTCGCTCTGCGAATATGTGGAGGGCAAATTCTCGGTAGATTTCAAAGCCTTCTTCAACCAGCCAGAAGACATCCGCCGGCACATACTCGACTATCCCCTCACCGTCTACGTGTGCGAGGGCGAAGCGTCTGAAAAACTCGAATGGTTCAAGACCATCAACATCGCCGGCAAACCGCTCAACGACCAGGAAATCCACAATGCCATCTACGCCGGCCCCTTCGTGAGCGACGCCAAGCGCCACTTCTCCAAAACCGGCTGCGCCGCAGCCCGTCTGGCCAAAGACCTCGTGCCCGGTGTGCCCATACGCCAGGACCTGCTCAAGACCGCTCTCGAATGGATGGCCGAGCACGAAACACGCCAGGGACACCCACAAACCCGCGTGGGCTATATGGCACAACACCAGCACGACCCCAATGCCAACAACCTCTGGACTTACTTTCAACTCGTGCTCCACTGGGCCATGACCAACTTCGACATGAAACGCTTCAAACGCATCATGAAAGGCGTGGACTGGGCCAAATACTACGATCTCTACAAAGACCAGACGCTCGACACGGCTGCCATGAGCCTACAAATATCACGGCTTATGCGCGACAGCGAAATCCAGCGGCCCACGGGCATCATCCCCTATGTGCTCACCGGCGACGAGCACTTCCTCGACCTCCGTGCCTTCCCCGACGACATCAAACTGGCCGTGTGGGAGCGGCAAAACCACATCTGTCCGCTCTGCCACAAAGCTTTCGACATCGCCTTTATGGAGGGCGACCACATCACCCCTTGGCGCGACGGCGGACGCACCGTCGCCGAAAACTGCCAGATGCTCTGCCGCGAATGTAATCGCCGCAAAGGAGCCAAGTGATGGCACCGCTTGAAACGTAAGTGGATGGGGAACTATTGCTCGTTTACTTATTTTTGCCTACCTTTGCAGCCGACAGGCTTAAAGCATATCGCCCGAGCCTGTCGACACATTCAATAATATGCTTTTATCTCAAGTCGCCCAGGCCCTTGAACGGTACGCGCCTCTGCCTTTGCAGGAATCCTATGACAATGCGGGACTGCAAATCGGATTAACAGAGACGGTAGAGGTTTCAGGGGCTTTATTGTGCGTTGACGTCAGCGAAGACGTTATCGACGAAGCCGTCGCCGCGGGGTGCAACCTCGTTGTGGCGCATCATCCGTTGCTCTTCCGCCCCCTGCGGCGCATTGACCACAGCAACGCCGTGGCGCGCATCGCCGTCAAGGCCATCAAGGCCGGCGTGGCTGTCTATGCCGCACACACCAACCTCGACAATGCGCCCGACGGCGTATGCCACGAAATGGCCCGCGTGTTGGGACTCGAAAACGTCGGCTTTCTCGACCCCATGACGGGCCGTGAGGGCGGTAGTGGTGTGCTGGGGTCGCTGCCGGAGCCAATGGCGCCTCTCGACTTCCTCAAATGGACGAAGGCACGCTTTGCCACCCCCGTCGTCATGCACAACGCCCTGCCAGAAAGAGAGATTGCCCGAGTGGCCGTGTGTGGCGGAGCCGGCGATTTCTTGACAGACAAAGCCGTGGCTGCCGGAGCCGATGCCTTCATCACCGGCGAGATGGGCTATCATCGCTTCATAGGCTACGAGGGCGAAATCCTCACTGCCGCCATAGGGCACTACCAGAGCGAGCGTTGCACCGTCGACCTCTTTGCCCGCCTGCTCGCTGAGGCTCTGCCCGGCCTGCGCCTGGTCAAGTCCGTCACAGGCCAAAACCCCGTGCATTATCTCACAGACTAAACAAATAATACACAATAATCTATCTATTATGACAGCAAAAAACGAAGCCACCGAAATGACGGTGGAGCAGAAACTCAAAACCCTCTTTGAGTTGCAGACTATGCTCTCAGAGATTGACAAGATCAAGACCCTCCGCGGCGAACTGCCTCTCGAAGTGGGCGACCTCGAAGACGAAATCGAAGGCCTCTCCACCCGTCTGGCCAAATACAACGAAGAACTCACGGCAACCACCGAAGACATCAAGGCCAAGCAGCAGAAAATCGTCGACGCTCAGGCCATTATGGACCGCTACAAGTCGCAACTCAACGACGTGAAAAATAACCGTGAGTTTGACATGCTCTCAAAAGAAATCGAGTTTCAGTCGCTCGAAATCGAACTGCAGAACAAGCGTATCGGTGAGGCAGAAAAACTGCTCGAGACCAAAAAGGCCGACATCGCTGCACTCACCAAGCAGTTGGCCGAACGCCGCGACGACCTTGAAGTGAAGAAGTCTGAACTCGACGAAATCACGGCAGAGACCAAGGTGGAGGAAGAGAAACTCCGCGAAGAGGCCAAACGCCTCGAGGTGACCATCGAGCCCCGCCTGCTCACCGCCTTCAAGCGTATTCGCAACAACACCCACAACGGTCTCGGCATTGTCTATGTGGAGCGCGATGCCTGCGGCGGTTGCTTCAACAAAATCCCGCCCCAGCGTCAACTCGACATCCGTATGCGCAAGAAAATCATCGTTTGCGAATATTGCGGCCGTATTATGATTGACCCCGAACTGGCCGGCGTCGAAACCATTCAGGTCGAAAGCGAAAAGCCCAAACGCCGCGCCCGCAAGACTGCAAAATAAAAATATCCTCCCCGACATATTGCGGCCCCAAAGACAATCTATCGTTTTTGGGGCCGTCAATGTTTTGATATGCCCCTCCCGTTCAAAATCATACGACTATGAAAATCTGTCTGCTTGTGGTGGGCAAGACCAACGACGCACTCATCGAGCAACTCACCGACCGTTACGTGTCGCGGTTGCGCCACTATGTGCCGTTCGACATGGAGGTCATTCCCGAACTCAAAAACACCAAGGCCATGACGCCCGACGTGCAGAAGGTGCGCGAAGGCGAACTCATCTTGAAGGCCGTCACGCCGGCCGACCATGTCGTCTTGCTCGACGAAGGCGGCAAAGAGTGGCGCTCGGTGGAGTTTGCCGCCTATCTCGACCGCTTGCAGACGGCCTCAGCCCGTCGCTTGGTCTTTGTGGTGGGTGGCCCATACGGCTTCTCGCCTGCCGTCTATGCCGCTGCGCGGGAGAAACTCTCGCTGTCGCGCATGACGTTTTCACACCAGATGGTGCGCCTCTTTTTTGTGGAACAATGCTACCGCGCCATGACCATCCTGCGCGGCGAACCCTATCATCATGAATAGCCGTAGGCTCTGTCTGGTCTTGCCGGTGGTCTGCCTGGTGGCCTTCTGGAGCTGTGTGTGCGGACAGTCGCGCCACTTTGGCGTGATGACCTACAACGTCGAGAACCTTTTCGACACCTGCCATGATGCCGGCTTCGACGACTATGAGTTCCTGCCCACAGCCGAGCGACAATGGGACACCCGCCGCTACCGCACCAAACTCTCGCGGCTGGCCCGCGTCATAGCCTCGGCCGGCGGCGCCGAACCGTTGGCGCTCGTGGGGCTTTGTGAGGTGGAAAACGACTCTGTCGTTCGCGACCTCTGCCGTCGCACACGTCTGGCCCGTTTGGGCTATGAATATGTCGTGACCCACAGCCACGATGTGCGCGGCATCGACGTGGCTTTGCTCTACCAGCCTCTGCGTTTTCGCCCCATTGCCGTGAAAGCCGTCAGTGTGCCACCGCCTCAAGACTATGGCCGCCACACCCGCGACATCCTCCACGTCACCGGCCTCCTGCCCACGGCCGACACGCTCGAGGTGTTCGTGTGCCACTCGCCGAGCCGTCTTGGCGGTCTGCGTGTGGCCGACGATTTCCGGCGTATGGTGGCAGGGCGTGTGCGTCAGTTGGCCGACAGTGCGTTGAGTCGCCGCGCAGCGCCCTATGCCATCATTATGGGCGACTTCAACGATGACGCCACCGACCCCTCCATCGCCCTTGGCCTTCGTCCGCAGCCGTTGCCCGAGGTCGCGGCCTGGCCCTCAGCCGACGTCGGCGCTTATTATGCCATGGCCAGCGCGCTCAAGACCTCCGAAGGTATCAAGGGCACCTATAAATACCGGGGCGAATGGAACCGTCTGGACCAAATGTTTGTCTCGGGCGCGTTGTTGCGTCCGGAGTCGTCGCTCCACGTCACCCCACAAGCCTGCCAGATCTATGCGCCTCCCTTCCTCTGTACCAAAGATGACCGCTATGGCGGCGTAAAGCCCCGCCGCACCTACCTGGGCACGCAATATGGCGGCGGTTTCAGCGACCATTTCCCCCTCTTGCTCCATCTGGCTTTCTGACCGCCGTCACACAAAAAAACAATCCCCATCCCCGCAGCCGTGGCTTTGGGGGTGGGGGCAAAACTCATACAACCTTATGCTCTCTTTGTGTGTTTATTCTTGGTTTTCTGCAGGCAGAGCTTCGCCTTTTTCGTTGAACAACACGTCGAGCGTTTTGTCGTCGGCGTCAGCGAGCGTCACCTTGTAGGTCTTCACGCCCTCTTCTTCTTTCACGTAGGCCGCCTTGACGGTCAGGTCTTTGTAGGTGGTGGCCAAAGTCTCTTTGATGGCCTGTGGCAGCGAGTCGGTCTCGATGGCCTTGAAGGGTTCCTGACTGATGCAGGCAGCCATTTGATTGTTCACTACGGCAGTGGTGTCGCTCTGAGCCTGGGCAGAGTTGAAGCCGAAAGCGGCGCAAACCGCTGCCACGATAAATACCTTTTTCATTACACTTAAAGTTTTAGGGTTAAACATCTGGTGTCGTCTCCGTGTGGAGGTTTGACGATGCAAATTTGCCGATTGCTTGCATACGCTCCAAGCATGTGACAACAGACAGCCGAATTGTGGTAACAAACGCCCATTTCCGTACGTTTTACAAACCATAAAACTGATACAACACAACATTTTGAGCGGTCAAGGATAGGGTGGGGTATCCCAAGTTGAAATTGAATTGGAGATTGGTGTAGGGCATTGGGGGGCCTAGCACGGGCTGAAAGCCCAACAAGATCATAGCCCAGGGCAGAGGTGACACGTAGTGGCACCGACACCCTGGGTAAACGTAGCCCATCTAATGCGCCCCGTAGGGGCAAAAGATTTGTAATGAATGATTTATTGAATATATAAATAATGCTTTTGCCCTTACAGGGCGAACATTATCGTACAACCTAACCCAGGGTGTCGGCGTCGCTCACGCTCCGCCTCTGCCCTGGGCTATGGTCTCGTTGGCCTTTCAGGCCGTTACTTGGCTGCTCAAATATGCTCTAATTCTATCTCAAATCCAAGTCTAATTATAAACAACCTATCGTTCTCCGCAAAATAAATCGTACATCGGCCGCTTGTGTTTTCACTGCGTCAAAGCATCAATCAACGTGACGGCATATTGGCGTCCCACAGGCACACACTTGCCGCCGACGAGCACCACCTCCTGCCGGTTGTAGCTCGTGATTTTGCTCTTGGGCACCACAAACGAGCGGTGAAGGCGCAAAAAGTCTGAAGGCAGCATCGTGAGGATGTTTTTCAGCAGAATGCGCGACATCACCGCACCGCCCGAGACGCGGTGTATCTTCGAATAGGCCTCGATGGCCTCAATGTAGAGAATGTCGTCGGTGGGAATGCTGATGTTGCTGTAGCCCTGTTTCACCACAATACATTGCGCTTCGCTCTGCATCTGTCCGGCTCCCAGCCGGCGCAGGGCCTTGGAAAAGGCCACCTGGAAACGGCTGTAGGCAAAAGGCTTGTGCAGATAGTCCACGGCGTCGAGGTCGAAGCCGTCGAGCGCATAGCGCATATAGGCCGTGGTGAAGATGAAACAGGTGTCGCGGGGCAGCCGTTGTGCAATGTCGAGTCCGCTCGCCTCTTCCATTTCGATGTCGAGAAACACGATGTCGGGGCGGCCTTGCTCGATGGCCTCCAGTCCGAGAGTGGGGTTGGTGAAAGTCTTCAGTTCGACGCCTCCCATACGGCGGCAAAATTTGTCTATCACTTCAAGGGCCAGCGGTTCGTCGTCAATGGCCACACATCTGATGGGTCTGTTCATTTGCGTTGAGGTCAAGGGTGAGGTGAATTTTGAA
This sequence comes from Alloprevotella sp., assembly GCA_045124135.1. GTDB lineage: Bacteria > Bacteroidota > Bacteroidia > Bacteroidales > Bacteroidaceae > Alloprevotella. The sequence continues at coordinate 31,276 of JBGVLE010000050.1, forward strand.
AACGCCGTCGGCTTCGTCGATGTCAAAGCGGTGGCGGTCGGGAAAGAGAGCGGCCAGACGGCTGCGGCAGTTGTTGAGGCCCACGGGCATCGTCTTGCGAAACTCGTCGGCGTGGCGCATAATGCGGTTTTCGGTTTCAAAAAGCAGTTGTCCCTCATTGATGTGCAGCCGGATGAGGATGTGGCAGCGGGCGCTGGTCGAGGCACCATATTTGAAGGCATTCTCGATGAATGTCAGGAAAATCATGGGCGGGATGTCCACCGCCGGATTGTCCACCACAAAATCCCGATCCACCTGCGTGTGGCTGTCGAGCCGGATGAGTTCGAGGTCGATGTAGTTGTTGATGTAGTCAATCTCTTCGCCTACAGAGACCCGGTCGCGCTCGGCCGTGATGTAGGTGTATTGCAGCAGTTCGGTGAACTTCACAAAAGCGTCTTCTGCCTTTTGCGACGTGCCTATCACGAGGCTGTAGAGCGAGTTGAGCGTGTTGAAGAGGAAGTGCGGATTGATTTGCGCCTTCAGCAGAGACAGTTCGGCCTTGTTGCGCTGGTTCTCGAGAATGCTTTGTTGCAGCTTGCGGCTGTAGAGCTCTTTGATGAACGCCACCGTGAGCGAATAGCCGATGACCACCGAGAACATGAACCACAGACTGATGGCCATATTATAGTTGCGCACCCGCGTCTGGTATTCGCTCATTGAGGGGATGACGAAATTCACCTCCGGCAGCGGGAAACACGTGAGCAGGTAGGTGAGCAGTCCCAGCGTGACGGCTATCACGGCCAGGCGGCGGTAATTGCGCGAGATAATGAGTCCGGGCAGGCGCAGGGCCTTGGTGGCAAAATAGCAGCCATAAAGATAGACCACGGCCAGAGCCGTAAAAGCCGGCGAAAAGCTCCACCAATAGTGCGGCGGACCCCAAACCACCAGCAGCGGCATAAAGACGAGACCGAAAAACAGGTCAAAAATCAGATTGGTTTTGATGTCGAGCGATTTCATACGGGCAAAGATAGTGAAAGGTGAGCGCAATAAGCTTGCTTGGATTGCCGGACCGCATTCTGTTTTATACAAAGGTATGCATATTTCGCCGAACTGTCGTCCTACGGGCGACGCTCGGTGATTTTGAGGGCGTAAGCTTGCTTGGTTTGACGAATATGTTGTATATTTGCCCCATCCAATATATTATATTGAGCGCGGTGCTGCAGTGCCGTGCATTTCATTCTTGAAATCTTCTTTATTCATTCTTTACAACCTTAATTGTTTCTATGAAAAACAGATTACTCGGACTGTTTATGCTGTTGATGTGTCTGCCGTTCGCTGCGGCGGCCCAGCAGTTTGTAAACCTCACCCCGACGCCTTTGAGCATGATTCAAGGCTCGGGAGAGTTGGTCTTGCCAAAACAATTCAAGATTGCCACTTCGGGCCTCTCTGACGAGATGGCAGCCGAGGTGACGAAGTTTGTGGACGCCTTCAATGCCGCCACGGGCTATACGGCCACAGTGGACAATGCCGCCACCGATGCGCTTTTCAACGTGGCTTATGCCGCTGAGAGAGCCGAAGAAGGCTACAAACTCGCCGTGACTGCCAGCGGCGTGAGCATCGAAGCCAGTGCACCCGTTGGGCTTTATTTCGCTTTCCAGAGCGTGAAGAAAATGTTGCCTGCCAATGTGATGGCCGGCAAACAAGACGCCGCAGTGGCCAGCTATGCCTTGCCGGTTGTGACCATCATCGACCAGCCGCGTTTCAGTTATCGTGGTTTCATGCTCGACGTGTCGCGTCACTTCTTCACCATAGACGAAGTGAAACGTATGATCGACGTGATGTCATACTACAAGATGAACCGCTTCCACTGGCACCTCTCAGACGACCAAGGCTGGCGTGTGGAAATCAAGAAGTATCCCAAACTCACCAGCGTGGGCAGCATCGCGCCCAACTGTCGCTTCACTGACATGGAGCAGGGACAATACTGGATCAACAAGCCCTACGGCCCCTACTTCTACACCCAGGAGCAGCTTAAAGACGTGGTGGCCTATGCCAAGGAGCGTCATATCGATATCATCCCCGAAATCGATATGCCCGGTCACTTCACCGCAGCCCTCGTGGCCTATCCCGAGTTCAGCTGCAACCCCAACGCATCACGCTCAGTGTGGATTGACGGCGGCATCTCTGCCGACGTGCTCAATGTGGCCGATTCGGCTGCCGTGCAGTTCTGCAAAGACATCCTCTCTGAGTTGATGGAGATTTTCCCCTACGAATACATCCACATCGGTGGCGACGAATGTCCCACCTCAGCCTGGGAAGGCAATGCCGCCTGCCAGGCCATGTATCAGCAACTTGGTCTCTCCAGCTATCGCGCCCTTCAGAGCCACTTCATCAAAGATATGGGTGACTTCATCAAAGCCAATGGCCGCAAGCTCGTGGTGTGGAACGAAGCCATCTCGGCTTCGGGCGCAGACACCCAACTCATCCAGCAGGCCGACGCCACTGTCTTCTGCTGGATGCCCGCCGCTTCTTCGGCCGCTCAGGCAGCTGGCCTCAAGCTCAACAACGTCTATACGCCTTGGGGGCCCTACTACATCAACCGCAAGCAAAGCACCGACCCCAACGAGCCTCCCGGCGCAGGTGACGGTACCGACAACGTGCAGAAAACGTATAACGAAGAAGCCTGCGGTGACAACATTACGTCCGAAAATGCCAAATACTACACTGGTGTGCAGGGTACCTTCTGGACCGAGCACGTCTCTGACCGTGAGTATATGGAATATCTCGCCTTGCCGCGCCTGATCGCCATTGCCGAGGCTGGTTGGACTCCTAAAAACAAGAAAGACTTCACCAGCTTCTGCAAGCGCATCACGGCCGACAGCGTGCTGCTCAACTATGGCGGTTACCTTTATAATAAGGACTATATGGGCGAGGGCAGCGAGGCTCAAGGTATGGTGATGCCCAAGTCTTCGACCGCCGAAACTCCTTATTATTATCGCTTGGTGACCAACGCCACCGGTGAGCGTACCGGCAAGTGCATAGAACTGTTGCGCGAAGGCTCTCCAATTATTGCTGACAAGAGGGGCAATGGCGCTGCTGTGAATATCATCTGGACCGCCGCACAGGTAGACGAAAGCGACGCAGCCTACGACTACCAGCTTTGGGCCTTTGAAGAAGACCCTGCCAACCCCGGCTATTATGCCCTCGTTTGCAAGGCTCTCCCCGACGGCTCGCTCAATTCTACGCCGACCGTCGACGCCACGAGCGGTCGCTGGACCTATGACGCCGCCGCCAAGCACTATGACTTCCTTTTGGGACAGCATGCGAGTGGATATGGCCAGAATGGCGGCAATTATTATTATAGCATCAACAGCAAATATCTGACCAATAAATATCTCAATGCCTCTCTTGGCGGACAAGGTTATGCGGTCAATGTATATAACAACCCTGCCGACGGCAACAGCGGTATGTGGACTTGCGTGCCTGCCTTCGTGATTGTGGACAATGCCGAAGTGGCCGCCAAGGTTGCCGAAGTGAAGGCTGTGCTGAGCAAGGCCAAGACCTACACCGGCAGCGACAAACAGCTTGGACGTTATGGTGCTACCGAAGCCGCCGCTCTCCAAGGCGTGGTGGCCGATGTCAATCTTGACGCCATGACCGCAGACCAACTCACTGCCTTTGCTGCTCAGCTCGACGCCGCCTACGCCACCTTCAAACAGTCGCTCGGTATGCCCGAAGTCGGCAAGACCTATCAGTTTGTTTGCTCGGTAGACGGCTTTGAAAACATCTCTATCGTGGACGATGGTGCCAGCGCCAATCTGCGCCACTCCACCGACGTGTGGGCCAACACCGCCTGGGAAGTGACCAGCACCAAGATGGGTGTAGACGGTCTCGACACGCTCTCGCTCAAAAACGTAGAGACCGGCCGCTACATCGGCGCTCCTGCCTCTTCTGCCACCGGCAAGGTCGGCTATCCCGTGGCCATGGCCAATGCCGAAACAGTGCAGACGCTGGTATGGAACATCGATGAAGACGACTTCACCTTTGCTTCTGTCGGCAAGAATATGTTCCCCGTACCTGCCAACTCCGGCACACAGCCCTCTGTCATCAGTTCCGGTTCGACCGTAGGCGGCGCCAATGCCGTACGCCTGCAGGGTGCAGCCTGGACCATTATTCCCGTCAAGGTTGTCACCTTCAATTGCGAAGATGAAGCCGGTAACTCACTCGGCAGCTTCAAGCGCAGCGTGGCTGAAGACGTGGTCGAACTGACACCCCTTTGTCCTGAAATCAAGAACCACACGGTGAAGACCGCCACTGTGGAAGGCAACGTCGTCACTGTGATCTATCAGCGATCGGCCTATGCCGTGAAGACCATCTGCCGCACCGAGAATGGTGCCCTTGTGGAGGTGGTTGAAGACGCTTCTCCTGTAGGCGAAACCTATACGGTGGCCTTGCCTGAGGTGCCCTACTTTACCTTCGTTTCTGCCGACCAGAACGAAGGTGCCACTTTGACCTTGGATAAAGACACCGTCATCAATGCCGTTTATTCTACAACCGGTCATTTCGGCGTGAAGAAACTTGGCGAAGCTGTTGATGCCGTTGAAGCCGGCAAGAGCTATGTGATTTATGATGCCCATGCCGACCGCTATGGCTACCGCCGGGTAGTGCCCACCGACAATACCGTTTATTCTGTCAAGAGTGTGGCCGACGGTGCTGACCCCTATACCGTCTGGACCCTCGAAGCCTCAGGCAGCGGCTTCAAGGTTAAGAATGACCTCGTCGGACGCTATGTGCCTTCGATGACTACGGCAGCTGTGGCTCCGACCTTGTCGGCCACCGGCGAAACCTGGACCTTCACCAAAAACAGCGATGGCACCTTTAAAATCAAAGGCACCAACGGCGTTTGCTGGGATGGCCTTGCCAATGGCGCACTCGTAGGCTGGAACAATCCTGGTCATCCTTACAGAGTATATGAATACTTCGTGCAGCCCTATTTCGACGTGATCATTCAGTATGTCGATGAAAACGATGTAGCCGTGGCCGCCCAGACCAAAGCTATGGTGAAGGCAGGCGAGGCCTACGTGCTCAACGCACCGACGATTGCCGACTACACGCTCCAGCAGATTGAAGGTGCAGATGCCCTCACGGCCGTAGCCGACAATGTGACGGTGAAAGTGGTCTATAAGAAGAATGTTGTGGACGGCATTGGCGATGTCCTCTCTGAAGGCAAGGCCGGCGAAACCATCATCGTAGACCTCAGCGGCCGCCGCGTCAAAGGCGTGTCGAAGGGTGGTATTTATATCATCAATGGCCAAAAAGTGCTGGTGAAATAAGTGCAACGATAAGATAAACACATTAAAGATATTGGGAGAGAAGCGAATTTCTCTCCCAATAATATTTTTGTAAAGAGCAAAAAAGAAGGCGTTTGGGCTTGCAGTTGAAAAAAATATTGTAATTTTGCCCCCGCGTTTAGAGGCCGAAGGGGCTAAACAAGAGGCTGCGGTTGCAGTCCGCCTCCCGGTAAAACCCGTTTATACACATATATAATAATGTACGCAATCGTAGAGATTAACGGTCAGCAGTTCAAGGCAGAGGAAGGCAAAAAGCTCTTCGTCAACCACATGGCCGAGGCCGAAGGCGGTCAGACTGTTGAATTTGAGAAAGTGTTGTTGGTCGACAACAACGGCCAGATTACCGTAGGTGCTCCTACCGTAGCCGGCGCCAAAGTAGTATGCGAAGTGATTGATCCCCTCGTGAAGGGCGACAAGGTGCTCGTTTTCCACAAGAAACGTCGCAAAGGCTATCGCAAGCTGAATGGTTATCGCCACCAGTACACTCAACTGACAATTAAACAAGTAATCGCTTAACCCTATTAAAGACTCAGAAAAATGGCACATAAGAAAGGTGTTGGTAGTTCTAAGAACGGCCGTGAATCGGCTTCACAGAGATTAGGCGTTAAGATTTGGGGTGGCCAGACCTGCATCGCTGGTAACATCATCGTGCGTCAGCGCGGTACTGTACATCATCCAGGTAAGAACGTAGGCATGGGCAGCGACCATACGCTTTATGCCCTCGTTGACGGCGTGGTTAACTTCAAGCGCGGTAAAGCTGACCGCAGCGTCGTTTCCGTATTGCCCCAAGGAGAAGCCTAACAAAGACATTTCCCAAGAAACTTATTCGCACGGCAGACTGTGATTGACACAGTTCTGCCGTGTTGTCGTTTTTGATGGTGGCAAATGCCATAAGCGTGAGTTTTTGCGTATCTTTGCAGAAGATAGGCTGTGGCTTTATACAACTATCCAACAAAACCACAAACACATGATACAGACTGACCTTTCCAGACTGGCCAAAGAAGACATCATCAGCATTATAGGCAAAGAATGGATGCTGATTACGGCCGGCGATATCCAACACTTCAACACCATGACGGCCTCTTGGGGCGGCGTGGGCTTCCTTTGGGGCAAACCCGTCGCCTTTGTCTTCATACGGCCTGAAAGATATACCCACGACTTCGTGGAGCAAAACGACCGCCTCACTTTGACTTTTTTTGACGAGGCCGACAAGGCAATCTTGAATTTCTGTGGCACCAAGTCGGGACGTGACTACGACAAAGTGAAAGAGACCGGATTGCGCCCCGTGGCCACCCCCTGTGGCAACGTGTCTTTTGAACAGGCACGACTCACCATTGAAGGTCGCAAACTCTACAAGACCCGCCTGAGCGCAGACGGCTTCATTGACAAAGCCTCGCTCGAACGCTGGTATAACGACAAACCCGGCGGCGGACTGCACGATGTCTATGTCGTGGAGATTGAAAAGGTTTTCGAGCAATAAACTCCCCCCGATATTCGCCGATTATGATTAACTCATCCAAAGACCTCAAGCAATTCTACTCCATTGGAGAAGTCGCCGAACAGTTTGGCGTGGCCGAAAGTACGCTCCGCTTTTGGGAAAAGGAGTTCCCGCAGATTTCGCCCAAGAAGACCGGCGGCAAGGCACGTCGTTACACCAAAGACGACGTTGAACAGGTGCGTCTGGTGCACAATCTCGTCAAAGTGCGGGGTCTCAAGATTGCAGCCGCCCGTGAAGTATTGAAGAAAAACCACAGCGGCGAGGTGCAGACTGCAGAGGTCATTCACGACTTGCAGCAACTGCGCAACGAATTGGCTGCTTGGCGAAAGGAATTGGGAGAACTTGAATAGACGCTCCGCAATGGCAAAAGATAAAACTATGTATGTGTGTAGCGAGTGTGGACAAGAGTCCGTCAAATGGGTTGGACGCTGTCCCGCTTGTGGCGCTTGGAATACATTTCGCGAAATAAAGGTGCGCCCGGCCGCTGCCGCTTCTGAAGGCAAGGCTGCTGGCGCATTGTCGTCTTTGACCCGGCGAGAGCCCAAAGTGGTGGCGCTGAAAGACGTACAGGCCGCCGAAGAACCGCGCATCAAGACCGGAGATGCAGAGCTCGACCGTGTGCTCGGTGGAGGCATTGTCCCCGGTTCGTTAATCTTGCTGGGTGGAGAGCCCGGCATCGGCAAATCCACGTTGTTGCTCCAGACCATTATGCACCTCAACCGCAAACGGGTGCTCTATGTGAGTGGCGAAGAGAGTGAGCGGCAAATCAAACTGCGTGCCGACCGCTTGAGCGGTGGCGGCGAGAGTTGTCTGCTGTTGTGTGAAACTCGTCTGGAGAAAATCTTCAGCCACATTGGCGAGGTGAGTCCCGACTTGGTGGTGATAGACTCCATACAGACCATCTCTTCGGAAGCCGTCGAGGCCTCACCCGGCGCCGTGACCCAAATCAGGGAGTGCACCACGGCCATATTGAAATATGCCAAAGAGAGTGGGGTGCCGGTGGTGCTCATCGGACACATCACAAAAGAAGGTGCCATAGCCGGACCGAAAATCTTGGAGCATATCGTCGACACCGTGTTGCAGTTTGAAGGCGACCGCCACTATCTCTACCGTATTCTGCGCAGCATCAAAAACCGTTTTGGCTCCACTTCTGATTTGGGCATCTATGAAATGCTCTCAGTCGGCCTCCGACCGGTGGACAATCCCTCCGAACTCCTGCTCACACAAGGCAATGACGAATTGAGCGGCGTGGCCATCGCTTCAGCCATTGAGGGCATCAGGCCCTTTCTCATCGAGACCCAGGCTCTGGTCTCAACGGCAGCATATGGCACCCCTCAGCGCTCGGCCACGGGCTTCGATCTGCGTCGTCTCAATATGCTGTTGGCCGTCTTGGAGAAACGCGTCGGTTTCAAGTTGGCCCAAAAGGATGTCTTCTTGAACATTGCCGGCGGCATCAGAGTGTCCGACCCGGCCATCGATCTTTCGGTCATAGCTTCGGTGCTTTCGAGCAATGTCGACACGGCCATTCCGCGCGATGTCTGTATGGCCGGCGAGGTTGGCCTTAGTGGCGAGATAAGGCCCGTCACCCGCATCACCGGCCGCATTGCCGAGGCATGCAAACTGGGTTTCAGCCGTATTATTGTGCCCGATGCCAATATGAAAGGCTTGGACGTGAAGGCCTACAATATTGAGATTGTACCCGTGCATCGCGTAGAAGAAGCCCTTAGAGCTTTGTTTGGTTAAACCGTTTTTCTCTCTCAATCTGTTCTTATGTTACAGACGCTCAGTGTCAGAGTTGTTCCCCGCACGGCCTGCGAAGAGAGTGAGTTGCGCCGTTATGTGGCCCAACAGCTCGCTGTCGATGCCCGCACAATCAAAGACATCCGCATACGCCGCCGCAGCATAGATGCCCGCCAACGCCAGGTCATGGTCAATCTGACCGTCGATATCTATATCAACGAGACGGCCCCGGCTTTGGACTTTCTGCCGATTGTCTATCCAGACGTGTCGCAAGCCCGCCCCGTCATTGTCGTGGGAGCCGGTCCTGGCGGACTGTTTGCGGCCTTGCGTCTGATAGAGTTGGGCTTGCGGCCCATCGTTCTGGAGCGTGGCAAAGACGTGCATGAACGGCGCAAAGACATTGCAACCATCTCACGTCAGCACGCCATCAATCCCGAGAGCAACTATTCTTTTGGTGAAGGTGGTGCCGGCGCCTTTTCAGACGGCAAACTCTACACGCGTTCAAAGAAGCGCGGCAATGTGGAGCGCATTTTGCGCGTGTTTTGCCAGCACGGCGCCAGCACCAACATACTCATAGATGCCCATCCTCATATCGGCACCGACCGTCTGCCACGCGTCATCGAGTCTATGCGTAGGCAAATCATCGCTTCGGGCGGAGAGGTGCATTTTGAGACCCGTGTAGATGCACTTTTGCAACAGACTGGAAAGATTTGTGGCGTGCGGACACAAAATGGCAGAGAGTGGGAAGGCCCGGTCATTCTGGCCACCGGCCATTCGGCCAGGGATGTCTACCGCTATCTCTATCACTCCGGCATCCGTGTTGAGCCCAAAGGCATTGCCGTCGGTGTGCGTCTGGAGCATCCATCGGTCTTGATTGACAGCATCCAGTATCACAGTCGTCAGGGACGTGGCCGCTGGTTGCCGGCCGCCGAATACAGTTATGTGGCCCAAAGTGAGGGCAGGGGAGTCTATAGCTTCTGTATGTGCCCCGGCGGCTTTGTCGTACCCGCGGCCAGTGGCCCCGAACAGGTCGTGGTCAACGGTATGAGCCCTTCCAATCGTGGTTCGGCCTGGAGCAACTCCGGTATGGTTGTCGAGACAAGGCCTGAAGATTTGGACGGAGAACTGCGTCCGTTCATAGTTGAGGCTATGGCCGAAGAGGCTTTCCGTGCCTCCCATTCCGATTTCGACCAACCGGCCAATCCATTGCGGTTGATGTATTTCCAGGAAGCCTTTGAGCGAGCCTGTTGGCTTCAAGGTGGTCGCAGCCAGACGGCACCGGCTCAGCGTATGGCCGATTTTGTCAACCGTCGCTTGAGTTTCGACCTCCCGAAATCCAGCTATTCTCCCGGCCTCGTCTCTTCGCCGCTCCATTTTTGGTTGCCCGACTTTGTTTCGCGCCGTCTGCGTGATGGCTTCAATCAGTTTGGTCGGCGTAGTCATGGATTTCTCACCAATGAGGCCATTATTATAGGAGTGGAAACGCGCACCTCCTCGCCTGTGCGCATTGTGCGCCATCCCGAGGCGCTATGCCATCCCGATTGGGCCGGCCTCTATCCCTGTGGCGAAGGTGCCGGTTATGCCGGCGGCATTGTCTCGGCCGCTATCGACGGCGAGCGCTGTGCCGAAGCTGTGGCCGCCTGGTATGCCCAATAATGTATTCCGTTTAAAACGATTGCCTTATGAATGCCGACGATTTCTTCCGCCATTATCTGCATCGTGAGCCTTTCATCGAGCAGATTGCCCAAAAGGCCGCCCAGGTTCACGCCGAAGTCAATCACACCTATGGCGACGGTCTGCCCTATGCGTTTCATTTGCGCCTGACAGCCTCTTATGTCACCCGTTTCGGCCATCTCTTGCTTGAAGATGCCGAAGAGATGGACACCATCTATGCCGCCGCCTGGTTTCATGATACCATTGAAGACGCCCGTTTGACCTATAACGACCTCAAAAAGATTTTCACCCAGCTCAACGTGTTGGGGTGTCGCATAGACGTCGTTCAAGCTGCCGAACTGGTTTATGCCTTGACCAACGACAAAGGCCGCACCCGCGAAGAGCGTGCCGGCGACAGCTACTATGTAGGCATCTGTCAGGTCAAAGGCGCCCCATTCCTCAAGATGTGCGACCGCCTGGCCAATGTGCGCTATTCCACGCTCTTTGGCATCCATCAGCGTATGGCCGAAGTCTATGCTCGTGAGATGCCTCATTTCCTGTCCCAGCTTGGCCATTTCGTGCCGCAAGAGATGGTTGCTGCGGCCAATCGTATGCTCAGCGAAGGCTATAAGCGGCCCTGATTGCCTTGGACCGGCATTGTTCTCCCTCATACAGAGAAGATTTACCGCCAAATCTTGTATGACAAATTATAAATTTGTAGTTTTGCGGTAAAGAATACATACTCTCTAAAACTTAATACCAATGAAACCTACATTGTTCCTCTTAGCTGCAGGTATGGGAAGCCGCTATGGCGGTTTGAAGCAGCTCGACGGCCTTGGCCCTCACGGTGAAACCATCATGGACTACTCCATCTACGATGCCATTCAGGCCGGCTTTGGTAAACTCGTGTTTGTAATTCGCAAAGACTTCGAACAGGATTTCCGCGAGAAGGTGCTCGCCAAGTACGAAGGCCACATCCCCTGCGAAGTGGTGTTCCAAAGCCTCGACGCACTGCCCGAAGGCTTCACCTGCCCCGAAGGCCGTACGAAACCCTGGGGTACAAACCACGCCGTTATGATGGGACAGGACGTCATCAAAGAGCCCTTTGCCGTCATCAACTGCGACGACTTCTACGATCGTGACGCATTCCAGGTGATGGGCAAGTTCCTCAGCAGCCTCCCCGAAGGCAGCACCGGCAAATATGCCATGGTGGGCTTCCGCGTAGACAACACCCTCTCAGAGAGTGGCACCGTGAGCCGTGGCGTTTGCGAATACGACGAAAATCACCACCTCAGCTCTGTGGTTGAGCGCACCAAAATCCAGCGCTTCGACGGTGTAGTGAAATATCTTGACGACAACGACCAGTGGGTGGCCATCCCCGATACCACGCCCGTGTCTATGAACTTCTGGGGCTTCACGCCCGACTACTTCGCCCACAGCAACGAGTTCTTCAAGGCCTTCCTCTCTGACCCGAAGAATATGGAAAACCTCAAGAGCGAGTTCTTCATTCCTTTGATGGTAGACAAACTCATCAAAGACGGCGTAGCCACTTGCGAAGTGCTCGACACCACCTCTAAATGGTTCGGTGTGACTTATCCCGAAGACCGTCCCGAGGTTGTGGCCAAGTTTGAGAAACTGGCTGCCGACGGTGTTTATCCCGAAAAGATGTTCTAATCATTCGCCATGTAGCGGCCGTCTTCTGATAGCGGCCAACTGAAATAAGACAGCGGATATGTCCGGCCAAGGCCGCGGCATATCCGCTTTTTTTATGGCAAAACTCGTATACTGGCCAGTTAACCCCTTGGTCTGATTGGTCTTTTGGGTAAAATGCTATAAATTTGCATCCATTCTTCAACAACAGATCCCATGCAATTATTTCAAGAACATAGTGTGCGGCGTGGTCGCATCGAGGTGATCTGCGGTTCGATGTTCTCGGGCAAGACCGAAGAGCTCATCCGCCGTTTGCGTCGAGCCCGCATTGCCCGCCAGAAAGTCGAGATATACAAACCGGCCCTTGACACCCGTTATAGCGAGGCCGATGTCGTGTCGCATGATGCCACGACGATTGCCTCAACGCCTGTTGAGGCCGCTGCTGCCATCCTCCTCTTGGCCGCCGAAGCCGATGTTGTGGGCATTGACGAGGCACAGTTTTTCGACCAAGGTCTTGTCGAGGCTTGTACGGCCTTGGCCAATCAGGGCAAGCGTGTGATTATTGCCGGTCTGGATATGGATTTTCAGGGACAGCCGTTCGGCCCGATGCCGGCGCTTTGTGCCGTGGCAGAGGATGTCACCAAAGTGCATGCCATTTGCGTGAAATGTGGCGACCTTGCCTATGTGTCCCATCGAATTGTGGCCGACGAGCGGCGCGTGCTTTTAGGTGAGAAAGACGAGTACGAACCGCTTTGCCGTGCCTGCTACAATGAGGCGATGAAAAACAGAAAGTGACGGGCGGTTGGTGGTAAAACGGCGTTCTTTTATATCCCCCCCCTTAAATGTTGCCTTTTTCCCAATCACACAATCACATCTTTGTATCTCGTTGTCTATTAGTCTTTTGCTGTGATTGAACGCTTCAGTCACGTCAGTCATATCAGAGTGACGTGAAGGTGGTGAGTATGGTGGCTTTCTGGTCGGGTACTCAAAATTGAGATTGAAACTGATATCGTTTTGCGGCATCTTTGCGCATCCCTGAAAGGACGTAACATACTACCCCAAGTCGTCAGGCCTGGGTTTTGTGTGCCACAGTATGTTCCGGCCTGTAAGGTTGGCATATCAAGCGCTTGCCTATCAAGAGATTAATTCAATTATACGTCCCCAAATTGTGCCGACCTTTCAGGCCGGGGAATATAGAAAGATTGCACTACCCAGGCCTAACGACCTGGGCTGAAATGTTACGGCCCTTCAGGCCTTGCCTGGCCGCTCAATAAGATCAATAGCTATATTCTTTTTTCAATATCTTCCCTCTTTTGGCCTTTGCACTAACTTTCAAGTTAGGTCGCGCTCGGCAAAGGCCAATAAAAAACGAGTTTTTTTTGGCCTTTGCTCTCACTTGCACTAACTTTGTCACGAAAATTACACCAACACAAAGCAATTATGGTCAAAATCACGAAAGAAGCTGCCCTGCTTTATCACTCACAGGGCAAACCGGGTAAGATTGAAGTGGTTCCTACCAAGCCTTACCGCACCCAAACCGATCTCTCGCTCGCCTATTCACCAGGTGTGGCCGAACCCTGTCTTGAAATCCAGGACAATCCCCAAAACGCCTATAAATATACCAATAAAGGTAACCTCGTGGCCGTCATCTCCAACGGAACGGCCGTGCTCGGCCTCGGCGATATCGGCGCGATGAGCGGCAAGCCGGTGATGGAGGGAAAAAGCCTTCTTTTCAAGATTTATGCCGGTGTAGACGCTTTCGACATAGAAGTCAACGAGAAAGACCCCGACAAGTTCATCGAGGCAGTCAAAGCCATTGCCCCTACCTTCGGCGGCATCAACCTCGAAGACATCAAGGCGCCCGAATGTTTTGAGATAGAGCGCCGCCTCAAAGCCGAACTCGACATCCCCGTGATGCACGACGACCAGCACGGTACGGCCATCATCTCGGCCGCCGGTCTGATCAATGCCGTTGAGGTGGCCGGCAAGAAACTTGAAGACGTCAAGATCGTCGTCAACGGTGCCGGAGCCGCAGCCATTTCCTGTACACGCCTTTATTGTTCGTTTGGCGCTCAGCGCAAGAACATCGTGATGCTCGACTCCAAAGGGGTCATTCGAAGCGACCGCGAGAAACTCACCGAGCAGAAACGCGAATTTGCCACCGACCGCGACATCCACACCCTCGAGGAGGCTGTGAAAGATGCCGACGTCTTTGTGGGTTTGTCCAAGGGCAATGTCCTCACCAAGGATATGGTGCGCTCTATGGCTGCCAACCCCATTATTTTTGCCTTGGCCAATCCCGTGCCCGAGATTTCTTATGAAGATGCCAAAGAGGCCCGTCCCGACGTGTTGATGAGTACCGGCCGCACGGACTATCCCAATCAGATTAACAACGTCATTGGTTTCCCCTATATCTTCCGCGGTGCGCTCGACACAGCTGCCAGTGCCATCAACGAAGAGATGAAGTTGGCCGCAGCCCGGGCCATTGCCGACCTGGCACGTCGTCCGGTGCCCGACATCGTCAACCGCGCCTACCACGTCCGCAACTTCACCTTCGGCCCCGACTATTTCATCCCCAAACCCGTCGATCCCCGTCTCATCACCGAGGTGTCTATGGCCGTGGCCAAGGCAGCTATGGACAGCGGCGTGGCCCGTCACCAGATCACCGACTGGAAGGCCTACCGCCATCGTCTGCGTGAGATGATGGGCCAGGAAAGCAAGTTCACCCAGAACCTCTACGACACCGCACGTCTCGACCCGCGCCGGGTGGTTTTTGCCGAAGGCACACACCCCACTATGCTCGAGGCCGCCATCCGGGCCAAGGAAGAAGGCATCTGCAAACCTATCCTTTTGGGCAACGACGAGCAAATCAAGAAGATGGCCGAAGAGATGAAACTCGACCTCACAGGGGCTGAAATCATCAACCTGCGCACCGAAAGCGAGGCTCCGCGGCGCCGCCGTTATGCCGAGATTTTGGCCGAAAAGAAACAACGCGAGGGCTACACGCTCCAAGAGGCCATCGACAAAATGTACGAGCGCAACTATTTCGGTATGATGATGGTGGAGACCGGCGATGCCGATGCGTTCATCACGGGTCTTTACACGAAATACTCCAATACCATCAAGGTGGCCAAAGAGGTTATCGGCATCCGTCCGGAGTATAAGCACTTCGCCACGATGCACCTCATCAGTTCGAAGAAGGGCATCTACTTCATTGCCGACACCCTCATCAACCGCCAGCCCGACCGCGACGCCTTGTTCGACATAGCCAAACTGTCGGCCTCGACCGTGCGTTTCTTCAACCGTACGCCGGCCATAGCCATGCTCTCTTATTCCAATTTCGGCACCGACTCGGCCGGCAGCCCTGCCGTGGTGCACGAGGTGGTGGCCAAGATGCAGGAGACCTATCCCGACCTGGCCATTGACGGCGAGATGCAAGTGAACTTTGCGCTCGACCGCGACCTGCGCGACGACAAATACCCCTTCACCCGCCTCAAAGGTCTGGATGTCAACACTCTCGTGTTCCCCAACCTCACCGCAGCCAATGCGTCTTACAAGATGATTAAGTCGATGGTCGAAGACGGCGAGGTGGTGGGCCCCATACAGATGGGACTCAACAAGCCCATACACTTCACCGACTTCGAATGCAGTGTGCGCGACATCGTCAACATCACCGCCGTGGCTGTCATTGATGCCATCGTGCAGGAAAAGAAAGACAACGCCGAGTAAGCCCCGACTGAAAGGAACGATAATACCGCCGGCCTCATTCTTCCCTTGTGGGAGAGTGAGGCCGGCGGCTTTCAATCAATTTATCAATATGAGAAAATTACTCTTTCATTGTTCGTGTGAATGGCTGCGCTTTTGTGGGCTGTCGCCTGTGCGGTTCGGGCCGTGTGCCAAATTGGGCACCGTTGATTTCAAAGCCCGTTCTTGTTCCTTCCGCTTGGGTCGCAGCCCGTTTCGTAGAACGGCTGGCGATGGAGCGGGTCGTGGCCGTAGTTGTTGCGCCCGATGGTTCCCGCTGTGGTAAAGAGTACCATGATCCAGACGAGGTTGAACACCGGAATGAGCAGGTGGAGCACCTTCCACCCCGGCTTGTTGAAGTCGTGCTGCCGGCGGATGGGCCAATAGATATAAAGGGCCGCACACACCACGCCGTAGAGGCGTAGCCCGATGCCAAGCGGAGTGTCTGGCTCCACGTCAGAACTGAACGACATAAAGTTCAACTCGAGATAGCCCCATAAAAGCAATAATGGGATGCACAAGCAGGCCAGCCTCGTCAGGTAGCCCAACCTTGTCATCCTTCTCAACATTTTCTTTCAGGCCATGGCCATGGAAGTGGTTGTTTAAGATGGTTCTTGATTGGTGATGGTATTGTATACACGAAGTTACATAAAAATCCGGGCCAACCTGTCCACCTCCCGTTTAATGTTTATTAACTACCGCTACTATGTCGACGGCCGTAATCTGCGGCGAGCGGATGCCTGGCTTGGTTTCGCCGCAAATCATATAGAGCCTTTGGCCGTCTGTGGTGATGACACCGCCTGCGCGGGCCATTCTGTCGTCGGTCTGGACGGTTTGCCAGCGGCCGTTGGCTTTGTGGAAGGCCCACAGGCCGTCGTTGAAACCATACCACTGTGGGGTCTGCCGCAGATAATCGGCCGGAGCGTGTCCCTCGACGGCCAGGCCGAACAGGTCGGGATTGACGCCGCCGGCCACATAGACGGTCTCTCCCACACTCACAGCCGTTGCACCCACCAGTCCACGCCGGCGGCAACCGGCTCGTTTGGGCAGTCGGCCCTGGCGGCGCCACTTGTCGGTGTCGGGATGATAGACCAGAATGTCTTCGGGCATTATGCAGCGCTGTTTGTCTTTGTCAAAATAGAAACCGCCCATTAGATACATGACCTTGCCGTCGGTGGCCAGGACGGGTTGCAGACGTGGCGTGCCGGGATAGTCTTTAAGTCTTTCCCAGCCGGTCGGCGCGTCGATGCGGAGGCGGTATAGACCGCACTGGCCCCCTTCCTGGTCGCCGCCACACACGTAGATGTCATTCCCCAAAGCCACCGCATACCCCTCGGCCATTTTCACTGGCAGCGGCGGCAGGTGCTCGATGAGGCCGGTCTGGGCATTGATGGCAAATGTCTCGCTGCTCATTCCCCGCGGCGTGCGGCCGCCGATGCACACGAGACCTTGTTCGGTCGCGGCCATGGCGCCGTAGGCCAGACTGTCAGGCAGCGGCGGCAAGGTGTCCCAGGTTGAGGCCTCCGGCCGTTGGGCGTTGAGGCTCAGCCGATAGACTTTGTCATAAAACACCTTCTTGCCACCATCGGCCGCCGGCACATCGGGGAAATTGCAACCTCCCGCCACGAGTAAGCCCTGCGGCGTGTGGCCGGCAAAAGGCGCCGAGACGCCCATCGGGTCGGGGTGGGACGGGAGAGAGACAATGTCGGTTTGGGCCGAGAGCCCGAGTGCGCAAAGCCAGCCGGCCAACAGACCGAGCGACAGAGAGTGTGTGCGAAACAGATGTGTCATGGGGACAAAGACAATAGGCCCGAGGGCGTGTTGAAAGTTGGGGCTAAGATACGAAATACCGCCGACATCGGCCTCTGTGCCGCCCGTTTTTGCCTCACGGCCTTTTGTGTTTGTACAAAATAGGGGGCGGGGATGACAGACTATTTGCAGACATTCCGGAAATTCTTTTCGGCGTGCCTTGCTGCCGCCTCAAAACGACGCCCAAAGACGAAAAAAGTCCGTTCAGGCGGCTTGTTTTTCATTTTGCCGCATCACGCCGGCCTCGTCATAAGGACAGAAATTCCTGCCATAAGCCCCGTGACAACTGTCCTTATGCCCGTAAGGCCCGTGAAAACAAAAAAAGAGGCGGACGGGCCGCTCCTTCTTCCTTCCTGCCACAAATATATGTGGTTTGCGCCATCCGGAAAAAGACAGAAACGACTGGCGTTCCTGTATTCGCCAGCCGTTTCACACAAAGTTTTGCACAAAAAATGCGGAGAGAACAGGATTCGAACCTGCGAGCCGGTTTTGCCGGCTACACGCTTTCCAGGCGTGCCTCTTCAACCACTCGAGCACCTCTCCAATAGGTTGATTGCGTTTTAATCGGCTGCAAAGTTAATCATTTTTTCAGAAAAACGAAACTTTCGCGCCTTTATCGTCGGTCTGTCCGCTCAGTCAGCCTGTCCGTCGGCCGAAGTGTGCGAGATGTAGGCCTTGTAATATTTCAGGCCAATCGTGGCCACAGGCAGGGCCATGATGAGGCCGCCAATGCCTCCCACGGCGGCGCCGATGGAGAGCGTCAGCAGGATGACGGCAGGCGACAGGCCCATGATCTGGCCCATCACACGCGGCGTGATGACCGTGTCTTGAATGACCTGCACCGCAATGTAGACCGCCAGCAAGGCAACCATGAGCAACCAGAAGTTTTCGCCGGTCTCGGCGGCGCGGAGCATGGCCAGCAAGGCGCCGGGAACAATGCCCAACACCTGCAGATAGGGCACAAAACTAATGATGCCGATGAAACAGCCCAAGGCCACAGGCATAGGGAAACCCACGATGAGCAGCCCGAGCGTGAACATCACGCAATTGCTCAAGGCAATGACAAACTGACCGCGGAAGTAGCCGCACATATAATAGGCCACGTCGTGAAGCAGCTGCGACGCAGCAGGCCGCCAGCGCCGGGGAACCAGTTCGTGCCACGTCTGCGTGTAACGCTCAAAGTCGAGCAGCAGGAAAAACAGATAGAGCAGGGCGATGAGTGACGAGATGACATTGACCAACACAGTGGCCGCCGACGACACGATGCCCCACACGCCCGGCAGCATGGCTTTCAGCATATCCGTAAATTCACCCGACTGGATGAATGTGTCTATCTCTTTCCGGTCTACATTGGCCTCAAAAAAATCCCTCACCATCTCGGGGATGCTGGCATCTGCAGCGTTGCCCTTGAAATAGTGTATGACAACCTGCTTGAGGTTGCCCATCTCGCTCACCATAGGCGGGATGCACAGCCAAAGCAGACCGGCCACCACGGCCAGGGCCAGAACAATGGTCAGCACGGCACAGAGCCAGCGGAAACGCAGCCGGCAGGTGTGTTGCAGGAAGTCGCAGACCGGCATAAGCAGGTAGGCCGCCACGACAGCCACCATAAACGGAATGAGCACGAAACTCAGATAGTTGAACACCAGCCAGACGCAGACAAGCGCCGCCACGACAATGAGCAAACGGGCGAAACGGTCGAATGTAATCGTTTTCAATTTTCTGTGAAATAGTCGTTGACAATATAAGGCAAAGGTAGCCCATCATGTGAAAAGAGCAAAATATTACACCCCGCAAGTCAATAAAAACACCCCTTTTGTTTGTATTGCCACTTATAATTCCATATTTTTGCACTATGGGAATGCTTTATCTGGTGCCCACTCCCGTAGGAAATCTCGACGACATCACCCTGCGCGCCCTCAAGGTGCTCAAAGAGGCCGACCTGATTTTGGCCGAAGACACGCGGACCTCGGGACTCTTGCTGGCACACTATGACATCAAAAACAAGCTCTGCGCTCACCACAAATTCAATGAGCACCAGACGGCCGAGGCTTTTGCCGCCCGTATGGCTGCCGGCGAAGTGATGGCGCTGGTCACCGATGCCGGCACACCTTGCATTTCAGACCCGGGCTTTATGCTCGTCCGTGCCTGCGTGGCCAGAGGCGTAGAGGTGCAGTGCCTGCCGGGCGCCACCGCTTTCGTGCCGGCAATAGCCGCCTCGGGCATCCCCTGCGAACGCTTCACCTTCGAAGGCTTCCTGCCTCAGAAAAAAGGACGGGCCACACGACTCGAAGAGCTCAAAGGCGAAACGCGCACTATGATATTCTATGAGTCGCCCCACCGCCTGCTCAAGACACTCACCCAATTTGCAGACACCTTCGGCTCCGACCGACACATCTCAGTGCGCCGCGAAATCTCCAAACTCCACGAGCAAGGCGTCAACGGAACCATTGCCGAAGCCGTGGCACACTTCACCGACAACGCCCCAAGAGGCGAGTTTGTCATTGTCGTCGAAGGAGCCGACACACCCAAACAGGCCGCACGCAAACAGCGCCGCCAAGAGCGGGAAGAAAACGCTTGAGCCATCACCCGACAACCTCACTCTCCTTCCTATTCATATATTGCCATGAAACAGATAACCATCGTAGCCATAGCCGCAGCACTCGTGCTTGGCGGTTGCCAGACAAAAAGAGAAAAAGAAAACGCTGAAGACCCTTCACAGCATAAGATTGACTCTCTGCAGCGCGTGATCGAACAGAGCAACACCGAGTCGAAAGACCTCGCCGCTACCATCCAGCAAATCCGCGACGGCTTCAGAAAAATCAATGAGGCTGAGGGACGCGTCACCATGGAGCAGACAGAGGGCTCAGACCAGCAGGTCATCCTCGAAAACATGACGTTCATCCAGCAGACCCTGCGCACCAACAAGGCGCTTATTGCCGAACTGCAGCAACAACTGCGCAACGCCAGCAAGACCAACAAGGAGGCCAAAGCTGCCTATGAGGCCATGGTCGAAGAGTTTAACCACCAACTCGAAAGCAAGGCGGCCGAAATCGAGAGCCTGCGCAAACAACTCGCCGAAAAGGATATCAAGATTGCCGCACAAGACGAGCAAATCGACCAACTCAACAACAACGTCGAGGACCTCACACACCAAAACCTGGAAAAAGCACGTACCGTCGAGGCACAAGACCAGAAAATCCATACCGCCTGGTATGTGTTCGGCACCAAGAAAGAACTGCGCGACCAAAACATCCTGCAAAACGGAGACGTCTTGCGCTCGTCCAATTTCAATAAGGAATATTTCACCCAGTTGGACATCCGTGTGACCAAGAAAATTCCGCTCTATTCAAAAAAGGCAGAGCTCCTCACCAGTCACCCGGCCAGTTCCTACTCGCTTGAGAAAGACGCCCAGGATATGTATGTCTTGCGCATCACCGACCCCGATACATTCTGGAGCGTCAGTCGCTATCTTGTCATTCAGGTAAAATAAAACCACTATGAAGAAGACCATCGGTCTTGCCCTGACGGTCTTGCTGCTGGGCAGTTGCTCGTATCAACAATATGGCGGCACCGTGACCGGATCTTACCTCGGCGGTATGCTGGGGTCAAGCATCGGCGGCATTGCCGGTGGTTGGCGCGGACACGAAATCGGCACAGCCGTAGGCATGGTGGCCGGTGGCGTCATCGGAGCCGCTGCCACGGCCGACCGCTCTGAGTGCAAATCGACCTCTGACTACGGTTACGACGAAATGTCATACAGCCAAAGACCTTCAGTAGAAAGCTACGCCCCGGCCAATACCGCATGGGACTATCTCGAAGTGACCAACCTGCACTTTCAAGACGCCAACGGCAACCAAAGACTCGACCGCCACGAGCACGCCGTCATCGTGATGGACATCTACAACCGCGGCGACCGCACGCTCTACAACATCGCGCCCAACGTGACCTGCTCCAACAAGAAAGTCATCATCTCGCCCACGGCCATCTTCAGCGAACTGCCTTCGGGACAGGGCTTCAGATATACCGTTGAGGTCATCGCACCGGCCAAATGGAAAGAAGACCAGGTGGTCTTCAACGTGGCTTTCGGCGAGAAAAAGAAAAAAGTGACG
Organism: Alloprevotella sp.; assembly: GCA_045124135.1. Taxonomy (GTDB): domain Bacteria; phylum Bacteroidota; class Bacteroidia; order Bacteroidales; family Bacteroidaceae; genus Alloprevotella. The sequence goes on from JBGVLE010000050.1 coordinate 52,812, forward strand.
GCCAAGACTTTCCGCCTGCGCACCGGACATTGATCCGAAACGCCTGCGGTGAAATAATTTACAAACATAGTGGTCGCATAGCTTGAGCTTAGGGCTATGCGGCTTCTTTTTGCCTCAGATACAGACTGCACCAATGCACCAACTTCGCCCCCACTATTGGGCCACTCTGCGCTTGGGACTGCCCATTGCCATCGGGCAGATAGGCGTCATCGTGATGGGATTTGCCGACACGATGATGGTGGGGCGTTATGCCACCGACGCGCTCGCTGCCGCTTCGTTTGTCAACAACCTGTTTATGCTCGTCAACTTCTTGCTGATGGGCTACAGCTACGGTCTCACGCCGCTCATCGGTGCAGCCTTCGGCCGTAAAGACCTGGCCGAGGCCGGCGGCATCTTCAAGCAAGCCTTGATGGCCAATACCCTTTGGGGATTGCTGCTCACGGCGGTGATGGGCGTGCTGTTTTTCTATACAGACCGGATGGGCCAGCCCGTAGAGATACTTCCGCTCGTGCGCCATTATTATCTGTATATCCTTGTCTCCGTGCCCTTTGTCATGCTCTTCAACGTCACGCGACAATTCACCGACGGCACCACCGACACCGCTACAGGAATGTGGATATTGCTCACAGGCAATGTCATTAACGTCGTGGGCAATACCCTGCTGATTTACGGCGTCGGCCTATTTCCTGAAATGGGTCTCGACGGCGCCGGACTGGCCACACTGCTTTCGCGCATCTATATGGCCGTGGCTCTGCTGGCCGTGGTGGCGCGCCGTCGGCGCTATGCACCTTATCGGCTGGGCTGGAAAGCCGCGAGGCTCTCACGCAAGGCCGTGGCCGACGTCAATAGGCTTTCGCTGCCGGTGTCGCTGCAGATGGGCATGGAGTCGGGCTCTTTCACCTGCAGCGCCATCATGGCCGGGTGGTTGGGAGCCGTGAGTCTTGCCGGCTATCAGGTGATGGTGACCGTCGGCACTCTGGGCTTCTTGTTCTATTATAGTTTTGGCGCCGGACTGAGCATAAGGGTGGCCACCTTTGTCGGCACCAACGATTGGGCACAAGTGAGACTAGCCACACGCGCCGGCGTCCACATACTCGGCGCCATGGCGGTGATTTCGTCGATGCTTATGCTGGTGTTTGCGCGGCCGCTCATTGGACTGTTCACCACCGATGCCGAGGTGGCCGGCGTATGTATGGCGCTCATTCCCCCTCTGATGGTCTATCAGATTGCCGATGCCATGCAGATTTGCCTGGCCAACGTCTTGCGTGCAATGAAGCAGGTGGTGGCCATGATGCGTGTGGCCTTTATCAGTTATATCATTGTCAACATCCCGATGGGTTATGTGCTCGGCTTTGTCTGTGGCTGGGGCGAGGTGGGTATATTCCTGGCCTTCTCTTGTGGTCTCTACACGGCCGCCGTGCTCTTCTTCATCTATTGCCGTAAGGTCTTTGCCGCACATCCTTTATAGCCTTCGGTCTTGGCTACATCACGGTTCCAATAAAAAGCCATCCCCGTCTCCCGGCGTTAATGCCTATGGAACGGGGATGGCTTTGTGATGAAACAGACCGAAGGGCCGTTTGCCCTTAAAGCTGTCTGTGAGGATTTACGATACTTTGATTTTGGCGATGGCCTTGCGGAATTTGCCTTGGCCGATAATCGGCGCGTGTGGGTCTTCAGGCCAGACCAGCAGCATCATACCCGGCGAGAGCGTGAAATAGGTGGACGGCCGGTCGGCATACAGTCCGTAGTCGCCCTCTGCGTCGTAGGGCTTATGCTCGGCCTTGCAGTCGGCCAGAGGCAGCCATCCCACAGTTTCTTCGCCTGTCAGCAGCAGGTGCACGTCTATGTAGCGGCGATGCACCTCCAGCACCTGGTCTTCGGCCTTTATGCCTTCCGGCTCTGAATTGTTGATAAACAGGTCGTCGCCAAGGATGTCAATTCGGCCCGGGGGCATCTGCAGCAGGTCGTGGCTTTTGAGATAGTCGAAGAGGGTCTTGAAAAGCGGATGAAGGCTTTCATAGCGCCCGCAGTCTTGCAGTGTAGTGAGTATCATAGAGAGATTTTGTTTTGGAAGTTATCAGGCGGTTCGGACCATTATTCTCAGAACATATTGTCGGTTTTGGGCTTCAAGAAGACCAGTTGTGCCACGACCACCAAGGCAATCACCACAGAGAGCATGGCAAAGCCGAGCCCCAGGTTGTTATTGTCGCTCCAAGAGCCCAGCACGTTGGTTATAGCTGCACCGGCGAAAACGCCCACCATGTTCATGACACCATAGGCTGTGGCGCGGTGGCGTGCCGATACAAACTGACAGAGAATGGGCATGTTGTTGGAGTCGAACATACCGAAACCTATGCCGAACATCATACCCGCACCGGCCAAGGCCACAACCGTATGGCCGAAGCCCAGCAGATAGAGAGACGGAATGGTCAGTCCCAGACCGATGGCACTCGTATAGACGCGGCCACGCAGATTGTGGCGCACCCAACGGTCGGAGAGCGTTCCGCCAATCAGTACGCCGAAGAACGAAGACACGGCAATGGTGATTGTGGCCAACGGTCCGGCTGTGTCCATACCCATATCAAGGTTGCTGGCAAAGAGGGTGGGGAGCCAGTTTTTCGTGGCCCAACCCGGCAGACTCGAGGCGGCGAAATAGAGCAGGATGACCCAAAAGGCGCCGTTCGTCACCAAGGCCTTGAATACATTGCCCTGGCGCGGCTTGCCGGCTGGATTAGGTTTAAGGGGCACAGGACTACGGCGAATGTCGCGCAGGAATAACATCAGCACGACGGCATAAGCGATGCCGATGATGCCAAACCAATGGAAGGTGGTGTGCCACGAAGAGGCGGCGGCCACGGTGGCGCCAAAACCGCCTATGGCTTGTCCCGTATAGAGACCCGTCATGTGCAAGCCCACAGCCAAAGAGCGAGAACGGCCCTCATGATAGTCGGCGATGAGTGCCAGACCGGCCGGCAGATAGAGCGCCTCACTCACGCCCATCAGTGCACGCAGCCAGAACATCTGGGTGAAGGTCGTGGCCACGCCCATCAAGTACGTCACCGACGACCAGACAAAGAGACTGCCCACGATGAGCCATTTGCGGTTGAGGCGGTCGGCGATGAAACCCGATATCGGGCTCATCAGACCGTATATCCATAGGAAAATGGCCATCAGATAGCCGAAATATTTGCCTTCCTGCAACTCTGTGATGTCCATCTGCATGGCGTCGCGCATCGTGCTGAGCATCTGGCGGTCCATATAGTTGAGCAAGGCCACGCCCCATAGCAGGGCCACAACTATCCAAGGATAGATTTTTTTGTTTTTCATGGTTGGTAAGGCTTGGATGGTTAGTCTTTGCAGAGTTCAATACATTTGATCATCATACGAGGGATGTGGAACGGCCCCTTGAAGATATTGCCTTTGGCGGGCTGAGCCACAGAGCCGTCGCGATGCAGATAGCCGAACCATTCCCCGTATTGGCGGTCGGGGAAATGGGCATAGGTCCATTCGCTTATCTGGCCGTGGCGCTTGAGATACTTCTCGTCGCCCGTCAGCTTAAAGGCATAGAGATTGGCAATGATGGCTTCGGTCTGAGGCCACCAGAACTTCATGTCCTGGGAGTAGTCTTGAGAAGGCAGGTTGCGGCAGTCGCGGAAGTTGATGATACCGCCGAACTCCTTGTCCCAGCCCCAGTCCCACGACCAGTCAAGTATTTGCAACGCCAATTGTCGCAGGTGGTCGTCGTGTCGCGCCTCGGCCACATCAAGCAGGAACCAAGAGGTCTCTATGCAGTGCCCGGGATTGATGACGCGGCCGTTGCAAGTGTCGATGAACTCGCCTTGTGGGCCCACCATCTCAAGCAGGGCCTTGAACTCGGGGTGAATGAAGTGTCGCTCTATGGCGGCGACCGACTCCGTGATTTGTGTGTCGAGCTCAGCGTCTTCGGCCACCATCTTGATGCGTGAGGCCACGTTGATCATTATCATCGTGATGGAGTGGCCTTGGGCCTGGAGGGTGGGGAGATATTTGGGCTCGAGCACTCCCGGCGTGTTGAGAAAGCGTCGCATAGACTTGAACAAGGCCAGCGCTTTCTCTGCATAGGTCTTGTTGCCTGTGGCTTTGGCATATTCGGCCATGGCGATGGCGGCAAAACTTTCGCTGAAGATGTAGCGGCGTTTGCGCAGTGGTGTGCCGTCGGCCATCACTTCGAAATACATGCGTCCGTCGGTATCGAAGCAATGCTCTTCGATGAAATCAAGGGTGAGACGTGCGGCTTCAAGCCATTCCGGGCGCTGCTCTACGGTGTTGTATGCGTAGGCACAGATGAAGGCAAAGCGGCCTTGAAACCAGACCGACTTAGTGGTATCCATTAGGCTGCCGTCGCGGTCGAGGCACGTGTAGACACCGCCGTTGACACGGTCGAGACCGTTCTTGAGCCAGAAGGGCATAATGTCTTCTGTCAGGTCGGTCTTGTAGAGGTCGGCCCAATAGTTGAGATAGTGTTGCGTAGTCATATCAGTCGTTTACCCTCAGTTTCAGAAGATGTTGCATTTATTGAAGAAGTCGATGGCTTCGAGTTCGGCTCTCATGGCAGCCTCTTCGTCGTCGGTCATATTGCGGAACGGCGTGCGGTTCTTGCCGAGGTCGAGACCGATGAGTTTCATGATGCGTTTGCCGCCCACGATGTTGCCGCGGTAGTGGCAGATGACGTTGATGACGTCTTGGGCAAAGTTCTGCAGTTCGCGGGCCTTGTCGAGGTCGCCGGCTTTCCAGGCGTCGATGATGCCGGTCAGGCAGCGGCCGTTGTAGTTGGTGGTGCCGCCGATGCCGCCCTGTGCGCCGCCCATGGCGAGTGAGGGCAGGATGGTCTCATCCTGGCCGTGCAGCATATCATATTTGCCGTTCTTGTAGAGCCGGCACTGGTTGTATTCATAGATGCTCTCGAAGGTGTATTTGATGCCGGCGAAATTGGGAATACGTCCGTCCACGGCTTTAAGGAAATCCACCATCGGCAAGAAGGCGCCGTTGAAGGCCGGAATATGATAGAAATAGAAGGGAAGATTGGGTGCGGCGGCTGCAATCTCTTCGCAATAGGCCACGAGTTCTTCGATGCGTCCGATTTTAGGGAAGGGAGGAGCCATGGCGCCGACACCCCAGGCGCCGATGCTTTGGGCGTGTGCGGCCAGGGCTTTGCTTGATTTCAGGCAGCAACTGCCCACGTGGACAATCACTTTGAAATCGTTCGGGGCTGCGGCCATCCAGGCTTCGGCAAGGCGCATGCGCTCCTCGTCGGTAAGCATATAGCCTTCGCCGGAACTGCCGTTGATGAACACGCCTTTGAGGCCGTTTTTCTTGAGCATTGCGGCGTAGGCCGGTATGGGTTGGAGGTTCACTTCGCCCTGTGCGTCAAACGGCGTGAAGGGCGCGTCGATGAGTCCGATTATCTTTTCCATGATAGATGAGGTTGAAGGTTTGCTGATTAGAGTCCGGCCAGTTCCACCACCTTGTCGAGAGCGGCTTCAAGTCCGGCTGTGTCTTTGCCGCCTGCTGTGGCGAAGTGGGGAGCGCCGCCGCCGCCGCCTTTGATGAGTTTGGCGGCTTCACGCACGAGGTTGCCGGCGTGGAGTTGCTTGCTGGTGATGAGGTCTTTGCTTATCATGACCGTGAGCAACGGTTTGTCGTCGTGTTTGCTGCCGAGCACGCAGAGTGTGCTTTCGGGCAGCTGGCCGCCAATCTGGAAGGCGAGGTCTTTGACCACGTCGGGAGCGATGTCGCCGGGCACGAGTGATTTGACGAGCTTGACGCCGCCGATGTTCTGGGCCGAGGCCACGAGCTTGTCTTTCATGCGCAGTGTCTGCTCTTTGACGAAGGCGGCAGCCTGCTTACGCAGTTCGTCGTTTTCTTCGATGGTCTTGCGGATGGCCGCCGTGATGTCTTTGGCGTTGTTGAAGAAGGCTTTCAGCCCGTTCATCACGTCTTCCTGGGCATAGACACTCTCTTCGGCCAGCTGGCCCGTGATGGCCTCGATGCGGCGCACGCCGGCAGCCACACTGCTCTCAGAGAGGATGCGGATGAAGCCGATTTTGCCGGTGCTCTTCACGTGGCAGCCGCCGCAGAACTCAACGCTCTTGCCAAACTGCACCACGCGCACGCGGTCGCCGTATTTTTCGCCGAAGAGGGCGATGGCGCCGAGCTTCTTGGCTTCGGCGATGGGCACGTCGCGATGGTCTTGCATGGGGATGTCTTCGCGGATGCGGGCATTGACGATGCGGGCCACCTGACGCAGTTCTTCGGGCGTCACCTTTTGGAAGTGGGAGAAGTCAAAACGCAGATAGTCGGGTGTGACGAGCGAGCCTTTTTGTTCTACGTGTGTGCCAAGCACCTCGCGCAAGGCCTGGTCGAGCAGGTGGGTGGCGGTGTGGTTGGCCTCGCTGGCGTGACGGGCTTCAGCGTCAACGACGGCCTTGAACCCGGCTGCCGGATTGGTGGGCAGAGTCTCTGTGAGGTGGATGGGAAGGTTGTTTTCGCGTTTGGTGTCGAATATTTCGATGGTTTCGGCGTCGTTCGTGAGCACACCGCGGTCGCCCACCTGTCCGCCCATCTCTGCGTAGAAGGGCGTCGTGTCGAGGACGAGCTCGTAGTAGGTCTGTTTTTTGCGTTTCACGCGGCGGTAGCGCAGGATGTGGCAGTCGTGCTCGGTGCAGTCCCAACCTTTGAAGGTCGTTTCGCCTTCGCACACCACCACCCAGTCGTCGGTCTCGACGGCAGCGGCACCACGTGCGCGCTCTTTTTGCTTTTGCATTTCCACGTTGAAGGCTTCCTCGTCCACGCCCAGGCCGTTTTCGGCACAGATGAGCTGGGTGAGGTCGAAGGGGAAGCCGTAGGTGTCGAAGAGGGTGAAGGCCTTGGTGCCGTCCACGTCTTTGCGGCCGGCCTCACGCGTTTCGGCCATCAAGCCCTCGAGTATGGCGATGCCGGCAGTAAGGGTGCGGAGGAACGACTCTTCTTCTTCCTTGATGACGCGTGTGATGAGGTCCTGCTGTGCCGGCAGTTCGGGATAGGCGCCGCCCATTTCGTGGACGAGCACCGGCACGAGACGGCAGATGAAAGCCTCTTTCTCTCCCAGGAAAGTATAGGCGTAGCGTACGGCACGGCGCAGAATGCGGCGGATGACGTAGCCGGCTTTGGCGTTTGAGGGCAACTGGCCGTCGGCAATGCTGAAGGCGATGGCACGGAGGTGGTCGGCGAGAACACGCATGGCCACATCGGTTTTTTCGTCTTTGCCGTATTCGAGACCCGAAAGCTCACAGATCTTGCAGATGATGGGGCGGAACACGTCGGTGTCGTAGTTCGACTGTTTGCCCTGAATGGCACGCACCAGCCGCTCAAAGCCCATACCCGTGTCGATAACGTTCATTGAGAGCGGTTCGAGCGACGTGTCGGCTTTGCGGTTGAACTGCATGAATACGATATTCCAAATCTCGATGACCTGCGGGTTGTCTTTGTTGACCAATTGTGCACCGGGCACTTTGGCCTTTTCTTCTGCCGAGCGAGAGTCGAGATGGATTTCCGAGCAAGGGCCGCACGGTCCGGTCTCACCCATCTCCCAGAAGTTGTCGTGCTTGTTGCCGTTGATGATGTGGTCGGCAGGCAGGTGTTTGAGCCATATCTGGGCGGCTTCGTCGTCGCGGCCGAGGCCCTCTTCGGCCGAGCCTTCGAAGACGGTGGCATAGAGGTCGGCCGGGTTGAGGCCGAGCACGTCGACGAGATATTCCCAGGCCATGTCGATGGCGCCCTCTTTGAAGTAGTCGCCGAAGCTCCAGTTGCCGAGCATCTCAAACATGGTGTGATGGTAGGTGTCGTGTCCCACCTCCTCGAGGTCGTTGTGCTTGCCGCTCACGCGCAGGCACTTCTGTGAGTCGGCGCGTCGGCGCGGTTCGGGGTCGCGGGTGCCGAGAATGATATCTTTCCACTGGTTCATACCCGCGTTGGTGAACATCAGCGTGGGGTCGTCTTTGATAACCATTGGAGCCGACGGCACAATGGCGTGTCCTTTTTCTTCAAAAAACTTTTTAAACGATTCTCTGATTTCGTTAGCTGTCATCATATTATGTAGTAAGATTTGATTTTAGATAATTTGCCGCGAAGTTACGAAAAAAGCCAAGTCTCACCCACATCTGTCGCGCTTTTTCACGCGCGCGAACCTATATTTTGTTTAGCGGAGGTGGCGCGACGGTTGTTGGGGAGATTGAAACCGGGCGGGGGAATGCAGTCAGGCTTGCCGACAGCGACAAAACCGCCCCTCGACAATGACACAAATATCAGTTTTTTTTGTAAAAAACTTTCGCGGAAGTCCAGATGGCTTCAAAAAACGGGCCAAAGGCGGAGCAAAATAACCCAAAGAAGTCCGATCCTGACCTTTCGCAAGGGAAATTTTTACGGCAAGTATCGCAGAAAAAGCTGTCAGTATCGCAGGAAAAACTCTCCTTGGCCCTGTAACGTGTTGAAACACAAAAAAAGAGGCCGTCAGGCCTCTCCTTTCTCTTATCCTACGTCAAAGATAGTGTCAAATCTGCTTACATAAAATGACAAAACCGCGCGGCGGCGCGGCGGCGCGGAAAGGCGGCCAAGGGTGGGGGAGCGTCGCAGCGATGAAGGGGCTTGGTGGTATCAAAAACAAAGCGACGATGAACGCGGATGCTCATCGTCGCTTTTGGTTGGGGTACCCGGACTCGAACCAGGAAAGACAGGACCAGAATCTGTAGTGTTGCCAATTACACCATACCCCAAAAACCTGTCGTAACCAAGATGCCCTCTCGATTACGGCTGCAAAGTTACGCCTTTTGCCTTTTCCTGCAAATTTTTTGGCGTGTTTTTTGCATTATGACCCAAAAAAGATGGTTTTTGAGCCGTCGGGAGGGGGTGGGACTCACCCAAAACCGCCCGAAAAGCACAAAAAACTCAAAAAGGCGGCTTTTGCAGGCCACAAAACGGCTCATTCTGATAAATCATTTTAACTTTGCACTTTACAAGTGGTGTGTACCGAACCTTCGAAGAAGGTGACACCATCTGCCCAAACGCCCACCGACGCAAAAACACTATAAAACTTCATTCCGCGTGCCGCCGGCTGTCAATTTGGCAGTTTCTACGCTGCACGCTCACGACAACGACATTTATGACAAGACAAAACAACCTCGTAGACACTATCGTAAAAGGTATTCAAGAGAAAAAAGGCCGCCGCATCGTCGTGGCCGACCTCACCGGCATAGACACGGCCCCGTGTGAGTATTTCGTCATCTGCACTGCCGGTTCGCCCCAGCAGGCCGACGCCGTGACCGACGCCGTCGAAGAGTTCACCGGCCGCGACTGCAACGAGAAACCCACCGCCATAGCCGGTCGCCAAAACGCCTTCTGGATTGCCATGGACTACGGCAACGTGATGGTGCACATCCTCTTGCCCGACATGCGCGAGTTCTACGACATTGAGCACCTCTGGGACGATGCCAAGCTCACCGGGGTGGCCGACATCGACTAACCAACAGCAACAAGACAATGGCACAAAACGGATTAGACAACAAAGGCAAGATGCCACGCTTCAATCTGAACTGGCTCTACATTATTATAATAGGCGGTCTGGCGTTTATGCTCTTCCAGGGCCAAGGCTCAGGTAGCAGCATGAGCAAAGATGTGGCTTATTCAGACTTCTGCAAGTATGTGGCCGAAGGCTATGGCTCGGAGGTGGTCATCAACAAGACCGACGGCACCGCCCGCATGATGCTCAAACCCGACGCCGACAAAGTGCGCAAGATTTTCGGCCTGGGACTCGACCGCACGGGCAACAGTCCCTCGCTCGTGACAGACGGACCGGCCGACATCGACAAGCTCGGCGAGTTTGTCATTGGCAACAACATGAAGGTGAGCTATGAGGTGAGCAACAATTTCTTTACCAGCCTTATCTCCACGCTGCTTCCTTTCGTCTTGCTCATAGGCGTGTGGGTCTTCATCATGCGGCGAATGAGCGGCGGGGGCGGCGGAGCCTCGGGCGGCGTCTTTGGCGTGGGCAAGAGCAAGGCACGCCTGTTTGAAAAAGGTAAAGGCACACACGTCACTTTCAAGGATGTGGCCGGACAGGAAGGCGCAAAACAAGAAGTGCAAGAGATAGTCGACTTCTTGAAAAACCCGAAAAAATACACCAAGCTCGGTGGAAAAATCCCCAAGGGCGCTTTGCTTGTGGGTCCGCCGGGGACAGGTAAGACTTTGTTGGCCAAAGCTGTGGCCGGCGAGGCAGACGTGCCTTTCTTCTCTATGGCCGGCAGCGATTTCGTCGAGATGTTTGTCGGCGTGGGAGCCAGCCGCGTGCGCGACCTCTTCCGTCAGGCCAAAGAGAAAGCACCCTGCATCATCTTCATTGACGAGATTGACGCCGTGGGACGCTCGAGAGGCAAAAATCCCTCGTTTGGCGGCAACGACGAACGCGAGAACACACTCAACCAGCTGCTCACCGAAATGGACGGCTTCGGCTCCAACTCGGGCGTGATTATCCTCGCAGCCACCAACCGCGTGGAAATACTCGACCCGGCCCTGCTCCGTGCCGGCCGTTTCGATCGCCAGATACACGTGGACCTGCCCGAACTCTCCGAGCGCATAGCCATCTTCAATGTCCATCTGGCTCCGCTCAAACTCGACAAAGACCTCGACGTGGACTTCCTGGCCCGACAGACACCGGGCTTCTCGGGCGCAGACATCGCCAACGTCTGCAATGAGGCTGCGCTTATCGCTGCACGCCACAACCGCGACACGGTAGGCAAGCAGGACTTCCTCGATGCCGTAGACCGTATTATTGGCGGACTTGAGAAAAAGTCGAAGGTGATGACCCAAGAAGAAAAACGCACCATCGCCATTCACGAGGCCGGCCACGCCTCTGTGTCGTGGTTGCTCAAATATGCCAACCCCTTGGTCAAAGTGACCATCGTGCCACGCGGACAGGCCCTCGGCGCCGCATGGTATCTGCCCGAAGAGCGCAGCATCACCACCAAAGAGCAGATGCTTGACGAAATCTGTGCCACGCTGGGCGGACGTGCCGCCGAGGAGCTCTTCATGGGCCACATCTCAAGCGGGGCGCTCAACGACCTCGAGCGAGTCACCAAGCGGGCCTATGGCATGGTGGCCTATCTCGGTATGAGCGACAAACTGGCCAATCTCTGCTACTACAACAATCAGGAATACAACTTCACCAAGCCTTACTCGGAAAAGACCGCCGAACAGATCGATGCCGAAGTCAAGGCACTGATTGCCGAACAATATGACCGCGCCAAACGCATCCTGATGGACAACGCGCCCAAACACGGCCGGCTGGCCCAGATCCTCATTGACCGCGAAGTCATCTTCACCGAAGACGTGGAAAAAATCTTCGGCAAACGACCGTGGAAGAGCCGTGCCGACGAAATCCGTGAGGAGGAAGAAAAAGCTGCGGCCCAGAGCGGCCCAGGCGGCGACAATGCCTCCGGCAATACTACCGAGGCCCTGCCTCCCATACCTTCCGAACAGACAGACGCCCCGGAAGCTCACTCATCCTCTGAGAGTGAAACACCCGAAGGCGACAAACAATAATCACAGACTATGAGCAATCTGATTTCACGCACCATCACAGGCGTGCTCTTTGTGGCCTGCATTGTGTTGGGCATCTTGGGCGGCCCCATCTCTTTTGCCGCCGTGTTTTCCATCGTCACAGCACTGACCGTCTGGGAGTTTTGCCTGTTGGCCAACCATCACGGCGGTGCCTCGGTCAATGCGCCGCTCACCACTCTCGGTGCGATTTATCTTTTTGCCGCCGTCATCTTCGGCTCATCAGACTTCATGTCGCCCGCCCACGCCAGAGCGTTGGGCGCAGGCTACATCCTGATTATCATTCTCTTATTGGTCTACGAACTCTATGCCCGCTCGGAAACACCATTCCAGAACTGGGCCTATGCCTTTGCGGCGCAGATTTACATAGCCCTGCCCTTCAGCCTGCTGGGAAGTCTGGCCTTCCATCCGGCCGCCGGCTTTGAGACCGGATATGCCTCGTTGCTCCCCCTCTCGGTGTTCATCTTCATCTGGACCAACGACACCGGCGCCTATTGTGTGGGTTCGTTGCTCCACAAACGTTTCCCTGCCAAACTGTTCCCCCGCATCTCGCCCAAGAAAAGCTGGGTGGGCTCGATAGGTGGCGGTCTGCTCTGCCTCCTGGCCGCTTGGATCATGGCCACACTCACCGGCACGATGACCATTGCCGTGTGGATGGGCTTTGCCTTGACCGTCTGCGTGTATGGCACCTGGGGCGACCTGGTGGAGAGCCTGCTCAAACGCCAGTTGGGTATTAAAGACAGCGGTCACATACTGCCCGGACACGGCGGTATGCTTGACCGCTTTGACTCGTCGCTGCTGGCCATTCCGGCATCAACGCTCTATTTTTATCTCATCTTTTAAGCCAATCGTAGTCACCGTCTCAGCCTTCTGCCCATGAAACTGCCGGCCTTTTTGAAACAGTCCAAATGGCGCCGTCCGCTGCTGGTCGGCGTGGTCGTCGTGGTGGTGGCGGCCTTGGCCGTTGTCACCCTGACCTGTCTCGGAGGCAGCAAGACGTCGAAAGAATTTGAGATAAAAGACCTCTTGGGCGGCAACATCTTCCCCTCTGCCATCATTTCCATTGCCACGACCGACGCCGCCTTCATCACGCCCGTCGACACACCATACGTAGGCAACGTGCGCAACGGACTGGCCGTGCAGGTGACGGCAGACAAACCCAACTCAATGGTCCGCATTGAACTGGAAGAGACGCCGTTTTTTGCCAAATCGGTCTCTACGTTTGTCTTGCCCAAGAAAGGCTACACCTATACCATCTACCCCGACGTGTTGTGGCGCTATGAGGCCCTGCGCAGCAATGAGCAGGCAGAGCCCGTCAGTGTGGCTCTGACAGTGGAGCTCAACGGCGAGGACCTCGGACAGAAAGTGCGCACCTTCTCCGTGCGCAGCATCAACGAGTGCCTGCTCGGCTATATGCGGCCTCTCCCATCGGGCAAGACGACGTATGTCTCCACCCGACAGCTTTTTGCCGCCTATGTCAACGAAGAAAATCCCCTCATCGACCAACTTCTGCGCGAGGCACTCAACACGCGCATCGTCCGCCGCTTCCAAGGCTATCAGGTGGGCACAGCCGAGAGCGTAGACAAGCAGGTCTATGCCCTATGGTTCGTGTTGCAGAAGCGTAACTTCAAATACAGTTCGGTGTCTTATTCGAGTCTGTCAAGCAACGTGGTCTGGTCGCAAAGGGTGCGCACATTTGAGGACGCCTTCAAGACCTCGCAAATAAACTGTGTGGACGGCAGTGTCTTGTTCGCCTCGCTGCTCCGCGCCATCAACATCACCCCGGTCCTCGTGCAGATACCCGGCCATATGTTTGTGGGCTACTACAGAGACAGCCAAAACAAAAATCTCACCTTCCTTGAGACCACTATGATAGGCGACGTAGACCTCGACGACTATTTCCCCGAAGAAAAACTCGACTCGACGATGCAGGGAAAGAGTCAGAGCCAGGTGTCGAAGCTGACCTTTGAAAAATCAAAGGAATACGCCGCCAAGACTTACCAACGCAACGAAAGCAAAATCAAAGGCAACCAGCAGGGGTATATGTTCGTGGAAATCACCAGGCAACTCCGCAGCCGCATTCAGTCTATCGGACGATAATATCTAACCTCCTACCTATACGCTATGAAACGCAAGAACCACGTATTGAGATTGACATGTTTCTGCCTCTTGGCCTGTTTCTTGGGCCTTACGGCAGCCGCGCAGACCTATCAGCCCGGCGCACTCTATCATATTGTGCCCGTGGCGCGACAGACTTCGGCCATAGACCATCAGGCTGAGGCCGGCAAAGCGATGCTGGCAAAGACCAACGCCGACCGAACCGAGCAACATTGGACCATTTCGGCCCTGGCCGGAAGTTGGCGTCTGATAAACCCCTTTACCAACCAGAGCCTCCGCACGGCCGGCAACCAAGTCGGCACGGGCGAAAACAACGGTTCGGACGAGGCCCAGTTGTGGAAGATTGAGGCCGTGGGCAAACAAGGAGCCGTATTGCTCGTTCCGGCCAACCGCCCCGAGGTGGCAGCCGTGACCCAGGCAGATGGCCGCATCGCTCTGGAGGCCAAAGACAAGGCCAAGACCGACCGCAATGCCTGGTTTGACATCCGCCAGGCTGCAGCCGCCGGTTTTGACCAGGACCTGGCCTATCGCATCCGCTCAGTGGCTCATCCTGAATGGGTCCTGGGCAATGGCGACTCGGGTGAGAACAATGCCCGAATAGTGGGTGAGAAGGTTGAGACGCTCAACCGAGGCCAATATTGGAACATCAAAATGCTCGACTTGCAGACACGTGTGGTGCAGAATGCTTTCTATACCCAGCATTTTGATGACGGCGGCGACAATGCAGCCATCACGTGGCTCTTGCAGTGGCCCGCCGCCGAAGGCGTCTGGAACAATGCCAGGTTCCGCTTCGTTCCCGTCGACGGACAAAGCGGCACGTATCTCATCACCTCCGCTTCGAAAGCCAAGAGCGGCAAGATGTATGCCCTCAGAGACGGCAAGCTGAGCCTTGTCCCCTTCGACGCCAAAGACCGTGAGGCCTGGTTTGCCTTCGAACAGGTGGAGAAACCCAAGATTGCCGCCCCCTACTGGGAGGATGAGACAATCTTTGGCGAAAACAAAGAGCGCGGTGTGGCCACCTATATGCCCTATAAAGACGAAGCCGCCATGCGGGCTGATGCAGCCTATTTTGCCACCCCTTGGACTACGCCTCAGAACGACCGCTACCAGCTCCTGAGCGGCACATGGCGTTTCCATTTCGTCTCAGAGCCTTCGGCGCGACCACTCGACTTTTACAAGGAAGGCTACGACGTGAGCCAATGGGACACCATCCCTGTGCCGTCAAACTGGGAGATGCAAGGCTACGATCGGCCTATTTATTGCAACGTGGAATACCCTCACGCCAACACGCCGCCCTTTATCAAGGCCCGTCCGGGTTATAACGATGGCGGCAAGAATTATGGCATCAACCCCGTGGGCTCTTATGTGAGAGACTTTGACGTGCCTGCCGACTGGCTCAACCGCCGCACGTTCATCCACTTCGGCGGCATCTATTCGGCAGCCTTTGTCTGGCTCAACGGCCAATATGTGGGCTACACTCAGGGCGCCAACAACGTGACCGAGTTTGACTTGACACCCCATCTGCGTGCCGGCCGCAACCGTCTGGCCGTGCAGGTGTTCCGCTGGTCAGACGGTTCGTATCTCGAATGTCAGGATATGTTCCGCATGAGCGGCATTCACCGCGACGTATATATATATAATGTGCCCCGTGTGTCGGTGCGCGACCATTATGTCACCTCCAGACTTGATGCCGGGAGAGAGAACGCGCGGCTCGACATAGCGCTGACCGTCGACAACCGCGACCGTCTCACGACAAACAAGCAGGTCGTCGTCAAGGTGTCTGACCCATACGGCCGCGAGGTGGCCCGGACGACAGAGCGAATCAATCTCGCTGCCGACACACTCAAGACCGTCAAAGCCCATCTTGAGGTAAAGGCCATTCAACTTTGGTCGGCAGAGACGCCCGACCTTTACACCATCACCGTGGTGCAGCAAGATGCCGACGGCAATGAGGAGATGGCCTTCTCCACCAAATACGGTTTCCGCGACATTGCCATCCGCGATGCCAAGGTCTATGTCAACGGCCGACCGGTCTTTTTCAAAGGCGTCAATCGCCAAGACACCGATCCGCTCCTCGGTCGTGCCGTCACCACCGAAACGATGCTGAAAGACGTGATGCTGATGAAGCAGCACAACATCAATACCATCCGCACGTCACACTATCCCAACAACGCCCGGATGTATGCGATGTTTGACCACTACGGACTCTATTGTATGGACGAGGCAGACCTGGAAGACCATGCCAATCAGAGCCTCTCCGACCGGCCTTCGTGGATACCCGCCTTTACCGACCGCATCGAGCGTATGGTATTGCGCGACCGCAATCATCCTTCGGTCATCTTCTGGAGCCTCGGCAACGAATGTGGCGGTGGCGATAACTTCAAACACTGCTACGCCAAAGCGCGCGAGCTTGACCCGCGTCCCATTCACTATGAGGGCACACGCGACGGCAAGAGCTACGGCGGTAACCGCTTCTCTGACTTGTATTCAAAGATGTATCCCGGAATGGACTGGATGGACTATTACCGCAACAGCTTCGACCGGCCTATGTTCATCTGTGAGATGGCCCACTCGATGGGCAACTCAACCGGCAACATGCGGGAGTATTGCGAGCGCGCCGAGAGCAGTAGCTCGATCATCGGATTTGGTATCTGGGACTGGATTGACCAAGCCATTTACGAGCCGGCAGAGATTAAGGCCGGCACGTATAAGGGCCGTTTGCGCACCGGTTATGACTTTCCCGGCCCTCATCAGGGCAATTTCTGCAGCAATGGTCTCATCCCGGCCACCCGTACGGCGAGCGCCAAACTGATGGAGGTCAAAGCAGCATATCAGTACGTCAAGTTTGCCCTGGACGGTGTGGACGAACGCAAAAATACCGTCAGCGTGAAGTTGACCAATGCCTATGCTTTCCGCGACTTGTTCGGTTTCGATTTGCAATATGAGACGCTCGTCGACGGCTATGTGAAGAAGACCAAGACCCTGCGTCTTGCCCCCGTGGCGGCAGGCGACAGCCTCTTGCTCACCTTCAAGCCGAGTTTCAACCTGGCCAAGGCCAAAGCCCAAGGCAAGGAAGTGTTGATGAATATACGAGTCGTAGGCCGTGAAGCCTCTTTGTATGCTCCTGCAGGCCACGTCTATGCCGCCGCTCAGTTTGGTCTGACCGAGCGTGCCCCTCTGTCTCCTCTGACCGTCAAAGGCACGGGCCATCTGGCCATGACCGACGGTGCAGGTGCCTTGTTCCTGGGCAACGACCGTGTGTCGCTCCGTTTCGACCAGGCCACAGGCCGTCTCATCGCCATGGCATTCGGCGGCCGCAATATCATCTCTGAAGAAGGAGGTTTTGTCTACGATAATCATCGTTGGATAGAAAACGACCGCTATGGCCGCACCGACAACGGACTGGCTGCAGAGGGCAAACTCTCCGTGGAAAACAAAGATGGCCTTACCATTGTCAAAACCTCACGCGACGGCAACCTTTGCGCCCAAGAGATTGACTATGCCATCTCGCCCGACGGCGTTGTCGACATGACTGTCCGTCTCATCCCCAAGACCGACGACCTGCGCCGTGCCGGCGTGGTCTGCCTGCTCGACCCGGCTTTGTCGCAGATAGACTATTATGCCCACGGCCCCTATGAGAATTGGGCCGACCGACTCGACGGTTGCCCGGTGGGCCGATACAGTTCGAGTGTGGCCGATATGGTAGAGTTCAACCAAAAGCCCCAGACCACTGGTGGCCGTGAAGGTTTGCGCAGTATGACACTTAAGGCAGCCGACGGCTTTGCCGTTTCCATACAGACCGAGGGCGAAGTCAGCTTCTCTTTGACGCCGTATACCGACACCCAACTGATGAATGCGGCTCACTACTACGACCTCACGCCGGGCAAGTCTAATGTGCTGCACCTTGACGCCAAGACACGCGGCGTGGGCAATGCCAGCTGTGGCGGCGCCGCCTGTGACACCACGCAGCCCTACCGCATCGCGCGGTCACCGCTCACTTATAAAGTCAGATTTCACCGTGCACAATAAGCTTCATCTTTAATTTTCAAAACAATGAAAAAGACATTTATCACTCTGCTTTTGGCCCTCGTGGCCGTGTTGCCCACAATGGCCGACGGCCGTGCCGATCTCTCTGCCATTTCTTCGATTGAGGGCGTGCAAGAGGTCAAGTTAGGCAAAGAAATGCTACAGATGGCGATTGCCTCCGGTATGGATATGGGCGAACAAATGGAAGGTATGAGCGCCGAGATGCTTAAGAACGTCAATGAGATGAGCATCTATCTGGCCCAAGATCCTAAGGCTGCCCCGGTGATTAACGCCTGTGTCAATGAAGTCAAGGCCAACAAGTCTTACGAAACGCTCGTATGTTTGCAAAACCAAGAAGGCACGGTGGCCATCTATGCCTATCCCGTCGAAGGCGGTTACGACGAACTCTTGATGTTCATCTGTACCGAAGAGACCGGTGCTGTGGTGATGCAGATGTCAGGCAAATTTACGCCTGAAATGCTGCAAGAGCTGGTCAAGGCTACCACCCAAGCCGAAGAATGACCGCTAACGCCATCTTCCCCTAACACAAACACAAGACACAACAGACTTCTCATCACAATATGACGTCCACCATGCCACAACCCAAAAAGAGAGTGGCTCTGGTGCTGTCCAGTGGCAGCGCCAGAGGGTTCGTCCACATCGGCGCCATTGAGGCTCTCGAACGGGCCGGTTATGAAATCACTTCGGTGGCCGGCACGTCGATGGGGGCTTTGATTGGTGGGATGTATGCCGCAGGGAAATTGGCCGAAATCAAAGACTGGCTGGTTTCGCTCGACCGGAAAAAGGTCTTTCAGCTGGTCGACTTTTCGTTCAGCCTGAACCACGTGGTGAAGGGCCGGCGTGTGATGGATGCCATCGCCGAGATAGTGCCCGACACCGACATCTCCCAACTGCCTATCCCCTTTTGCGCCGTTGCCGTCGACGTGCAGCACGGCGAGGAGATAGACTTCAGGGAAGGCAGTCTGCTCAAAGCCGTACGTGCCTCTATTTCTCTCCCTTCTATCCTTAGACCGTTGCACACCGACGGCCGCATATTGATAGACGGCGGTGCGGTCAATCCCATACCGCTCAATCGTGTGAAACGTCACGACGGCGACATCCTGGTGGCCATCAATGTCAATGCCCCTGCCGAGCCTGTCTACGACGTCATCCGCCGTCAGGCCAAACAGCGCCTCAAGGCGGCCGGTTCGTCGCTTTGGCAAAAACTCATTCCCGACTCTGAGATGGCCGACAGCAACTATTACACGCTGCTCTCCAACACGTTCTCGCTGATGATACAGTCCAACACCGAGCGCGCGCTCCAGATTACGCCGCCCGACATCCGCGTGGACATTCCCGTCAACCGCTTTGGCGAGTTCGACTACGACCGTGCCGGCCGCATCGTCCGTGTGGGCCGTATGGCGATGAACCGTGCCATCGAAGCCTACGAAAGCCGGGAAGCCGCTACGTCTTGATGGTCATTGCCGCTTTGCAGCTTCGCCTTATAAGTTCATTTATTAGCAAACGCAAACATTCTTTCTTGTAGCCCTACGCTGCTACAATCTGTTTCAACCAATGAAAACCAACCGACTCCTCCTCTCCCTTTTCTTGTTGTCTTTAGTCTTCAATGCCCTTTCGGCCCAGACCGTGCCCGCTGCGCCCAAGCGCGAGTTCCGCGGCGCGTGGATACAAATCATCAACGGCCAGTTTCAGGGAATGGACCGCGACGCGATGCAAGGCAATCTCACACACCAGTTGGACGAGCTGCAACGCTGTGGCGTCAACACGATAATCTTTCAGGTGAGAGGCGAAGCCGATGCGCTCTATCAGAGTCCCTACGAGCCGTGGACGCGTTTCCTCACCGGCACTCAGGGACGTGCGCCCCAGCCCTATTGGGACCCTCTGGCCTGGATGACGGCCGAGTGTCACCGCCGTGGCATGGAACTTCACGCATGGATAAACCCGTTCAGAGCCAAAACCAAGGGGACGAAAGAGATTGCCTCAACGCACTATCTGGCCCGTCACCGCGAGCGTTGTTTCTATTATGACGACTTGGCCATCGTCGACCCGGGTCTGCCCGAGAACCGCGAATACATCTGTCGCATAGCTGCTGATATCGTGCGCCGCTACGACGTCGACGGCCTGCATATCGACGACTATTTCTATCCCTATCCGGCTGCCGGCAAGGTTATCCCCGACGATGCCACCTTTGCGCGCTACAGCAACGGCCTTACCGACCGTGGCGACTGGCGCCTTAAAAACGACACCCGGTTTATGAAAATGCACCACGACTCTATCCACGCCGTCAAGCCGTGGGTGAAGTTCGGTGTTTCGCCTTTTGGCATCTACCACAATGCCCGTCAGGGTGACAACCTGCCCGGAAGCCGCACCGGCGGTCTGCAAAACTATGACGACCTCTATGCCGACGTGCTCTATTGGGCCCATCAGGGATGGGTGGACTATCTTGTGCCGCAGATTTATTGGGAAATCGGGCACAAAGTGGCCGACTATGATACGCTCATCAAATGGTGGTCGCGCTACGCCTCAATGCGTCCGCTCGTGATCGGTCAGGACGTGGAGCGCACGGTCAAGGCCAAAGACCTCAACAACCCCTCCCTCAACCAGTTGCCCGAGAAGATGAGGCTGCAACGCACGTTGTCGGGCGTCGTGGGCAGCTGTCTGTGGTATTCGGCCGCGGTGGTGCGCAACGAAGGCCGTTTTGCCGACGCTCTCAAAAGCCTCTACCACACCACCGTCGCCCTTCAGCCCGCCATGCCTTTCATTGACTCCAAAGCCCCTGGCAAACCGCGTAGTGTCAAGGCTATGTGGATGCCCGACGGCTACTATTTGTTCTGGACTGCCCCTAAAGCCAAAAATGCCAAACGCTTTGCCGACGGCACCACAAGCCCTTGGGGCGCAGACGGACGCATTCTGCCCGACGCCGCACAATATGAGATGGACAAGGCCAATAGTTTCGCCGTCTACCGCTTTGAGGCCGGAGATAAGGTGGACCTCTCCCGCACAGACCGCCTCCTGATGGTGACGTCAGAGACTATGCTCAAACTGCCCTACGACGGCGGCCATACGAAATATACCTATGTGGTCACCGCGCTCGACCGTCTACAGAACGAGTCCAAACCTGCCAAGGAAAAGGTGCGCCTTTGACAGACATACTGCTCAACATAAACATTAAACAGACCCTAAAACCCTTATGAGAGTATTGAAATTTGGTGGTTCTTCCGTGGGAACCATTGCCTCCATAAACCAAGTGAAGCAAATCGTCGAGTCGGTCTCCGGCCCCGTGGTGGTTGTGGTGTCGGCCCTTGGCGGTTTCACCGACCTGCTCATTCGTATCTCGCAATTGGCCGCCACGGCCGATATGAGCTATCTCGATAGTGTGGAGTCGGCCCGCCAGCGCCACATAGAGATGGTCCGTGCCGTAGTCCCGGCCGACAAAGCCGTCGAAGTGGAAGACCGTGTCGAGGCGCTTTTTGGAGAATTGAACAGCATCCTCCACGGCGTGAGTCTCATCCAGGATCTCACCTCTAAGACCGCCGATGCCATTGTGGCCTATGGCGAGCGCCTCTCGTCCGTCATTTGTGCTTCGCTCATCGACGGTGCCTGCTGGTTTGACTCGCGCACGTTTATCAAAACCACACGCCAGGAGGGCAAACACATTGTCAACCTCACCGAGACCTATGCCCTCGTGCGGCAGACGCTCAGCGGTGTGGCCGACCGCATTGTCGTGGGAGGTTTCATCGCGTCCGACATTGCGTCCGGCGTCACCACCAACCTCGGCCGAGGCGGTTCAGACTATACGGCCTCCATCATCGCTGCTGCGCTCAAAGCTGAGGCCTTGGAAATCTGGACCGACGTAGACGGTTTCCTCACCGCCGACCCACGCATCATCCCCACAGCCTACACCATCCCCCAACTCTCATACGGCGAGGCCACCGAGTTGTGCAACTTCGGCGCCAAGGTGGTCTATCCGCCCACCATCTTCCCCGTTTGTGCTGAAGACATCCCCATTTACGTCAAAAACACCTTCAACCCCACGGCCAAAGGCAGCGTCATCAAGCGCGATGCCGACGTTTCGGCACGTCCCATCCGTGGCATCTCTTCGGTCAATGATATGAGCATGCTCACCGTCAGCGGTTTCTCGATGGTGGGCGTGATTGGTGTCAACCGCCGCATCTTCACCACACTGGCTGCCGGCGGAATAAGTGTGTTCATGGTGGCTCAGACGGCCTCCGAAACCAGCACCTCCATCTGTATGACACCGGCCGATGGCGAAAAAGCCTGCCGACTGCTCGACGAGGAATTCAGTCAGGAGATTGCCAACGGCTCGATGAACCCCTGCCAACTCACCTGCGGTCTGGCCACAGTGGCTGCCGTCGGCGAGCGAATGAAGTGCACGCCCGGCATCGCCGGCAAACTGTTCAGTGTCTTGGGCCGTAACGGCATCAGCATTTGTGCCGTGGCGCTGGGAGCCCTCGAAATGAACCTCTCGTTTGTCATTGATCGCAGCCAGCTGAGCAAGGCGCTGACCGTGTTGCACAACAGTTTCTTCCTCAGCGACTACCAGGAGCTCAACCTCTTTGTCTGTGGCACCGGCACGGTGGGCGGAAGCCTCTTGGGGCAGATCGCCGCTCAGCGTGAGCAACTCATGAAAGAGAAGGGGCTGAAAATCAACCTTGTCGGCGTGTGTGGAAGCCGCAAGGCCTCTTATCATCCCGACGGCATTGACTTCGCCCACTACCGGGAAGCCATGAACGAAGGGCAACCAGGCGGCGTGGAGCATATGGTCAATACCATAAAGCGTATGAACGTCTGCAACCCGGTCTTCGTGGACTGTACGGCCAGCGAGGCCGTGGCGGCCCAATACGGCACTCTGCTTGCCGGCAATGTCTCTGTGGTGGCCGCCAACAAGATAGCCGCCTCGTCGGCCTACGACAACTATCTCATGCTCAAGCACACGGCTCGTGAGCGCGGCGTCAAGTGGCTCTTCGAGACCAATGTCGGTGCCGGCCTGCCCATCATCAATACCATCGGCGACCTCACTGCCTCGGGCGACCGCATACTGGCCATTGAGGCCGTGCTGAGCGGCACGCTCAACTTCGTGTTCAATACCCTCTCGGCCGACGTCACGCTGAGCCGGGCCGTCAAGATGGCCCAAGAGATGGGCTACAGCGAGCCAGACCCGCGCATCGACCTTTCGGGAAAGGACGTTATTCGCAAACTCACCATTTTGGTGCGCGAAAGCGGTTATCGCCTGGAGACTGACGACGTGGAGCGCCACATGTTCATCCCCGACCACCTTTTCGAAGGCAGTCTCGACGCTTTCTGGGCCGGTCTGCCGGCACTCGACGCCGAGTTTGAGGCCAATCGTCGTCGCCTTGTGGCAGAAGGCAAATGCTGGCGCTTTGTGGCCAGATGGGCTGACGGAAAAGGTTCGGTGGGACTTAAGGAGATACCTCAGGGCCATCCCTTCTACGATCTCGAGGGTTCCAACAACATCATCACCCTTACCACCGAGCGCTACCGCGAATACCCCATGCTCATCCAGGGTTACGGAGCCGGAGCCGACGTCACCGCCGCCGGCGTCTTTGCCGACATCATGCGCGTGGCCAATATCTAATAGAACGGCCGCCGCCTTTTGTCTTTTTCCCTTCCTCGTTTCCGGCGTATATTTGCCATAGAAGAGAAGAAGATAGCTCTCAAACAGACGAGAAACATCAGTATTTAAACCTTACGGGGATACTTACAGATTATTCTGTCAGTATCCCCGTTTTTCCTGGCCTTATGCCGGGAACTTTTGTCCTTATGCCGGGCGATATTCCCTTTATGCACGTCCGTCTTTTGTCATTTTCGCTTCTGCCGCCGTGGCTTCCTGTCGGCCTTCTCCCCGTTTTCATCTTTTTTTGAAGCATTTTTGTCACTGTTGGCCGGTGGTTTTGTCTGTGCATATATCGACTTGTTCAGATAAACCTAAACTCCAGTCTGCCGCGCAATCTCTCACTTCCGTCTCACTGTCGGTTCAGTACCTTGTTTGAATTTTTTTACAATGTTTTTTCGCTAATGCAAAATATTCTATATCTTTGCAACGGTGATTCAGCCATTGTATGGTCTGTCGCCCATATTGACTCATTGACTTTGTCTGCCGTCAGAATGGCTTGATAGATTGTCCAATGTTTGGTGTAACCACGACATATTGAAAGACGTTTACTTGCGTCTTGTCTTTGACCTTTAGGAATTTCTCGCAAAGATTCAGATATTGTCAAGGATGAGGCAACGTAGATGTCCTCTAGATGTGTATATTTACTTCTTAAGCGTAACCTATGCTGTCTTTATGGATAGTGTGGATTGTACGCTTGGGGTAGTGTATCATATCAGCGTGAGGGCTCTCGTTGCTCGTTCTACAATATCGGGCAATGCGAGAAAGCCTCTAAGGGTGGGACGAGAACGGTAGATTCTCACGCCTTTTTTTGTGCCGTTCCGTTTACAATTTATTTTGTTTTGGACTTTGAGAATCGGTTCATCAAAGCAGTTGCGCCCGACACGTATTAGGGAAAAATTATGAAGACAAAATTATGGAATGTCTTGTTTGTACAATTGATGCTTGTCTTGAGCGTTGTTTCTTTTAACTCATGTAGTGATGACGATGACGATGATACATCGTTTGCCCCTACAATTGTGGGAACATGGGACTGTGAGGATATCGAAGGATACAGTCTTCAGTTCAATTCCAACCACACGGGTGTAGAGACTCTTACAGTAAACAGCACAATGACGCAAGGTGGCTTTGAGTATCAGTACAACGATCAGACGGGTAGAGTGTCTATTGTGGGCTGTGATGGTAATATGTTCCTCGAAGATGGGACCTATAGTGTTACCATAGGAACTACTACCATGAACCTCGGAGGGGTAAGATTTAAGAGAAGATAATCACCGCCTGTGATTTATATCTTATTGTGCCATATTCAATGGCAACATTTTGACTCCCAATAAAAAAGCGTCCCGTTAGGAAATGAATTCCCATCGGGACGCTTTATCGTAGTGCAGAAAAGCAAGTGCGGCTTATTTCTTCTCGCAAGCCTTCTTGCATTCTTTGGCTTTGGTGCATTTGGCGGCTTTCTGGCACTTCTTCTCACATTTCTTGTCGCACTTTTTGTCGCATTTCTTCTCGCACTTCTTGTCACATTTCTTGTCGCAAGCTTTCTTGCGGTCTTTGTCACACTTCTTGTCTTTCTTCTGACAGCATTCGGTCTTGTCACACTTCTTTTCGCATTTCTTCACGGGGGTCTGTGCGCCGAGGCTCAGGCAGAAAGCGGCCATTGCGGCCATAAGCATAAATTTTTTCATAGTTTGCATTGTTTTGATGATGTTTTTACGGATGAGGTCGTGGTATGGTGACAGCCTTGTAAGGCTTCCGGGCCAAACCCCAACGCCGCAAAGATATAAAGAAATGGTCTTTTCTGTCACTATAAAAGGACAAAAAAGACCAAAAAATGTGTGGTTATGTTGTTTCTTTAACCAATCGTAATCAAGGTGGTGCCTTCCATCACGCTGTCGCCGGCGGCTACGCAGATGCCGGTGACCTTGCCGTCACATTCGGCGGTGATGTTGTTTTCCATCTTCATGGCTTCAAGCACGAGAACGGTCTCGCCCTTCTTGACACTCTGTCCCATGGCCACCAAAATCTTGGCCACGACACCGGGCAGCGGAGCCTTCACCGGAGCACCTTCGCCGGGACCGGCGGCCGGAGCGGCAGCAGGTGCAGCAGGTGCAGCAGCGGGAGCAGCGGCGGCCGGAGCGGCTGCGGGAGCGTCGGCGGCTGCCTGTGTGGGGAGGTCTTCTTCTACGAGCGTAGAGCCTTGCATCTCCACCTCAAACGGGATGCCGTTCACCTCAACTTGGGCAATGTTGCCCTTTATGCTATCGATGGTGACGTCGTATTGCAGGCCACCGATCTTGTATTTGTATTGTTTCATGATGTTTTGTGGGGCTTTTTGTCAGATTGTGTTCATCAAATGCTGAGGGTCGGACCAGCTTGAGCCGGCACCTGCGAGGGTGATGACGCCGGGTTCGTCGTCGTGCACCACTTCGACTTCGCGCTCAATGAGGGCCAGGGCAATGACGGCGGCATAGGCCGGCATGTCTTCCTCTGTAACGGTCGGGTGGGCGCCGTCGACGAGCACGTCGGCAATTGTGCCTCTGCGGTCGTCTACTTTCACGCGGATGACTTGGCCGTTGATGCGGTATTCAAAGTTTTTCATTGCGTAGTGTGTTTTAGAGAGGAATGTTGCCGTGTTTCTTGGCCGGACGAGTCTCGCGCTTGTTCTCAAGTTGAGCAAGGGCGCGGCATACGCGGAAACGGGTGTTGCGTGGCTCGATTACATCGTCCACATAGCCATACTGGGCAGCTTTGTAGGGGTTGGTGAAGAGGTCGTTGTATTCCTTTTCTTTTTCTGCCAGGAAAGCTTTGGGGTCGGCTTGGGTCTTGGCGTCTTTGCCATTGAGAATGGCCACGGCACCGCTGGCGCCCATCACGGCGATTTCGGCAGAGGGCCAGGCGTAGTTGAGGTCGGCCTTGAGCTGCTTGCAGCCCATCACGATGTGCGAGCCACCGTAGCTCTTGCGCAGGGTCACCGTCACCTTGGGCACGGTTGCCTCACCATAGGCATAGAGCAGCTTGGCACCATGGTCGATAACGGCATTGTATTCCTGGCCGGTGCCGGGCAAGAAGCCGGGAACGTCGACAAATGACACGATGGGAATGTTGAAGCAGTCGCAGAAGCGGACAAAGCGAGCGGCCTTGCGCGAAGCGTTGCAGTCGAGCACACCGGCGTAGACGCTGGGCTGATTGGCCACGATGCCTACGCTTTGGCCGTTGAAGCGGGCAAAGCCGATGATGATGTTGCGGGCAAAGTTGCGCTGCACTTCAAGGAATTCGCCGTTGTCGACCGTAGCGCCGATGACCTTATACATATCGTAGGCCATGTTGGGGTTGTCGGGGATAATCTCGTTGAGCATATCCTCTTTGCGGTCAATGGGGTCGGTGCATTCCACACGGGGAGCGCGCTCCATATTGTTCTGCGGGATGTATGAGAGCAGTTTGCGGATGAGTCCGGCAAACTCTTCTTCGGTTTTGGCCGTGAAGTGACATACACCGCTCTTGGTGGAGTGTACGCCGGCACCGCCGAGGTCTTCCTGGGTCACGTCTTCACCGGTCACGGTCTTTACCACTTTCGGGCCGGTGAGGAACATATAGCTGACGCCTTCGAGCATCACGACAAAGTCGGTGAGGGCGGGGGAGTAGACCGCACCACCTGCGCAGGGGCCGCAGATACCCGAAATCTGGGGCACTACGCCCGAGGCCTCGATGTTGCGCTGGAAGATGTTGCCGAAACCGGCCAGAGCGTTCACACCCTCTTGGATGCGTGCACCGCCCGAGTCGTTCAGACCAATGCAAGGTGCGCCCATCTTCAGAGACTGGTCCATCACTTTGCAGATCTTCTCGGCCATCGTCTCTGAAAGCGATCCGCCGTTTACGGTAAAGTCTTGTGCAAACACGTAGACCAGGCGGCCGTTGACCGTACCCGAACCACAGACGACGCCGTCGCCATAGAAGTGCTTCTTGTCCATACCGAAGTCGTGGCAACGATGGAGCTTAAACATATCCATCTCTTCAAAGGAGCCTTTGTCAAGCAGCAGGTCAATGCGCTCACGGGCTGTGGCTTTGCCTTTGGCGTGTTGTTTCTCGATAGCAACTTCGCCGCCGCCGAGGCGTGCCTTTTGGCGACGCTCAACGAGGTCTTTGACTTTTTTCAATTGTTCACTCATAGTCGTAGGAGTTATCTTGCCTTTATTAAAAGTTTCTCAATGCCGCCTCTCGCGCGTGCGCATATATATTTATATATGTCCGCGA
Source organism: Alloprevotella sp. (assembly GCA_045124135.1). GTDB lineage: Bacteria > Bacteroidota > Bacteroidia > Bacteroidales > Bacteroidaceae > Alloprevotella. The sequence continues at coordinate 80,509 of JBGVLE010000050.1, forward strand.
GAGATTGAAGCACGTGCAAAGTTAACAAAATGGCGGCACATTCGCTGTGGTTTTGCGCAATTATTTCGCTTTCAGGCCTCTAAAAGCGCTTTGACTGATAACGGGCATTTTGCACTTATAGCCAATATCCGTTAGGGTCTTTCTTTTGTAAACAACAAACGGTTGCCAAAGGCAAACGCTTATGGCAACCGTTATAGATTAGAATAGGATATGGTTAGTAAACCATTTTCTTTCCGTCAACAATATATACGCCCTGCTGGAGTTTGTTGACGCGACGGCCAGAGAGGTCGTACATGGCTTTTTCAGAAACTATGCCGTGGTTGATGGTCTGGATGGAAGTGGGGAACCTGCCTTCTTCCATCGTAATCTCCAATGTTTCGCCACCGGCAAGGTCGTAGCTTCTCACTTCGCCTGCCACGCGGATGTCTACAGTGCGGCCTTCGCTCTTGTTGTTGGTTACAGCCACGCGGGTCGGCTTGCCGTTTTCCCAATCTTCGTCGACTGTGTAGTCGCCTTGGGCTTTCAAGCCTCTCACGTTACCGTTGCTCCATGCCGAAGGCAGTGCGGGCAACACGGTGATGATGTCGTCGTAGCTCTGGAGCAACATTTCGGCGATACCGCTGGTGCAGCCATAGTTACCGTCAATCTGGAAGGGAGAGTGAGCGTCGAAGAGGTTGTAGTAGCAACCGCCATAGTTGCCCATCTCAATGACATAGGAACCTGAGTGACGAAGTGCCAACGAGAGGTTACGGCGTGCGTTGTCGCCATCAAGGCAGCGGGCGTAGGTGTTGGTTTGCCAGCCCATAGACCATCCCGTTACGTCGCCGTTGCGGGCAATCTGACCATTATAGGCTGCCTGGAAAAGTGCTGTTCCTTCGGTGGTCGTGTCGAAAGCACTTACCATTGAGAAAGGATAGAGACACATCAGGTGCGACAGGTGGCGGTGGCCCTGATCCTGGAGCGGATTGTTCTTCCACTCGGAAATCATGGTCTTGCCGTCGAAGGTTTCTGTCCAAAGGCCCTTGTCGAAGTTGTCGTAGAGGTCTTGGATGGCAGCAATCTGGTCTGCTGTAAGCGGAGACTCGTCACCCAGTTCGGCGTGAGCCTTAAACACTTCGTCGAGTGCTTCGTAACTGGTCTGTTGTGCGAAAGCCGTCACGTCGGTAGGACCGTGCTCGGGGCTCCATTCGTTCTTGATTTCATACTTGCCGTTGCTGTCGAGCGTAGAAATGTTCTTGGTGAAGAGCGCATAGTCATACATCACGGGCAGTGCCTTCTTCAGGAAGTCGCGGTCGAGTGTGTACTTGTAGTAGCGCCACAGGTGAGTGACATACCAGGCACCGCAGGTCTTGATGCGATTATTCTCCCAAGTAGAAGTGCCGCCGAAGATGTTGTTCTCAACAGCCACAGCCCAGCCGCCGGCCTTACCGGCAATCTTGGTGGCCAAGGCAGCCCAAGGCGAGTTAGGCGCTGCGGCCAGGTCGATGATGTGGTCGAGGAAAGGACGGTGCATCTCGCTGAGGTTGGTGGGGTCGGCGGGCCAGTAGTTCATCTGTACGTTGATGTCGGCGTGCACGTCGCAGTGCCAGAAGCTGGTGTTCGAGCGGTCGTTCCAGATACCCTGCAGGTTGCTGGGGGCGTGGATTGACGTGTCGAGGTTGGCACCGATGGTCATGTAGCGGCCATACTGGAAGTAGAGGCTTTCCAGGAACAGACCCTCGGCCGACACTTTGTTGTCGGCAGCCTGGTTGTAGAACTTGATGAGGTCTTCGGTTGTCTTGTCGCTGACAGTGCCGAGGTTGAGTGCTACGCGGTTCATCAGTTCGCTGTGCTTGGCCACATGGGCTGCCAGCAGTGTGGCATAGTCCTTGGCGGCAGCGGCAGCAATGCGTGCCTGCACTTTTTCGGCAATCTGGTCGGCTGTTTCACCGCTTACACAGCCCGACTTGGTAGCGTCATAGTCGGTGGCCGCAGCCATCACCACATTGACCCACTCAGCACCGGAAACATGGACACCCTTGCTGTCGGTCGTCACGGTTGCGCCGTCGTCGGCCAACACCTTGAAGGCCGTGTTGTAGGCAATCACGTTGAGCTGGCCGTTGAATGAGGCCGTGCCGTCGGCATAGGTCACTTCGCTGGCATTGATCAGTTTGTCGGGAGCATAGGTGATGTCAAATGTCAGTTTGTCGGTGCCGTCGGCCTCATAGTGAGCCACAAACACCTTGTCGGTTGCCGAAACGAAGTAGCGGCGCTTGTAACTTGTGGCCTCGTCGCTGCTCTTGTAGTTTACGCCGCCTACGCCGTCGATGATGTCGAGGTAGCGGTTGTATGCCTTCACTGGTTTGCTGTCAGCTGCGAGCGAGAAGTTGCCGCTCTTGTCGATGACCTTGATAGAGCCGAAGTTCTGGAAGTAGCCTTGGTTGCTGTTGGCAGTGGTACCGGCCCAAAGCGTCTTCTCGTTGAACTGGATTTCGTCCTTGTAGAGTCCGCCACGAATAGTCGTACCAATCTGGCCGTTGCCCAAAGGCAGGGCATACTCCATCCAGGTGTCGCTTACACCCGTATGTGCCACGGGCACGTTGTACCAAAGTGAGAAGTCATTGATATCGGTAGGACGCTGACCGGCCTCGACGGTGTTGAATTCGGCATAGAGCATCTCCTCGGTGGGGACAACCTCGGTGATGTAGAAGGTGGAGCCATTGTCGCCAACGGCACTGCCCGAAGCCCACAAAGCCAGATAATCGCCGCGCTTGTTCCAATAGTTATTGGTCGAAGAGGCAATCTTGATGAAACTTGCCGTACCGTCGAGATTAATCGTACCGTTGAAGTAAGAGCCTTCGCTGGCATCAGCCGTGGCGGCGGCAGTCATGGCGGCACGGGCATCGCCTTCGCTGCCTGTCATATTGAGGATCAAACCCTTCTTCGTTTCGCCGGCATTGACAAAGCGATAAAAACCGTCTTCAGTCTTCATCACATACCACAGACCGTCAAAGTTGCTCGGTTCGTTGTTGTTGGTCACTTTCAGGTTGCCGCTGCCGTCCACATAGCCGTCGGCCACACTCAAATAACCATTGGTCCAGTTTTGAATGGTATAGGTCTTCTCCATAGCCTCTACGAGGGCTGTAGCGTTCTGCAACAAGAATTTTGAGGCATCGGCCGAAGTGCTCCAGCGCACCACGCCGTCCCAGTTGACCATATGCAGCGCATTGCGGTCAGTTTCGCCGTTTTTGTCGTAGATGTTGCAATAGCCGTTCACACCGGCATATTCCACCGTATAAACACCTGCGTTTTCCTTCTCCACCAAGTCCACGCGCGTATTGTTGGCCGTGGGCAGAGCAGCCACATAAAGGCCGGTGGCCAGGTTCTTTATATAATAAGTATTGTCATCGCCGGCTTTTTCAAAATACCACACGTGGTCTTTGTCATACTTGCCGTTGTTCGAACCCAGCTGGTTGTCTTTCAAGCCCACATAGAGCGATGAGTGGAGCAAGTTGCCGATGAAAAGGGGCACACCGTCAATCTCCGTGCCCAGCACCGGGGTGCTCTCCATAGCGGTCAAGGCATCCTGCATGGCGGTGATGGCTGCCTGCAGATCTTCTTCAGTCGAGGGCATTGTGGCAGGGATGGCTGCTTCGGCTTCGGTGGTGCTGTGGTAGAAGTATTGCAGCTTCTTGGCATCATTGATCTGCTGCACCAAGGCCTTGTACTGGGCGCGATAAGCCTCCAGTTCGTCAAGCACGACTGCTTCGATGATGGCCAGACGGTTGCCATCGTCCAGCGTGCTCCAGCTGTCAACTGCACAGCCATGGTCATAGCCCGACGAAGCCTGTGTGTTGATATAGCTGCTGCCTACCTTTATCTGGAAGGGATAGTTGGCATTGCCTGTGGCTACGAAGGTGACGGGCGAAGAAGGCGTGTCTTCATAAGAGCCGTCGCTCTTCACATACTTGCCGGCCCCCACGCTGTAGAGGTAGGTGTTGGTGCCGTTGGTTTTGAACTGGAACTGCTGGGCAGCCACGTCATAGGCGGCTGTGCCTTCGTCTGACACGCCACTCCCTGCACTGCCTGCAATGTGATTGGGGAAGTCGGCGCTGTAGAGCAAGAAGCCGCGTGCCGAGCGGATAACGTAGGCGTAGCCTTCGCTGATGGAAGCCTCATCGGTCACCACTGTACCGGGAGTGAAGCTTGTGGCCCTTATGCCCTCAACAGCCGTGAAGGGCACGGCATTTTGCCAGGCAGAAGCCTTCGTCACTGCACTCCCAGCCCATGCCTGCATAACCATACAGAACATCAGGCTCAGAAAGAGAGAGATTTTCTTCATAGATAACATTATAAGATTAAGGAAAATAAGATTTATGAATATTCGGGACAAATGTACGCATTTAATGATTACGACGGTGAATCTGAGGCTTATTTTCTGAAAAACAGCCGTCATTTTTTGTCATAAAAGTGTCCTGGCCGGTCCGTAGAGCCGCAGCGCCCAAGTGTTACGAAAGTGTAATAATGTTGAAACGGCCTTGTGATATCGTCCGTCTACTTTTGCAGCGTAAAAGTGAAACAACATCAAGTCTAATTGTTTATTTATGAAATTGAAGACTATTTCCCAACGTCTCTCGGACCGGCCCGAGCAGCAGGCCGGGGAGACCGGCAATGACCATCGTTCGGTTAATTATGGTCGCAAATGCCGTCAGGTGTTTCAGACCTCTTTGTTGGCTTTCGCTTTGGCCACTCCGGCTTTTGCAGAAGACGGCAACGAAACGCCCGACCCCACTCTGGTACGCGGACAAATCACAGACGTGGACCATCGCGCCCTTCCCGGTGCCAGCATACAGATTGAGCAGCTTGGCACACGGGTGGTCAGCGACGAGAGCGGCTACTACACATTGGCGGGGCTCAAGCCTGGAACCTATACCATCAAGGTGAGTTATGTGGGCTACGAGCCGGTATACAAGACCATCACGGTGTCCAGCTCGGCAGGTCTGCAAGAGGTGGGCTTCGTTATGAGCGAAGGCACCAAGCTTCACGAGGCTGTCGTTACTGGTGCTTTCAAGGGCCAACGCCGTGCGCTACAGATGCAAAAGAGCAGTATGGGGGTGGCCAATGTCGTTTCGGCCGATCAGGTGGGCAAGTTTCCCGACTCCAACATCGGCGATGCGTTGAAGCGTATCAGTGGCATCAATGTGCAATACGACCAGGGCGAGGCCCGTTTCGGCCAGGTGCGTGGCACGAGTGCCGACCTCACGTCTGTCACGGTCAACGGCAATCGTCTGCCTTCGGCCGAGGGCGATACGCGCAACGTGCAGCTTGACCTCATTCCCGCCGATATGATACAGACCATCGAGGTGAACAAGGTGGTGACGTCGGATATGGACGGCGACGCCATTGGCGGTGCCATCAATCTCGTGACAAAGCAGACGCCCAACCACCGTGTGCTCAACTTCACCACCTCTGTGGGCTACACGCCCGTGAGTGCCAAACCCACGTGGGCACTCGGCGCCACCTGGGGCGACCGATATTTCGACGACCGCCTCGGCATCATGCTCAGCGGCTCATACCAATATGCCCCCGGCGGCTCAGACAACACGGAGTTTGAATATGTAGAGAAAGACGGACAGGTGCAACTCAAAGAGGCACAGGTGCGCCAGTATTATGTCACCCGCGAGCGCCAGAGCTATTCGTTGGCCTTGGACTACCGCTTCAACCCGTTGCACAAGATTTCGTTCAAGGGCATCTACAACCGCCGTAACGACTGGGAAAACCGTTATCGTATTTCATACAAGAAACTCAACGCCGAAAAGGCCAAAGACCAGAGCATTGTGTTGCAGACCAAAGCCGGCGCCGACGACACCAAAGGCGCCCGTCTTGAGCGCCAGCAGACCATGGACTTCACCCTCGACGGCGAGCACCGTTTCGGTATCTTGGGCATAGACTGGGCTTCAAGCTTCTCGCGTGCCACCGAAGACCGCCCCAACGAGCGCTATATGGCGTTGAAGCTCAAAGGCAGCGACGATTTCAACATCGGCGAGTCGTTTGAAGACGTCGGCAGCCGCCACCCTTATTCCACTTTGACCATCCCGGCTTTCGGCGACGCCAGCTGGAAGATTGACGAGCTCACCAACTCCGACCAAAGCATCACTGAGAATGAACTTAAAGAACGCATCAACTTCGCTCTGCCTCTGACACAAGGCGACTTTGGCACGGGTCTCAAGTTCGGTTACAAATACACACGCAAGGAGAAGAAGCGCAACACCTCCTGGTTTGATTACTCCGATGCCGCCGACGCTCTTGTGGCCGACTGGCAAAACAACCTCGCCTATAAGGTGCGCTGTGGCTTCATGCCCGGCAGCCAGTATCCCATCCACACGCAGTTCGTCGACAAAGATTTCTTGGGCAAAGTGCGTTTCAATCCGGCCGACGGCACTGAGGTGCTTGAGGAAGAAGCCGGCAACTACAAAGCCATCGAGCAAATCCACGCCGGCTATCTCCGCCTCGACCAGAAACTTGGCACCAACCTCGACGCCACGCTCGGCTTGCGCCTCGAAAACACACGCCTCGAGACCTCGGGCGTCAACTACACGATGGACGAAGACGACAATGAGAGCCTCGTGCCCACGGGAGTCTATCGCCACAACTATACCGACCTGCTCCCCAGCCTTTTGTTGCGTTACAAGTTGGGCGAAGACGGCAACGTCCGTGCCTCGGTGACCCGCACACTTTCGCGCCCCAAATATTCAGCCTTGGTAGCCAACAAGAGCTTCAACCTGGCCGACCGCCAAGCCACTATCGGCGACCCCAACATCCAGCCCACAAAAGCTTGGAACTTTGACCTCTCGGCCGACTACTACTTCAAGAGCATCGGTATGGTGAGTCTTGGCTTCTTCTATAAGGATGTGAAAAATGTCAACGTCGAAACCTTGGGCTACTACACCGGTGCCGAGCTTGGCCTGTCCAGCCTGGCCGACGAACAATTTGAGGTGACGCAGTGTATGAATGCTTACGACGCCCGTGTGGCAGGCCTCGAAGTGGCCTATCAGCGCGACTTCGGCTTCATTGCCCCTGCTCTGAAATGCCTTGGTCTCTACGGCACTTATACTTACACCCACACCAAGACGCGCAACTACAACTCACGCCTCGGCATTGCCGCCGGCGATGATGTCAAGATGGCCGGTTCGCCCGAGCACACCGCCAACGCTTCGCTCTATTTCGAGAAGAATGGCATCAATGTGCGTCTGAGCTACAACTTCGCCTCAAGTTTCATCGACCAGATGAACACCGGCAGCCGCGAGCTCGACCGCTACTACGACCACGTCAATTATCTCGACCTCAACGCCTCTTACACGTGGGGCAAGAAAACCAAGTTCACCATCTTTGCTGAGGCCGGCAACCTCCTCAACCAGCCCCTGCGCTACTATCAAGGCCATTCAGACCGTACGATGCAGGTGGAATACTATGGTGTGAGAACCAACGTGGGCTTCAAAATCAACCTTTGACATCCGAACCATATGAGACTACATTCATTCCGCCTCTCGCTCGTCTGGCTGATAACCTTCTCGCTCGCCTGTCTGTCGCTCACCGCACAGACGTCGGCAGAGTGGAAACAGCTCAAAGGAGATGTGCGTTTCTTCCTGGCCAACGATTTGGGACGAAACGGTTATTATGAACAGAAACCCATTGCCGAATTGATGGGCCGTATGGCCGAAACTATCGGGCCAGACTGTGTGGTTGCCGCCGGCGACGTGCACCATTTCGACGGCGTGGCCTCGGTCAGCGACCCACTGTGGCTCACCAACTACGAACACATCTACAGCCACCCCGAACTGATGATTGGTTGGCTGCCCGTGTTCGGCAACCACGAGTATCGCGGCAACACGCAGGCTGTGCTTGACTATGCCCGTGTGTCGCGCCGCTGGCAGATGCCCGACCGCTACTACACGACCGTGCTGTCCGACGACGAAGCCGGCACGACCCTCCGCCTCATCCTCATCGACACGACGCCGCTCATCGCCTCCTATCGCCAAAACAGCGGCAAGTATCCCGATGCCGGCCTCCAGAACGCCGACCGCCAAATGGCCTGGCTCGACTCCGTCCTGACCGCCGACCGCTCTACCTGGACCATAGTTGTGGGCCATCATCCCGTCTTTGCGCAGACCTCAAAGGGCGAGTATGAGCGCACCGATATGCAGGCGCAGCTCTTGCCGGTGTTCCGGCGCCATCAGGGCAAGGTCGATATGTATCTTTGTGGCCACATCCACAATTTCCAACACATCCGCCGGCCAGAAGGCGGCACGACCGACTATGTGGTCAACTCGTCAGGCTCGCTCTCACGCAAAGTCCAGCCCACTGACGGCACCGTCTTCTGTTCGTCAGAGCCCGGCTTCAGTGTGGTCTCGGCCGACGCCAAAGCTTTGACTTTGAGCATGGTCGACGGCAAAGGCCGCGTCATCCACACCGTCAAGCGCACCAAATGAAGATAAGTTGACAAGCGCGTTTTATGCGTTTATCCCTGCCGCAACGTCTGAGCAAAAAACAGACGCTGCGGCTTTTTGTCGTATGGCCGTTTGGCGGCGATTGTCGGTGGGGAGGGCAGAAGAGGGAAATGAGCCTACATAAGGCCTTATATATTTTATTGGTATGGGTGTGGCACATCAAGCGACGAAAAACATTCTGCGAACTGCGCCTGTGTGGTAAAGAAACACGAAGTTTCTTCTTATAAACGATTGGAGGAAAGATAACTTTTCTGCCAAAGTGTGAAACAAAGGCCGAAATAAAGGTGGGAGCGTCAAAAACTCTAACTTTGCATCGTCAAATCCATCCTGACACACCCCGACCTAACCTATGCCTATATGAACAGCCGACAGCAGTTCTCACTTCTATATTTCTCCTCACTCATCTTGTTCCCCGCAATGTCCGTGGCCCAGACTGTGCCCGACAGCATTGCCGCCGAACAGAACCTCAAAGACGCCGTGGTGCGTACCACGCGCAGCAGCCGCTCTCCGACGCGTGTGGAAAACGTCGAGCTTATCAGTTCGGCCCAGCTCAAGCGTGCTGCCTGTTGCAACCTTGGTGAGTCGTTCACCGCGAGCCCTTCTGTCGACGTCACCTATGCCGACGCTGCCACCGGGGCCAGACAAATCAAACTGCTCGGCCTTGACGGCACCTACGTGCAGATGCTCACCGAGAATGTGCCCAATCTGCGCGGTGCCGCCATCCCTTATTCGCTGGGCTATGTGCCGGGACCGTGGATGCAGTCCATACAGGTGAGCAAGGGCGCTTCGAGCGTGAGAAACGGCTACGAAAGCACGACGGGCCAAATCAATATTGAGTATCTCAAGCCCCAGGCCGAAGACGGTGTGCGTGCCAACGGCTATTTCGACTCACAGTTGCGCACCGAGCTCAATGCCGACGGCAACATTCATCTCAACGACCGGCTCAGCACAAGCCTGCTCCTGCATTTTGAAGACCGCCGGCGCGATCACGACGGAAACGGCGATGGCTTTATGGATATGCCCATACTGCGGCAGTATAACCTGATGCACCGTTGGGCCTACGTCGGACCGCAATGGATCAGCCAGCTCAGTGTGCGTATGCTGCATGATGAGCGCGACGGCGGTATGTCGCGCCACGCCGGTATGGCGGCCCATATCCCCCACTATGGCATCTCGCTCGACGCCGACCGCTATGAGGCACAATGGAAAAACGGCTTCAACTTCTCCACAGAGCAACCCACGTCGGTGGCCCTTATGCTGCACGGGTCGTGGCAAGACGTGGAGAGCCGTTTCGGCCATCAGCGCTATGATGTCACCCAGCGAAACGGCTATGCCCAGCTCATGTTTGAGCGTGACTTTACGACGGCACATCAGCTCTCGGTCGGCGCCTCGGTCAACTATGATGACTACAGCGAGTGGTTTGCGCCCGCCACCGCCGGTCCTGCTGCCACACCCACTCGCGAGCGTCGCGGCGGTCCCGCCAAAGAGACCACAGCCGGCCTCTATGCCCAATACACCTACCGCCTCGGCGACCAGCTCACCGTGATGCCCGGCCTGCGTCTCGACCATTCGTCGGTCTATGGCTCATTCGTCACGCCGCGCCTTCACGTCAAGTGGGCGCCCTATCGCCATTTCTCCTTGCGTGCATCGGCTGGCAAGGGCTACCGCTCACCCCACGTTTTGGCCGAGCACACACCCCTTATGGCCAGTTCGCGCATATTCATCTTTCCCACAGAAACAGGTCAGGAAGAGGCCTGGAACTACGGTCTGTCCGCCTCGCTGCGACTGCCCGTGGCCGGTCGCACGCTTGAGGTCAACGCCGAATATTTCTATACCCGTTTCCTCCATCAGCTTGTGGTCAATGTCGATGGCGCGCAGGGCGCGGGTACGGTCAGCTTCGAGAACCTTTCGGGCCGCAGCTACAGCCACACCTTCCAGATTGACGCCACCTATCCGCTCTTTGACGGCTTCACGGCCATGGTCGCCTTCCGTTACAATGATGCCCGCACCACCTACGACAGCCGTTTGCGACGGCGGCCTTTCAGCAACCGCTTCAAAGGCCTGCTGACGCTTTCTTATCAGACGCCACTCCAGCTGTGGCATTTCGACGTCACCGCCTCGGTGGCCGGCAGCGGCGTGCGTTACGACTTCACGTCCTATCCCACCTACGGCCAGCTCCAAGCCCAGGTGACGCGCGACTTCCGCCGTTTCAGTGTCTATGTCGGCGGCGAAAACCTCACCAACTACCGCATGCCGTGCCCGGTGATAGGGGCAGACAATCCCTGGCAGCCGGGTTTTGACGCCACGCAGGTTTGGGGCCCTACCGAGGGCGCCATGGTTTACGTGGGCATACGTTGGCATTTGAATTGAAACGTTGTTTATTTATAATCAAAGGAATATGAAAAAGTTTTTGTTAATGCTCATCGTGGCCTTCTCGGGTCTGGGCGCTTCGGCCGCCGTTTCGACAGACAAGGCCCCCGTCGACACGCTCGTTGTCACGACGACGCCACAGATGCACTGTGCCGGCTGCGAGGCCAAAATCAAGAACGGCCTGCGTTTTGTCAAAGGCACGAAAAAAATCGAAACCTCTGTCGAGCACCAGCGCGTCGTCATCGTCTATCGGGCAGACAAGGCCAAAGCCGAAGACTATATTGCCGCTCTGCGCAAAATCGGTTACGAGGCCGTCGAAGTGACCCGTTGAGGCCCGGCAGCCTCCTCGCCTCCTTGCCATCGCCTGCCGGCGTTTTGTCTTTTGTCCGACGGCACCGGCAGCGTAAATTTGGAGTAGACAAAAAGGAAGAAGCTCCCGCGAGGGGGCTTCTTCTGTGTCTGGAGCCTAAACTGCTCCCTTCTTGTCAGTATCGCAGTTTTTTCTGGCATAAGGACAGGAAAAACGTTCCTTATGCGCGTACGCCGGAAGTCCCTATCCGACACCATTAAAGTGCTTTTTCGCCCGTCTTTGCACTATTGAAGTCCTTTGCTTCCTTATAATATTCAGAAAAACAAGGTATTGAGTCAGTCGTCTGTGCTTTCTTTTGGTTTTTTAACCAAAGGTTGCCCGTTTGGCCAAATATTCTCAAAAAAGCTAATAAATACATCATCGCCGTCACAAAAGACACGCCATTTTGAACGTCTGACGGGCGCAAAACGGCGGTGGTTTTAGTTTTCGCTCTTTGCCGTGAAGGCAGATGTAACGTCTATGTCGCATTTTTTTGCTAAATTAGCAAGCTCTATTATGCGCACTTGTCAAAACCGACTGTGGCGCCCCTCTCTTCGACAATAAAAAAACGACATACAACCCATGAACTACAAATGGACTTACGAAGCCCCCACGCCCGAAGACGCGGCGGCGGAGGCTCTGCTGGCCCGCGAGACAGGCGTGCATCCTGCCCTCGGGCGGCTGCTCTGGCGTCGCGGCATCACGACAACGGCTGAGGCCCGGCGCTTCTTTCGTCCACAACTCACCGACCTGCACGACCCGTTCCTGATGAACGACATGCAGAAGGCCGTAGACCGGCTCAACGCGGCGCTGTGCCGCAACGAACGCATCCTGGTCTATGGCGACTACGACGTGGACGGCTGTACGGCAGTGGCGCTGGTCTACAAGTTTTTGGTGAAGTTTTATTCCAACATCGACTTCTACATCCCCGACCGTTACGACGAGGGCTACGGCATCTCGAAAAAAGGAGTGGACTTCGCCGCAGAGTGTGGCGTGAAGCTCATCATCGTGCTCGACTGCGGCATCAAGGCCGTCGAGGAAATTGCCTACGCCAAAAGCCTTGGCATTGACTTCATCATCTGCGACCACCACGTGCCCGACGATGTTCTGCCCGATGCAGCAGCCATTCTCAACCCTAAGCGGAAAGACAATGTCTATCCCTACACCCACCTCTCAGGCTGTGGCGTGGGCTTCAAATTCATGCAGGCCTTCGCGGCCAACAACGGCATAGAGTTTAATCAACTCACCCAACTGCTCGACCTCTGTGCCATCTCGATTGCATCCGACATCGTGCCCATTATGGGCGAAAACCGCATTCTGGCCAGCCACGGCCTGCGCTGTCTCAACAGCAACCCCGGCATCGGCCTGCAGGCCATTGTCGAAGTGTGCGGGCTGGGCGACCGCGAACTGTCGATGGGAGACATCATCTTCCGCATAGGTCCCCGCATCAACGCGTCCGGACGTATGCAGAACGGACGTGAGGCCGTCGAACTCCTTGTGGAGAAAGACTATCAGGCCGCTCTCGAAAAAGCCGAACGCATTAACCTCTACAACGAAGCCCGAAAAGACCTCGACAAACAAATGACCGAAGAAGCCGTCAACCGAGTGGCAGAAATGACAAACCTTGACGACCGGCGTAGCATTGTCATATATAATGAGGAGTGGCACAAAGGTGTCATCGGCATCGTGGCTTCGCGTCTCACCGAACTGTATTACCGCCCCGCCGTCGTGCTCACGCGCTCTGAGGGTATGGCCACGGGGTCGGCCCGCAGTGTGTCGGGCTTTGATGTCTACAAAGCCGTGCAAAGCTGTGCAGACCTGCTTGAAAACTTCGGCGGACACACCTATGCCGCAGGCCTCACGCTCAAGGCTGAAAACGTGGCCGAGTTCAGCCGCCGCTTTGAAAACTATGTCACTGAGCACATCCAGGACGAGCAGACCCAGCCTGCGCTCGACATCGATGCTTATCTGGATTTCAAAGACGTGACCTTCAAGTTCTATCAGCAACTCAAGCGCTTCGCCCCCTTCGGACCGGGCAATGAGCGCCCCACCTTCTGCACCCGCCGTGTATATGACTACGGCACCAGCAAAGTCGTGGGACGCGGTCAGGAGCACATCAAACTTGAGCTCGTAGACAACAAGAGCAACAACGTGATGAACGGCATTGCTTTCGGGCAGAGTTCGCAGGCCAGATATATTAAGACAAAACGCGCCTTCGACATCTGCTATGCCGTCGAAGAGAACACGCACAAGCGCGGTGAGGTGCAACTTCAGATTGAAGACATCCGCCCCTGCGAATAACCGACATGGCCGACAGCTTCCGCGACATACTTCACGAATACTGGGGCTATGATGACTTTCGCGGCATTCAGGCCGACATCATCCGCAGCATAGCCTCGGGCAACGATACCCTGGGCCTTATGCCGACGGGTGGTGGCAAAAGCATCACCTTCCAGGTGCCGGCTCTGGCGCTCGAAGGAATGACCATCGTGGTGACACCGCTCGTGGCTTTGATGAAAGACCAGGTAGACCACCTCAAACGCCGCGGTATCCGTGCAGCCGCCATCCACGCCGGTATGTCGCACGCCGACATTGTGGCTTGCCTGGACAACTGTGTCTTTGGAGCATACAAGCTGCTCTATCTCTCGCCCGAGCGTCTCTCGAGTGAGCTTTTCGTGGGCAAACTCAGGCGGATGAAGGTGAGTTTCATCACTGTCGACGAGGCACACTGCATCTCGCAGTGGGGATATGATTTCCGTCCGGCCTATCTTGAGATAGCCCGGCTGAGAGACCATTTGCCCGACGTGCCGGTGTTGGCACTCACCGCTACGGCCACGCCGCGTGTGGTGGACGACATTTGCGGCTGCCTGCGGTTCCGCACTGGCCATAAGGCGGTTTTCCGTATGAGTTTTGCACGGCCCAACTTGAGTTACGTGGTCAGAAAGACCAAAGACAAGACGGCCGAACTCCTTCATATATTATCGCGCGTAGACGGTTCGGCCATCGTCTACACACGCAGCAGACAGAAAACACGGGAAGTGGCCGAACTGCTTCGTGAAAAAGGCTTCACCGCCCTCAACTTTCACGCCGGACTCACCGAGCTTGACAAAGACGTGCGCCAGCGCCTTTGGCACGACGACGAAATCAGGGTGATGGTGGCCACCAACGCTTTCGGCATGGGCATCGATAAGCCCAATGTGCGCTTGGTCATACATCTCGATATGCCAGACGCCATCGAGGCCTATTTCCAAGAGGCCGGACGTGCAGGCCGCGACGGACAGACCGCCTATGCCATATTGCTCTACAACGAGAGCGACGCCACGCGGATGGCGCGACGTGTCGAAGAGAATTTCCCTGCCAAAGACTACATCGCCGACACCTACGACGACCTCGCCTATTTCTTCCAGCTGGCCGTGGGCGACGGCCAGTCGGTCTGCTATGAGTTTAATATGGAACAGTTCTGCAGGGTGTTCCATCGATTCCCGCTGCCGGTGATGAGTGCCCTGCAGATATTGACCCGTGCAGGCTACATTGACTTTAGAGAGAGCGAAGACAATCTGTCGCGGCTGATGTTCCTGCTTTCCAGAGACGAGCTCTATCGTCTGCACAGGCAGACCGCCAATGCCGAGAAAGTCATCTCGACCATCTTGAGGCGTTATGGGGGCGTCTTTGCCGATTATGTGTCTATCGAGGAACGGATTATCGCCCAGCAGACCGAGCTCAAGCCTCACGAGGTCTATGAGATTCTGGTCAATCTCAATCGTCAGCGCATCATTCATTATATCCCGCGCAAGAAGATACCACACATCACCTATTTGCAGCGGCGTGTCGACCGCGTGGTGCTGAGTCGTGCCGTCTATGAAGAGCGCCGCGACAACTACGCGCAGCGCTGTCGGGAGATGTTGCGTTATGCGCAGCAGGAGAATACTTGCCGGAGCAGCTTCATGCTCAATTATTTTGGAGAGAAAGACACGTCAGACTGCGGACGCTGCGACGTGTGTCTGGCCAAAAGGCGGACAGCCGCCGACGTAACGGTTTTGGCCGACAGTCTGAGGCAGCAAATAGCTGCGGCCAAAGGGTTAGCCCCCGACCAGCTTGTTTTTGAAGGCTACAGCACTACGCTGCGCGACCGCGCTCTGGCACAGTTGATTGACGACGAGGCGGTGGTGATGGTCGACGGCAGGTTTTATGCCAACTGAATGGCACGGCAGTGGTTGCCGGCCGGGTTACGATTGTTTTGTGCGCTTGAAACGGGAAAGCAAAAAGGCGATGCTTTCCTCAAAAATGACGACCCGGAGCGCTTTCATCATGCCCACATAAAGCACAAAGGCTGTGGCGACTTTGACCACGAGGCGCCAGAGGTTGGAGCTCAGACCCTGCGACACCGCCCAGGCACCCAGCATGGCGAGGGCCGCACACACCACAAACGGCAGCAGGTCGGCCATAGCCTGCCATAGGGTCACGCCGTTGGTCTGCCAGATGAAATAGTGCCAGACCGGCAGCCACAGAATGCCCAGAACCACATAGACCACCACCATCACCGTCACGCCAAACGGGTAGAGCAGGATGGCAGAGAGCGTCTGCAAGACACAAAGGCCGATGGTGCACCACATGAACACGTTGCTGCGACCCTGGCTGATGAGGTAGTTGCTGTAGAAAGACGCCACGGGGATAAAAGCGCCGCCAATGCTTAATATCTGCATCAGATGGGCACTCTCAATCCATTTGTCGGTAATGAGCAAGGTGATGAACTCGGGGGCGATGAGCGCCAGACCGAAAAGGAGGGGACAGGAAGCGAAGGCAGTGAAACGGAACATCTTGCGGAAGGCACGCCGTTGCCTGTCGATGTCGTCAATTCGGGCAAAGACGGGCTGCGTCACGTTCCAGAGCGTACCGTTAAGGAAGGTGTAGCCCTGGAATGTCCATTTGTTGGCCTGATTATAAAGACCCACCTGCCTTTCGCCGTAGAAACGGCCGAAGAAGATAGAGAAGATGTTGTTGTTGATGCCCGTGAAAATGTTGGTGATAAGCAGTCGCGAACTGAAGCCTATCATACCGCGCAGCGGCCTGAGGTCGATGTGTAGCGTCGGCCTCCAGCCGGAAAGGGTCCAACTGAAAAACGTCATCACACCGCAATACACGAGATTTTGGATGGCAAGTCCCCAATAGGCCATGCCGAGGGCGGCCAGTGTGATGCCGGAGATGCCGGAGAGCAACAGGGCCGTGAGGGTCATGCCTGCAGTCTTTTTGACCAGAAGATTGCGGAAGAGATAGGCTCTCGGGGCTGTGCCGAGGGCGGCCAGGATGATGCTCAGGAAAGACAGGCGTGCGAGCGGGATGAGTGCGGGCTGTTTGAACCAGGCGGCTATCAGTGGCGCGCAAAAGAAGAGAATGACATACAGCGACACGGCGCAGATGACATTGAACCAGAACACGGCGTTGTAGTCTGCGTGTGTGATGTCTTTTTTGCGGTTGAGCGCCGAGATGAAGCCGCTCTCTTGCAGGGCCGAGGCTATGAGGGCAAAGATGGTGAGCATCCCCACCATGCCGTAGTCTTCGGCCGTGAGCATTCGGGCCAGGAAAATGCCGAATATCAGGTTGAGCAGTTGCTGGCCGCCGTTGTTGATGCCGCCCCAGAGCAGGCCTTTGGCCGTTTCGCCTTTCAAACTCTTCTCTGCCATAAGGTGAGTCGTGATGGTCTGTATGAAAACAACAGGGCCGTGTGCGGGAGTGCTTCACGGCCCTATTATGAGATGATGTCAAAAAGATGATTTTACGAGAGGAATGCCAGCAATACCAGTTGGGCTACGATGATGCGCAAGAACATAGAGAGCGGGTAAACCGTAGAGTAACCCACTGCCGGCGCGTCGTTGCCAGCGGTCTGGTTGGCAAAGGCCAATGCGGGAGGGTCGGTATTGGAACCGGCGATGAGACCCATCAGCGTGAAATAGTTCAGTTTCAAAATCTTTCTGGCCACTACGCCCATGATGAGGATGGGTATGATCGTGATGAGGAAGCCCGTCCAGACGTAGGTCACACCGCCGGCCTGGAGTGTCGTCCAGAAGGTGGCGCCTGCCTGGATGCCGACGCTGGAGAGGAAAAGCAGCAGACCGACTTCGCGGAGCATCAGATTGGCCGAGGTGGAAGTATAGGTGTTGATGCCGTAACGGTAGCCGAAGGCACCCATCAGTATGGCCACGATGAGCGGACCGCCGGCGAGGCCCAGTTTCATACCGCCGCCGAAGTCAATCTGGCCGAGCATCACACCGAGCATAATGCCGAAGAAGATGGCGCCCACGTTGGGGTGGTCGAGGCGTTTCACGCTGTCGCCGATGGCGTCTTTGAGGTGTTCCACGTCTTGCTCACGACCAGTCACGAGCAGGCGGTCGCCCACCTGCAGGCGGAGGTTGCGGTCGGCAAAGAGCTCCATACCGTTACGGGTGACGCGCGTCACGTTCACGCCATAGATGGTGCTGAAATGGAGCTGGCCGAAGGTTTTGCCGTTTATGTTGTCTTTGGTGATGACCAGTCGGCGCGACACGTATTTGGCGTCGGCCACGTCGGGGGTCCATTCTTCGTCGACGGCTTCGCCCATCAAGGCGGTGATGGCTTCGGCCTCGTCTTCGGCGCATACCAGGTGGATGTGCATGTCGAGTTCGAGTTTTGTGTTGCCGTCTGGCACGATGATTTCATCGTTTTTGATGCAGCGCGACACCACAAACTCGCGGTTCAGGAACGTGTGCAGGTCGGCCAGAGAGCGTCCCACCACGGCCTTGTTGGTGATGTTGATGATGAGATGCTTGGGCGTGGCGTGCGGGTCGCGTTCCTGCTCTTTGCGGATACGCTCCTGCTCTTCGTCAAGCTTGATTTTGCAGATAAAGCGGATAACGATAGTGGCCAGGATGATGCCAACCACACCGAGCGGGTAGGCGCAGGCGTAGCTGGAAGCCAGGTCGGGGATGTTGCCGTCGGCGAAGACGCCGGACATGTCTTTGATCACGGAGTTGGCCGCACCGAGACCGGGGGTATTGGTCACGGCGCCATACATCGTGCCGACCATCATACTCAGTTCATACTTGCCGCCGCCATAGACCAGGAAGTAGAGACCCAGCATAACCAGCACGTTGAGCGCCACGATGCCTACGGCAATGAGGTTCATGCCTACGCCGCCTTTCTTGAAGGTGGCGAAGAAGCCCGGTCCCACCTGCAAGCCGATGCAATAGACAAACAAGATGAGGCCCAGCTCTTTGACGAAGTTGATCACGGCCTTTTGGGCGGAGTGGTCGATAGGTTGACCGGCCGTGTCGGGAATGAACTGATAATAAATGTGTCCGAGCAGAATGCCGGCAAAAAGCACGAATGTGACACCGAGTGCCACGCCGCCGAACTTGATCCTACCCAGTTTCACGCCCAGACTAATCACCAAGGCGTAAATCACCACGAGGTGCGCGATAGACCCCGGGTCCTGAAAAATGGTTTGTATCCAACTCATACAGAAAATAATGTAATTACAAGTAAAAATACCTTTTGAACTGCAAAGTTAGTGCAAGGCGAGCGGAAAGCCAAAAAAAACTTGTTTTTATTGGCTTTCCCGAGCCGCAGCCTAACTTGTGCCGCAGGCGAAAGTTAGTGCAAGCGGGCGCAAAGGTCAAAAAACTTGTTTTTATTGGCTTTCCCGAGCCGCAGCCTAACTTGCGCCGCAGGCGAAAGTTAGTGCAAGCGGGCGCAAAGGTCAGAAGAAACTTGTTTGATTTATCATATCGGAGTTTTTCATTCTCACGCATACGCTAAAGCTCTTGCAAATGAAATCCAAAAGCCGCTCTATTGTTCATTCCCCCGTCTCAACCGTGACACGAAAAGTTCATTTTTCGTCGAAATCTTTTTTAGCGCCTCATGAATGAAGCCAAAAAGCGGCGAAATGCCTTTCCAGACCTATGATAATAGGCTTTCACGTTCCTCTCATAAGCCCAGTTTTTCTTGCCATAAGGCCAGAAAAAACTCTCCTTATCCCCGTAAACGCCTGATTGCAAATAAAAGAGGCCCTTTTGAGGCCTCTTCCTTTTCTCTTTGTCCAAAGATAACCATTGTTGGAGGGAGAGAAAAATACAAGTTTTTGGGGGACGGGGCGGGCTAATGATACAGGATTTGATGCTGCGGTTCGGCAATGTCAACTTAAAACAAGTTTTTTCTTGGTCCTTCCACTCGCCTTGCACTAACTTGCGCCTTCGTTGCGAGTTAGGCTACATTCGGATAGCCAAAAGTAAAAACTTACGTCTTTCCTTTTGTCTCTGCTCTCATTTGCACTAACTTTGACCTTTCCAAGACAACAATCAACGCCAATGGCTCAACTTCCCGATGCTTTTATACGCCGTACCGCGGACTTGCTGGGACAAGAACGTGGCAAGGCTCTCTGTGAGACACTCAACGGTGAGACGCCTGTGAGTGTTAGGCTCAATCCAACGAAACCGCACGACGGACTTTTCGCCAATGCCGAACATGTGCCTTGGTGTGCACGCGGACGCTACCTCGAGAGTCGGCCGGCTTTCACCGCCGATCCGCTGCTCCACGCCGGCTGTTATTATGTCCAGGAGGCGGCTTCGATGTTTGTGGAACAAGCTTTCAAAACCATCGACGAAACGCCCGCTCGCGTGCTCGACCTTTGTGCGGCCCCCGGCGGCAAATCTACGCTGTGGCGGTCGCTGCTGCCCGATGGCTGTCTGCTGGTGGCCAATGAGCCGGTGCGGCAACGGGCTATGGTCCTGGCAGAAAATCTCACCAAGTGGGGACTTCCCGACGTGGTGGTCACTCAGAGTTATCCCGCAGACTTTGCGCCGCTCTGCGGTCTCTTTGACATCGTGGCCGCCGACGTGCCTTGTTCGGGCGAAGGTATGTTTCGCAAAGACGAGGGTGCCAGAGACGAATGGTCTGTTGAGGCCGTGGCCCAATGTGCAGCCAGACAGCGACAGATTGTCCGCGACGTGTGGCCGGCTTTGCGGCAGGGCGGTTGGCTGGTCTATAGCACCTGCACGTTCAACCGCGAAGAAAACGAAGACAACATTGATTACATTTGCCGCGAACTGGGAGCCGAGTGCGTTCCCGTGGCTTTCGACCCGACATGGGCCATAGACGGCGACCAGACCGGCCGCGGACTGCCCGTCTGTCATTTCTTCCCCGACCGCGCCAAAGGCGAAGGCTTTTTCTTGGCCCTATTGCGCAAAACAGTCGCGACCGACCCGCCTCGACGGGTCAAAGACCGCCGCCGAAACGGCAAAGACACCCCGCCTGCCGGAGTGAGGCAGGTGAGCCCGTGGCTCAAAGACAGCAGCCAATACAAGATTGTGCAGCGCCCCGACGGTGGGCTCTATGCCGTACGCGAGACTTGGGCCGAGACCATAAGCCGCATTCAGGCTTGCGTCAATACCATCCAGGCCGGCGTTGCCCTGGCCGAGCCCAAAGGCAACAAGCTTGTGCCGGCCCATGCCTTAGCCCTCTCGACGGCTCTCAGCGACACAGCTTTCCCCCGGACCGACCTTGACCGCACCCAGGCGCTGGCCTATCTGCGCCGTGAGGCACTCGTGTTGCCGCCCGAAACGCCGCGTGGCTATGTCCTGGTTTGCTATGAAGGCCATCCCTTGGGCTTTGCCAACAATCTCGGTGCCCGGGCCAACAACGCCTATCCGGCCGAATGGCGCATACGCAGTCAGCATATCTCTTGAAACTGAAAGAAAACACGTCACTATGAACTATCTCGAATTCATCTTTACCACGAACCCTGCCGACGAGGCCATACACGACGTCTTGGCTTCAGTCCTGGCTGAAGTGGGTTTTGACAGTTTCGTACATACCGGCACGCTCGACCGTCCGGCTGCCGGGCGCACTGACGACCCCGAGACGCCACTCTTTGACGAGCCCGCAGAGACCGGGGCTTTTAAGGCCTACATCCCCGAGAGTGCCTACGACGCTGAAACCCTTGAGGCCGCTCTGGCCGACTTCCCGCTGCCCGGCGTGGAAATAGCCTACGAAATGACACAGGCCGAAGACAAAAACTGGAACGAGGAATGGGAAAAACACTATTTCAGCCCGCTGGTCGTAGACGGCCGTTGCGTCATTGCAGGCACCTTCCACAAAGACGTGCCCGAGGCCGAATACCGCATCACCATCAATCCGCAAATGTCGTTTGGCACCGGCCACCACGCCACTACGGCCCAGATGATTGGCCGACTGCTGGCCGACGACGTCACCGGCAAGGAGGTGCTCGACATGGGCTGCGGAACAAGCATCCTCGCCATCCTCGCCCGTATGCGTGGGGCCAAGCATTGCGTGGCCATAGACGTGGACGAATGGTGTGTGCGCAACTCGCTCGACAACATAGCCCTCAACGGCGTCGACGGCATCGACGTCTGTCTGGGCGACGCCTCGCTGCTCCCGGCAAAGAGACCGTTTGACCTTGTCATAGCCAACATCAACCGCAACATTCTGCTCAACGATATGGCGTCTTATGCCGCGCGTATGCGCACGGGCGCGTATATTTATATGAGTGGCTTTTATGTGGCCGATGTGCCACGCCTGCGTGCCGAGGCTGCTGCCTGCGGTCTGCTCTTTGTGGATATGCACGCCTTGGACGAGTGGGCTTGCCTGAAATTCCGTAAGTCTTTTGGTTAAACCTCATCCCCACACTGCTTTATGAAAACGAAACTCAAGACCATGATTGTCGCGCTGTTGTCGCTGTTGGCCGTGACGACGGTCAACGCACAGCAGGAACAGGGCGACAAGCGCACCAAAATCATCTTTGCTTTCCCTGAATTCCGGGAGGCAAAAGTCATCCAGCCTTTCGGTCGCTACACCACGGCCAAAGTCAACATCTTGCTCAAAAACAGTACGCTGTGTTTCGTAGACGGCGGACATATAAAAGAGGCCTACGTGCAAAACGTGCTGGGCGTGAAGATAGACTCCGTGCAATACGTCAAAATCAACGACCGGCAGATGGCGCGAGTCGTGTCACAGAAGAGCTACAACCAGTTGCTATGTCTCACGACGATAGACGAGAAGAAGCTGACTGCCGAGACCTTTGGAGGCGACAACCTGCCCTATCTTGAGATACCCGACGTGGGGTTCTTTTACGAGATAGACGGTCAGCGCTACAGCTTTGACCTTGGCTATCCCTTAAAAGACCAATACTTTTTCAGCATCAAGGGACAGATCATTCCCGCCAACGAGTCCAAGTTCAAGGCCTACGTCAGGCCGGAGATGAAACAGGCTTTCAAGCATCTCATGGCCGATAAGTGGTGGAGCTGGAAAGACCCCGCCTCGCTCACGCAACTCTTCACCTATCTGCCGGAATAGGCCCGAAGCGGCGGCGCAATATGTTAATTTTCTGTTAAAGCCTTTTGCGCTGCTTGACTCGTACGTTGGGGCAGACCTTAAGTTTGCACTTGCTAAGCAAAACTAATCGCGATTATGAGTTACACCACCAAATTAAAAATCGGAGCGTTCTCACAGCTGATGCAAGTGACGGTCAAAACCCTGCGCCACTACGAGCAGAAAGGTCTGCTATTGCCCGACGAGGTAGACGAGTGGACGGGCTACCGCTATTACTCGGTGGGGCAGATGCAAAAGTTGAACAACATTCGTGCCCTGCAGCGACTGGGTTTTTCGCTTGACGAAATCAAGGATTTGTACGACGCCGAGTCGCACCATCCCAGTGTCAACCAGCTCACCCTCAAGCTGCAAGAGACGGAGCGCCAACTGCGTCTGCTTGCCGACCGACGCCATAAGTTGCTGAACTGGAGAAGCTCCATTCAAGAGATTAAGACAATGGACAAATTCTCAATTCAGTCGTTGCCCGAGATTGTCGTGGCAAGCCATCGTGAAGTCATTCCCGCCTACGACGCTTTAGGCGATTTGTGTTGTAATGTCATCGGACCCGAGATGCAACGCTTGGGCTGCAAGTGCCCGCCTCCGGGCTACTGTTTCACCGTGGAGCACAACGAGTCTTATTCGCCCACCAACGTCGACATTGAATATTGCGAGCAAGTGGAGCAGGCGGGCACCGACTCCTCAATCATTCAGTTCAAGACGCTGCCTGCCGTGCCTATGGCCGTTTGCATGAAACACTACGGCCCTTACGACCGTTTCTATGAGTCGTACACCGCCCTCTTCCAATATGTCGAGGAGCACGGCTACAAGGTAGTCGGCCGACCGCGTTGCAGCTACGTCGACGGCATCTGGAACCAGGAAGACCCCGAACAGTGGCTCTCCATCATCCAAGTGCCGGTGGAGAAAATCTAAAGCGGCCGCGACTACTAAACACACTTTTTACAACCTTTCTTTCACGGGCAGAAACACCTTCCATTAAGGTCGTCGTTTCTGCCCGATTGCTTTATGGGAACGTAAGAGATGGGCCGTGTTTGACGATTGCGACAAAAAGACATAACTTTGCGGTATGTTTGGCCCGACAGCCGGACAAGATTTATTACGTTAGCTCAATCGCCTTCTGAAACACCACCTCGAAAGACAAACGAGCTTATCAGACCAACACCATTGGGATAACTGCCCCTTACGCGCAGACTTCCCATATCGTGTTGTGGCTTGTGGTGAGCCAAGAAGGCGTATGGAGAGGGTCTGCGCTTTTTGATTTAAGCGTGGATTTTAGCCTTTCATCTTAGCAATTTTGCAATAAAACGCTTAAATCAATTTGTTATGGAAAACAAGAAGTCTAAGAATGTAGAAGTGCCGTACATTTCAACGACGGCCGAGGAAGTGACCAAAGGCATTGCCAATCTGTTGCTCGTGGTTGGGGTGATAGCTGCCTTTGTGTTGTTTGTGACAATGGGCACAGATCGTGGCGACTTCAATCCTTATGGTTTTTCTCTCGCAATCGGTGTGGGAATTATTTCAGTCTTATGGTGGGGCTTGCTTCGGGTAATTTGTAATATCTCGTTACGGTTGAAGCAGTTGAATGATGTCGTGGCAGTCCAACCGAAAGCCGTGGAAGAAGACATTTCAGTCAACCAAAGCTCCGATAGCACTGATGCAACAGCACCGGCAAAGGAGGAAAAGCGCTTCAAAATAAACGTCGGAGATTTTGTCGTAAGTATACTTTCAAGATAGAAGTGAATTTTTCGGTGCCGGTCCGTGTTATTCTAAGCGTAGCTTAGAAGGCGTGGGTGCGGCAGCATTGCAATAGAGTTTACAGGCAATACAAAAAAACAAAGGGGAGACCACTGTCTCCCCAAAGGATTAGCTAATTTTGTATTGTCAATGTACAAACATCTAACCCGTGAGCAAAGATACGCAATCTATCTGGGAATACAAAAGCACGAGACGAACAAGGCCATTGCTCAGGCCATAGAAGTATCAGAATCTACTGTCAGTC
>JBGVLE010000051.1:0-7479 GCA_045124135.1 Alloprevotella sp.
TTCCGCTGCCAAGATTGCGAAAATTCGCAACCATGCCAGCGTCAAGTACCAGGTGGAGGTGGAACACAAGTATTGGCAGAAGATTGTGGACGAGGAGCGCATTACCGATCCTTTGAAAATCAAGGAACGGATAAAGCGCGAAAAGGAGAACATCCGCGACTTTGTCGCCGGAGTCCACAATTCGGGCAAGGCCTGGATTACGGGTTACTATGTGGACCCGCTGGGCCACGAAATCCGCGACATCCGGGTGGTCAACATCGAGGGCAGCAAAGAAGGGGGCGACTACGCGGACGACATCAACGTGGCCGCGAACACGCTCTGCTATGCCGACAACACGCACCCGAACCTTGTCGGGGCTGTGCCGGGCAAAAGCCAGAGCAACAACTCGGGGTCTGACAAACGCGAATTGTTCACCATCAAACAGGCTCTTGAAGGGGCTTTCCACGACCTCCTCCTGCGTCCGCTGGAGTTGGTCTGCGAGTTCAACGGCTGGGACGATGTCCGCCCTGCCGTGCCCATGATTATGCTCACCACCTTGGACGAGCATACGGATGCCAAGCGTATCAATCCTAACCAAAGCGACAAGTCATGATTACTCTCAGCCAAACTGCCTTCGAGCAATACGTGCCTGCCTTCCGCGAGGCGGAAAGCCGCACTTACGAGGCCATCCTGCCTTATATGGAGTTGTTCCGCGATAACGCTTACCATTCTATGAAAGTGCCTCTCGACTTCCCCGATACCGCGAAAGTCGAAGCCTACATCTACCGCAACGCTGCCCACCGCGCCTTGCCTCACCTCGACCTTGTGCTCACCGACAACGGCTTTGCCGTGGTGAGCAACAGCAATCTCGCACCTGCCAGCCGCGACCGTGTGGCCGCTTTGCAGGAGCGGTTGCGCGAGGAGAAGGACGATGCGCGCGACCTGCTGCTCTTCGCGCTCTGCGAAACGGAGGCGTGGCGCACGTCTGACGAGTGCCGCCGCCTGCGCTCCACACTGCTGTGGTGTCCGATGCTCTGCCGCCGCTACGGCGTGACGACCCCCGAGGGCCGTCCCGTCTATCTTCGTGAGTTCCTCGCACTGCTCCCGCAGATCGAGGCGGCTCACTACGAAACGGCACGCATCGTTTCGGCCGAACAGGCGTACTGGCTCTTGCAGCACCAGGACGAATACGACCGCACGGACACCACGGGCGATGCCCGCATCATCCTGCGCGAGCACTGCCGCCGCCTCATGAGCGCGCTCATCACGGGGCGCAGGGACTCTGTCCGCGCCCTCACCACGCGATTGCAGGAATACCTGAATCTGCGCGCTGAGGAACTGCCGGAATACAACGGCAGCACCAAGTTCCAAGCTGACCACTTTAAGCCCTACGAGAATGGAAAGAACGACCCCTGTTTCTTCTTCGGATAAACTCGAAGTCAGCGTGCCCACTGCGTGGCACGAACTGACCGAGCCGCAGTTGCTCTTTATCCTGCGGCAGTTGGCCGATGGCATTCCGCCCGACCGCGTGGAAGTCTATGCCTTCCTGCGCTTTGCCAGGCTGGGCGTGGTGCGCACCGAGGGCGACATCCTCATTGTGCGCAAGGGCGGCAGGCTCTGTCCGCTCTCGCGGCATGATGTCGTCCTCGGCGCGATGGCCTTGGACTTCATCCACGAACCGCCGCCCATCCCCCAACGCCCGGAGCGGTGGCGGGGCGTGCAGGCCGTGAACGCGGAACTGCATGGCGTGCCGTTCGGGGAGTACCTGCAAATAGAGAACTATATGCAACGGTACTTGCAGCAGCCGGACGACCGCCTGCTGTTCCCCATGGCACGCCTGCTGTACCCCGGACTGACGCGCGAAGCGCAGCCCAAGGTGTTCCGCTACCTCATCTTCCACTGGCTGACGGGCTTGAAGATGCTCTTTGCCCGCCTCTATCCCGACCTCTACCGCCCCGCGCCTGCGGAGGACGGAATGCCCGACCTCCGCGAGGTGATGCTGGCGCAAATACGCGCCCTCACCTCGGGGGACGTGACCAAGGAGCACGGCGTGCTCAATGTGGACACGTGGACGGCATTGGCGGAACTCAACGCCAAGGCGAGGGAGGCCAAGGAACTGGAGCGGATTTACAAGAAATAGGAGTAAATGGTATTTACGGGAAAATAGGGTTATGGACACCAAGCAATTCTTCGACTTCCACACCTATATATATAATATGGTACGCCACAATCGCCTTGCCACGGAGCAGGGCTTCGTCCCTTGCTCCTGCTCGGGCATCGGCTTCCTGGAGGGCGTACTGGCACGAATGCGCTCCAACCGCGCTTTCGTATGCCTCTCTGACATCTGCGAGGAGAGCACCCTGCGACACGGCGGGGCTTGGTTCAAGCGCAGGGTCTTTACGGTCTTTGTCCTCGCACGCTACGACACGCGCCGCGAGGACGACTACCGCGACCGCCTCGCCCTGTGCCGCGAACTCTTCCGACAAATGCACTCGCGCTTCATCGTGGACGAAGCACGCTTGCAGTCGGAACTCTGCTACCTCGCCGTGGACGAGATACGCAGCCGCGAACTGGGCGGGCAGTTCATCAACGGCTGCACGGGACTCTACTTCCTCCTGGCCTTGGACGAACCTACGGATTTACAATTCAATGCGGACGAATGGCTGACAACAGAAGAACCGACAGCATAAGGGAATACTCCCAAGGCTGGTTTGACAAAATGGTGGAGATTTGGCGCGACCGCCTCGATGTGCTGGGGGTTCACGACACGGGGCATCTGCGCGGTTCTGTGAAGAAAGGGCATTTTTCCATCGGTGAGGCGGGCGGCTCTTTGACGTTCCAATACCTCGAATACGGCATCTACGTGGACTTGGGCGTGGGCAACGGTTACCGCAGGGACAATGGCGGCGACCTCCCTTTTCTTGACCCGGCCTATCGCTTGGAGCATCATTTGGGAAAGCCCAGGCAAAGGCGACCGTGGTTCAACAAGTCGTGGTACATCAGCGTCATGGTGCTTAAAGACAAACTGGCGGACGTGATTGGAGAGGAGTTCGCGGGCTTGTTCGACAATTTGGAGCATCGGGAGAGGGGATGATATTTGGGCGTTCCCCTTACGGGTCGGGCTTTTGCGCTGCGCGTTAAGCCAAGGTCTTAATCCCATTCGGGACTAACAATCCCTAACGCGGGGGCTGTATGCAGCGGCCGCACCCCTCTTTCGGGAGATGCCTTTCTCTTTCTTGTCTTGGTGTGGCTAATGCGGTGGCACGTGGCTGTCGTGCAGTCGTAGTCGCAGAGGTCGCAGCGTTCATAATCAAAGCATCCGCCTGCCGCGTACTTCATCACGCACTCCTCCACAAGGGCAAGGCTCTCTTCGTCCTTGTTCCGAACTTGCCTTTTTCTGCGGACACCCATCCTCAAGTGTGGCCGTCTGCCGCACAGATCCACACAGGCATCCCTCGCTGCCGTTCTCCGAGTCCGGAGGGCGGCGTTTTTCTTGTCCAGCCTTTTTGGCTCATACTTTCTATTTATGGTAGCAGGGGAAGTTCCCGCAGTCCCGGAACAGCAGTTGCGTCTTCCTCATCGCAGCAGGCGGCAGAATGAAGTCCCCGTAGTCAGGTGGCGGGGTCTTTCCACATACCCGAACCGCCATGGCACTGGCCTTTCTGTAACTCCCTACGGTCGGCACGCCCACCGTGGAAGCCTGTGGTTTCCCTTTTCCGCAGTTGTCCGTCTTTCGTTGAGCACCGAGTTTTGATACAATCTCCCGCAACTGCGGACTGAGGTGTTTTTCCGCTGCAAAGGTAGGGAGGCGGCAATGCCTGCAAGGGTTTCCACCATTTTTTCAAAAACTTTTCCTCACAGGCTCAAAAATCTTTTCAAGGTCCGAGGACTGAAAAAATAGCGGACATCCTCCCTTGCCAGCCTTGTCCTTTTCCTCCCTCTTCTTGGCAGTGTAAAAATCACCTCCGCAGCAGCGGAGATTGTTTCACATCAAAACTCTTAAAAATCATGCTCAACGAAGAACTTTTGGAACAACTGCAAGAAGAAAAGGAACTCCACGATTACGACTTCCACAGCGGACATCCCGCTCTTTATGTAGGGACTTACGGCAAGTACAACGGCGGCTCGCTGGACGGTATGTGGGTGGACCTCACCACCTTCTCCGACTACGATGACTTCATGGACTTCTGCCACCTGCTCCATCACGATGAGGACGACCCCGAGTTTATGTTCCAGGACTACGAGAACTTCCCCCGCGAACTTTATGCAGAAAGCATGAGCCGCAAGGACTGGGAAAAACTCAGTGTCTATCTCGAACTCTCGGACAACGACCGCGAGGTTTTCGATGCCTATGTGGAACTGCGCGGCTGGGACGACAACCTCACTTGGGAATGGGTGAGCGATATGTACCAAGGCAAGTTCGAGGACGAGGAGAGCTTTGCCCGCTACATCGTGGAGGAGTGCTACTATGATGAAGTGCGCGGCTTCCTCGGCGACTACTTCGACTATGAACGCTTTGCACGCGACCTCTTCATGAGCGACTACGACTTCAATGACGGCCACGTTTTCTGCAACCGCATCTGAAACGCTAGACCAAGACAAGAAAGGCATCTCCCGAAAGAGGGGTGCTTTTTTTGTCATTTTTCTTTGCTAAAAAAACATTCTATATCTATTTTTGCATTGTGTTAACTTTTAATCTATTAGGTCTTATGTTCAAGCATTACAAAAAGATGTCCAAAAACAACAAGGTCGTTTTTTGGCAGGTAATTACAAATCTTTTCTTGGTCGTTTTCACATTTTGGATGGGACTTTTTGTTCAAGATTTTATCGCATCTAAGAATGCAAGTGTAAATGAAAGGCTATTACAGATGCAATATAACGAGAAAGTTTACCCTAAATATGTGGAAGTAGAAAAGCACGAGTTCCTCGATAAAATTTATAGGATTGCGCATGAATCAAAATCTAACCAAGATAGTATAAACGCTAAGGTTTCTGCGCTTTTGTTAGAATGTAATTTAATTCTGTACTCAGATTCTATAGACTCTATCGCTCGAAGAAGTGTGTCAATTATGAATGAGTACAGATATTATTGTCTTGATAAATCACAGTCTGATTCCATCACGGTGAATAATGCTGCCATCCTTCTTTTCTTAAAAACAAAGGAATTAATAAGGAATGATTCGATTAAAGAGAGTCATAATGCTTTCAAAGAAGTATTTCGAGACTACATCTTTTCCTCGGAATTTAGATTGTTTACAATTAATATGGCTCAAGGAGATACGAAACAAATTGATGCAATAATAAATAAATGTTGGAAGGTCTACCAAAAAGGAGATGAACTGGCATGCACGACAGCAATGATATTACCTTTCATTCAAAATCAAAATATTTTGCGTTCGTCATTTGAAATTATTGGCAAACCCAAAAAATCGCCTTGGCAATTTAGTAATTGGACTGCGACACCTTGGCTTATATTATGTTTTGGTATAATTTTACTATTCATAATCATCAATGTTTTCATCCATGTTTTTATACCAGGTAAAGATAGGGAGAAAAAACTAAGTTACGAAGATTTAGAAGAGGAGTTACGACAACAAACACTATATGATATTGCAATATTTCAAGGCAAAAACAGAGAAATAAACGAAAAAACTGAAATAATAAACAAACAAAACGATAGAATTAATGAACAAAACAAAGTTATAAGTGATAAAATCAGAACAATAAATGAGTTAAGAGAAAAACTCAAAAAGTATGAGGGCGAGTAGCCTTTGTCTTTTCGATTATGCTTTTCGCGCGCTACTTTTGGCTATCAGCACTCAAAAGTAGCGCGTAAATTTTATGACCAGTACCGAGATAAAGACCATTGAGTTGATTGTCAATTCCGAGCAGGCACGGAAACGACTGGATGAACTCAAAAACAAATTGGAACAACTCAAAACCAAGCGCGAGGAAGCCCTCGAAAAGGGCGACTCCCGCGCTTTTGCTCTCTACTCCAAGGAAATCAAGAAGGTGGAGAAAGAGATTGAGCGCACTGAAACCAAGGCGGAAACCATGACCCGTGCGCTCGAAAACCTCGACAAATCTGCTCCCAACGAACTCAAACGTACCTTGCGTGAGCTCCAAAAGGAACTCAACTCCGGCAAGGTACAGCGTGGCTCTGCCGAGTGGCAGACCCTCACCAAAGCCATCCGCGAAACCAAGGACGCGCTGGACGGGGTGAACCGCGAACTGCGCACTACGCAGCAGTCTTCTTGGAGCGACCGTTTGGCCGAATGGGGCAACAAGTGGATGGGCTTGGTGATGAACGTGCAGGCTTTCTTCGAGGTGGTCAGCGGCGTGCGCGCCATCCTCCAGCAGGCTGTCAGCGACTACGCCAACATCGAAGAAGCCAAGGCACAGGTGCGCAAGTACACCGGGCTTGCCGCCGAGGACGTGGACGCCCTCAACGAAAGCCTCAAAGCGATGGACACGCGCACCTCCCGCGAACAACTCAATGCCCTGGCCGGGGACGCGGGCAAACTCGGCATCACCTCCAAGGAACAGATTCTTGACTTTGTCGAAGCTGCCGACAAAATCAATGTGGCCCTCGGTGACGACCTCGGAGCCGGGGCGGTAAAGAACGTGGGCAAACTGGCCATGCTCTTCGAGGAAGATCAACGCCTCGGCCTCAAAGGCGCGATGCTGGCTACTGCCTCCGTTATCAACGAACTCTCGCAGAACTCTTCGGCAGGCGCAGGCTACCTTGAAGAGTTCACCGCCCGCGTGGCAGGCGTGGGCAAGCAGGCGAGACTGACCCAAGCCCAAATCATGGGATTTGCCGCCGTGCTTGACGAGAGTATGCAGGAAGACGCTACTTCCGCAACCGCCTTCTCGCAGTTGATAACGAAGATGTACCAGGAGCCAGCCAAGTTTGCCGCCCTTGCCGGAAAAGACGTGAAGGAGTTCTCGCGCCTGCTCAAAGAAGATGCCAACGGCGCGCTCATCGCTTTCCTCGGGAACATGAAGGCGCAAGGCGGCTTCGACAAACTCGCGCCCATGTTTGAGCAGATGGGGCTGGACGGCACGCGCGCCACCTCGGTGCTCTCCTCCGTGGCCGACAAACTCGGCGACGTGGAGAAGATGCAGCGGCTTGCCACCGAGGCTTACAGCGAAGCCGTCAGCATCAATAACGAGTTTGCCGTACAGAACACGACCGTGCAGGCCGGACTTGACAAAGCCAAGAAGGCTATGCAGGACATGCGCGCCGAACTCGGCGAGAAACTTATGCCCGTGGCATCCAAGATGGTGAACTTCACCACCTTGTTTCTCAAAACGCTTTCGGCACTGATTACTTGGATGCAGAAACACTACAAGTCCATCATCGCCATCACAGCGGCCATCGTGGTGTATAACGCCACGCTCAAAATCACCGTGGCGTGGGAGGCGTTGCACAACCTCCACCTTAAAGCCAAGGTGGCGAACCTGTGGCTGGCCATCAAGACGACCACGCTCTACAAA
>JBGVLE010000052.1:0-11965 GCA_045124135.1 Alloprevotella sp.
GCCGGACTGGCCTTCACCCCCAATCTCTATGCCTGCGGCGTGGACTACGTGGGCGTGTCGAACCTGCTCACCTTCATGCAGACCATCCCGCCATATTGGCAGCCGATGCTGCAAATGATGTATGAGCAAGTGGGACATCCCGAGCACGACCGCCAACGGCTTGAAGCCACCTCGCCGGCCCTCCACGCCGACCAGATCAAGGCGCCGCTCTTTGTGGCACAAGGGGCCAACGACCCACGCGTGAACAAGGCCGAAAGCGACCAGATGGTCGAGGCACTGCGACGCCGCGGCGTCGACGTGGAATATATGGTCAAAGACGACGAAGGCCACGGCTTCATGCGGCAGGCCAACCGCTTCGACTTCTACCGCGCCATGGAGCGCTTCCTCGCCCGACACATCGGCACATGCACGGGCGAGCGTGAATGAAGTGACTGAACGCTCCAATCACCGTTATTCACTAAAAATCAACGCACTAATAAGTCTGTGACCGGGTGATTGGAAAAAAGGCAAACATTTGGGTATATAGATATGGACACCAAAACGAACCATTTGCATCGACACATCAAGGGATGTCGCATCACGCTCAGACCGTGGCGCGAGGTTGACGCCGAAACGCTCTACCGTCTTGCCTCCAACCCCGAGGTGGGGCCGCGGGCCGGCTGGTTGCCTCATCGCTCTGTCGAAGAGAGCCGGCAAATCATCAAAGCGCTGTTCATAAACGCCACGACCTGGGCCATTGCCCGTAACGACACGGACGAAGTGGTCGGGGCCATCGGCTATGGGCCGTCGTGCGACTGTGCCTTGCCGGCGCGTGAAGGCGAGCCCACCGTGGGCTATTGGATAGGGCGTGAGTTTTGGGGCCAAGGTTTCTGCACCGAGGCTTTGCAACTGATGGTCGACCACATACGCCACACCACAACCCTCCCCTCGCTCATCTGTGGGCACTTTGCCGACAATCCCGCCTCGGGCCACGTGATGGAAAAGTGCGGTTTCAAGCCCACAGGCGAGACCTGCACAGACCCCCGCCTCGCCATCGGCGGCGACAAGCTCATACACGTGTGGCGGCTGGATTTGTGAAAAATAAGGATAAGCTACGATGAAGATAACAAGAAAGATAGCTATTCCAAACTTTTATGGAGAAGGGAAGCATATATACGAGGATCAAATGGGCTTCACCCTATCCATAAGAACAGATATTCATTCCAATGTAAATCGAGAGATTTTCCTCTATGCATTGGGCGAATTATACTATGAAATGGGCTTTTACTATGCAGTAAATGAGACATTCTATTTTATAGCCACTATGGAATCCCCTATTCAAGTTCTCAAACTGCCAAGAAACTCGGCATATTCTCATTATGTAGGCTGGCAATGTGATGTGACGGCTTATGAGTTTGGCGAAGTGATTGCCACCTATGACACAGTAGAAGAGCTTTGGGATGATTTCAGAATAGACGGCAAGAGTCTTGAGGAGATTATTCCGCAATCATATGTTATGCGTTTTTGCTAAATGAACGCGAATTTGGTATAAACCCTATGGTATCAATCTGTTTTGCCTATAATCTTGAGGTTCATTGATAGTTCCTTCAGCAGCAGGTTGAAACTAAAAAAAACGACAAAACCGACACGTCGCCCAAACGATGGGAACGTGTCGGTTTCGTTATATCATTATAAGTATGGTCCGGCGTCGGGTCAATAAACCTCAACTTTGGCAGCGAGTGCCTTGGCCTTGTCGCGCAAGGCGTCGATGTCGGCATCGGGCGCTCCGCTCACCACGACCACGCCCATGCGGCGTCCCACTCGCGTGGTGGGTTTGCCGAAGATGCGCACGTCGGCATCTTCCACACACGTCTGCTCAAGACCGCGATAGCGAGGCGGCTCTTCACTGGCGATGGGCGAAAGGATGACAGCCGAAGCGCCGGCTCTGAGTTGCTTGACGGGCGGAATGGGCAGACCGAGCACGGCACGCAGATGGAGTTCAAACTCGTTGAAGGGCTGAGTGCCAGCGAGAGTGACCATACCGGTGTCGTGCGGACGGGGAGAGAGTTCGGAGAAATACACGCCGTTTTCGTGACTCAAGAAAAACTCGACGCCCCAAATGCCGGCACCGCCCAAGGCACGCGTCACCTTGTCGGCCATCTCACGGGCGGCCTTGAGATGCTCGTCGGAAATGTGGGCCGGCTGGAAGCTTTCGCGATAGTCGCCGCCTTTCTGCACGTGGCCTATGGGCGGGCAGAAGAGCGTGGGACCATTGGTCTGCGTGACGGTGAGCAGGGTGATTTCGCTGTCGAACTTGATGAATTCTTCAACGATGACTTCGTGGATGTCGCCACGGCTGCCCTCTATGCTGTATTGCCAGGCGTGCTCGAGGTCGGCCTCTGAGCGGAGCAGACTTTGGCCCTTGCCCGACGACGACATGAGCGGCTTGACTATGCAGGGGAAACCAATCTCAGCGACAGCCTCCTGGAGCTCGCCGAAGGTCTTGGCATAGCGATAGCGGGCTGTCTTGACGCCAAGTTCCTGGGCGGCGAGGTCGCGAATGGCCTTGCGGTTCATCGTATAGTTGACGGCACGGGCCGAGGGGACCACCTTGATGCCTTCACGCTCAAAATCATAGAGGCGCTCTGTGCGTATGGCTTCAATCTCAGGCACAATGATGTCGGGGCGATGGCGGCGCACAGCAGCCTCAAGGGCATCGCCGTCGAGCATTGAAAAGACTTCGGCCTCATCAGCCACCTGCATGGCGGGCGCTCCGGGATAGGCATCGCAAGCCACAACATACTGCCCCAGCCGCTTGGCGGCTATGACAAACTCTTTGCCCAACTCACCCGAGCCGAGCAACATGATTTTTTTCATAACAAAAGATATTGGCGTATGGATGTTGTTTTTTTACATCTGCGAAGTTACGGCAAGTAGCGTAAAGAAGCAAAAATATATCGGGCTTTTTACGCTTGACGCCTCATATTCCAGGCCTTTTCAAGCCTGTGGACGGGATGGGTCGACGACGTGAGACGGCAAATGGCAGGCAGCCACAAACTGGTCGAGATTGCCCACCTCACGCTCCATTTCTTCAAGAGACAGACGGGCGAAACGACACAAGCGACTGAGCGTGGCGGCAGAGGGTGAAACAGGAGTAGAGTGTGGCATAGGCTGGAGATGTTGGACCTGAGAGATTGATAGGTTTTGACTTATAAACGGATGGATATGCGATTTAGTGTGTGGAGGGGAAGAAAAAAAAGAGCAATGGGAGACTAAAAGACTCAAAGTGGCCAAATAGCCCTAAAGGGCGTAACATACCAGCCTGGGGGCTGGGTTTGGAATGGTTCACGAATCTCCGGCCTAAAAGGTCGGCACAATGATCGGCGATTGATGGATTTCGCCAAAACATCCGTATGTAGTGCCGACATTTCAGGCCGGAATAATTACTGATATACACCAAGCCCAGGCCTATCGACCTGGGCTGATATGTTACGCCCCTTCAGGGCTACTTGGGCACTATTTATCTTTTACTCTTTATTATTCTTTTGCGAGAGTTCGACGGTGAAGCTACGCGGCAAGCCGCTCTGGGTCCTGGCCCTGATCCACAACACGCGCTCTGACGACATGTTGGCTTCGCGCACGGCTGCGTCGAAGTCGTCTACGGTGCGCATCTCGCGGTCGTTGACCTTGGTGATGATGAGGCCTTTGGTGATGCCGGCATCTTTCATTTTACCGGCTTTGACGGCGCTGACCATCAAACCATAACTGATGCCCAACTCTTTTTTCTCGGCATCGGTGAGCGGTCGAAGGGCGGCTCCCATGGCGTCGGTATCGATGGTCTCTACGGCCGAAGTAGTGCCCTGTACGTTGCGCAGGGTGACGGTGGCACGGCGGGTCTTGCCGTCGCGCATGTAGGTGATTTCGACCTTGTCGCCGGGACGGCGTGTGGCCACATGCTCTTGTAGTTCGCTCATCTTGTCGACACGATGTCCGGCAATGGCGGTGATGACGTCACCCTCTTTGAGCACATCGGCCACCGAACCGTCGGCCGAGACTTCGGCCACATAGACGCCGTTTGACGTGCCGAGGTCGATGTCCTTGCCGGTCTTCTCTTTCTGCTGGTCGATATAAGTGGTGACATCGGTACCCTTGATGCCCAAAACTGCGCGCTGCACGGTGCCATACTGCTTCAAGTCGGCCACCACTTTGCTCACGATGCTCGTGGGGATGGCAAAACCGTAGCCGGCATAAGAACCCGTCTGGGAATAGATCATGGCATTGATGCCGACAAGCTCGCCGCGGGTGTTGACAAGCGCTCCGCCCGAGTTGCCGGGATTGATGGCGGCGTCGGTCTGAATGAAGCTCTCAATGCTGCCGGCACGGGCGCCGAGGCCTCTGGCCTTGGCACTGACAATACCAGCGGTGACGGTGGAAGTGAGGCTGAAAGGATTGCCTATGGCCAACACCCACTCTCCGAGTTTGAGATCGTCGGAACTGCCCACAGTGATGGGCTGGAGCCCTTCGGCTTCAATCTTGATGAGGGCGAGGTCGGTCTGCTCGTCGGTGCCGATGATGCGACCTTTATATTCTTTATTGTCATTGAGCTTGACCTGCAACTCGTCGGCATTGGCCACAACGTGATTGTTGGTGACGATGTAGCCGTCGGCCGTAAGGATGACACCCGAACCGGCACCTTGGCGTTTGGGAGTCTCTATCTGCCGCTGCTGGCGGCCGCTGCCTCCACGGCCGAAGAAATCGCCAAAGAAATCTTCGAAAGGGTCAGAGTAAGTGACGGTTTCGCGGCGGCTGTTGGTGGTGACTTTGATGTAGACGACCGACCCTGTGGCTCGCTCGGCTGCGTAGGTGAGGTCTACGGCTCCGGCGGCAGAGCGTCCCTGCGCCGAGGCCGTGGGGACGATGAGAAGTGCAGCCATCGCGCAGGCTGCTGAGAACATAAACTTCTTGATCATAGTGTGTTGTGTTTATTGACTGATGTTGTGATATCTCTTTCCGGAGAAAAGATCTGAGGGCATCCGGCGGTTGTGTCTTGGCCACCCAGTCTCCGAACGGAAGACAAAATTAAAAGTTTTGGCCGTCGGCCGGTTGTCATCGCCGCGATAAATCGCCTTTTGTTCATCATATTTAACGCTGAGTGGCTGTGGCTTAACAGCACATAGGGCCGACTAAGGTTTTTTAAGAAAAGACTGAAAGAAGAAAAGACTATGAGGCGAAAAAAATAAAGATTTTTTGCCTTCTCGTTATTACTATATAAATAATAATCGATATATTCGCAGTCAACTAACAATCTCTATCACATCAATCTAATCTGGTATGAAAAAGTATAATTTCGGCGCGGGTCCGTCAATTCTCCCGCAAGAAGTGATTAAAGCCACAGCTGAGGCTTGTGTGGATTTCGGCGGTATGGGCCTCTCGCTTATGGAAATCAGCCACCGCTCGAAAGAGTTTCAAGCCGTGATGGATGAAGCTCAGGCACTTTTCAAAGAACTGCTCGGCATTCCCGAAGGCTACAGCGTAGTGTTTGTGGGTGGCGGTGCCAGTCTGGAATTTTGCATGGTGCCCTACAATCTCATGGCAAAAAAAGCAGCCTATCTCAATACCGGCGTATGGGCCAAGAAGGCGCTCAAAGAGGCCAAGCTCTTCGGTGAAGCCGTAGAAGTGGCTTCGTCTGCAGCCGACAACTATACTTATATCCCCAAAGACTACACCATCCCGGCCGATGCCGACTATTTCCACATCACGACCAACAACACCATCTACGGCACAGAACTGCACGAAGACATCGACAGCCCCGTGCCTCTCGTGGCCGATATGTCGTCTGACATCTTCTCACGCCCCATCGACGTGAGCAAATATGCCCTCATCTATGGCGGTGCCCAGAAGAACCTGTCAATGGCCGGCGTGACTTTCGTCATTGTCAAAGACGAAATCCTCGGCAAGACCGGCCGAGACATCCCAACAATGATTGACTACCGCACCCACATTGACAAGGGCTCTATGTTCAACACTCCTCCCGTGGTGCCCATCTATTGCGCTCTGCAGACGCTCAAGTGGATTAAAGCCAACGGCGGCGTGGCCGGCATGGAGAAGAGAGCCAAAGAGCGCGCCGAACTGCTCTATGGCGAGATTGACCGCAACAAGATGTTCCGCGGCACCGTGACGGCCAAGGAAGACCGCTCATATATGAACATCTGCTTCGTGATGGCAGACGAATACAAAGACCTCGAAACCGAATTCTTGCAATTTGCCCAGTCCAAGGGAATGTGGGGCATCAAAGGACACCGCTCGGTGGGCGGCTTCCGCGCCTCTTGCTACAACGCCATGCCGCTCGAAGGCGTACAGGCACTTGTAGACTGTATGAAAGAATTTGAGGCAGCTCACTAATCGTCCGCGCCACCCTCACAGAGGGGAGAAACAAAGCCATTGTCCGGCGTCTCTCCCCTCTGCCTTTTTGCGCTCTCACGCCCCATACGGCTTGACCTCAAACGGGACGGAGAAAAGAAACAGCACGAACCTGCAATCTTCATTGCCCTATGAAAAAGATACTCATTGCCACAGAGAAGCCTTTTGCTCCCGTGGCCATCAAAGACATTAAAGACATATTCGACCTGTCAGGCTACGAATGTCTGCTGTTGGAAGAATACACCGACAAGCAGCAACTCATCGAAGCCGTGGCCGAAGTGGACGGACTCATCGTCCGTTCCGACAAAATCGACGACGCCGTGATGGCTGCCGCACCCAATCTGAAGATTATCGTCAGAGCCGGTGCCGGATATGACAACATCGACCTCGCCGCTGCCACCGCCCACGGCATCGTGGTGATGAACACGCCGGGACAAAACGCCAACGCCGTGGCCGAACTGGTCATCGGCCTGCTCATCTACACCATCCGCAACCGTTTCGACGGCTCGGCCGGCACAGAACTGATGGGCAAGAAACTGGGCTTGATGGCCTTCGGCGCCGTGGCACAAAACCTCGGGCGCATTGCCAAAGGTATGGGTATGGACATCTCAAGCTACTCACCCCTCAACCGCCCGCAGAAAATCATCGACGCCGGATATCACGTACACGAGTCGCTCGAAGCCCTCTTCCACTACAACGACATCGTGAGCCTGCACATCCCCGCCACACCGCAGACCAAAGGCATGATTGGTTATGAAGCCATCATGCAAATGAAAAAAGGAGCCATCCTGGTCAACTCTGCACGCAAGGAAATCATCGACGAGGCCGGACTGCTCAAGGCCATGACCGAAAGAACAGACCTGAGATATGTGACCGACCTGAAGCTTGACGCTCACGAAGAAGCCATCGAGAAATTGGGCAACCGCTATGTCTTCACACCCAAAAAGATGGGAGCACAGACAGCAGAAGCCAACATCAACGCCGGCATCGCCGCCGCCCAGCAAATCGTTGATTTCATCGAAAACGGCGTGAAAACTTTCCAGGTGAACCACTAAAAGACGCAGACGGCAAACACTCCTTTTATTATATATATATTAAAGGAGTGCGTCAGCCCATTCGTATCCATCACCCCAAACCGAAGACCATTATGCCCAAGATAAAACCTTTCAAAGGACTGCGCCCACCGGTGGAACTGGTGGAAGAAGTGGAGAGCCGCCCCTACGACGTGCTCGACTCGGAAGAGGCCAGAGCCGAAGCCGGCAGCAACGAGAAATCGCTCTATCACATCATCAAGCCCGAAATCAATTTTGAGCCGGGAACAAGCGAATACGACCTGCGCGTCTATCTCAGCGCCAAAGAGCAGTTTGAGAAATTCCAGAAAGAGGGCTGGCTCGTGCAGGATGACAAAGAGAACTACTATCTCTATGCTCAGACCATGAACGGCAAGACGCAATATGGCATCGTGGTGTGTGCACACGTTGACGACTATATGAACGGCGTCATCAAAAAACACGAACTCACACGCCGCGACAAAGAAGACGACCGCATGAAGCACGTCGAAATCACCAATGCCAACATCGAGCCTGTCTTCCTGGCCTATAAGCACAACGACAAGCTTGCCGCGCTCATCGGCAAGTATGCCGCCACAAAGCCCCTCTACGACTTCATCGCTCCCATAGACGGGTTCGGCCACCAGTTCTGGATTATCGACGACGAGGCCGACATCCGTCTCATCACAGACGAGTTTGCCCGGATGGATGCGCTCTACATCGCTGACGGCCATCACCGGTCGGCAGCAGCAGCCAGAGTGGGTGCCGAAAAAGCAGCACGTGAAGGACACGGCGAACACGACTTCTATATGGCCGTTTGCTTCCCCGCCGAACAGCTCACCATCCTCGACTATAACCGCGTGGTCAAAGACCTCAACGGCAAAACACCTGAGGCCTTTCTGAAAGCGCTCGAAGAAGATTTTGAAGTGACCGACAAAGGCACCGAACTCTACCGTCCTGCCGAGATGCACGAATTTTCGCTCTATCTCGAAGGCCGCTGGTATAGCCTTAAAGCCCGTCAAGGCACCTTCAATCCCGCCGATCCCATCGGTGTGCTCGACGTAGACATCTCTTCACGCCTCATCCTTGACAAGCAGCTGGGCATCAAAGACCTGAGAAGCGACAAACGCATCGACTTTGTGGGAGGACTGCGAGGACTGGGCGAACTCAAGCGCCGCGTAGACAGCGGAGAAATGAAAATGGCCCTTGCGCTTTACCCCGTCAGCATGCAGCAAATCATGGACATCGCCGACTCGGGCAACATCATGCCGCCCAAAGCCACATGGTTTGAACCCAAGCTGAGAAGCGGACTGGTCATTCACAAACTCTCGTGAAACCGTATTTCACACACAATTCTCATTTGACTTTCAACAACAAACAACAATAGTTTCACCTCACACACTATGAAAAAAAGAATTTTGGTGACCGGTGGTACCGGTTTCATCGGTTCACACACCACAGTTGAACTTCAAAACGCCGGTTATGACGTTGTCATCATCGACAATCTCTCCAACTCAGACGCCAATGTGCTCGACGGCATCGAAAAAATCACCGGCATCCGTCCGGCATTCGAACAAGTGGACTGCTGCGACCTTGCAGCGCTTGAGGGTGTTTTCAAGAAATATCCCGGCATCAGCGGCATCATCCACTTCGCTGCTTCAAAGGCAGTGGGCGAAAGCGTTGAAAAACCGCTCAAATACTACGAAAACAACATTATGTCGCTCGTCAACCTGCTCAAGCTTATGCCGGAGTATGGCGTGAAAGGCATCATCTTCTCTTCGAGCTGCACCGTCTACGGCCAGCCCGATCCTGAAAACCTCCCCGTGACCGAAGAGGCTCCCATCAAGACGGCCGAAAGTCCCTACGGCAACACCAAGCAGATCAACGAGGAAATCATCCAAGACTACATCAAGAGCGGCGCCAACATCTCGGCCATCATCTTGCGCTATTTCAACCCCATCGGCGCTCATCCCACGGCCATCATCGGCGAGCTCCCCAACGGCGTTCCCGCCAACCTCATCCCCTACCTCACCCAGACAGCCATCGGCATCCGTCCCTGCCTCTCTGTGTTCGGCGACGACTACGACACGCCCGACGGCTCTTGCATCCGCGACTTCATCTATGTGGTCGACCTCGCCAAAGCCCACGTGGCAGCCATGGCCCGCATCGTTGAAGGCAAAAATGCCGACCCCGTGGAAATCTTCAACGTCGGCACCGGCACCGGCGTGAGTGTGCTTCAGCTCATCAATACGTTCGAGAAAGTCACCGGTGTGAAACTCAACTACAAGATTGTAGCCCGTCGCGCCGGAGACATCGAGAAGGTTTGGGGCAACGTGGACAAAGCCAACAACGTGCTGGGATGGAAAGCCGCTCACACCCTCGATGAAGCCCTGCTCTCTGCATGGAAATGGCAGCAGCAGCTGCGCGAAAGAGGCATTATGTGATGCGCCACAAAGACGCTCTGTACCTATAATACAATAGACTGAAAACCAAGAGATGGTGTGCGACAACGCTCTCTTTCACCAAGAGAAAACGTCCGCCCACCATCTCATTTTTTGCCAGTCCAGTTCCCTCTGCCATGCCCATTATTCACCACTCTGTCACTGCCCTGCCCTGCCCCGCCTATATTTTTGAGGAAGACAAACTGCGTCGCAATCTCTCGCTCATCCGCCACATCATGGACGAGGCGGGCGTGGAGTTTATTCTGGCCTTCAAGGCCTTTGCCCTTTGGAAGACCTTTCCCGTTTTCCGTGAATACATTGCCCACACCACGGCCTCCTCGCCCTACGAGGCCCGTCTGGCCTACGAAGAGTTTGGCAGCAAAGCCCATACCTATTCGCCGGCCTACGAGAAAGAAACTTTTGCAGAAATTGTGAGATGCAGCAGCCACATCACATTTAATTCCCTCTTGCAATATGAGCGATTCCACGAAGAAGCCCTGCAAGGCGGAGTATCGCTCGGCCTGCGCATCAATCCCGAATACAGCGAGATTGAGACAGAAATCTACAACCCCTGCGCACCCGGTTCCCGCTTCGGCATTCTCGCCGCCGACCTTCCTGCCACACTCCCCGAGGACATCGAGGGCTTTCACTGCCATTGCCACTGCGAGAGTTCGGCCCCGGCCTTAGTCCACACACTCGAACATCTTGAAGCCAAATTCGGCCCATGGCTGGGACAAATCAAATGGCTCAATCTCGGCGGCGGCCACCTCGTAAGCCGTAAGGACTACGACGTGGACCTGCTGGTCGCCACACTCAAAAGCCTCAAAGCCCGCTATCCGCACCTTCACATCATCCTCGAACCGGGTTCGGCCTTTGCCTGGCAAACCGGCACACTCACAAGCCGCGTCGTAGACATCGTGTCGAACAGCGGCATCAAGACGGCCATAGTCAACGTGAGTTTCACCTGCCACATGCCCGACTGTCTCGAAATGCCCTACCACCCCACCATCATCGGCGCCACGACGCTCGCCGACGGTGCCGAAGCCGGAAAAGAGACCACCCCTTGTGTCTATCGCATCGGCGGCAACAGTTGTCTCAGTGGCGACTTTATGGGCTATTGGGCATTCCCCAGGCCGCTCGCCGTGGGCGACGAAATCGTTTTCGACGATATGATACACTACACCACGGTCAAGACCAATATGTTCAACGGCATCCATCA
Organism: Alloprevotella sp.; assembly: GCA_045124135.1. Lineage (GTDB taxonomy): Bacteria > Bacteroidota > Bacteroidia > Bacteroidales > Bacteroidaceae > Alloprevotella. Next base: position 11,109 of record JBGVLE010000052.1, read on the forward strand.
TCCGGCGCTCGTCTTCCATCGCTGCGACGGCAGCTATGAGGTGTTGCGGCAATTCGCCTATGCAGACTATCGCGACCGTATGGACTGAAACCGGTGCATTCTCAATCGTATCCCACACAGCCCAAGAGCGGTCAGCAACGCTCTTCGGGCTGTGTTTTTTGTAAGAAAACGAAAAAAAACGGTCAAATATTTGCCATTTTATAAAAAGGGCGTATCTTTGCACTCGCAAAAACGGAAAGGCACAAGCCTTTGAGACATTTGCACTCCCTTTTGGTGCGTTAGTTCAGCTGGTTAGAATACATGCCTGTCACGCATGGGGTCACGGGTTCGAGTCCCGTACGCACCGCCACATATTAGGCCTAAGCCACGGCTCATTAGCTCAACTGAATAGAGCATCTGACTACGGATCAGAAGGTTGCAGGTTTGAATCCTGCATGAGTCACAAGCTAAACGGCTCATTAGCTCAACTGAATAGAGCATCTGACTACGGATCAGAAGGTTGCAGGTTTGAATCCTGCATGAGTCACACCAAAGGTCAATTGCCTGAAAGACTTCTGCCACTCGGCGGAGGTCTTTCTTTTTTGCCATTCTATCACTCCCCCAAATTGTTGCCTTTTTCCCAATCACACAATCACGGGCTTGTAACTCTCTCTATATGTGACAGATGCTGTGATTGAACGCGCCAATCACGCCAATCACGGATTGTGAGGAAGAAGAGAAAGACTGGAGAAAGGAACATACGTCTTTCCTTTTGTCTCCGCTCCCATTTGCACTACCTTTCGCCTGACGGCGCAAGGTAGGCGGCGGCTCGGGAATGGCAATAAAAACAAGTTTTATTTGCCATTCCGCTCCCATTT
>JBGVLE010000053.1:0-1933 GCA_045124135.1 Alloprevotella sp.
AATAACAATTCTATCTTGAGGTGTAGTACAAGTACCAGTCACAGTGGTTGAATTTCTTGTAAAGGTCATTCCAGTGGCTGAAAGATTACCAGTATATTCGGTTGCTGTAGCAGTAAAGACAACCTTCTCAATCTGATTACCTACAATTGTCAATGTATTACCACCATAAAAACGAAACTGAGAATCTGATTTTTTTGCAGGGGTGTATGCTCCATCTCCCGTATCAAAGGTTAGAGTCACACCATCAACTGTCACAGGTGTAGTACCATTACTAAAATCTTTTGGAGTGATGGTTACATCCTTGGCTGTGGCTATGGTTGGTAGTAGCAACAGCAGGGACAAGAATAGTAAGATTCTTCTCATAAATTTGTTGTTTAGGTTGTTGTTATTTTGTTAGTTGTGTTTGTTTCTCTGTGTTTTTGTCTATGGGCCGCTTGGCTCATGGGCTGTGAGAGGGTGCCCTCACCGGTTTTATTGGCTGCAAAATTAGCAATTATTATCCAACACCGCAACACTTTGCCACATATTTTTTATTTCTTTCACTGTTTTTTAACTTTTGAGAAACCTCGCACCCCTCAGACCCCTCGGTCGCGTCAAAATCAAGTTTTGCAGGTGGGAGCGCATGCTGTAGGCATGCTTGCGCGGCCGTCAGGTCGCGCGGTAGCCCGGCATTGGAGGCGAAGCCGGAAATGCCGGGTATAAGTGTCAAAGGCAACGCATGCCGTCAGGTATGCGAGGGCCGGGCCCAGGCTCTTGACTTTCCATCGCATGCCTACGGCAAGCGACATTCTGCCGCACACAACCACGCATTTGCGGCCGGCCGGTACCCGGCGGCCTCCAATACGTGGCTACACCGCGCCGCGTGTCGCGCCGCGAAGCATGCCTGACGGCATGCGGACCTGTCCGACCCGTCGGACCCGTCGGACCCGTCGGACCAAAAAAGATTTGTGTATTTCAAAAAAAAGCGGTAACTTTGCGGCGCCTTCCGAGTCTGCGCCCTCTCGGCGCGCGGGCTGGTGGCCTTGAGATTGTCTTATGGTGTAATGGTAGCACAACAGTTTTTGGTTCTGTTTGTCCAGGTTCGAATCCTGGTAAGACAACCCACCCGCTGCGGGGCCGGTTTCTTCCGGCTCCGCTTTTTTTAAAAAAGTCAGACTCGTCTGACTCGTCAGACTCGTCAGACACCTCCGACACCTCCGACTTGCCTGTTTCAGGCTTTTTTATTAATTTTGCGCCCAACAAAATCTTTTATAGCAATGGCAAATTCTCTTACTTTTACGGATTTCAAGTTCCCCGGTCAGAGGGGTGTGTATCACGGCAAGGTGCGTGATGTCTATGACATCGATGACCGCTATCTGGTGATGGTGGCCACAGACCGCATCTCGGCTTTCGACGTGATTCTGCCTAAGGGCATCCCCTATAAGGGCCAGGTGCTCAATCAGATAGCAGCCCAGTTTCTGGACGCCACCACTGACATCTGCCCCAACTGGAAGGTGGCTGTGCCCGACCCCATGGTCACTGTGGGTGTGAAGTGCGAGCCGTTTAAGGTAGAGATGATAGTGCGCGGCTATCTGGCCGGCTCGGCCTGGAGGGAGTATGCCGCCGGCGCCCGCGAGATATGTGGCGTGGCCCTGCCCGAGGGGCTCAAGGAGAACCAAAAGCTGCCCCACCCCATCGTGACCCCCACCACCAAGGAAGACGAGGGGCATGACGCCAACATCTCGCGCGAGGAGATCATAGCGCGCGGCATTGTGGCCAAGGATGACTATGAGAAGATGGAGCGTTACGCCCTGGCTATCTTCGAGCGCGGCACCGAGATGGCCGCCCGCCACGGCCTGATACTGGTAGACACCAAGTATGAGTTTGGCAAGCACGACGGCGAGGTGACGCTCATAGACGAGATACACACGCCCGACTCTTCACGCTATTTCTA
>JBGVLE010000054.1:0-5993 GCA_045124135.1 Alloprevotella sp.
GAAGTCCGCAGGCGCGCATCACTTCATAGTCAGGGATGTCGTCGCCCATATAGAGAACTTCGGCGGCTTGCAGTCCCGACTCTTCAAGCCACCGGTTGAAACAGTCTATCTTGACCGACACGCCCATGAAGACGTTTTGAAGGCCAAGGCCGACATAGCGGGTGCGCACGGACTCGCTGCGGCCGCCGGTGATGATGGCCAGGTTGAGGCCGCGCTTCACGGCGAGCTGCATGGCATAGCCGTCTTTGATGTTGGCCGTTCGGGCGGGTTGGCCTTGGTCAGACAGCAGGTAGACATTGTTGGTGCTCAACACGCCGTCGACGTCGAAGGCCATGGCTTTGATTTTGGTGAGGTCGTAGTCAATCATAGGGATGAGAGGTGGATAGGTGGATGGGTGATGGTTGGGTTGGACCGTGCTCGTGGATGCTGCGGCTTATGAGCCGGTAGATGTCGCGGGAGAGCGGTGTGTTGGCGAGTCGTTCAAGCTGCATGCCGATGATGCGCCTGTCATAGCGCACGGCCGGACCGGTCTGGGCTTCGGCGGGGCTGAGGTGGTGGACCTTGCGTGCGGTCTCGTCGATGAGGGGCAAGAGCATCTCGAACGACAATTGTGGATGATGGCTGACGATGTCGGCTGCCAGGCTGTAGCAGTGGTTGACGAAATTGCAGGCCCACACGGCTGCCAGGTGGAGGTCGCGACGGGCCTCGAAGCCAAGTGGCGTGATGTGGGCAGACAGGCTGTGGCCCATGTGTGTGATGACGTCGGTGGCGTGGGCGTCAGATCCTTCGACAAAACACGGGATGTCGCGGAAGTTGAGCGGAGCGCCTTTGGTGAAGGTTTGCATGGGATAGAGCACACCATAACTGGAGACGAAGGGGCTGAAGACGTCGGCAGCCGTGGAGCCGGAGGTGTGGACGTGGACGGCCTCGGGGCGGCTCGGAGCGATGTGGCTTGCCAAAAGGGGCAGAGCGTCGTCGCTGACAGCATACAGACAGATGTCTGCCGGCGGAAGGCTGAGCGGCTGCTCAGGGGTCAAGGCGGTGGCAGAGAGTCTTTCGGCCAGAACCTTTGCCGACGAGGCCCGGCGGCTGACCACTGCGGCAATCTCATAGCCGGCAGACCGCAGGGCCGGCCCGATGTGGGAGGCGACATTGCCGGCGCCGATGAGGATGACGGTGGGCATGGGGGAGAGAAGCGGGTGAGAGGGTTGGTTGGTTTGACGGGAAACTACATGCGCGACACGGCCTTGACGCCTTTGACGTTGCCGATTTTCTTGAGCAGGAGTTCGAGCACGCTTGTGTCGTCGACCATCACGGTGAGTATGCCCGAGAAGAGGCCGTCGTTGGAGTCGATGCTGATGCTGCGCAGCATGAGGTGCTCGTCTTTTGAGATGATGGAGGTGATATTGTTGACCACGCCGAGGTTGTCTTGCCCCACCACGCGCAGGGTGATGGCATATTTGCCGCCTCCCTTGCCAGCCCAGCGGGCCGGCACGATGCGGTAGCCGAAACGCTCGTGAAGGGCTGGGGCGTTGGGGCAGTTGAGGCGGTGGATTTTGATGCCGCCACCCGATGTGACGAAGCCAAAGACTTCGTCGCCATAGACGGGGTTGCAGCAACGGGCCATCTGGAAGTCAAGGCCTTTGAGGTTGCGGTCTATCACGAGCACGTCGCTGTCGCCGCTCCCGATGGCGGCCTTGTCGTTGTCCATGACAAACTCGCCTGCCGAGCGCACGGCTGCACGCTCTGCCTGGCCTTGTTCGCGCCGGGCCAGTTCCTGGTAGCGCTCAATGAGGGCGTTGACATCGGCTCTTTCTTCGGCAATGGCTTTGAAAAACTCCGTAGACTCCTTGAAGCCCGATTTCTTGATGAGTTGGTTGATGAGGCTTTCGTCCCACTCGATCTTGCGGTTTTTGAGCTTGCGCTCGAGCAGTTCGCGGGCTATGACACCCTCACGGGCTTGGAGGTCGCGCACGGCGGTGCGTATCTTCGACTTGGCATGGCTCGAAGCTACCACATTGACCCATTCCATCTTTGGCGTCTGGCTGTTGGAGGTGAGCACCTCGACAGTGGAGCCGCTCTCGAGTTTCTGGCGGATGGGCACGTTGCGACCGTTGACGCGTCCGCCCACGCAGCGGTTGCCCACGTTGGAGTGGATGTGGTAGGCAAAGTCCAGCACGGTCGACTCCGGCGGCAGCCGATAGAGGTCGCCTTTGGGCGTGAACACGTAGACTTCTTTCTTGATGGCCTTTGTGGCGAGGTTGTCAGTGAGTTTCTGCTCGTTGCCTGTTTCGAGGGCATTGCGGATGTCGGCCAGCCACGAGTCTATGCCGCCACCGCTGCTCTTCACGCCTTTATAACGCCAATGGGCAGCCAGGCCGTGCTCGGCAATCTCGTCCATACGCTCGGTGCGGATCTGCACTTCCACCCATTTGTCTTCCGGCCCCAACACGGTGATGTGCAGACTCTCGTAGCCGTTGCTCTTGGGCACGGTGAGCCAGTCGCGCAAGCGGTTGAGGTTGGAGGTGTATTTGTTGGTGATGAGCGAAAACACTTTCCAGCAATAGGCTTGCTCCTTGGGTTCAGGCGCGTCGATGATGATGCGTATGGCAAAGAGGTCGTAGACGCCGTCGAAACCGCACTTTTGTTTCTTCATCTTCTGCCAGATGGAATAGATGCTCTTGGTGCGGCCCTTCATGTGGTAGCGCAGGCCTTCGGCATCGAGCATCTTGCGGATGGGCGCAATGAAGTTTTCGATGTATGTGTCGCGTGCGCGCTTGGTGGCGTTGAGGTTTTCCTTGATCATGTAATAGGCCTCGGTCTCCAGATATTTGAGAGAGAGATCTTCGAGCTCACTCTTGAGTTTATAGAGTCCCAGCTTGTGGGCCAGCGGCGCATAGAGACACGACGCTTCGGTGGCCAGGGTCTTGCGGCGGTCGAGGAAGGGGGTGTCTTTGACGTGGCGCATAATGACCACACACCAAGCGATGAGCAGCAACACCACGCGCATGTCGGAGGTCTGAGAGACGAAAAGGTTGCGAAAATTCTCGGTCTTCATAGCCTCAGTTTTGGCGGTGAGCCGTTGCACGTTGGCCAGGTCGGTGAGTGTAGACCGCATGGCGGCGGGGCATTGACTCAAGACCTGCCGGGTGGCGTCGGTGCCGCCAAAAGCGATGGCGTTGACGATGAAAGCCGGGATGAGGTCGCCGTGAAGCCCGATTTCTTCGGCGGCAAGTAGGGCCGTTTCGAGGGCAATGTTCACCTTGTTCAGTCCGAAGTCGTCGCGCAACGTTCCGCCGGCGTTGAGCAACTGTCCGACGATGTCGGCCGTCTGACGGGCCATGTCGCGACTTGGACGAAGGGTGTCTCGGCGGTAGATGTCGAGCAGTTGGGCTCTGAAGATGAGCCGTTCGGCTGCGGTGAATGTGTTGCTGTGCATAGTGTCGTTTTTGTGTTTGAGGGTGTGGCCGTAATGGTTCACGCCTTGTTTTTCCAATCGTCGATGAGCCGGCGGGCCAGACTGACGGGGCCGGGAATGGCCGGCAGGTTGTCGCGTCTGTACCAGCCGCCTTTGTTGAGTTCGCTGCGTTGCAGGGTGATGGTGCCGCCGGCATAGCGGGCTTTGAAGCCCACCATCAGGCCGCAGGGATAGGGCCACGGCTGACTGGCAAAATAGCGCAGGTCGCAGATGTCGAGGCCGGTCTCTTCCTTGACTTCCCGCTTGACGCACTCTTCGAGCGTTTCGCCTGTCTCCACAAAGCCGGCCACAAGGCCGAGGTAGTCGCCGCGGAAGTTTTTGCTCTGTACGAGCAGAATCTCTTCGTCGTTGTCGCCTCTTGTCACGGCTACGATGATGGCCGTGGCCAAAAGGGGCCAGACTTCCTTGCCGCATTGGGGGCAGCGTTTGGAGATGTCGGTGTGAGGTTCGAGAGTTGTGCCGCAGCGGCCGCAAAAGTGTGTGTTGTCGTCCCAATAAAGCAGTTCGGCGGCCTTGCCGGCCATATTATAATGGTGGCGGGGCAGTATGTCGAACGAAGCGCGCAGGTCTATGGCTTTGAAGCGTTCCTTGTCGTAGTTGTCGGCCGGCCGGAAGGCCTTGCAGGCTTTGCCGCCGATGGCCGGCAGGTTGATCTGGCGTGACGACGGGAGCATCGGCATCGGCGGTTCGGCGGAGCAGGGCAACCGGTTGTCGTTTTCGACAAGAAGTCCTTCTCGGCCTATGGCCAGCCAATAGGTTTCGTGTGGCATTGTGTTTTCTTGAAGACGACTTGGTCGGAGTCTGTGGTGCTGACTGTGTCGCCGGGGGGAGTCTATCGTTTCGTTTTGGCCTATAAAGCACAATGCACCGCAACGGCTTGCTGTGTTTGTCCAGGCCGTCCGGCGCACTGTGGCTATTGGGGTATTGGCTTTTCCCTCAGGGGGAGTCGGCCTACCGGTGTCAATCCAGGCCTAAGGATTTCTTGACAAGTTCGATTTTCTTGACGGCTTCGGCACGAGCGTCTTCATAGCATTTTGGACACTTCATTTCGCCTTTCACCTCAATATAGAATTTGATTTTGGGCTCGGTGCCTGAGGGGCGGACGCTCACCTTGAGACCGTCGGCCGTGAACCACTGCAACACGTTGCTCTTCTCGGGCATGTCGAGCGGAGCTGCCTGACCTTCGCCGTCGTATTGCGTGAGCGTCTGGAAGTCTTTGGTGCAAACCACCTTGGCTCCGGCAATCTCTTGCGGGCGGTTGGCGCGGAAGTTTTCCATCATGGCCTTGATCTCGTCGGCGCCGGCCTTGCCGGGACGCACCACGTTGATGGTCTTGTTGAGCGAGAAACCGTATTCCACGTAGATGTCCATCAGCACGTCAAAGAGCGTTTTGCCTTGGTCTTTGGCCCAGGCGCAGATTTCGGCAAGAAGTGAGCAGGCCGAAACGGCGTCTTTGTCGCGAACGAAGTCTTCAGCCAGGAAGCCGTAGCTCTCTTCGCCGCCGCCGATGTATTGGCGGATGCCTTCGTTGAGGCGGATTTCGCGGGCAATCCATTTGAAGCCCGTGTAGCAGTCATACATCACCATATTGTTCTTGTCGGCAATGGCTTTGATGAGTTCGGTGGTCACGATGGTCTTGACGATGAATTCGTTGCCTTTCATCTTGCCTTGGGCCTGACGGTTTTTGATGATGTAGTAGAGGAAAATCATACAGGTCTGGTTGCCGTCGACGAGCACCCATTCGCCTTTGTCGTTCTTGCAGGCCATACCCACGCGGTCGGCGTCGGGGTCGCTTGCCATGACGATGTCGGCATCAATGCTTTTGGCCAGATCGAGTGCCATGGCCAGGGCTTCGCCGTTTTCGGGGTTGGGGCTGGCCACAGTGGGGAAGTCGCCGCTCTTGACCATCTGTTCGGGCACGGTCACCACGTTTTCAAAGCCCCAGAGTTTCAGGCTCTGCGGGATGAGCATCATGCCGGTGCCATGGAGCGGTGTGTAGACAATCTTCAGGTCTTTCTGGCGCTTGATGCACTCGGGGTCGATGGAGAGTTCCTTGACTTTGGCCAGATAGATGTCGTCAATCTCTTTGCCTATGGTCTCGATGAGTTCGGGACGGCCTTCAAACTTGATGTCGGCCACGCCCACTTTGTTCACCTCGTCGATGATGCCTTTGTCGTGGGGAGCGAGCACCTGTGCGCCGTCGTCCCAATAGGCCTTGTAGCCGTTATATTCTTTGGGGTTGTGGCTGGCGGTGAGGATGATGCCGCTCTGGCAGCCCAAGTGACGGATGGCAAACGACATTTCGGGGGTGGGGCGCATGTCGTCGAAGAGATAGACCTTGATGCCGTTGGCCGAGAAGATGTTGGCGCAAGTCTCTGCAAAGAGGCGTGAGTTGTTGCGGCAGTCGTGGCCGACGACTACAGAGATCTGGTCTTTGTCGGCAAAATTCTGGTTGAGGTAGTTGGAGAGTCCCTGGGTGGCGGCGCCAACGGTGTAGATGTTCATACGGTTGGTG
>JBGVLE010000055.1:0-4105 GCA_045124135.1 Alloprevotella sp.
GGCCGCTCAATGACTTTAGCCCCCTATTTTAGCACTATACCTGAAAGGGCTTACCTGGCTGCCAAAAAATCACCTCCCCTGCCGGGCCACGCGGAGGTAGTGGCTCACGTAAGGGTCGCGGAGGAATTGCGGCGGAGCATCTTTCACAATCCGCTCTATCTGGTTGGTCATCACGGGGAAGGGATATTGGCGGAAAAGCCACATAAAACATCCTGGGCCGAGCGGGTTGTCATAGTTTTCTTTGATAAACTTCGTCTCGAGGTCTTCGAGTTTCTTGGCCAGCTTCTTGACTTTCGGGGCAATCTCGGTGTTGATTTCCTCGGGCGACTTTCCACTGTGGAGCATCTCCATACATTTGCGGTCGAGCTCCCATTGCTCATTCTCTATGCGCTCCTTGCGCTGCAAGAATTCGTAGAGGCGGTCGTTGAGCGGCCCGCCGCTCACGCGCTGTCCGGAGTGGTCCACCTGCACCACGAGTTCGCCCGTCTCGAGCACCACCGGCATCAGGCTTTCGTTGCCGATACACACCTGTGCCACGCGCGTGGAGTCGAGGGTGCTGGAAAAGGTGAAGCGGCCGTGGGTCACCTCACAAGAGTCGAGACTCATCACCTCCTGCCCGTTGCAACTGACGCGCAGATAGAGCATACGCCCGTCGAGGCTTCCCACAGTGGAGTTGCCCGCAATGCTGCATTGGTCTGAGCAGGCCGTGAGCAGCATCGATGTCGTTGCCAATATCAAAAACAGGAATTTGTTCATGGGGTGATTGACGCTCTTCGGCGGATGATTTACGCTGTTGGCCGGAGCGTTTGCGACAAATATACTACGAGATTTTTGAAACGAGGGGCAAAACTCATAGCGAACTCAGCCAAATAAAACTTTTTTGTCTTTTGTCGTGCCGAGATACAAACAAACGTAAAAGTATCTTTCAAACCTTTATCGCGCTATAACGTAGGGGGAGCGGCCAGGCAAGTGTTCAAAATTGTGATTGAAAATAAGATTGTTTTTAGGGGGGTGTTTGGGCGGAAAGGCACGGTCTGAAGGGCCAACGAGACCATAGCCCAGGGCAAAGTGAGCGTAGCGAACGGCACCCTGGGTAAACGTAGCCGATACAATACGCCCTGTAAGGGCAAAAGCATTATTATGCAATCAAAATCAATGATGAGTCTTTTGCCCTTACAGGGCGAACATAATCGCGCAACCATACCCAGGGTGCCGGTGCCACTACGTGTCACCTCTGCCCTGGGCTATGATCTCGCTGGGCTTGCAGCCCGCTGCTTGGCCACTCAAAAACCTCAAAAAACCAATCTCCATTTCAACCGCTCCACGCAAAAACTCCCCTCTCGCGCACGCGCGCTATAACGTGAGTTTTGCCTTTTTCTCCAATCACCCAATCACGGGCCTTGTCAAGCACTGATAATCAGCCGATTGCTGTGATTGAAGCGCTCAGTCACACCCAATCACACGACAACGGCCGGCCACATCGTGAAAGAAGCGGCCGGCCGTGTGAAATATGGTCTATCGTGTCAGTCTCTTGAGGCGCGTTTGCGGGCGGTGTGATCGAGAATAACCTTGCGCATACGCATCGACTTGGGCGTCACCTCGACATATTCGTCTTCCTTGATATATTCGAGGGCCTCCTCGAGCGAGAAGATGATGGGCGGCACGATGCGAGCCTTGTCGTCGGCCCCCGAGGCGCGCATGTTGGTGAGCTGTTTGGCCTTGGTCACGTTGACCACGAGGTCGTTGTCGTGGACGTGCTCTCCCACCACCTGGCCGGCATAGACTTCGTCTTGGGGATTGATGAAGAAACGGCCGCGGTCTTGCAGGTGGTCGATGGCATAGGCAAAGGCCGTGCCGCCTTCGAGGGCTATCATCGAACCGTTGGTGCGACGTTGGATTTCACCCTTGAACGGCTGATATTCCTTGAAGCGGTGGGCCATGATGGCTTCGCCCTGACTGGCCGTGAGCACGTTGGTGCGCAGACCGATGATGCCGCGCGAGGGGATGTTGAACTCGATGTCCACGCGCTCGCCCATGCTCTGCATGGAGGTCATTTCGCCTTTGCGGCGCGTCACCATGTCAATCATTTTCGAGGCGAACTCTTCGGGCACGTTGATGGTGAGTTCCTCGATGGGTTCGCAGCGCTCGCCGTCTATTTCCTTGTAAATCACCTGCGGCTGTCCCACCTGCAGCTCGTAGCCTTCGCGGCGCATGGTCTCGATGAGGATGGAGAGATGCAGCACGCCTCGGCCCGACACCACCCAGCGGTCGGCGCCTTCGGTCTTTTCCACGCGCAGGGCGAGGTCTTTTTCAAGTTCCTTCTCGAGGCGGTCGTTGATGTGGCGCGAGGTGCAATATTTGCCCTCTTTGCCGAAAAACGGCGAGTCGTTGATGGTGAAGAGCATCGACATGGTGGGCTCGTCGATGGCGATGGTAGGCAGGGGCTCGGGCGTCTCAAAGTCGCAGATGGTGTCACCGATCTCGAAGTTTTCAAGACCCACCACGGCACAGATGTCGCCGCTCTCCACCTCGGTGGTTTTCTGGCGGCCCATGCCTTCGAAGGTGTGCACTTCCTTGATTTTGGTCTTTTCTTGCGAACCGTCGCGGTGTACGATGGTGCAGTTCATACCCTCACGGATGACACCGCGGTGCACGCGGCCCACGGCGATGCGGCCGGTGTAGTTGGAGTAGTCGAGCGAGGTGATGAGCATCTGCGGGGTGCCTTCGAGCTGTGTGGGGGCCGGGATGACCTCGATGATTTTGTCGAGCAGGTAGTTGATGTTGTCGGTGGGGTGGTTGTAGTCTTCGCCCATCCAGCCGTTTTTGGCCGAACCGTAGACCACAGGGAAGTCCAACTGGTCTTCGGTGGCGTCGAGGTCGCACATGAGGTCGAAGACCATCTCATAGACCTCTTCGGGGCGGCAGTTGGGCTTGTCCACCTTGTTGACCACCACGACGGGCTTCAAGCCGAGCTGGAGGGCCTTTTGCAAGACGAAACGTGTCTGGGGCATGGGACCTTCAAAGGCATCAACGAGCAGGATGCAGCCGTCGGCCATGTTGAGCACGCGCTCCACCTCGCCGCCGAAGTCGGAGTGGCCCGGCGTGTCGATGATGTTGATTTTGACGTCTTTATATCTGATAGAAACATTTTTGGAGAGGATGGTGATGCCGCGCTCGCGCTCGAGGTCGTTGTTGTCGAGCATAAGGTCGCCCGTCTGTTGATTTTGCCGGAAAAGGTTGCCGGCCAGGAGCATTTTGTCAACGAGGGTCGTTTTACCGTGATCGACGTGGGCAATGATGGCAATGTTTCTAATGTCTTGCATAGAGTTGTGGATGTGCGTTGAAAATGTCGGGACGTGCCGCCGCCGTTTCGGCCCTTTGTGGCCACGGTCGTGACGGGCAGCGAGAGGGGCTCACGGCGTCCCATAATGTTTTTTCGGGGTGCAAATGTACATAAAAATCTGCATTTTATAGCCTCTCGCGTCGCTATATCTCATTTTGGGCCGTGACATATAGATTATAATAGGAACGCGCGCGCGTAGAATTGTTCGCAAACGGGTGTGGAGTGTGACAAAAAGCGGGCAAAATTTAACACTTCGCCTTTTCGGCCGCCGGCGCCATAGGCCGCCGGGCGGCGCAAAGCTCTCCAAACGGCCTTTCGGCCGCCCCGCCGTTCGTGTCATAAGGCCCGTTTTTACGGGGATAGGCCCGCGAAATCCTGTCCTTATGCCCGTAAGTGACCGAAAGTCAACAGAAAAGGGAGAAGGCAGGTCGGCCCTCTCCCTTGCTATGGCAAATATAGCCAAATGGGCATGTGGGGAAAAAGACAAAATGTTTGTGGCAATACAAAAGTGGTTTTGTTTGTCGGCTGTTTTTTTTGAGCGTAAAAACACGGCCTGAAGGGCCAACGAGACCATAGCCCAGGGCAAAGTGAGCGTAGCGAACGACACCCTGGGTAAACGTGCCCCATACAATGCGCCCTGTAAGGGCAAAAGATTTACAATGAAGTGATTTATCGAATATATAAATTATGCTTTTGCCCTTACAGGGCGAACATTATCGCACAACGTAACCCAGGGTGCCGGCGTCGCTTCGCGCCGCCTCT
>JBGVLE010000056.1:0-27509 GCA_045124135.1 Alloprevotella sp.
ACCGGTCAATAGACAACTTCGTCACTAACCTTATTGCGGGACTTATAGCATACAACCTGTTGCCGAAGAAACCGTCAATGAACATCGAGATCATCGACAAAAGTAGATTGATACCATAAGGCTTATATCGAACTCACGTTATATATACAGTCAATAAAGTCAAGTTTTCTGTATATCCAATCTCAAATTTTAAACGCCCAACCCTACCCCTCTGGCCTTGCTTGCCCACTCTTCGCCTCCATCTCTCTTTACCCCAATTGTTGCCTTTTTCCCAATCACACAATCACAGGCTTGCAACCGACAGAATATGAGGCGATTGCTGTGATTGGACGGTTCAGTCACGTCCAATCACATCGCGAGGTTTCGAGGGCACAAAAAAAGGGGAGACACTTTGGTGTCCCCCTACTCTTTTGCGGCCCTGGCCGACTAAAATGTTCACTGATGCGGGCTTCACTTGCTCAGATAGGCCGTCACGTTGGCGGCAATGCGGTCGGCCGGATTGGCATCGGCCTGGGCGGTGAAGGTCTCGCCGGTGATGTGTTCGTAAAGTTCGATGTAGCGGTCGGAAATGCTCTTGACGATTTCGGGCGTCATTTCGGGCACGGTCTGACCGGCTTTGCCCTGGAAGCCATTGTCCATCAGCCATTCGCGCACAAACTCCTTGGAGAGCTGCTTCTGCGGTTCGCCGGCTGCAAAGCGCTCGGCATAGCCTTCGAGATAGAAATAGCGGCTGGAGTCGGGCGTGTGGATTTCGTCCATCAGATAGATCTGGCCGTCGTGTTTGCCAAATTCATATTTGGTGTCTACGAGGATGAGGCCGCGCTTTTCGGCAATCTCCGTGCCGCGACGGAAGAGGGCGAGGGTGTATTGCTCAAGAAGGGCATACTCTTCGGGAGTGGCCAGACCACGGGCCAAGATTTCTTCTTTCGAGATGTCGGCGTCGTGCTCGCCAATCTCGGCCTTGGTGGTGGGGGTGATGATGGGTTCGGGGAATTTCTGGTTTTCTTTCATGCCCTCGGGCAGTTTCACACCACAAATCTCGCGCACTCCGCTCTTGTAGGCACGCCAGGCACTGCCGCAGAGGTAGCCGCGCACAATCATCTCGAGGGGGAAGCCCTCACACATCACGCCCACGGTGACCATGGGGTCGGGCGTGGCGAGTTTCCAGTTGGGACAGATGTCGGCCGTGGCGTCGAGAAACTTGGCGGCAATCTGGTTCAACACTTGGCCCTTGTAGGGGATGCCTTCGGGCAGGATGACGTCGAAGGCCGAGATGCGGTCGGTGGCCACCATCACGAGGCGGTCGCCAAGGTTGTAGACATCGCGCACCTTGCCGTGATAGACAGACTGCTGGCCGGGAAAATTGAAATCGGTGGATGTTAAAGCACTCATATTATAATATAGTGTGTGAGGTGAATAAATTGACAATGTTCAGGGTTGGGGCCGGTCTTCGGCGGCGGTGTCGGCCTTGGCAGCTTCGGCGGCTTGGCGCCGCTCTTGGGCCAGACGGGCGTCGTGCTCGTAGGCTTCGACAATGCGGGTGACGAGCTTGTGGCGCACAATGTCGCCGCGGTTCATCTCGATGAAGGCAATGCCCTCGACACCGCCCAATATGCGCCGGGCCTCGGTGAGTCCGCTCTTGACCGAGGCCGGCAGGTCTATCTGTGTGCGGTCGCCCGTGACAATCATCTTGGTGTTCCATCCCATGCGGGTCAGAAACATCTTGATCTGTGCGGTGGTGGTGTTTTGGGCTTCGTCGAGGATGACGACGGCGTCGTTGAGCGTGCGGCCACGCATGAAGGCCAGCGGGGCAATCTGTATGACGTCGGTGGCGAGATAGTCTTGGAGTTTGGCCGGCGGAATCATCTCTTGCAACGCGTCGTAGAGGGGTTGCAGATAGGGGTCGATTTTGTCTTTCATGTCGCCGGGCAAGAAGCCGAGTTTTTCTCCTGCCTCTACGGCCGGTCGGCTGAGGATGATTTTCTTCACCTCCTTGTTTTTGAGTGCCCTGACGGCCAGGGCAATGGCGGTGTAGGTCTTGCCCGAACCGGCCGGACCGATGGCAAAAATCATGTCGTTGGCGGCATAGGACTCGACGAGCCGGCGCTGGTTGAGACTGCGGGCGGTGATGGGTTTGCCGCCGGTGGTGTAGACGATGACGTCTGAAGGGGCATCACTCTCGGCATGGCGGCTCTTGACGATGCCCACGATGTCTTCTTCAGAGAGAGTGTTGAAAGTGGCACAATGGCGCTCGAGACGGCCGAAGGTTTCGTCAAAAACGGCCATCTCTTCTTCGTCGCCCATCACCTTGATCACGTTGTCGCGGCCAATGATGCGCAACTTGGGATAGAGCGCGCGCAACAGCCTGAGATTGGCGTTGTTCACGCCAAAAAACGCGGCTGGGTCGGCTTCTTCCAAAATATAGTGTTTCTCTGTCATGCCATTGTGTGAAACGGACCGTCGCATGAGGCGCGACGGCGAATTTGTCTTTAACCGATGCAAAATTACGACTCTCTGACTTATTCAACAATGTTTTTTCGTACTTTTGTATGGGCTTTTGCCAAGAAGCATCCCGCGAAAACGTTTTTCTTCCACAATCTTTCTCTTCCTTGAATTCAGCCTTACGCCCCCTATATTTCAAGCTGACCGTGGCTGCACTGCTGCTGTGCGGCCTCATCAGCCGTTGTGCATGTACGAATTGCAGCGACATCAGCCACAAACCCCTCGAAAGTGGCTCGTCCGATACCATCATTGCCCACAGTCAGCGCATTGACCGCCTGCTCTCTGCGCCGCGCAAACCGGTACGTCTCACCGACGCCGACGGCCGACCGGTGAAGCACAGAGTGCGCGGCGTGGGCGACTACAAGACTTGCTTCCCCGACCTCAACGATGTGCAACTGGCCACGGCCGAGCGGCTGGGCATCAGCAGCATAGCCGACCGGCAGGCGGCGCAAAACCAGAAGAGCGGACTGGTCTATGTGGGCGACAATCCGCTCTATCGGATGCACCACCTCAGCCACAGCACGCCCTATCTGGTGCCGCGCGCTGCCCGTCTGCTCGACGAGATTGCACGCAACTTCACCGACTCGCTCCGCGTGAAGGGCTTTCCGTTTTACAAGCTGCTTATCACCTCTGTGTTGCGCACGGAGCATGACGTGGAAAAACTGCGGCGCGTGAATGTCAATGCCTCAGAGAACAGTTGCCACCGCTTTGGCACCACCTTCGACATCAGCTACAACAGTTTCTATCGCGTGCTCGACCCCGAGAGCAAAGAGCAGCGACAGGTGTGGCCGCCTCTGCTCAAAGATATTCTTGCAGAGGTGCTGCGCGACCAGCGACAGTTGGGCACCTGCTACGTGAAATACGAAGTTCACCAAGCCTGTTTCCACATCACGGCAAGGTGACACGAGACGTACAGCGGCCGCGGTATAGTTGTACACCGGCCGGCGTATAATCATACAGCGGCCGTGGTACAATCGTACTCCGGCCGCTGTACGTCTTTCCAATCTATGGGCAGAACGGCGAAAAAGGAGAAAAAGTCGATGAAAAGGCGTGAAAGAAAGCGGCAAAGTATGGCCCATAAGACAGGGAAAGAGAGAGAGTTGGCAAACGAGGATTTATGCATTATTGTTTTTGAGCGGCCGCGCAAGGCGTGAGATGGAGGATGTGGGAAAATGGTTTTGATTATCGTAATTATAGAGCGGCCGCGCATTTTCGCCCAACTAATCCCCACATCCCTATTTTGAGCACCGCGCCCAAGAGGTCCAACCCCACAAAAATAAAGGTCAAAAAAATCCAATCCGATTTTACACATTCTGTTCAAACTTTTCGTCAGGCCTGTCATTATTGCGCCAATAAATGAAAATATTTCGCCGATTTCCTCCTATGATTTCCCGCCCATCCTCCTCAGTTTTAGTTTATTTAATACGGAATAAGTGCGCATTATGGGCTTTCTTAATACTTTTGCAACACGGAAAACTAAACACAACCTTATCCTCGCTCTTTTATTCTTCTCTAATGAAAACAAAATATGGCTTGCTGAGACCGGCAAGCGTGTGGTTGCTGTGCCTGTGCATAGTCTGCCCAATGGCGTACGCCGGAGGCTTAACTCTTTCTAAGACAAAACTTTCTCCCACATCGGCCGAGGAGGCTCCAACATCATCGACCGACACCATTGCCCAACTGGCCGCACTCAACATCCCGCTTTTCATCGTCACCACGTCTGACGGCGAAGACCCTACCTTCGACACCATCGCGCCGCCACCCGGCATCGCGCCCATCGGCATCACCAACAACAACTACTGCGAAGGACGCCTGCTCATGATTATGGCGGGCGACACCATCTATGACAGTGGCGAATATGTGGCCGACTCGGCCGGCATGAAAATTAAAGTGAGAGGCAACGGCACCGCCCGACACCGACCCGAAGCACCGCCTTACCGCATCAAGTTGAGCCGGAAGTTCGACTTGTTCCAACGTCCCGACAGCACCTTCAAGACAAAATCTTACGTCCTGCTCAATTCGTTTGCCAGCAATCGGGCGGTCTATCATGCGGCCAATATTGTGGGCGAAATGGTGCGCCAAGACTGGCAACCCGACATTAGATACTGCAACGTGGTGATGAACGGCCGCTACCTGGGACTCTATTGTCTCTCAGACCCCGTTAAGGAGGGTTCGCACCACGTGGACATCACGCAGTCGGGCTTCATCGTGGAGTTTGACGCTTATTGGTGGGTAGACCCCGAGGTGGTATCGTTTGAGTCGCTACTCTTCGGCAGCGGACAGCGCTTCACCTTCAAATATCCCGAAGAAGACTACGTGCAGAAGGCGCGACTTGAAGAGATTTCGTCATACATACACGGCTTTGAACAAGCCTTGGTGGACGAAGGCGACATCGCGGAATGGATCGACGTAGAGTCGTATGCCCGTTGGCTGCTCTGCCACGACATCCTCGGCACGGTAGACCCGGCGGGTTCCAACCTATATATGTACAAGACGACTTTCGACCCGGCCAATCCCACCTCCACGAAGATGAAGATGGGGCCTATCTGGGACTTCGACGCCTGTATGGCGCAAAATGTGATAGGCGATGACTGGGCTTGGATACACCGCGAATGGGCGCGCCTCTTCTACTACGAGCGACTGTTGAAGCGCAGCGATTTCCAGACGTGTTTCATCGAAAACTGGGAACGCGTGAAAGACAATCTTTATTCTAAGGTAACCGACTCCATCGGCATAGTGCTGAAGCGGGAACACGAGGCCATCGACGTAAGCCGCCAACTGTCGGGCCGTGGCTACACGTCCGTCGCCCGTCTGAATGATGTGAAAGACTGGATGAGCCACCGCATAGCGTGGATCGACGACAACATCATGACGGTGTCGGGCATTGACCGCGTCGGCGTTGGCCTGACCGATGCCGTGCGCCTCGACGTCCTCGACCTGCACGGCCGGCCATTGTGGCAGACTCGACCCGACGCCGACCTCAACCACGCACCACTGCCGCAAGGCTGCTACCTTTTCCGCTTCATAGGCCCGGACGGCACCGTCATAAAGTCGGGAAAGTTTGTCAAGAAATAAAAGGGTAAAAGGATATTGACGATAAAAACAAACGCGAGCCGAAAAATTGCGGCTCGCGTTTTAGTTTCACTCGAAATAGGCGTCGGCGCCGTTGGCATTGTGACTGTCGTGGCGCGGCGTAGACTCGCCGGCCGGGACATTGGCCGGATTGTGTGCCGGTTGGTCATCGTTGGCAGGCGCTCCGGGGAGGTCGTCGCCAAACTCGGTGGCGGGCAGACTGAGACTGTCGCCGGCTGTAGAGTCGTTGTCGGCAGGCGGCGCATAATAGGTGGACTTATAGCTCGAAGCGTCTATGCCGGCAGGCGGTGCACCATAGCGTTTGAGATAACGGGGAGCGAGTTGCGGGTCGTTCAACACCTTGTTCATAAACAGACCGAAGATGGGCAGGGCCGTACGGCTGCCCTGGCCGAGGCGGCCCGAACGGAAGTGTATGCTGCGGTATTCGCCACCCACCCAGGCACCGCCGACGAGGGCCGGGGTGACGCCGACAAACCAGGCGTCGGAGTGGTTGTTGGACGTACCGGTCTTGCCGCCGAAATCAATGCGGCCGTTGAAGCGGCCGAGATAGGCCGAACCGCCCAAGGTCTGCGAGGTGCCGCCGGGGTCGCGCACGCCGGCCTCAAGCATTTGTTGCATATAGAATGCCGAAGTGGCGTCGAGGGCCTGCTCGGTCTTGGGCTCAGCCGCATAGATGACGTCGCCGTCGCGGTTGACGATACGGGACACCAAAACGGGAGCAACGTGCCGGCCGCCATTGGCCACGGTGGCATAGGCATTGACGAGCTCGAAGAGCGAGACGTCGCTGGAGCCAAGTGGCAGCGAAGGGATGTTGTCGAGCTTTGAAGTGATGCCCATCTCTTGGGCTGTCTCGATGACCTTATCGATGCCCACTTCCTTGCCCAGTTTCACAGCGATGGTGTTGACACTCTGGGCGAAGGCCGAGCGGAGGGGGATGTTGGCGTTGCTGAAACGGCCGTTGGCGTTATGAGGTTGCCAGATGGTGGTGGTGTCGCGCTTGGGGTCGTAGACTTCCTCGCGGATGTAGGAGTCTTTGAGACGGGCGTCGCTGGGTGTCCATCCCTGCTTCATGGCGGTGGCGTAGACAAAGAGCTTAAAGGTGGAGCCCGGTTGGCGCATGGCCTTGACTTTGTCATACTCCCAAGTCTTGTAGTCAATGTCGCCGACGTAGGCCTTGACATGACCGGTGGCAGGCTCCATAGCCACAAAGCCGGTGTGCATATATTTGACCATATAGCGTATGGAGTCCATCGTGCTCATCTGCTCTGTGTGGCCGCCGTCATAGTCGAAGAGGTGCACGGTATGGGGCTTGTTGAGATAATGCCAGACGGAGTCCTGACTGTCGGGGAAACGGGCGGTGAGCTGCTTGTAGTAGTTGGTCTGCCGTGCGATATTCTCGATAAAATCGGGTATGGGCTGACCTTTGGCATCGCGCCACGGATCGCTCAGGCCGCGCCAATGGTTGTCGAAGCTGCGTTGCACCTGCTTCATCTGCTCTCTGACGGCGTCTTCGGCATATTGCTGCATGCGCGAATCGAGGGTGGTGTAGATTTTCAGACCGTCGGTATAAGGGTCAACGTCAGGACAGTTTTCCTTGAGATAATCGACCACAGCCTGGCGAAAATAGAGAGCCTTACCGTCATAGACACTCTCGACGGTATAGTTGAGCTCGATGGGCAGGGCCTTGAGGGAGTCGAGCTGTGCCTTGGTCTGAATGGCAGCCCGGCCGAAGTGTTTGGCCATGTCGTCTCTGTGGGCATAGAGATTGTCAAGCACCACATTGCGTCGCTTAAGGCTCTGCTTGGGGTTGAGGCGGGGATTGTAGGTGGAGGTGGCTTTGAGCATACCCACCAACACGGCGGCTTCCTCGATTTTGAGTTCGGAGGGTTTCTTGTTGAAGTAGGTCCTGGCCGCGGTCTTGATGCCGAATGAGTTGGAACCGAAGTCGACGGTGTTGGCATACATCGTGAGGATGCTGTCTTTCTCGTTGCCCCACTCAAGCTGCACGGCAATGACCATCTCTTTGGTCTTCATGATGGCCAGTCCCACACCGGGAATTTTGCCCAGCCGGCCGGTGCCGTATTTCTTGTCGGTGCGGATTTTGAACATATTCTTCACCAGCTGCTGCGTGATGGTGGAGGCGCCGCGAGCCCTTCCGCCCACGGCATCTTTGGCCGCAGCCACCAGGCCCTGGAAGTCGATGCCGCTATGGCTATAGAAGCGCTCGTCTTCGGTAGAGACAAGGGCCTGGAAGAAGTTGGGGCTGATGTCGTTGTAGCCTACGGGCTGACGGTTTTCGGTATAGAATTTGCCCAGGACCTTGCCGTCGGCACTGTAGATTATGGACGCCTCGGGCATATCGGGGTGCATAATCTCGCTGGTCGAGGGTGATTTGCCGAAAAGCCAGAACAGATTGACCATCACGGCAAAGACGTAGAAGATAATCAGGAAAATGAAGGTGCAAATCAAGACAAACAATTTGAACCACCACTTGTGCCCTTTATAGAGTCCCTTGTACCAGGACCCGAAACGGCGGACACTGCGCCATAGAAAGGCGAAAAAGGCACCGATGCGGCGCAAAATGCCTTTTTTCTCGTTGTCGCTCATATTATATATTGACTAACGCCGGCGGCCTTCTGACAAGAACGAACCTGCCGGCTGGGTAAACAAAAGCCCAACTGCCTGGGCATGTCGGGCAATGGTTGAAAGCGTGGGCATACCCCTTGTAGAGGGCGGTTGTAGGTTTTATTATGCAAATGTAACGTGTTCGGGCGTTTCACACCCTATTCTCGTGCAAAAAATTCGTAATGCCGTCCAAATCTTCGGGGTGGAACCAATGCACGGCAGGGTCTTTCTGCAACCACGTCATCTGTTTCTTTGCATAGACGCGGGTGTTGCGGCTGATTTTCTCCAAGGCCTGTTCAAGGCTCCATAGGCCGTCGAAATACGTGAAGAGTTCTTTGTAGCCCACGGTGTTGAGGGCTTTGAGATGGCGGTAGGGCAGCAGACGGCGGGCTTCTTCGACGAGGCCCTCAGCCTGCATCTCCCCCACCCTCGCGGCAATGCGTGCAAAAAGTTCGGCCCGCTCGCGGCGGAGGCCTATTTTCAAGATGCGGAAAGGCCGCTCTTTGGCCCGGCTTGTTCTGAAGGATGAAAACGGCCGACCGGTTTGGTGGCAAACCTCAAGGGCATGGACCACACGCACAGGATTGCAGAGGTCACACTCGGCGTGATAGGCAGGATCGAGCACGGCCAGCTCGGCAACGAGTGGCTCAAGACCGTCGCGATCAAGGCGTTGCTTCATCTGGTGCCGCACCTCGGGACGGATGTCGGGCATTTCGTCGATGCCACGACAGACGGCATCGATATAGAGCATAGACCCGCCGGAAAGGATGGCCACGTCGCGCTCAGCAAACACCTGGTCGAGGACGTCCAGCGCCTCGGTCTCGAAACGGGCGGCATGATAGGACGCATCAAGCCCGAGCGTACCGACGAAAAAATGCTTGACGCGGCGCAACTGCTCGGGCTTGGGGGCTGCCGTTCCTATGGGCATATCGCGGTAGATTTGCCTGGAGTCGGCATTGACTATCGGCGTGTGGTATTGCTCGGCCAGTGTGAGGGCCAAGTCGGTCTTGCCGATGCCTGTGGGGCCTGTGATGACAACCAGGGTCTTCAAAAAATGTCTTCGGTTATTTCAAAACCTTCGGGGTCGAAGTCTTCAGAGTCAAAAGACTTGTCGCCGAAGAAAAGGTCTTCGTCGTCGATATAGTTCTCGTCGGCCTTGGCTTTCTTGCCCTTAGGCGCAACGGGTTCTTCGACGGGCATCTCAAGTTGTACGGGCGGCTCGCCACCCTCTCTGACCAGTTCGGCGGCCTCAAGATGGCGGCCGGTGATGATTGCTTTGACTTGCAGGAAAAACGAGCGGCAAGAGAAGGGGTCGAAAACATATTCGAGACGCTGGCCTTCTTCATTGATAAACTCGCTCAGCGGCGTGCGCTCCATAAGAAACACGTCTTCTTCCTCATTGTCAGGGTCGCTGACGTCTTCGCGTGTGATTTGCACGCCACGCTCCCACTCATCGTCGCAGATATAGAACGATGTCATCTGGTCGTCACTATAGTTGCAGGCGGCCAGAACGGCCTCGTTGAGGTCGAGGAATGTGCCGTCGCTGTCGATGAGCAGTTCGCGGAAAAATCCGTCTACCTCTTCAGAAATGAACTTTATCCTGTATAGCATTGCTCGGGTTGTAATGGGGATGTGATGATTATTTGATGATGCCGCGCTTAGACTTGGTCACGAAGTCGAGGATATAGTCTATCTCTGGACTTGAGGGCACTTGCTCGCGCACCTCGGCGAGACACTCTTCGCGCAGTTTGCCACGCTGGTAGAGCAGGCGATAGGTATTGTGGATGTTGTCAATGATTTCGGGAGAGAAACCGCGACGACGCAGCCCCACAAGATTGAGACCGCAATAAGCCACTGGCTCACGGGCAGCCATGACGTAGGGCGGAATGTCCTGGCCGGTGCGTGTGCCGCCTCCCACCATGACATAGCTGCCTATGTGGCAGAACTGGTGGATGAGGACATTGGCACTGATGATGGCAAAGTCGTCGACCACGACCTCACCGGCGATTTTCGTGGAATTTCCGATGATGCAACCATTACCGACTTCGACGTCGTGGGCCACGTGCATACCTTCCATAAGCAGGTTGTTGCTGCCCACGACAGTGCGGCTTTTGGCGGCCGTACCACGGTTGATGGTGACGTTCTCGCGGATGGTGTTGTGGTCGCCTATCTCGGCTGTGGTTTCCTCACCCTGGAATTTGAGGTCTTGGGGGATGGCACCGATGACAGCACCGGGAAATACGACGTTGTGGCTGCCCATACGGGTGCCGCTAAGCAGCGTGACGCTATTCATCAGTTTGTTGCCGTCGCCGATAACGACATTCTTGTCGATATAGCAGAAAGGACCGATTTCGCAATCTTTGCCAATGACGGCCTCTTCGTGTACGAAAGCCAGAGGGCTGATTTGACTCATGTGGCTGTGGTGTGGTTTTGATGTGATGAATGTTGGGAATATCCCAGTTCAACGTGACTATTTGTTCTTGACGATTTGTGCGGTGAAGGTGGCTTCCATCACGACGGTCTCGCCGACAAAGGCGAATCCGTGCATCGAAGAGATGCCGTGACGAATGGGAGCCATAAGTTCGACCTTGAAGATGAGCGAATCGCCGGGCACGACTTTTTTGCGGAACTTGACGTCGTTGATGCGCAAGAAGTAGGTGCTCCAGCGCTCAGGCTCTTCGACGGAGTTGAGCACGAGCAGGCCGCCGGCCTGTGCCATGGCCTCAATCTGCAAAACGCCGGGCATGACGGGCTCTTGCGGGAAATGGCCCTGGAAGAAGGCTTCGTTTGAAGTGACGTTCTTGACGGCCACGATGTAGTTGGAGCCGGTCTCGATGACCTTGTCGACCAGCTGCATGGGATAGCGGTGAGGCAAGAGTTCGCGTATGCGGTTGACGTCCATCAAAGGCTCTTGATTGGGATCATATATGGGTGCCTGGATTTCGTGGGCACGAATTTCGCGGCGCATCTGGCGGGCAAACTTGTTGTTGATGGTGTGGCCCGGACGGGTGGCGATGATGCGTCCCTTGATGGGGCGGCCGATGAGGGCCATATCGCCGATGATGTCGAGCAACTTGTGGCGGGCCGGCTCATTGCGCCACACGAGCGGCTGGTCGTTGAGATAGCCGAGTTTGGTGGCATCTTTGTGTTCCACCTTCATACAGTCGGCCAGTTTGTCAAGGTTTTCTTGCGAGATTTCGCGTTCGTAGATGACAATGGCATTGTCGAGGTCGCCGCCTTTGATGAGTCCGGCCTTGAGCAGTGGTTCAATCTCGCGCACGAAAACGAAGGTGCGGGCCGAGGCTATCTCTTCGGAGAAATCAGCCATATCGTCGAGAGTGGCAAACTGGCTGTTGAGGAACTGCGAGTCGAACGAAATCATAGCAGTGATAGAGAACTGCTCGTCGGGCAGTATGATGATGGACGAGCCGGTGGCTTCATCACTGAACTCTATCTTTTTCTTGATGACATAGAAGTCTTTGGGGGCATTCTGCTCTACGATACCGACGCGGCGGATGTTTTCCACGTAGTGCTTGGAACTGCCGTCGAGAATGGGGAACTCAGGACCGTTGACCTGGATGAGGCAGTTGTCGATGCCCAAGGCATAGAGGGCGGCCATACCGTGCTCTATGGTGCTGCAACGTGCCTCGCCGCGGGCCACGACCGTGCCGCGAGAGGTGTCAACGACATTTTCGGCAATGGCTTCGATGATGGGCTGTCCCTCGAGGTCTATGCGCTGAACTTTGTAACCGTGGTTTTCGGGGGCCGGGTTGAAGGTCACAGTGAGGCTGAGGCCTGTGTGGAGTCCCTTTCCGAAGAGAGAGAAACTGCCGGCAAGCGTCTTTTGCTTAGACATAAACTTATCGTTTTGGCAGTGCGGCGCAAGGGCGTCGACTGTATGTTTTGACTCTTGTGGGATTGATGATGGTGTGGCTTATTGCCGGGCCATTTTTTGCTTGATGGCTTCGAGTTCTTCTTTCATACGGTTGAACTCCTGGTACATCTCGGGCAGGTTTTTGAACACTACGCTGGCACGGGCGAAGACCTTGGCGTCGATGGCCGGCGAACCTTGCACGGTGACATTGCCCTTGCGGATGCTGCCGGCGATGCCTGCCTGGGCACCACTCAGGGTGCGGTCGCCGATCTGGGCGTGTCCGGCAATGCCGACCTGGCCGCCAAACATACACCACTGCCCTATCTTGGTGGAACCGGCCACGCCGACCTGAGCCGACATGACGGTGTGCGACCCCACCTCACAGTTGTGGGCCACCTGGACGAGGTTGTCGAGTTTGACGCCACGGCGCACACGGGTGCTGCCCATAGTGGAGCGGTCTACGCAGGTGTTGGCACCAATCTCGACGTCGTCTTCGATGACCACGTTGCCAATCTGGGGAATTTTATCATACCCATCGGCCGTGGGGGCAAAGCCAAAGCCGTCGGCGCCAATGACGCAACCGCTGTGGAGGATGACACGGTCGCCAATCTGGCAGTCATGATAGATGGACACACCGGGATAGAAGAGGCAGCCGGAGCCTACTTTGGCGTTTTTCTCTATGACCACATGGGCATAAATCTGGGTGTCTTCGCCCACTACCACGCCCTCGCCCACATAGGCAAACGGGCCCACGTAGCAGCTTTCGGGCACCACGGCGCTCTCGGCGATGCAGGCCAACGGATGGATGCCTTTGCGGCCAGCCATCTGACTCTCGTAAAAGTTGAGCAGCGTGGCTATGGCCTCATAGGCATTGGGCACACGGATGAGGGTGGCTTGAACGGGTTTGGCCGGGACAAAGTCATCGTTGACCAGCACGATGGTTGATTTTGTCTCGTAGAGATAGTTTTCGTAGTGCGGATTGGCCAGGAAAGAGATGGCTCCTTCCACACCTTCTTCAATTTTTGCAAAGGTCTGAATGCAGGCATGAGGGTCGCCTTCTACCTTGCCATTGATCAGTCCGGCGATTTGTTCGGCTGTAAATTTCATTTCTTCACGTTTGTCGCGGGCCGGCTGGCGGGCCGGCTAAATAAAGGTTGAAAAATCATCGGGCGGGAAATGCCCAAGCCGCTGAATATGGAGCGCGGAAGAGGGCTGAAGACTGTCACGCGCCGCTGCGCGTATGTGTTGCAGGATTAAACGCTGGGCCAGTCTTGATTTCCTTGCACTGGATGATGGTTCGTAAATCGGAATAATACGCAAATATCGTAAAAAAAAATGAAAAGAGCCATTTCAGACCTGCAAAATTTAACCCGACATTATGTTTTGCCTGTTTTTGGGCGTGATTGGCTTGCCCGAAAGAGTCAGAAACGATAGGTCAGTGTGATGCCGATGTTGCGGAAACCGCGGTCGATGATGGAGAAATCGTCGCCGGCATTGAAAGCCACCATGGGCCGATAGTCAAGACCGAGGGTCAAGGGAACGTCCTTGAGGGTGAAGCCGAAGCCTAGAGTGGCGGCAGGACCGAAAAAGAAGCCGTCGTCGCCGTCTTTAGCATCATAGAATCCGAGACCGCCGCCGAAACCGCCCCAAAACTTCCATGTGGCAAAACGCGGCGTCCAATTGGGCCACTGACGGATGTTCCAGTTGTAGATGGCTTGACCACAAAATCCTTTGTCAATGTCGAAAATGCCGGCAGTGATGTCGAGGAAATTCTTAGAGTCGTAATGATACTGGTATTCAAGGTCGATGGTGGACCCGCCAAAGTGGGCACCTATGGCGTGAGGCGTGCGCTGGGCTTGAATGGTGGCCAATGACGTGAATGCAATGATGAGCGTCAAAAAAATCTTTTTCATAATCGTAAGGTTTAAGTGATGACAAATGGGTTTTAAAGTCTATATCGGAGTTGTGTGTTGATGGGTTGTGCATCTTTGACTGCGGCGCGGCCGAGACCTATCAAACGGAATGGCCGGCACGGCGCCCAACTGGTGTAGACGATGACTGGGATTGTCATGGTTTTGCCACGCGGATGGCAGCATCGCAGAGGTGAAGGCTGCAACAAAGATAAAAAGGGACCGAACAAAAAAGGGCCGAAATCACTGAAGAAATGTGCCAGAAGGCGTATTCTTAAGTTTTTTATGCGAATAGACAGAGTTTTTAATATGGGATGGCAAGTTGGGTTGGCAACGCCGACGGTCGCTTTGCTTGTTCAAAACGGGTTGGCTTGTGTGACGCGACTATTGCAGGTTTTATGATTTTTCTATGAATGTGTTAATGCTGGTCAAAACTGACAGAATTTGGGCCATATGGCAATATGACAAGCTATCGACCTATGTATCAAAACATTGAAACATCAACAAAACTTTTCTGACTGATTTAAACTGGACAAAATTAGCGTTCGGCGCAACAGATAGGGTGAAAAGTTCTCGTGGCATAGGGTGAGTTTTTCCTGTCATAAGGCCAGGGAAAACTGTCCTTAGCCCCGTAACGCGCCAATTACCTGACAAAAGAGGCCGACTGCGCCCTATTCTCTCCTATCCTACCCCAAAGATAAGTCGAAACAGGCCGTAGGAAAAAGACGAAAAGTCCAGGTGTTGGGGGAAAGGCAGGAGGATATAAGATTGAGGTTGGAGTTGTATTTGAAACCGGGAATGGTGATGGAGCATTTTGGCGAAAAAGCACGGGCTGAAGGCACGTGGCCTGGCCGCTTAATATATTGATTTGATTATCTGATTAGCTTGGCCTTTTTGTCCGTCTTGTGTCCTACTGTCCGCGGCCTACCCTATTGGAAAAAAGCGAGACCTCGACTTTCACAAGCCGAGGTCTCTATGAATGGGCAGCGCGATGGATTGCTCACGCTGCGTTGATAAAGCCAATCTAAAAAGCTGCTTCTCAGATCAATACTGAGGATTCTTGAGATACCAGTTGTCGATGTTGAGCAACTTGTTGTAGAGCGCATTGTTCATCTGGAGGGGGCTGGCATAGGGAGCCAGTTTCTCGGCACGGCGGGCAATGGTCCATGCGAACCAGTTTGTGCCGTAGCCGGCCGTTGAGAAGTTCCAGGTGTCGGCGTTCTTGTGGCGGGCAATACGATAGAGGTCGTAATAGCGCTTGCCTTCAAACGGGGTCTCAAGGGCCATCTCGTCGGCGATGAGGGTCTCGACAGCATTGATCTGAGCACCGAGGTCAGCGGGGATGACGGGGTCAAGAGCAGGGAGCGGGTCAGTAGTAGAGGACGAGTCCGTGGAGCCTGAGCCACTACCTGAGCCGGAATCATCCTTCAGACCGCGAGCCTGACTGCGGAGCACGTTCTTGTAGTATTTGGCGCGAGCCTCGACTGGCGTACCGGCAGCAACACGTGACTCTTCTTCGGCCATACGCTGAGCCACAACTACGTCGTAGGCAAAGAGCGTATCGACATCGGCACTCGGACCGGAACCAAGTTCATGGATACCGCAAACATTGTCCCACCATGTGTCTGAGAAGTCAAGGAAGGGAACGTTTTGAGCACGGCGCAGTTCGTCAACACCGATATAGTCGCAACCATTGGCCACTGCATCGAGATAGGGGAAAACATGGCCGTTGACCACAGAGTCGGTGAGGATGGCGGGGATGTTCTTGGCATTCAGACCGTCACGAAGGATGGCAAAAGCGTGGCGGGGATAGCCGGCACGGTTGACAGCCTCGGCAAAGCGCAGATAGACCTGACGCAGACGGTAGATGTTGATGGTGTAGTTGAACTGGAAGGCAGCAGTTGAGGTGCCGAATTGCAGCTGCTGTCCGGAGTGAGCGTGAATCTGGACAAAAGGCAACACACCAACTGTGGTGCGGACATACTGCACGTTGGCAGACTGACGGCCGTCGCCAAGGTCTTGGGGATAGACGATCTTGGTAGGCTCAGCGGCTTCATAGCGGTCGTTGTCATCGGTGGTGTAACGATAGAGTTGGGCCGATGATATGCTGTTGTAGCGCTTTGAGGGCGCGAGCTGACGATAACGATAGTCAGCGGTGACATTAATCTTACCGGCATTGTCGTCAGAGCCGCCGCTTGAGGTGCTCTTGGGGCTGAAGCCGTAGATTTCGGCCAGACGGGTCAGGACCGTACCGTAGATGCGGTTTGATGAAGAGAAGGCCAGCGTGATTTGCTCGGTGTTGGAGCCGAGGTTGGTGCCTTGATCCATGAATGAAGTGGCCCATAAGCCGGTACGATGTGTATAGTCGTCGCGGTTGAGGGCGGGATTGGGTTGTTTTTGTACGGAAGTGGCGTTGTCGCTGTTAACAACGAGGTTGTTGTCTTGTGCACGCTTCTTCATGTAAGTGTAATAATAGTTGGCAGCCTGAGCAAAGTCGTTTTGGCTTTGACCACGCAAGAGATAGAGGTCGCCCATCACGATGTCGCCCGGGAAGATGGTGTAGGTGTGAGGCACGGTGATGGCACGGTTGTTGAGCGTTCCGTAGTTGGGCGTACCATAGAGTTTCTCATAGTAGTAGGCCTGTGAGAGACCGGCAGCCATCAACTTGTCGAGCAGGTTGTCGGCCGTGGCCCAACCACCTTCAGGATTGGTTTCCCAACCGGTGTTGGCGTTGGTGACGGGAGAAGTGATGAAAGGCACGCTGCCGTAGTTCTGCACGAGTTGCATGTAGGTCCAGGCTCGGATGAACTGCACCTGAGCGAACTCTGTGCGCATATAGAAGTTGTTGTTTTTCTTGGCAAGCGTGTCGACTTTGGCCAGATAATAGTTGCACTGGTTGATGACCTTGTAGTAGGCTGCGCGGTTAAGCAAACCGTTGTCGGCGTCGTCAATCTTGTCGAAGTTGGCAAGGGTGGCCACGCTGTCGCTTACGTATGAGGTGGTATCAACGAGGTCGCTTCGGATGTCGCCGAGGATGGTGTTGTTTTCAATCATATCCTGCACGTTGGACAGGATACCGAAGTAGAAGTTCACCGTGTCTCGACCTGAAAAGTCTGTGGCATAGAGATCCATGTCGGGTGTGAGCATATCCTCGCAAGAGGTGGTTGTCACGCTCAAACCGAAAACAGAAAGGAACAGACCTATAATCGATTTCTTTTTCATTGTATTGATGCTTTTGTGATGGGCTTGTGAACAATGGGAAGCAGGCGGCACTGTGTGGAGGCCGCTGCTTCGGCCATTGTTCGTGAGCTAATCTCTATGAAGTATTACAAGTTGATGGTTACACCTAAGTTGAAGCTGCGGTTTTGCGGGAGGAAACCTGCGTCAATACCCTGATAGAGGGCGCTGTTGCCGGCTGAAACCTCAGGATCGAGACCGGTGTACTTGGAAACGGTGAAGACGTTGTTGGCTTCACCCCAGACAGAGAGGCCCTGGAGCCAGCTTAACTCGAACGGGAACTTGTAGGTTACACGTACGCGCTTGAGCTTGAGGAATGAGCCGTCTTCAATCCAACGGTCTGAGAAGCGCTCGTTGTTGACCCACTGGGTGTTGTCGGCGGCCATGGCACGCGGCATATCGGTGACTTGACCTGAATATTTCCAACGGTTAACCACGGCTGTGGTCTGGTTGTAGATGCCGTTGGCGCTCTCAAGCTGTGAACGCTGATAGTTGAAGATGTCGTTGCCCAACGAATATTTGAAGTCGAGAGCAAGGGTCAGACCCTTCCAGCTGAGGCTGGTGTAGATGTTACCGTAGATGTCGGGATTGGGGTCGCCAATCTTGACCATATCGGCTTCATTGATCCAACCGTCACCGTTCTGGTCGACGAAGTGAACGTCGCCGGCTTGGAACTGACGATAGGGATCTTGAGTCAGGCCGGTGGGGTAACGGAGATAACCATATTTGCCGGCGGTCGAAGCTTCGGCCTCGGTGGAGAATACACCTGCGGTCTGGTAGCCGTAGAAGACTCCGGCGGCTTGACCTACGGCGGTCAGGATGTTGTTGCTGCCATAGATGGATGAGGTATAACCGTGAATCTTCTGGGCGGAACCTTCAATGCGACGGCCATTTGCATCAAGAGCGTAAGTGGTGATGTAGTTGATGCTGCTCTCGGCGAGTTCGCTCACTTCGTTTCTGTAGTGGCCGATGCTAAAGCCTGCCTGCCACTTCCAGTTGCGGCTGTTGATGAGGATGGCGTTGGTGTTGATCTGGACGCCGGTGTTTTTGAGGGCGCCGTCGTTGGCCCAGAGGAACTTCAGACCGGTGATGTCGCTGACAGCTTTGCGTGTCAGGAGATTGGAGGTCTTAGACCAGAAATAGTCTACACCGACAGCCAGACGGTTGTTGAGGAGGCTGGTCTGCAAGCCTACGTTGAAGCGGCGAGTGGTTTCCCACTGAATTGTAGGATTCTCGATGTTGGCCAGCTTAAGACTGGTGGCCTCGTCGATGAACTTGCCGTTTTCGAAATAGGTACGGGCTGCATAGTAATCTACGTTGTCGTTACCGTTCTCTTCATAACCAGCAACGAGCTTGAGATAGTCGACGCCTTTGACATCAAACCACTTCTCTGAAGAGATGAGCCAACCCAACTGAACAGAGGGGAAGAGACCCCATTTCACACCGGCCACCTTGATGCCTTCAGAAGCTTGATTACCGAAGCGAGAAGAAGACTCGGCTGTGAGACCCACATTGACGAAATACTTGTTCTTGAAATTGTAATCGGCATTGAGGTAGTAGGCCAGATTGGTCCAAGTGTCACTCTTACCGCCGTAGCTGATGTAGTCGAGAGAGGTGCTCACGTTCGGCATCTTATCCTGGTCGTTGTTGTAACCGGTGATATTGCTGCTGTTGTAAGAGAAAGAGGTCAGACGGAAGCCACCCATCAGGTTGAGGTAGTGGGCGCCGAAATGACGCTGCCAGTCGATGCGGAGGTCGTTGAAAATCGAAGTCTCTTTGCTGAACTGAGACATCATGATGCTCTGAACAGTACCGAGGCCTTCAACTTCCTTTGCAGGCGTACCGTCGTGGGGCAAATAATACTTCTCATTGTAGCGGTTCATGATATAGCTGAAGCGGTCGCTGATGGTGAGGTATTTGCCTATCTCATACTTAGGAGCCACGTTCAAGGCGAACTGGGTGAGCTCCATGAAGTTCTTGTTGTCACCGTCACCGTTGCTCAGAATCCAATAGGGATTTACGAAGCCTTCGTAGCCGAACTGCTGGGCAAATCTATAAGGATTGTGAGCTGCAGTGTAGTCTTTGCCGGAATACTGGGCGTCGGTGTGTCCCAACTTCAAACCGTTATCGTAATAGATATAGTGGACCATAGGGCTGATGAAGGGAGACTGGATGAGCGCCAAGACATTTGGCGAAGCGATGTTGCGGTCGGAATAATCTTGTGCCCAGCCGTTGTCGCGAAGGTTGTAGGCGTTGCGGCCATAGAAGATGTCCAAACCGGTAGAGAAGTTCTTGAAGAGTTTGATGTCAGAGTTGAAGCGAATGTTCAAGCGGCTGAAGTCGGTCTGCTTGGCCACGGCGTCACTCTCTGAATAACCCAACGAAAGGTTGTACATAGCGACGTCATCACCACCCTCTACGTTCACACGGTAATTTTGGGTGAAAGCGGTCTTGTACACACCATCTTGCCAATCGGTGTTGTTGTGGTAGATGGGATAGAGGAAGAAGTTGGGGTCTTCGTTCATGAAACTGGGAACTGAAGTGCTCGTTTTGAAGTACTCCTTACCTTGATAGGTCGTACCCAGGAACTCGGTGACATAGTTGCGATACTGGCTGGCATTCATCATGCTCATCTTTTCGGGGGTGAGCTCAAATCCGCCATAGGCGCGGATGTTGATGCGAGTCACCATACTCTTGCCACGCTTGGTATTGATGAGGATGACACCGTTGGCACCTTGGGCACCATAAAGGGCCGTACCGTTTTTGAGCACCTGCACGTTATCGATATCTTCAGTGTCGATAATGCTGAAGATGTTGTTTACGAAACCATTATGCAGGGTCGTACGGTCGTATTGCATATCCCAGATGACACCGTCGACCACAATCAGCGGTTGGGCGTTGGCATTGAGCGAATTGATACCGTTAATAAACATAGCCACACCCTGGGCCGGGATACCGCCACGATTGATGGTGCGAACGGCGGCGTTGAGCTTGTTCTCTATGTCGCCTTCGACGGTCAAAGAGCTGGACTCCTTGACAGCAAGCGCAGTGCGAGAGAAGAGTTCGGTACCGTCTGAATAGATGGTCTTCAGAGTGGACGAATAAAGGCTGGTGTTTTGGTTGTCGTCTCCCTTGATGGCTATGTGGCCGGGGGCATAATCCTCGATAGCCACATAAAGTGAGGTGACGAAATCAGGCACCTTGATGGTATAAGCACCTTTGTCGTCGGTCAAGGCAGTATAACGACGATTGTTAAGAGCCTGAACCTTGACACCGGCCAAAGGTTGTTTGGTCGCTGCATCAAAGACGAAACCTTTGATTTCCTTCATCACGAACTTAGAGTCGGGATTGGCAGCAGCCTTCTTGGTTGCAGCAGCCGGAGTGGCTTTGGGGGCGGGGGTCTGTGCAGAGAGTACGCAAGCCCCGGAGAGCAAGAACAGGCAAACGCCGGCTCGTAAAGCACCTTGCATCATATTATTTCTAATAAAATTGCTCATCGTAAGAATGTTTAAGGTTTACTGGTAGGGTTACTCTCTTACAGGTTCAAGAATGATGCTTCCAATACTCAAAGCCTTGCAGTTGCCAAGTCGCTGGTAAGCGTAAGGCAGAGAGATACGCAAGCGGGGGAAGCTGGAATAACCTGAAGGCAACGAAGCATAGCAGTAGGGGAACTCGAGAGACTCCCAAAGCACAATGCGCTTTGCGCCCGTCTGGTCAACAGGTATTCTGGTGACTTTGGCCGTTTGACCGTCGGCAGAGGTGAGAATGCTGCCGTTATCGTCGAGAATAGAGGCGTCGAAGATAGGCGACTCAATAATCTCCTTATCGCCAGAGAAGCGAATATTGTTGATGTTGACACGGTTGGGGAGCATCACAATTGAAATCTTGTATTTGCCGCTCAACACATTGTTAAGGGGAATGTCAAGATTCAACTGGTTGTTACCGGACACAGGGAAGTAGTAGTATTGATTGTTCTCAATCAAACCGTTGAGAGGCACGGTGTCATTGTAGTTGACGTCATCAAGTGTGATGGGTTCACCATTTTCTGAACTACTACCCGTCAAAGAAGCGATGTTGTAAGCACTGGGCTTCAACGTTAACTTGGAGATGAAGGCATAAGCCGGATCATAGTTGTAGTTTTCTACAGCGTAGATGTAACCGTTTGAGGCATCAATGGCAGTCTTTCCGTCAAAGATGGGGTTCTTCTTCTTCTTATCGGGCTCTTTATTGTATGAGTCCTTATTGTAGATATGAGTATAGCTGGCGGCATAGAGCGAGTCGGCATTCTCGGCCTTGTTAAGAACTGCATCCTTCTGCAAACGCAACTCGTCGTTGACCACGTTTGACACGGACACGAGCGAGTGGCTGAGAATGGCCACCGTGGCACGGGCAGATGACAGAGAGTCGGTGTTGAACTTGAGAGCCTGTGAGCCTTTGTAGGTAAAGTCGCGAGCAGACTTGGACCATTCGTAGCAGTAGCTTGACTTGTACTTGTAAAGCGACTTCACGATGTCTGTAGCCTGGGCAAAGGCGCTGTTGGTGGGAAGCACAACGATGCTCAGACTGTCTTCGTTGCTCATATTGGAGATGTTGGCGTTGCTTTCAAGGACGTTCGAACGGATCCAAACGGAGTCGATGTATTCCATCTGACCGTTGTTGTTCATCGCGCCCTCGGTGCTCCAATCTTCCGAGAAGGTATAAGTGCTCACAGTGTCAAGCGTCGTGAACAAAGCACTGAACTCATCGTGTGAAGACATATACTCATATATATTATAAGCAAACTGTGACTGGCCGTTCATAAGGTTGAGCATACCATTTGAAGAAGGAATGGCATTGGACTTGAGAGCCACACCGTTGAACGATGTGCCGGGCACATAGTTGATCAGCTTGCCATTGAGCATACGAACCTGCTGCTCACCGCCTGAGGAGAAGTTGAAACGGGCTACGTGGTTGCGCACAAACTGGTTGCCTACTTCGTAGTCAATACGCATAGCGGCAAGAGAGTCGGTGCTGCGCAGAGCGTCTGCCTGATCGAGACGATCAAGATAATGTTTGGCATCGAAAGAGCCATTGACGGGGAACCAAACCGTAAGTTCCTGCGGCTGATTGAGGAACTCGGCATAGGTTTGCTTGATGCCTTTGTCCGTTTCTGACTTCATCACTTTTGTACGGCGCAAGATCTGTGCAACTGAGTCCAGCTCAGCCGTGGCCTCAATATTCTGCCAGATGGTGTTGACGCCAGTGACGCTTCCTGCCTGAATATCGAAATGGTCGTCGGTACAGGCCGAGAAGGAGAGCATTGCTGCTACAGCAATCAAACCGCCTTTGACCATATTATGATTTATAGTTTTCATTGTATATTAAGATTTCAGATTGACCAATCGTGTCTGATTTTGCGGTTTCAGACGTTGTTGAAATGTGGTGGCACTTGTCAAAAGCTGACCTTCAAAAGTCTGACACGGGTAATTCTTGGTTGATGGATGCTTATCTTAATGTCACTTATTTGAGGAATATCTATCCCAAACAGGGTTTTGAACCAAATTGCCGCCATTTGCTACACCGTTGATTTTGATTTCTTCGCTGTAGATGGGGTTATACATGGCCATAAGCAACTTCAAACGGTTGCGCACAGAAGTAGAAAGGCTGATGAATGAGCTCAATACGTCAGAAACGGTTGATTTAGTGGCTTCGCACTGACGCACGATGTCAAACCAGCGCTTGCCTTCGGCTACAAACTCACGCTGACGCTCGTTGTAGACGAGGGTGAGGAGCTCGGTTGCAGTCTTGGGAGCATCGGGGTTGGTCGCATAGTTTTCTTTGAGACGGTCGCTCACGAGTTCGCCGGCGCCAGACGTACCAGTTGCCTGCAAACGGGGATTGTTGCGTTCAAAGATGGCATTCGTCAGTTTAAAGCCCTCGGCCACCTGGGCATTGTTGCTGGCTTTTGCATTTGACGGGAGATTAAGGCGGGCGATAGCCTCAGCTTTAATCAACATAATGTCGGTCAAACGGTAAATGGGCCAGTTCTGACTTCTCACGCTGCGGTAGTTCTTTGAAGAAGCGCCTTCGGTCATATCTTCCATATTGGAGATTGAAAGTGAGGAAAGCACATTCTTGTGAATGGTGGGCAGAGAGATTGAAGTCGGAGAATAGTTCAAGGTCTCAAGCAAGCGGATGTCTGTCTTACCAAAACCAACTTCGGGGTCATAAGAAGATGCTGCACTGGCGGCAAGCAAGTTGCTGCCACTCATATAACCCGTACTTACAGAGTTGCCGGAATAGTTGGCGAAGTAGGTGTAAGGCACATCATTTGAGACATTGGCGTTGGCGTCATACTTGAGCTGGAACACAGCCTCGCTTGAGTTGGAAACTCCCCAAACCCATGAATAGACGTAGTCAGAAGCATTGGCAAAGCCAGTATTGCCCATACGTGTGAGGTAAGGATAGGCTTTGTTGGCGTTCTCGTCAATCATACCCGGATTGTCGGCGAGTTCTTTGTCATACTGTTGCTGCATATAGTTAAGAATATAATCTGCGTGCTGAATAGCCTTGCGGTAGCAGTCATCGCGGAGATTATCAACGGCAGAGGCAGTCAAAGTGTCACCTGAGGCAGAAAGGACATAATCACCTTTCTGGGCAGAATTGGTCAGCATAGCGCCACGCCAAAGATACATATCAGCCAAAAGGGCGTGAACGCCTCGCTTGGTGAAACGACCGGTGTTTTCGCTTGCCGTACCGAAGTTGTCTGCGGCGTAAGCCACATTGGCTTCAAGCTGGTCAATGAGTTTGCCAAGGATTATGACACCGAGTGTCTGGCCTTGTGTACAGTTTTTGGCTTCAACGTCTGTACGTACGGCATAATCGATGTAAGGCACGTTGCGATAGGCGCGAACCAAATAGAAATAGTACAGCGCACGGAGCGAAAGCATCTCAGCTTTGATGGTCTGCCAGTCACTGCGGCGGAAACTTGGGTCAATTTCCTGACCGGGGATGGTCATTTCTTCACCTTTCTCAAGCACCAGGTTGCAATAATTGATACCGGTATAGAAATGCTCCCAGTTAAACATTCCTTCGGTAGGCATCAGGATGCCTTGCTGGAGGTTCTGGATGGATTGCTGTGACTGGTCATTGAGCGTCACGTTGTCTGAGCGAAGCTCGCCCCAATAGATGATGCGTGAGGTCACACCAGAACCTGCCATCTGGCGGTAAGCAGCTGCTCGGACGTTGTCGAGGTCGCTCTTGCTTTTCCAGAAGTCTTCTTCTGTTATACGGTCTGCAGGCGATACGGTGAGGAAGTCCTCGCAGGATGTTGCACAAAAGCCGGCTAAACACAGGCCTGCAGCAATAATCTTATTAGATATCTTGATTCTTTTCATAATGCGATAAACTTAGAAACCAATATTTAAACCTACAGTGAATGAGCGGTCACGCGGAGTCTTGTTGTCGTCAATACAGGGAGAGAAGCCCCAAGCTGAACGGTCGGGATCGATGCCGCTGTACTTGCTCCAGCAGAAGAGGTTGTTGCCAGACGCAGTGAAGCGGAGGCTGCTGATGCCGAATGGTTTGAGTTTCTCTGCAGGGAAACTGTAACCAATCTGGAAGTACTGGAAGCGGAGGTAATCACCACTTTCTACGTAGCGGTCGCTCACGAGAGAGTTGGGAGTCCAACCACCAGATACGTTGACGTTCATGGCACGCGGTATCTCAGTCACCTGACCGTTGGTTCTCCAGCGATGGTTAACTGCAGCACTTTGGTTCTTGTTGGTACGCATATCCTCGGCTTGCATACGGGCGAGGTTGATGATCTTGTTGCCCACACGGAAGTTGAAGTTGGTCTTCAAAGTCCAACGGCCATAGGTGAAATCAAGACCGAAACCACCATTGAGTTTGGGATATGAGCTACCGAGATAGACGATATCAAGTTCGTCAATCTGACCATCGTGGTTAATATCGTCATAGATGACGTCACCACCTTCGAAGAGGTAGTTCTGTCCACCGTAGTTGTAGACCATCTGAAGCGGGTTGCCGTTCTTGTCGAATACTACGTTGCCCTGGGCGTCGCGAACGATAGGTGCAGTTTTGCCTGTATACGCAGCGGTGTTGCGTGAGTAGGTACCATCTTCATTGGGCGTACTCATATAATATTCGTTCTTGGAGTCGTCTACGAAATAACCATTGTGTTTGTAGTCATAAGCATAGACACCTTTGTAGCGGAAGCCATAGATGGCACCAAGGGAGTGACCGATCTGAATGCGCGAAAGAATGAGTTGGTTACCGTTGGCGTAGTCAAAGTCCTTGTTGGTGGCGTTCAACACTGAAGCATCCATTGAGGTGACTGTACCAATGTTCTGGGCCATATTGAAACGAACGTTCATCTTGAACTTGCCGACCTTGACAATATCGCCGGTGCTGACGTAAAGTTCCCAACCTTCATTCTTGAGTGAACCTACGTTGGCTGAGCTCAGAAAAGAGAAACCACTGGTAGAAGGCACGCGGACGCTGGAGTTGATCAGGTCGGTGGTCTTCTTGTTGTAGTAGTTGAAGTCGAAACGGAAGAGGTCGTCAAACAGGTTCAAGTTGACACCCAAGTTCAATTGTTTACTCTTTTCCCAGCGAATATCGGTGAGACGGAGGTTGGTAGGACGGATAGCCGTAGTACCATTATAAGAGTTGAAGCTTGAGTACTGGTTGTAAATCAAACCTTCACCGAAGCTGGCGAGACCCGTAATACCATAACCAGGACGGAATGCCAACATGCTGATGTATTTCTTAAGCGGCTTGAAGAAATTTTCGTCGCTGATGTTCCAACGTCCGGAAATACCGGGGAAGAAGCCCCACTTGTGGCCTGAACCAAACTTGGTGCTACCGTCGGCACGGAGGGTGAAGTCGAACATATACTTAGAACCGAAGGCATAGT
Source organism: Alloprevotella sp. (assembly GCA_045124135.1). Classification (GTDB taxonomy): domain Bacteria; phylum Bacteroidota; class Bacteroidia; order Bacteroidales; family Bacteroidaceae; genus Alloprevotella. The sequence goes on from JBGVLE010000056.1 coordinate 26,159, forward strand.
GCATAGTACCCAATGCGCTCATACCGTGACCTTTACCCGTTGAGGTAGAAGCACCGGTCATATAACCCGGAGCGATGGGGTTGGTGATACCACCACTGATACCGCTGGCCGAAATATACTGATAGGTGTTGTTGTCGGTACGCATCTCGACACGGGCCATTACCTGGAGAGAATGACGATCGTCTTCAAAGTAAGGACGGAAGAGGAGAGAGTGCTGCGTACGGAAGCTCAAGGCTTTGTATTCTGCGTTGGAAGTGCGGTCTACGCCGTCGTCCCAAGTCTTGGACTCGAGGGCGGAAGGATAGAAGGAGTTCTTGGTTGAGGTGTAGGCGTTAAGGTAAACCTCACCGGTATAGTTCAACTGTGTTTCGGTATCTTCTTTACCCAAGAGTTTGTATTCAATGCCGAATTGCGGCGTGATGGTGTATTCTGACCACTTACGCCATGCCAGATTGGCAATGGCTACGGGGTTGCCATTGTCAACCATATCAGAGAGGTAACGTGAAGTGCGGTTGCTGTTGGGGTCTACGAGACCATAGGTATCAGCAACCTTAGGCATAAGGAAGTATTCGCCGGTGTCGTAGGCACGCTGGTTAATCTGGTCCCATTCCCAACGGGTGATAGACATATTCGGCATTGCCTTCTGGGCATAGTCGAGCATATTGTCATAAGCATTCTTCAACTGTTTGATATAGGTCAAAGAGAAGTTTGAAGAGAACTTGATACGATCTGATACGTAGTAGTCCAAGTTCATACGGGTTGTGAAACGGTCAAGTTTCTGCTTGATGATGGTACCCGTTTCTTTATCGTAGTTGGCAGATACGCGGAACTGTGCCTTGTCACCACCTCCGGAGAGGCTGATACCATAGTTGTGGGTCTGACCGAATTGCGTGATGGCATCCACCCAGTCGGTGTTCTTATTGTAGTTGTAACGATAAGAAGGATAGGTTTCGCGGTCTTGCAATTCGACGATATCGTCAGCGGGGTTGTTGGCAGAAGGATTCGGATTGTGGTAGGCTTGCTGGAGCATCATCTTATACTCGTCACCATTAAGCAGCTTGAGACCTTCGGTCTGCCATCTGCCGGTGAAACGATAGGTGAAGTTGACGCGAGTCTTACCGCGCGAACCACGGCGAGTCTTGATTTCGATAACACCGTTAGAACCACGAGAACCCCAAATAGCCGTAGCGGCTGCGTCTTTCAACACGTGAATGCTCTGAATATCTTCAGGGTTAACCTTAAGAAGGTTGGCAAATTTCTCTTCGTTCATATCGTTCTGGTCAAACTCCTCAGAGTCATAGTCCTCAAGGATATAACCGTCGACAACGATAAGGGGTTCCTGGTTTCCGTT
>JBGVLE010000057.1:0-2073 GCA_045124135.1 Alloprevotella sp.
TGGAAGAACCAACACCTTCAGATAGTCTTTCAGAGAGATACCACCTTTGCCCATTCTGCCTTGCGAGTCATTGATGAGCAGCAGTGTCTGCCTTCCGTCGGCCAGCGTACGCCCCAGACACATGCCTTCGTAGTTGGCCAAGGTATAGCGCAGGGGGTTGAGCTTGGTGACAAAGCGCGCCAAGAGGGTCTTTACCAAAAACTTATTGCGGTCGAGCTGTTTTAGGTTGGTCGAACTGTCTATCTGCCAACCCTCTGCAGGATTTACGATAAAGAGTTTACACACCACTTCCGAGCGCAGGTAGCGCTCGGAGATGTTCACCTCGCGCTCCAGCACAAGCAGACGCCCGTCGGGCAGGGCGGTCAGTTCGGGCACGCCATAGGCATAGAGTCTGCCAAAGCCCTTTGTCCTCCCTGCATCCATGCGGTAGGCATAGGCGGCGCAGGGTAGCAAATCCTCGTTGAAGGCCTGCAGACGCAATAGGTTTACGGCTCCGGGATGAGCCGGTCCTGCCGCTTCGCCATCCTCCGGGAGCGTGCTCTCCGTAGTGGTCCAAAAGAGATGAGTGGCGGGGTGATAGGCTAAGGCCTCGAAACCATAGTTGGAAATAATGTGCTGCTTATCGTAGAGCTGTGGTATTTGCAAGGAGACTCCCGTGGGTTGGCCCAAGAGGGTATATTCCAGAATTTGCTGGTCGCCTTCGCCACTGATAAACACGGTGTTGCGTTGCTTGTGGAAGACGATGCCCTCCGAGTCGCGCATACTGAGTCCGCCTTTGTCCACCCGAGGCGCAGAGGTGCCTTGAAATCCTTCGGACACGACGGCAGTCACTTGTCCGCTCACACTGTCTTGCTCAATGCGAAAGAGGAAGAAGCCATCGGCAGCCTCTTTGTCGCTCACCACGGCATAGCGATTATCACCCAAGGGGGTTATTCCACTAAAGTGGGCCGGGGCTATATCCCAGCGTGCCAGAGATTTCTGTTTTAGGGCCACAGCCTGTTGGGACCATGCGGCAGCGGAACAAATAAGAACCAGGAGGAGGAAGATGCTGATGCGCTTCATAGAGGAGTGTCTTATATAATATAATTAATGTGTAGGGAGCGTCAGTCTGATGTGCTACTCGTCGAGCATCATAGGCATGCTCACCTCATGGGTCTGCATAAGGTACCCCGCCAGTACTCCAGGTGTCATCTGCTTCTCGGCGGGCTGATCTGTGCGCCCCACGAAGTTCTTACTCAAAAGATAGCGACCATTGTTTTGAGGCAATATTTCGTCGGCCACTATCTCCACACACATCGGCTGCTCGGAGAATGACGGCTGGATGAGCTGAAGAAGGCGCTCCACATTGACCACGCGCGCCATTCCATAGGGCTGCGCCTCGTCATCTACCCAAACAGTGGGCTGCAAGGAGCCAAACCTTTGGGTGCCTGTCTCTGCTGCAAGAGCAGCAAGCAAAGCGGCTTCGGAAGCAGAGTCGTCGGTCTCCACAAAGGAGAGTCGCCACACATCTTGTTTCTCCTTCACTGCCAAAGCCAATCCGCAGATATTACCTTCACGGAGCACTGCCACAGCCTTGCCTTGTTCCATCTCGCAAAGGGCAAAGGCAGCCTGCACATCGCTGAGGGAGGGCAAAAGCCCGGTGCCATAGCGTGACAAGGCTCGGTGGACATACTGCATAATGGCGGCTGAGGGCGCGGCATTGACTACTTCGAAGCCGGCGGCCACATGCTCCCGGGCCGTCAGCCACTTCTCCACCCGGAAGACTCCTGTATAAAAACAGCCGTGGGAGGGGCGCTCATAGAGGTCGCGCAGAGATTCGTTGGCAGGGATAAGCCAAGCGAGGGGCACATCTTCGGCATACAAGCGCTTCAAGCCTTCGCCAATGATGGCTGCCGCATGCCCCTTGCCGCGACAATCGGGCCGTGTGAGAAGGCCGGACAGGTAGGAGGACTTCACTCGAACGCCCCGAAACAAAGCCTCGTAAGGCAACCACTGAGCTGCGGCCACCACAGCACCGTTCTCGATGCGCACCATGTTGGCCTCAGGAGTGTATTTCTTGGAAAAATATAAATC
>JBGVLE010000058.1:0-7458 GCA_045124135.1 Alloprevotella sp.
TGAGGCCGACCTCCGCATGCACTGCGCCATCGAAGACCAGCTTTTCATCCCCGCCGTTCGCAATCTCGAACTGGCCCTTTTGGCCTCAGGAGCCGACAGCGAGCGCGAGGGCACACCGGCCGAAGCAGCCAACGCCGAAACTCTCTCAGAGCGTGAGCGTGAAATTGTGGCCTGTGTGGTGAAAGGACTGACCAACAAAGAAGTGGCAGACCGCCTTTTCATCAGTGTCAACACAGTCCAAACCCACCGCAAAAACATCGCCCGCAAGCTTGGCGTCCATTCCGTGAGCGGACTCACCATTTATGCCATTGTCAACAAAATTGTCGATGTGACAGAGATGGCCGACAAGATTCATTGACCCGCTCAGCACACGGCCCGCCTCCATTTTGTATTTTGCAGAATGCCGCAAAAAGGGTATATTTGTTATGTAAAAGTAAAAGTAGAGCAAATCAGCCCTACTTTTCTTGTTTTTAGTGTGTTACGCTCCTTATGACAAGAAAAACTGTCCTTATGGCAGTTATTTCTGTCCTTATGGCACGAACTCCTCTCTCTATTCCTGTTCGTCCTGACGCCATTTCGGGCCATTCCATCGCAGTTTTTGCCCACTCCGGATGTTCAGCCAAAGTTTCTCCGAACAATTATGTCACTCCCGACCGCAGTTTCTGAACACGGCTGGAGACGCTGCGTCAGTTCAGCATCCCTTGCCGTCGAGACTGCAAGACACCCCTGCAGCCGCAAGGGGTAGTTCGGGAAGTTCAAAACTCACGGTTTCATCGGCGAAAACGAAACAGGGAATGCCGATTTGCCCCTTGGCTTTCGCCTCGGCAAAAGCCGGGTTGGTGTCGCGCAGACGGAGAAAAGCCTTGAGGTTACGCACATGCTCACCAATATCAATGAGTTCATAGTCGGGGTTTCCGGCCAGCGCGGCCTTGACATTGTGGCAGTCGGGGCAGGTGGACATCACATAAACACGGGTCATAATGAGATTGTTTTTGAGGTTGGAAAACAGACCAAGGCGGTCTTTGCAAAGCGTAAAGGTAGCGAATTAAACCCATAACAGACCCTCTTCTTCACATTTTTATGCCCAATAGCTCAAAATTAGTGCCAAAGGCGCGTGTATTGGGCGCGTCAGACCGTATGCAAACAAGATTTTTTGTAAATTTGCACCAAAATGTATGCCTGTGCACCGTCTGTGGTTTCAGACAAGTCGCGGGCCAATCCAACAGCCACACACATTCATCAGACGCCACCATGACGCAAGAACAAAAGACTGAGCGGGAATTCAGGGCCGCACTGGCCGTCTGCCGCGAACTTTTCGTGAAAAAAGCCCACGACTACGGAACGGCCTGGACCATTCTGCGCCTGCCCTCGCTCACCGACCAGCTCTATATCAAGGCTTCGCGCATCCGCACCATCGAACAAAACGGCCACTCGGCCATTGACGAGGGCATTAATGCCGAATTCATCGGCATTGTCAACTATGCCATTATGGGGGTGGTGCTGACCAAAATCGAAGCCGGCGGCATGCGACAAGGGCTCGACCCCATCGCCGTAGACCGAGCCATAGCTCTCTATGACGAAAGCGCCGAAGAAGCCCTGCAGCTGATGCTCAAAAAAAACCATGACTATGGCGAAGCCTGGCGTGGCATGCGCGTGAGCAGTTACACCGACCTTATCCTGGTCAAAATCCTGCGCACCAAACAAATCGAAACGCTCGACGGACATACGCTTGTCTCTGAGGGCGTGGTGGCCAACTATATGGACATGATGAACTATGCGGTCTTCGGGCTTATCAGGCTGGGCGTGGGTCAAGACTGACTTGCGCCGCCGGCGGCTTTGGGCTGTGAGTCTGTGCCGTGTGGCGGTGGCGCTGACGCTCGTGGTTTCGGGCTTTGTCAAAGCCGCAGATCCCGTGGGAATGTGTGCCAAGGCCGATGCCTATCTCACCGCCTGGGGCTTCGGGCTGGGCGTTGAAAGTCTGCTGTTGCGCAGTGTCATCCTGGCGCTGGCCGTGCTGGAATTCATGATGGGCGTGCAGCTCCTTCTGGGTATGCGCCGCCGCTTCACCATCACGGTCTTGCTCGTCTTCCAGACGGTCATGACCGCTCTCACGGCCTGGCTGTTTTTCACTGACACGGTCGAAGACTGCGGCTGTTTCGGCACTGCGCTGACCCTGACCGACGGGCAAACGCTCGTGAAGAATGTGGTCTTGCTGGCCATGGTGGTCTTCATCTCGCGCCACGGCCGCTATGTCGTCAGGCTGGTGTCTGAACGCCGGCAATGGCTGGCCTCGCTCACCTCTATGGTCTATGTGGTTTCGCTCACGCTCATGGCCTACCACACGTTGCCGGCCATCGACTTCGGTCCCTATGCCGTGGGCACCGACGTCAGACAAGCCTACAACGCTCCCGACGCCGCCACGCCGCCACTGCTCACCACACTTTGTCTCGAAGACGAAACAGGCAACGACCTCACCGACAGCCTCCTGTCCTCTAAAGGCAAGACCTGCCTGCTCACACTGCCACGCCCCACGACGGCCGACGACGGCTGTGTGGACCGCATCAACGACATAGCCGACATCGCGGCCGACTCCGCTTTTGGCTTTTATGCCGTGGTGCCGCAGCAGACAGACGGTGCCGCAGTCTCTGACTGGAAAGACCGCTCAGGAGGCAACTACCCCACCCTCAAGGCCGACCCTGCCCAGATTGACGCCATGGCCCGCAGCAACCCCGGCCTCGTGCTCATCGAAGACGGCAAGGTGTGCGGCAAATGGAGTTTCAACAACCTTCCAGCCACCGACGGCGAACATTTCGGTGCCTCACTAAACACAGCTGCCGGCGGTCCTCACGAAGCCCTGCCCCGACTCGTGTTGTGGTATGTCATCCCACTGCTCGTCGTCTTGCTGCTCGACCGCCTACTGATTGGCAAAAAAATCTATCAACACTATATTTTACGTGAACACTTAAAATCAAAAAAAATGAGAAAGAAAATCGTTGCAGGCAACTGGAAAATGAACAAGACCCTGCAGGAAGGCGTTGCCTTGGCTGAAGAACTCAACAACGTGCTCGCTGCCGACAAACCCAATTGCGACGTCGTAATCTGTACCCCGTTCATCCACCTTGCCCCCGTGGCAGGCATCATCAATGCCGAAGTAATCGGTCTCGGTGCTGAAAACTGCGCCGACAAGGTGTCGGGTGCCTACACCGGCGAAGTCTCTGCCGCCATGGTCAAGAGCACCGGTGCACAGTATGTCATCCTCGGCCACAGCGAACGTCGTGCCTACTATGGCGAAACCGCTGAAATCTTGAAAGAGAAAGTCAACCTCGCCCTCGAAAACGGTCTTAAGGTCATCTTCTGCATCGGCGAAGTGCTCGAAGAGCGCGAAAGCGGCAAGCAAAACGAGGTGGTAAAGGCCCAGCTCGAAGGTTCACTCTTTGACCTCAGCGCCGAACAGATGGGCAGCATCATCCTGGCCTACGAACCCGTATGGGCCATCGGTACAGGCAAAACTGCCACCGCCGAACAGGCTGAAGAAATGCACGCTTTCATCCGTGGCGTGATGGCCGATAAGTTCGGTGCCGAAGTGGCCGAGAACCTCAGCATCCTCTACGGCGGCAGCTGCAAGCCTTCAAACGCCAAGGAGATCTTTGCCAAACCCAACGTTGACGGTGGTCTCATCGGCGGCGCAGCACTCAAGGTGGCAGATTTCAAAGGCATCATCGATGCTTGGTAATAATCGCTGAGCAATTACCGTTCATTTGCACACCCATTCAGACTTCACACGACACTGACCGCCACGGGCCAAACCGGGCGGCCGGTGCGTGAAGGGGTGGCAAGTGATTTTCAATCCAGAAGTAAAAACAGTCGGCCTGCGGCCCCAAACCATCAGACGTGAAAAAACTCAACCTCATCCTGCTTGCCGTTTTCGCCATCACGCTCAACGCCATGGCCCAGACGCCTTTCACCCTGCACGTCCGCACCCATAGAGCGGGCGAAGGCAAAGTGCGCATTATGCAAGACAGCATCATCGAGAAAGCCGTCAATCAGCCCATGACCGGCAAAACGGCCAAACCTGTCAAACCTACAGGCAAGACCGACAAACCATCGGCCAAGGCCGACAAGCCTACGGCCAAACCCAAAGACGACACGGCCGCACACCATAACAACGCGGCCGACAAAAACGAAAAAGCTGGCCACGAAAACGCTGAAGAAAACGAAACCGGCAAGTCCTCAGCACCGGCCAAGACCACCACGATGACGGCCTACCGCATCCAGATTTTTTCCGGCAGCAACTCGCATCAAGACAAACAAAAAGCCTACGACGTGGCAGCCAAATGCCGGGAAAAATTCCCTGAACTCAGCGTCTACACCAAGTTCGTCAGCCCGAGATGGGTGTGCCGCGTGGGCGACTTCAGAAACCTCGCCGACGCCCAAAACTACGCCTCAAAAATCCGCGCCGCCCACTTCACACGCGAAGTGAGAATAGTCAAGACCACCGTGCGCGTCAAACTTTGAAACCCATAACCCGACAAGACTTATTCTGGTCTGAGGGTACACTATATATATATTATGAGTGACGAAATCCTCACAAAACTCAAACAACACAACCGCGACATACTCTCGCTCATCGGCGAGGACCCAAACCGCGAGGGCCTGATCAAAACACCCGAGCGCGTGGCCAAAGCGATGCTCGACCTCACACGGGGCTATGACATGGACCCCGTGGCCACACTCAACTCGGCCAAATTCCATGAGCCTTACAACCAGATGGTTATCGTCAGAGACATCGAGTTCTATTCGCTTTGCGAGCACCATATGCTCCCCTTCTACGGCAAAGCCCACGTGGCCTATATACCGGCCGGCTACATCACGGGGCTCTCAAAAATTGCCAGAGTCGTCGACATCTATGCCCACCGTCTCCAGGTACAGGAACGGCTCACCATGCAAATCAAAGACTGCATCCACGAAGCACTCCGGCCTCAAGGCGTCATGGTGGTGATTGAAGCACAACACCTCTGTATGCAAATGCGCGGCGTGGAGAAATTCGGCAGCATCACCACCACAAGCGACTTCTGCGGTGCTTTCAACCAAGCCAAAACACGCGAGGAATTTCTCAAACTCATCTCAAAATAATAGCCAGTCCTGACCACGACCGGCCGACAGACCGGTACACTTTTCAGCCTGTAAATGAAACTCAACGATATAGCCCAACTGCGGCAACAACTTGACACTCCTCTCTTTGCCCAACTCTCGCAGACTGCCGACGAGCTGGGTTTGCCTTGTTATGTGGTGGGAGGCTATGTGCGTGATTTGCTCATAGGCCGGGCCACTAACGACATCGACGTGGTCGTGGTGGGCAGCGGCATAGAGATGGCCCGGCATTTTGCCGCAAGCCTCGGGCGCGGTGCGCACTTGAGCGTGTTCAAGAACTTCGGCACGGCGCAAGTGAAATACCGCGAGGCAGAAGTAGAGTTTGTGGGAGCACGACGCGAAAGCTACAACCGCAACTCGCGTAAGCCTATCGTCGAAGACGGCACACTGCAAGACGACCAGAACCGGCGGGACTTCACCATCAACGCCATGGCCATTTGTCTCAACAAAGACCATTTCGGCGAATTGCTCGACCCTTTCGGCGGTCTCGAAGACCTTCAAGACGGCATCATCCGTACGCCTCTCGACCCAGACATCACCTTCAGCGACGATCCGCTCCGTATGATGCGCTGTGTGAGATTTGCCACACAACTGCGTTTCTACATCGAAGAAGAAACATTTGAGGCACTCGGACGCAATGCCGACCGTCTGAAAATCGTCAGTGGCGAGCGCATCATCGTTGAACTTAACAAAATCATCGAGTCGCCGCAACCTTCACGTGGCTTCGTCGAACTGCATCGTTCGGGACTGCTTGAAAAAATCCTGCCCGAACTCTCTGCCCTCGACATCGTAGAGACTTGCCACGGGCGGAAGCATAAAAACAATTTCTATCACACGCTCGAGGTGCTCGACAATGTGGCTGAGCGTGGCGGCGACCTATGGCTACGCTGGGCTGCCCTGCTCCACGACGTGGGCAAAACCAAAAGCAAACGATGGGCCCCCTCCATCGGATGGACATTCCATAATCACAACTTCATTGGAGAGAAGATGGTGCCCGGCATCTTCAAGCGCCTCAAACTGCCGCTCGACGACCGCCTCAAATACGTAAAGAAACTCGTGGGCCTGCATATGCGCCCCATTGCCATAGCCGACGACGAAGTCACCGACAGCGCTGTGCGCCGCCTGCTATTTGACGCAGGCGACGACATCGACGACCTCATGCTGCTCTGTGAGGCTGACATCACGAGCAAAAACGAGGTGCGTAAACAAAACTTCCTTCAGAACTTCAAGATGGTGAGAGAGAAGCTGGTGATGATTGAAGAGAAAGACCGCATACGCAACTTCCAGCCGCCCGTTGACGGCACGGAGATCATGCAACTCTTCAACATACAGCCCTGCCGAGCCATCGGCGAGATAAAGACCGCGCTCAAAGACGCTATCCTTGACGGACAAGTGCCCAACGAACACGATGCGGCCCTGGTCTTTGTAATTGAAAAAGGCCGCACACTGGGGCTCAATCCCGTCTCAGACTGAGCCTCTTAGCTCAACCTATTTGCCAATATGAGAACAATCGAATTGCTCGCTCCGGCACGCAACCTGACCTGCGGCCTTGAAGCTATCAAACACGGGGCCGACGCCGTCTATATCGGCGGTCCGTCGTTCGGCGCACGCTCTGCTGCGGCCAATTCGATCGAAGACATCGCCACGCTATGCCTCCAGGCCCACCTCTATGGCGCCAAGGTCTATGTGGCACTCAACACTATTATAAAAGAGGACGAACTCTGCGAGGCGGTGCGCGTCATCAATGCCCTTTATGCCGCCAAAGTCGACGCGCTCATCGTTCAGGACCTGGCCCTGCTCAGGCTCGACCTGCCGCCCATTGCCCTACACGCGTCGACGCAGATGGACAATCGCACGGCAGACAAAGTGAAGTTCCTGCAAAACGAAGGACTGACGCAGGTGGTTCTGGCCCGCGAACTCTCGCTCAAGGAAATACGCAATATCCACGAACAGACCGACGTGAGCCTCGAGGCCTTTGTCCACGGTGCGCTCTGCGTGAGTTACAGCGGCCGCTGCTATGCCTCGCAACATTGCTTTGGCCGCTCGGCCAACCGCGGCGAGTGTGCCCAGTTCTGCCGAATGGCTTTCGACCTTGTCGACCCCGATGGCCGACCACTCTTGAAAGAGCGCCATCTGCTTTCGCTTAAAGACATGTGCCGCATAGACCATCTTGAAGCGATGATCGACGCCGGTGTGTCTTCGTTCAAGATAGAGGGCCGTCTCAAGGATGTGGCTTATGTCAAGAACGTCACCGCCGCCTATCGTCAGGCGCTTGACGCTATCATAGCGCGCCGCTGCGACGAATTT
>JBGVLE010000059.1:0-19229 GCA_045124135.1 Alloprevotella sp.
GGCCCTTGCCCTCGCCGCAGCCCGTTTGGCCATCGACCGCCAGTTACCCGACGACGAAGTTGTCGTGGCCATGCCCTGCGATGTCTATGCCGAGACCGCCTATTTCGCCACCATCAACGCCATAGCCGCCGCCGTGAAAAACGGCGAAGCCACCCTGGCTATGATAGGACTCACACCATCCTCTCCATCAAGCAAATACGGATATATCGTTACAGCAAAAGATGAAGACGGAAACAGCGGACTGCGCAGCGTGTTGCGCTTCGTCGAAAAGCCCGGGCCCCAACAGGCCGAGAAGTTGGTCTACGAGGGAGCCAGATGGAACGCAGGCGTGTTTGCATTCCGCCTCGGCTATCTCAAAAAACACCTCGGCAAACGTTTGGATATAACCTCTCGCGACACATTCGAGGCCGGTTTTGAGCGCCTGCCATACACGAGCTTCGACTACGAAGTGGCCGAATGTGAAACGGCAGCCAAGATGAAGCCTTTCAATGGTATGTGGCGCGATATCGGAACCTGGGACACCTTGACGGCCGAAATCCCAGCCTGTGTCTTGGGCAATGCCCGTGTGGCGGCAGACTGCAAAGGCAGCCACGTGTTCAACGAACTCGACATCCCGGTGCTTTGCCTCGGCATGCCCGACGCCGTGGTGGCAGCCAGTCCCGACGGCATTCTAGTGGCCGGTCTGAAGGTTTGCGACGACGTCGAAAACCATCTCGAGGGTCTGGCCGTGCGCCCGATGTATGAAGAGCGCCGATGGGGCACCTACAAGGTGGTGTGCAAAGACACCTTCCCCGACGGGCATCAGATCCTCACCAAAGAACTCTGCATCACGGCCGGTCACGGCATCAGCTACCAACGCCACCATCACCGCGACGAAGTGTGGACCTTCGTCGACGGCACAGGCCGCCTGGTGGTGGACGGTGTGGAACGCACAGTGGGCCGAGGAGACGTGGTCAACATCCGCCGCGAAAGCCTCCACGCCTTGCGAGCTGTCACCGACCTCACCCTCATCGAGGTGCAGAGCGGCGACCAACTCGTCGAAGAAGACATCGACCGCTTCCCCTACGACTGGGATTAAGAGTCAGAAAGACTGAAAAACCAAGAGACAACAAGGCGCCCCACCCCGCCTGTTGTCTCTTTTGTTTTGAAAAGCCCCAGCCGCATATCGGCAATCGGCCTGCTGAAATACAAAAAAGTGAAAAACGGCGCTTAATGCTTGCTAAGGTCGCGCGAAAAAGTTACTTTTGCACGCAATAAAAGCCCAAGCATCTATGATTTCCGATTTTATTGCCGACAAGATTGTTACGGAGGGTCTCACGTTTGACGACGTGCTCCTCGTTCCTGCTTATTCTGAAATTCTTCCGCGTGAAGTCAACCTCTCCACGCAGTTCTCAAGAAACATCACGCTGCAAATTCCCTTTGTCACCGCAGCCATGGACACGGTGACCGAGGCGCCTATGGCCATCGCCATTGCCCGTGAAGGCGGCATCGGTGTCATTCACAAAAACATGAGCATTGAGGAACAGGCCCGTCAGGTAGCCATTGTGAAACGTGCCGAAAACGGTATGATTTACGACCCCGTCACCATCGTGCGCGGACGCACCGTCCGCGAAGCGCTCGCCCTGATGAGCGAATACCACATCGGCGGCATTCCCGTGGTCGACGGCGATATGCACCTCGTGGGCATCGTGACCAACCGCGACCTGCGCTTCGAGAGCGACCTCAACAAGAAGGTGGAAGAAGTGATGACTGCCGAAAACCTCGTCACCACCACCCAGCAGACAGACCTCGTCAGTGCCAGCAAAATCCTTCAGGAAAACAAAATCGAGAAACTCCCCGTCATCGACCATAACGGCCGCCTCGTGGGATTGATCACCTATAAAGACATCACCAAGGCCAAAGACAAGCCGATGGCTTGCAAAGACAGCAAAGGCCGTCTCCGTGTGGCTGCCGGTGTGGGCGTAACGGCCGACACGATGCAACGCATGGAAGCCCTCATCCAGGCCGGCGCCGACGCCATTGTCATAGACACGGCCCACGGACACTCCAAGTCTGTTGTCGACCGCCTGCGCGAAGCCAAAGCTTCGTTTAGCGGCGTAGACTTCGTCGTAGGAAATGTGGCCACTGGCGACGCTGCCCGTATGCTCTACGAAGCCGGTGCCGACGCCGTGAAGGTGGGCATTGGTCCGGGCTCTATCTGCACCACCCGCATCGTGGCCGGTGTGGGTGTGCCGCAGCTTTCAGCCGTCTACGACGTGGCTTGCGCTCTCAAAGGCACAGGCGTTCCCCTCATTGCCGATGGCGGTTTGCGCTACTCGGGCGACGTGGTGAAAGCCCTGGCTGCCGGCGGATGCAGCGTAATGATTGGTTCACTCGTGGCCGGCACCGAAGAAAGTCCGGGCGAAACCATCATTTACAGCGGCCGTAAGTTCAAGGCCTATCGCGGTATGGGCAGTCTCGAAGCTATGGAGAACGGCTCGAAAGACCGCTACTTCCAGTCGGGCGTCGTAGAGGTGAAGAAACTCGTGCCCGAAGGCATTGTGGGCCGTGTGCCTTACAAAGGCTCGGTTCAGGAAGTCATCTACCAGCTCGTCGGCGGTCTGCGCTCGGGTATGGGCTATTGCGGCGCAGCCACCATTGAGCGCCTGCACGATGCCAAATTCACCCGCATCACCAACGCCGGCGTCATGGAGAGCCATCCTCACGACATCACCATCACGAGCGAAGCACCCAACTACAGCCGCTCGGAATAATTGCGACACAACTAAAGGTTTTTGCCGGGACATACTGGGACCACCAGCCCTGACCGGCAAAAATCTTTTCATTTATAACACTAAACTATTCCTCAATCCTTTTATCTTTACCAGGTGATGAAAAAGACCATCGCATCCCTCTTTGCTCTCTGCATGACCTTGTGCGTACAAGCACAAAGCGACGACCCCGTCGTCATGACCGTCAACGGCACACCGGTGACACGCAGTGAGTTTGAATATGCCTACAACAAAAACGGACAGATTGCCGGTGCCGTTGAACAGAAAACGGTGGCCGAATATGCCGAAATGTATGCCAACTACAAACTCAAAGTGGCTGCCGCGCTCGAAGCACGCATTGACACGCTCAAAAGTTACCAACAGGAATACGCCCAATATAAAAACATCCAACTGATGCCGAGCCTCGTGGACGAGGCCTATATAGACTCTGTGGCCCGCAGCGCCTACGACCAGACAAAACAGCGTCTCGACGGCCACGATATGCTCCGCCCCGCCCACATCTTATTGCTCGTGCCCCAAAGTGCCACACAATCCGAGAGCGACCAGGCCGCCGCACGCGCCGACTCTATATATAAGGTGGTGATGGCCGGAGGCGACTTCGCCGCATTGGCAAAGACCTTCTCAGGCGACCCCGGTTCGGCCTCACGAGGCGGCGAACTGCCCTGGATTGGCCCGGGCATGACCATCAAAGAGTTTGAAGAAGCCGCCTACAAACTCCAACCCGGCGAAGTCTCTCAGCCCGTGAAGACTACGGTGGGCTTCCACATCATCAAAATGCTGGAGCGCAAAACGCTCGCACCTTACGACTCACTCAAAAACGAAATCTACAACGCCTTGAAACGTCAGGGCATCGAAGAGGCCTCGGCCGAAAGCCGCATACAAAAGATGATTGCACAAAGCGGCGGCACTCTCACACGCGAGAAAATCCTCGACGACGTGCAAGCCAAGATTTCGGCAGAAGACATGAACGTGAAATATCTCATCCAAGAATATCACGACGGCCTCCTGCTCTATGAAATCAGCAAGCAGACCATATACGAACCCACCGAAAAAGACACCAAGGCTCTCACCAAGCAATTCAAGAAAAACAAAAGCAGATATGTTTGGGACGAACCGCGTTTCAAAGGTTTCGTCATCTATGCCAAAAACGACGAGGCACTCAAAAAGGCTCAGAAACTTCTGAAAAAGTTCGGCGAAAAAGACTGGCGCAAAGCCCTCAAACAGACCATCAACAAAGACTCCATAGCAGTGCGCGTCAGTGGCCCTATGCTGGTGAAAAAAGGCGACAACAAAGCCGTCGATCACTTTGTCTTCGGCGTAGAAGAGTTTAAGGCCAACGAGAAATTCCCTGTTGCCAGCGTCTACGGCAAAACGCTCGAAGCGCCCAAGAGCTATCTCGACGTGAAGTCGCAGGTGCTCACCGACCTGCAAGAGGTCCGTGAAAAAGAATGGGTCAAATCATTGCGTGAACGCATGGCGGTCAAGATTGACCAGGAAGCACTCAAAAGCGTAAGAGTCGTACAACCTGCCAACTGAACCTATGAACAAAAACTTTCTATCTATTCTCCTGCTCGCCCTTGTCGGCATAACGACCGCCACGGCCCAACACCGCGATGACGGCGTGGTGGATGAGGTGATTTGGGTGGTGGGCGACGAACCCATCCTGCTGAGCGACGTGGAAGAGGCCCGCATCAGTGCGGCACTTTATGGCGAACAAATCGACAATCCCTATAGTGTCATCCCTGAGCAACTGGCCATACAGAAACTGTTCCTCCACCAGGCCGAACTGGACAGCGTGGAGGTGGACGAAGCCGCCGTCATACGCGCCGCAGACGAGCAGATCAACCGCGCCATCCAAAACTTTGGCTCGCGCGAGAACGTCGAACTGATTGCACGCAAAACCATCACACAATACCGCGAGCAACAGAAACAGATGTATCGCAACAATGAGAAGGTGCGTCAGGTGCGCAGCAAAATCACGGCCAATGTCAAAGTGACGCCGGCCGAGGTGAGAGAGTATTTCAAGAACCTTCCGCAAGACAGCCTGCCTTTCGTTCCCACTCAGGTTGAGGTGCAAATCATCACGTCAATACCCCGTGTGGAACGTGAAGAGGTGGAACGCGTCGAAGAACGCTTGCGCGACTTTGCCCGCCGCGTCAACTCCGGCGAAAGCGAGTTCTCCACCCTCGCCAAATTCTATTCGCAAGACGCCGGTTCGGCACGCAACGGCGGCGAACTGGGCTATTCCGGCCGCAGCCAGTGGGTGCCCGAATTTGCCAACGTCGCCTTCAGCCTCAACGACCCCAAGAAAGTGTCGAAAATAGTGAAGACCGAGTTTGGCTACCACATCATCCAACTCATAGACAAGAAAGGCGACCGTGTGAACGTGCGCCACATCCTGCTGAAACCTGAAATCGCCGAAAGCGAGTTTGAGAAGGCCACTGCCCGACTCGACTCGATTGCTGACGACATTCGCAGCGGCAAATTCACCTTCGACGAGGCAGCCCCCATCCTCTCAGACGACAAAGAGACCCGCAACAACCACGGCATCATGTCGCACCTCGACGAGGCTACCTATTCGCCCACGAGCCGTTTCCAAATGAAAGACCTCGTGCCCGACGTGGCCAAGATAGTCGAACATATGCAGCCGGGCGAAGTGTCCAAGGCTTTCCGCATGACGAATGAGAAAGGCCAGGAAGTCTGTGCCATCGTGCGCCTCAAAAACCGCATCGAAGGCCATCGTGCCAGTATGTCGGAAGACTTCCAGTTGCTCAAAGACATCGTCTACGAGAAACGCTGCGAAGAAGTCGTGGAGAAGTGGATTGCCGACAAGGTGAAAAGCACCTACGTCCGCATCAACCCTAATTGGCGTCAAGCAGACTTCAAATATCAAGGCTGGATTAAATGAACCTTCGCTTAAGGCATACCATACGCAAAAAGTGGCCGCTTTTTGCTGCGATACTCGCCCTGCTCTCTCCGACGGTATGGTCGGCTTCGCGGCAGGGCGAGCGTCTCGCTGTGCCAAACGACGACGAGCGCGTCTATCTCTTGCACGCCGACCGCCTTATGTACGACCAATTCACCAACCCCGACGCCCAGCGTCTGGCAGGCAACGTAAAGTTTCGCCATAAGGGCATGACGCTCTCCTGCGACAGTGCGGTCTATTATAAAGAAGGCAATTCGTTTGAAGCCTTTGGACACGTCCATCTCATCCAAGGCGACACGCTCTCACTCGTCGGCGAGCGACTAAGATACAGCGGCAACGAACTGCTGGCAGAGGTGAGACGCAATGTGGTGCTTAAGCATCGCAACCAGACCCTATACACTGACTCGCTCAACTACGACCGGTTGGAGAGTATGGCCTATTTCTTCGATGGCGGAAAACTCATCGACGGCAAAGACATACTGACCTCAGACTGGGGCGAGTATTACACCAACACACGAAAGGCGGACTTCTATTACAACGTCAAGCTCTTCAACGGCAAAGACTCTCTCCTGACCGATACGCTCCACTACAACACCATCACGAAATGGGCCGATGTGAAAGGACCCTCTAACATCCACAGTGGCGACAGCCGCATCTATACCGAAAACGGGGCATACAACAGCCAGAGCGGGCAAGCCAAACTTTTCGACCGCTCTCAGATATTCAACAAAGGCAAGGCCCTGATAGGCGACAGTGTTTTCTACAATAAAGAGAACGGCGAAATGAGGGCGCTCAACAACGTCGTATATCGCGACACCATAAGCGGTCAGGATTTTCTCGGTGATTACGTCTATTATAATGAGCAGACGGGCGAGGCTTTGGCCTACGACCGCGCCTTGGCCAAAGAATACAAAAACGGCCCCGACACGCTCTTTCTCCACGCCGACACCATCCGTCTCCATACATTTAATATAGACACCGACTCGGTCTATCGCCGCCTCCACGGTTACAAACACGTGCGCACCTATCGCCGTGACATGCAGGCCGTGGCCGACTCGATGACGTTCACCACACAAGGCAATCTGCTACAACTCTACAGAGACCCCATCGTTTGGAGCGACGACCGACAGATTGTCGGCGAGGAAATCCGGGTTTGGACCAACGACTCGACGCTCGACAGCGTTCACGTGATGCGGCAGGCTATACTCGTGGAGCGCCTTGACTCTGTGCACTACAACCAGGTGGCCGGCAATCTCATTCGTGCCTATTTTGAGCGTGGCGAAATGACTTTGGGCTGTGTCGACGGCAATGTCTGTGTGGTCAATTTCCCTCTCGAAAAAGACAGTTCCATTATCTATCAGAATTATCTTGAGACGGCACACTTGCGTATGACAATGCAAAACCGCAAACTCAAACGCATGTGGGCACCGGCCTCAAAAGGGTGTTTTTATGTGGCAGGTTTGGCTCCCGAAGAACGCACCCGCTTGAGCGGCTTCGCTTGGTTTGACTATATCCGCCCCCTTCACGCTTACGATCTCTTTGAGTGGCGACCAAAGAAAAAAGGTGCTGAATTGCGCCCCTCTGTGCGCCACAAGGCTCCGCTACAAACGCTGCCATCGCGTTGAACGTTTATGTACCCAAAGATTAAAAGTCTAAAGGACTTAGAGACTAAAAGTAAATTTGCGGCAATATACGGCCTGTAAAGCCGCTTTTAGTCTCAGAAGTACAAAAGTTGGCTTGGCCGCTCTTCACTCTCATACGTTTAGACTCTTTATTTGCCATATATCTTTATATAAATATGAGTGACATCATCCGCCTTCTTCCCGACTCCGTGGCCAACCAAATCGCTGCGGGCGAAGTCATACAGCGTCCTGCATCTGTCATCAAAGAACTGGTGGAGAATGCCATCGATGCCGGTGCCTCACTCATTCAGGTCGTAGTGTCAGACGCCGGCAAATCGTCCATACAAGTGGTGGACAACGGCAAGGGAATGTCGCCCACCGATGCCCGCCTGGCTTTCGAGCGTCACGCCACGTCTAAAATCAGCTCGGCCCACGACCTCTACCATCTGCAGACGATGGGATTTCGCGGCGAAGCCCTTGCCTCAATAGCCGCCGTGGCCCAGGTGGAACTCAACACGCGCCGCCCTGAAGACGAAGTGGGTACTTGCCTGCGCATCGAAGGCAGCAAAGTGTCTTCGCAAGAACCCACGGGATGCCCTGTCGGTGCCAACTTCATTGTGAGGAACCTGTTCTTCAATATTCCCGCACGCCGCAAATTTTTGAAGTCCAACCAGACGGAGATGTCTCATATCTATGCTGAATTTGAGCGAATGGCTCTGGCCCACCCCACCGTTGGTATGAAACTGTCCACGCCCGAGTCTGTTTTGCTCAATCTTCCCGCCGGCAATTTCCGCACACGCATCAAGGCTCTTTTCGGCAAACACCAAGACGCCGCCTTATTGCCTCTACAGGTAGAGACGTCGCTCGTCAAGATCAGCGGTTTTGTGGGTTCGCCGTCCGCCTCGAAGAAAAAAGGCGCCCGCCAGTTTCTCTTTGTCAACAACCGCTATATGCGGCATCCCTATTTCAACAAAGCCATTATTGGTGCCTACGACCGTTTGATTGCAGACGGCGACCAAGTGCCCTACTTTCTCTGTTTTGAGATAGACCCGACTCGCATCGACGTCAATGTTCATCCGGCCAAGACCGAAATCAAGTTTCAAGACGACCCGGCTATCTGGCAAATACTCCAGGCAGCCGTCAGAGAGTCTTTGGGCAAATGGGGTGCCGTGCCATCACTCGACTTTGACACGGCGGGTCGGCCGGACTTGCCGGTTTTTGACGCCCAAGCCCAACCTGCCGCACCGCCTCAAATCCACATCGACCCCAACTTCAATCCTTTCGGTCCGGCCACAAGCCAGCCGGCCATGAGGCTGGCTCAGGCAGGCCCGGCGTCGCCTCGACCAGGCAGGCAAACACTGGATGCATTCCGCCAGATGGAACAAGACCTGATGGGAGCGACACCCACACACGAGCAAAAGCCCACACTCTACGACAATCTCCCCTCAGACGAGCAAAACCGTTGGACCCAAACCGATGCTCCGCGTTTTCAGCTGCTCGGCCGCTATGTCGTGACAGCTTCAAGTGCCGGACTGCTGCTCATTGACCAGCACCGCGCCCACACGCGCATACTTTATGACGAATACTACGCGCAGCTCACTTCCCGTCACGGCATTTCCCAGGGACTGTTGTTCCCTCAATGTCTCAACCTCTCCGCCTCGGCGGCAGCCGTGTTTGAGTCGTTGATGCCCCGACTGACGGCTGTGGGCTTCGACTTCAGTTCGCTCGGCGGCACAGACTATTCGGTCTGTGGCATTCCTGCCGGCACCGAAGGTCTTGACATCGCTCTGCTCATCGACAATCTCATCGACGAGGCAAACGACGGCGGTGAAGGCGGCGAAGACAGCATCAACCGCCACATTGCCGCCACACTGAGCCGCCATGCCGCCATGCCTTGTGGCCAAGCCCTTTCAGACGACGAGATGCGCGAACTCTCTCAAAAACTCTTCGCCTCAAGCAATCCCCGCTTCACCCCCTCGGGCCAACCCATCTACCACATCTGGAGCGCCGGCGACCTGGAGAAAATGCTCAGTTAAGCAAAAAGTATAACCCGATTTGCAAAGTGAAGTTTGCAAAACTTAAGAGATTAGTGCTAAGACACTGAAAAAAAAGCCTTTTGCTACTTGTTTTGCTCAAATGTACCTATCTTTGCGTCGAAAGTGAGGCAGAAGTGTGCACGCACGAAGGTCATATGTGCCGAACACCTTCACCTCGTCCCCCAAACGCCTATTCAATCACTGTTTCACTTTTAATAATTAACACATCATTATGAAAAAGTTTTTACTTGCACTTGCCGTAGTAGGTCTCTCTGCCACCGCTGTGGCTCAGCAGACTGAGATCCCGACCCACAAGTACAGCGTAGCCACCAACTCTTTCTGGGCAAACTGGTACGTATCTGCCGGTGCTGACTTCACCGCTGCTTACACGTCTCAGGAGAACTGCTGCAACAAGAACCCGTTCAGCGTAGACCGCGGTACTTTCGGTTTCGACGTTGCCGTAGGTAAATGGTTCACCCCCGGTATTGGTCTCCGCACCAAGTTCAACGGTATTTGGGCCAAGCAGGTTAACACCCGCGACGACCACCACTCTTACAACTACTGGAACATCCACGAGGACGTGACCTTCAACCTCTCTAACCTCCTCTTCGGTTACAACGAGAAGCGCGTGTGGAACTTCATTCCTTATGTAGGTATGGGTGTTATGCGTAACATGAGCGCCAACGAATACGCTCTGACCTACAACTTCGGTTTGCTCAACAACTTCCGCGTGAGCAGCCGAGTTCAGATTTTCGCTGACCTCAGCTGCACCGCCGGCGAAGGCTTCATCGATGGCGCTGACATCAACTATGCCGCCAAGAGCGTATTTGCCACCCGTCGTTACGACAAGCTCGTAGGCCTCTCTGTAGGTGTGACCTACAACCTCGGCAAGCACACTTGGGAGAAGACTCCCGACGTAGACGCTCTCATGGCCATGAACAAAGAGCAGCTCGACGCCC
This sequence comes from Alloprevotella sp., assembly GCA_045124135.1. GTDB lineage: Bacteria > Bacteroidota > Bacteroidia > Bacteroidales > Bacteroidaceae > Alloprevotella. The sequence continues at coordinate 10,315 of JBGVLE010000059.1, forward strand.
TCAACGCTTCGCTCAAAGAGCAGCAGGACGAAAACGCTCGTCTCCGCGACATGCTCGCCAACCAGAAGCCCGTCACCAAAGTTGAGACCAAGACTCAGGTTGTCACCACCGCTCAGTCTGTATTCTTCAACATCGGTTCTTCTAAGATTGCCAGCCGCAAAGACCTCGTTAACGTGAAGGAAGTTGCTGAATATGCCAAGGCTAACGGCAACAAGATCATCGTGACCGGCTACGCCGACAGCAAGACCGGTAGCGCTGAGTTCAACAAGCAGCTCTCTGAAAAACGTGCTCAGGCTGTTGCTGACGAACTCGTTAAGATGGGCGTAAACCGCGACAACATCATCACCGAGGCTAAGGGTGGTGTAGACACCATCTCTCCGTTCTCTTACAACCGTCGTGCCACCGTTCAGATCCAGTAATCTGAGCGCACACATACTCCTGTAAAGGAACAATGCCATGAGGCCAATGTCCAAGCCGGACATTGGCCTCATTTTTTGTCTGTGACATTGTTCAAGAAAGAGGGATAAATGTGACAAATCAAAGTCACCTTTTTTCAGCTTAAGCGAAAAAGGGCAATGAAATGGGGTTGATTGAAAACAAAAGTCGCCACATCTTCCTGCGCAGTTCAAAACCAATCGTGTCCTTGGTGGCATATCGCCCGAAATAAGCCCCCGGAATACTCTCCTTATCCCCGTATAACGCTGAATTACAACATAAAATGCCCTTCTCGGACCTCTTCTTTTTCTCTTTCCCTAAAGATAGGCAAAAAGACAGAGAAAGAAAAAGACAAAACGGTTTAGGGCAACGGAAAGAGAGGAAACCGGATTTTTTTGTGTATTTTTGCAATTTGCAAGGGGTGTGTAAACTTTGAGCCTAAGAGTCGACGAGAGACAGAGGAAGAGACAAAAAGCAGCCTACGCACCACGTCTCAAGTACAGCCTTTCGACAGTCTCTCCCCCTGCCCGGCTATGACACCTCCAGCTGCACACCTTTATTCATCCGTAAACAAAAAACGAAACGATATGGCATCATTCTTTTCAAAGATATTCTCGAAAAAAGAAAAACGCGAAACGCTCGACAACGGTCTCGAAAAGACCAAAAAGGGACTGTTTGAGAAACTGGCCCGTGCCGTGGCCGGCAAGTCAAAGGTGGACGAAGACGTACTCGACGAACTCGAAAACGTATTGCTCACCTCTGACGTGGGCATCGACACCACCCTCGAAATCATCCACGCCATCGAAGAGCGTGTGGCACGCGACAAATACGTCGGTACAGACGAACTGCACCACATCCTGCGCGAAGAGGTGGCAGCCCTGCTCACACGCAACACCGGTATGGACGATGAAGGCGGCTTTGGCGTGCCGGCAGACAAGGTGCCTTATGTGATTATGGTGGTTGGCGTGAACGGCGTGGGCAAGACCACAACCATCGGCAAACTGGCCTGGCAATTCAAGGAAATGGGCAAGAAGGTGGTGCTCGGCGCTGCCGACACCTTCCGTGCCGCCGCCATCGAGCAACTCGTGGTTTGGGGCGAACGTGTCGACGTGCCCGTAGTGAAACAACAGATGGGCAGCGACCCGGCCAGTGTGGCCTTCGACACCCTCAGTTCGGCCAAGGCCTCGGGTGCCGACGTCGTGATTATCGACACGGCCGGCCGACTTCACAACAAAGTGGGCCTGATGAACGAATTGACCAAAATCAAGAACGTGATGCGTAAGGTGGTGCCTGATGCGCCACACGAGGTGCTGCTCGTGCTCGACGGCTCGACAGGACAAAATGCCTTCGAACAGGCCAAGCAGTTTGTCAAAGCCACCGAAGTGACCGCTCTAGCCATCACCAAACTCGACGGCACAGCCAGGGGCGGTGTGGTCATCGGCATATCCAACCAAATGAAAATACCCGTGAAATATATCGGTCTGGGCGAGAAAATGACTGACCTGCAGCCGTTCAACTGCCGCGAATTCGTGGACTCGCTCTTCAGCGGTTCGTCTCTCGAGGGCTGAACGCTCTCACCGGCTTTCACCCCAAACATTCCACTTCTCCTAATCTATTTGTCACTCTGTCTCTTTTAGTCTCACAATGACTCCACACACCATAGACGTCATCACAATGGGTTGCTCAAAAAATCTGGTAGACTCCGAGCAGCTCATGAAGCAGTTTGCCCTCGCCGGCTTCACCCTCCACCACAATCCCGAGCAAACCCACGGCGACATTGCCGTGGTCAACACCTGCGGGTTTATCGGTGACGCCAAAGAAGAGAGCATCAATATGATCTTGTCGCTCTGCGAACTCAAAGAAGACGGCGAACTCGAGGCAGTATACGTGATGGGGTGTCTCTCTGAGCGCTATCGCGAAGAATTGCAGAAAGAGATACCGCAGGTGGACAAATATTATGGCAAGTTCGACTGGGCACAGCTTCTCGACGACCTCAAGGCCAAATACCACGCCGAGGCTGCCGATGAGCGCGTGCTCACCACACCCGGGCATTATGCCTACATCAAAATCTCTGAAGGCTGCGACCGCCACTGTGCCTATTGCGCCATCCCACTCATCACCGGCCGACACAAAAGCCGGCCTATGGACGACATCCTGGCCGAAGTGAAAAGACTGGTGGCAGAAGGCGTCAAGGAGTTTCAGATAATTGCCCAGGAACTCACCTATTACGGCATCGACCTCTACGGCATCCAGAAACTGCCCGAACTCATCGAACAGATGGCCGCCATCCCCGGCGTGGAATGGATCAGGCTGCACTATGCCTATCCCAACCATTTCCCCACCGACCTCCTGCGCGTGATGCGCGAACACGACAACGTCTGCAACTATCTCGACATCGCGCTCCAGCACATCAGCGACCGTATGCTCGACCGTATGCAGCGCCACACCTCCCGCCAAGAGACACTCGACCTCATTGCCACGATGCGCCGCGAGGTGCCCGGCATCTGTCTGCGCACCACACTGATGGTCGGCTTTCCGGGCGAGACCGAGGCCGAGTTTGACGAACTGATGGACTTTGTGCGCGAAGTGCGCTTCGACCGTATGGGTGCCTTTGCCTACAGTGAGGAAGAAGGCACCTACGCCGCCATCCACTACGCCGACGACGTGCCCGAGGAAGTCAAAAATGAGCGTCTCGACCGCCTTATGGCACTCCAGGAGAGCATTATGGCCGAAAACGAGGCCGAAGAGGTGGGCAAAACCTACAAGACCATTATCGACCGCGTGGAGGGCGAATACTACATCGGTCGCACAGAGAAAAACTCTCCAGAGGTGGACTGCGAAGTGCTCATCCCCACCTCGGGCGGACCGCTCACCATTGGAAATTTCTATCAAGTTCGCATCACCGACGCCGACGAGGTCGACCTCTATGGCGAGGTGGCTGAATAAACCCACGCCGTCACACACGACAAGCCTTTTTCACCCCAAGAACAATGAACAATAAAGACTTTATCACCGCTTTGGCCTCGCGCCTCGACATGACGCCCAAAGAGGCCGGCCGCATCGCGACCGAGTTTATCAACCAGTTGGCCGAGAAACTCGACGAAGGCAACACATTGGCCATACAAGGGTTCGGCAGTTTTGAGGTAAAAAAGAAACTGGAACGCATCGTGGTCAATCCCAATACCAAACAGCGTATGCTCGTGCCGCCCAAACTCGTCATGAGTTTCAAGCCCAGCAACCTGCTCAAAGACAAATTCAACGCTGGAGCCTGACTTCGCCGACACCTTATCCCACGAACCAAAATATGGAAAAGAAACTCCTGCTCCAAGAAGTGGCCGACCTGCTGGCCACCAAGACCGGCATCAGTCGCAAAGCAGCCGACAGCTTCAGCCGTCTGTTTTTCGACCTCATCGTCGAAGGATTGACCAAAGACAAATACGTCAAAATCAAAGGTCTGGGCACATTCAAAATTGTCAGTGTGGGTGAGCGCGAAAGCATCAACATCCACACAGGCGAACGCATACAAATCAGCGGGCACAACAAGATCACCTTCACCCAAGACCCTTTCATCAAAGACTTGGTGAACAAGCCTTTTGCCCACTTCCAGACGGTGCCGCTCAACGACGAGACAGAGTTGAGCGAGCTTGAAGAAGTAGACCACATGCCTATCATCCAGAGCAATGAGACTGACGAAGAAGACGAAAGTCAGGAAGAAATGATGGAAGAGCCGGCAGAAGTTAAGGACAATCAGCCGGCAGGAAAAGACGAAGCCGAGAACACTCCGGACGAGGCCGAAAGCCAACCGGCAGCCACAAATGAAACGGCACAAGACGAGGAGGTTCCCCAAGATACGGTCCCCGAGACCACCGAAGAAACTTCTCAAGAAGAACAACCCCAACAAGACCTTGCAGAAGAAACCGCTCAAGAGCCCGAGAATATTGAACAGGTCACATCGGCCAAAGAGCCGGAAGCAACCGAAGCCGCCACGACCGACGAACAACCAGCTCCGGCTGAAGAGACTGAAAGCGAGGAGATTGAAGTGGAGGATGTCGGGCCTGCCAAGACCTATACCGTGCAGTCTGTCGGCAACCATAGCAACGGCGGCAGCCATGGTCCCGTTGATTTTGTGGTGGAAATCCGTTCAGACAAGCGTCTGGCCAAATGGAAGATGATAGCCCTCATTCTCTTCGTCATCCTTATGATGGGCGCTGCCTATTGTATCGGCTATTACCGGGTGTTCACACCAGGTGCCGACCAGGCCGCACAGCCTGCGGCGACAGAAACAAAAACCGCCAAGCCCCAAACCGATAAAGCGGCAGCCACGCCCAAACAGACAGAAACTCAAAAAGTGGCAGAAAGTGACGTACAAGCCAGCGAGAAAAAGACAAACAACAACACGCCGGCCAAAGACGAAACCGCCCAAAAAGATCTATCCGGGCAAAAAGCCGCTGCCAACAAACCCGAACAGGGACAGACAAAACAAGAGCAGGCACAGCCCCAACCGGCCAAGCCCCGCTATCACATTGTCAAAAGCGGCGAGAATCTCTATGGCATTGCCAAGAAAGTGTATGGCAGCAAATCATACGCTCCGCTTATCATCAAAGCCAACCACATAAAAAATCCCGACCTCGTGGACGTAGGCACCAGACTCATCTTGCCCGAGGTGGACGGCCAAAAGCCGTAATCGCCGCTCAGACCCACAGGCTCATCACGCCGGCAAATTCGTCGACCAGCGTGTCGGCACCGGCTGCCTGAAGCTGATGCGAGGAATGGTTGCCGTAGGTGACGCCACAAGTGGGACAACCGGCGCGGCGCCCCATCTGAATGTCAAAAGTCGTGTCGCCCACGACAACAGCCTCTGAGGGCTGCACACCAAAGCGTTCCAGCAAAGCAATAACAGCCTCGGGTGCAGGTTTCTTATCCTTCACGTCGTCCTCGGCCACATAGGCAGAGAGATAGGGCGCAATGCCAATCATCCCACACAATGCCTCGACCGAAGCGTGCCCTCGACTTGTGGCCACCGCCATCTTGACACCTCTTTGGTGCAGCGTTGCCATAGTCTCCACCACTCCCGGATAGGCCGTCACATTTTTGTTACCAATCTCTTCAAAAAGTTGGCGATAGAGTGCCACAGCCTCGGCCACCTGGCCGGCATACTTCTCGCCAGCCAACTTGGCAATCGAAACGGTCAGCGGCAGACCGATGGTGGCACAAATTTCGTCTTCGGCGGGAATGGCAAAGCCCATCCGGGTGAAAGTGGCCTGCATCGTGCGCACAATGCCCTGAGCCGTCTGAGCCAGCGTGCCGTCAAAGTCGAGAATGAGCAGTTTCAACTCATCGGCAAAAGGTTGAGCGGCCTTCAACGTCACACTCACCCCGTCACAATCGGCTCCCATCGGCGGTATGCATTTCGTCACCGTCACTTCAGCCTCTTTCACCTTACGGAAACGCACAAAAACCGCCTGCAGGATGCGGCCGGCCACGTGTTCAATCAAATCCGAAGGCACAGCCATCACAGCCTTGACCGTCTCGTAGACGTCTGCATAGTTCACGGTGGCAGCAAGATTGTCGCCAAACACGGCATCATCGGCCGGGCCAAGGCCGAGCCTCATCGTGACCTCATAGTGTCCGCCCACTTGACGCTCTTGCGGCATCACACCATGAAAAGAATAAAAGCGCAAACGGCGCAATGTGATTTCAGAAGACTGAATTTGCATATCGCTTGAAGAGATTTGTGTCAATAAACCGGTGAGCCCATGCCCCGTTCCGATGACATAGACGCCATAGGCTGTGCAAAGTTAAAAAAAATCACCAAGCCACGGCAGCCATCAGACCGCATCGTGCCTGCCCTGCCACTCCAAAACCTTTCACCCCGAACAATGAAACGCATCGACACCCCCACACGGCAATATACGGTCAAGCATGCCACCACCCTGCTCGACTTCATCATGCAGACCTTCGCCGGCATCAGCCGCAACAAAGCCAAGGCCATACTCAGCGGCGGCGGTGTGCTGGTGGACAGACGCCATGAGTCACGCCACGACCTGCCGCTCACTCCCGGTATGCAGGTGGAAATAAGCCGCCGCAAACCGCCTCAGCAGCTCAAAAACAAATTCGTCAAACTGGTATATGAAGACAGCGACATCATCGTCGTAGACAAGGCTCCGGGCATCCTTTCTATGGGGGCCAACCACCACGCCTTCAGCGTGAAGAGCGTGCTCGACGACTACCTGCGCCGGGCCAAGCAAAAAAACACCGCCCATGTGGTACACCGCCTCGACCGCGACACCTCGGGCTTGCTGGTCTATGCCAAAACCATCCGGGCAGAACAAATACTGGAACACAACTGGCACGACATTGTGACCGACCGCCGCTATCTGGCCCTCGTCAGCGGCGTGCCCCACCCCCAACAAGGCACCGTCGACAGTTGGCTCAAAGACAACAAGGCCTACGTCACCCTCTCTTACCCACAAAATCCCGGCGGCGGTAAATATGCCGTCACCCACTACCGAGTGCTCAAGACCGACGGCGAGCACAGTCTCGTGGAACTCAAACTCGAGACGGGCCGCAAAAACCAGATACGCGTCCATATGCAACAAATCGGCCATCCCGTGTGTGGCGACATCAAATACGGCAATGGCGACAACCCCATAGGCCGCCTGGCGCTGCACGCCTTCCGCCTCAACTTCTACCACCCCATGACGAGCCAGCCACTGACTTTTGAGACACCGCAGCCCAAAGCCTTCGTGGAGGCCATCAACAAACAAAAAGACTTAAAAGCGTCGCACAAAGCCACGCAAACTGACAATAATCTTTAAAGAAATGCCGCCGAAACGCTGAGAATGTGTACTTTAGCAGCGTGAAAGACTAAGAGTCTAAAAGTCTAAGAGAGTTTTCGCGGCCAAGCCTACTCTTTGTCTCTTTGACTCTTTGACTCAGAAAAGCAAAACAATAACCACTTCATAAAACAAAACACTATGAGAAAACTCCTTTCTTATGCCGCCGCTGCCCTCGTCGTTTTTGCCATGAGCAGCTGTGTGAGCAAAAAGCAGTATGAGGGTCTGAAGACCGACTACGACAAACTCAAGACCGAACACGCCACCCTTCAGGGCGACTATAACGACGCCAAAATCAAAATTGCCGAATACACCAGCGACAGCAAGAGCCTGGCCGCCCGTCTGGCCGAAGAGCAACAGCGCAACAAAGAGCTCAAAGAGGCTTATGCCAAACTCCAAGGCTCTTACCAGAGCAATATTCAGCAGGGCAACGTCAACATCTCCAAACTCGTAGACGAAATCAACGCCTCAAACAAATTCATCAAACAGTTGGTCGAGGCCAAGAGCAAGAGCGACTCGCTCAACCAGGCCCTCACCAACAAACTCACCCGCTCACTCACCCGCGAAGAAATGAACGACGTGGACGTGAAGGTGCTCAAAGGCGTAGTCTACATCTCTTTGGCCGACAACATGCTCTACAAGAGCGGTTCGTATGAAATTGGTGACCGTGCCGGCGAAACGCTTTCAAAGATTGCCAAAATCATCAAAGACTACAGCGACTACGACGTGCTCGTGGAAGGCAACACCGACAACGTGCCCATCTCGCAAAAAAACATCCGCAACAACTGGGACCTCTCTGCCCTCCGTGCTTCGTCTGTGGTTCAGGCTTTGCAAAACCAATACGGCATTGACCCCAAACGCCTCTCTGCCGCCGGCCGTGGCGAATACAACCCCGTTGCCTCCAACGCCACCGAAAAAGGCAAACAGCGCAACCGCCGCACACAAATCATCATCACGCCCAAGCTCGACCAGTTTATGGACCTGATAGACCAGGCCCCGGACAAGGAATAAGGTTTGGCAGTCGCTGATTTATTGTAAACAAAGACGCTCCCTCAATATCAAACGAGAGAGCGTCTTTGTTTTATCTACGAAGTGAACTTCTTACGACTTTTCAAACCTTCGTAATATACAGACTCATAGCGTTTCAAGAAATTTATTCAGTTCTTCTTCTGTGGCGCAAGACTTGACATTACCTTTTTTGTATTGAGTGCGTCCCTCCTCGAGTCGTCCCTCTGCCTCCGGCGAAAGCACAAAGTCATCGTCGTAAACAGGTGTCAGCATATACGAGGCTTTGCCTCTCCGTCTGATGACCACCTGCTCACCCTTGTCGGCAAGAGCGAACATAGATGCCTGCTTTCCCCGAAACTCTCTTGATATGACTTGAATGATTGCCATAATATGATTTCTTTTGTGTACCAATATTGGTACACAAAAATTGTATCAATCTGTCGGAACAGCAAATCATTTACCGAAAATCTTCCAATACCCGCCTTCCTCTCACTCGCGGTCTTCCCCCCAATTTTCTTTGAGATTATCGGCAACGCACGGCAAAGTCCAAGTAAACTTGTCTTCTGACTCTCTTGCACCCAAATTGTTGCCTTTTTCCCAATCACACAGTCACGGGGCTGTAAGCATCTGATTTTA
>JBGVLE010000060.1:0-3065 GCA_045124135.1 Alloprevotella sp.
CTCCCTCGCCTTCTACGCTACGCTTCGAATACGAGGGAGCGGCAGCGAAAATTGCACTTCTATCTTGAAAGTATATCTGTGGCAAATCTCTTCCGGTTTTTGCGATGAAATGGCCCATTTTTGCGCCAACTGCCCCTGCGTAAGCGTGCAACGCTCAAAAAAACAGGCGGAATATTTCACCACAACCAAGAAAAAGCTTAATTTTGCGCCGATTAAGCCTAAACTTCGTTTCGATTGAAAATCAAAAAACAAAACCATATTATGAGCCAAAAGAAAGTGACTAAAGAACAGCCCGTAGACCGATTGGCGGGCGCTAAAAATCTTCTGAAAAATCCCAAAGCCAAGCGCGTCGGCATCATTGCCATTGTCGTGCTGCTGATTGTCGGTGGCGTCTACGCTTACAAGAACTTCGTTTCCGGTCCGGCCGACGAGAAGGCACAGACCCAGCTCACCGAGGGCATCACCATGCTCAACAATGCCCGTCAGATGCAACAGCAATATCTTCAGGTGGCTGCAGCGTCCGACTCACTTATAGAGCAGCAAATGCGCATGGGCGGCATGATTACCACCACCGACGCCGACTCTGTCAAAAAGCAAGTGGCCGACTATCGCGCCAATGCCAAGAAGCAGGTGGACGATTTGTTCAACCAGGTGCTTAAAGGCCAGGCCCAATATCCCGGTCTCATCAAAATCGCCAACGGAGGCGGTAAGGCCGGCAATATGGCCAACTACCTCGCCGGTGTGGCCTATTATATGATGGGTAATGTCAAGGAAGCCATCAAGTATCTCGAAGACTTCTCGCCCAAAGGCGATATCGGCGTTTCGCCTCAGGCTCTTGCCACTCTCGCCAGCTGCTATGCCAGCGACAAGCAGATTGACAAAGCCGTAGAGGCCTACAAAGACGCTGCCTCTGAAGCCGACAATGCCAGCCTTTCGCCCCTCTATCTCATCGAAGCCGGCAAACTGCTCGAAAGCCAGAACAAGAAAGAAGATGCCCACGCACTCTATGTGGATATCAAAGAGAAATTCCCCACCTTCGGCCTTTCGCAGCAAGGTATGCTCGACTCTGAAATCGACAAGTATATCGAGCGCACAAAATAATAAACGACAAATCCCCGCGCTGTCTCACCAAGACGGCGGCGGGGATTGCCTATAATATGTCTACACAACAATACAGCTTCATCAGCCAAGCCGGAGCCGTGCCCGACACCACCAATATGCGTTTTGGCATAGTGGTGACAGAATGGAACAACGACATCACAGACAAACTCCTCGAAGGCGCCGTCAACACCCTTCACGCCCACGGCGTGGATGACAGCAACATCACCGTCAGCCGCGTGCCGGGCACCTTCGAACTCATCTTCGGTGTCTCGCAGCTGGCCAAACACGGCTACGTCGACGCCATCATTGCCATAGGTTGCGTCATCAAGGGCGATACGCCCCATTTCGACTACATCTGCCAGGCCGCCACGCAGGGCATAGCCCAGCTCAACACCACCGGAAGCATTCCAGTCGTCTTCGGTGTCCTGACCGTCAACAACCACCAGCAGGCCGAAGAAAGAGCCGGCGGTACCCTCGGCAATAAAGGCGACGAATTTGCAGTCACGGCAATAAAAATGATAGACTACGCTTGGCAGTTACAGAAGTAATCTGTAATTTTGCAACACAACCGAAAGGGATGGGCAAATACCAGAGTGGCCAAATGGGGCAGACTGTAAATCTGCTGGCTTTCGCCTTCGGTGGTTCGAATCCATCTTTGCCCACCAACATTCAGAGCGTCAAGAGATTTATGTCTTTTGACGCTCTGAATTTTTATAAGGACGACAATCCCTTTCAGCCGATTTCATCGCAAAAACCACTTTCATGACACATTACAATATATGTCTCTCTGTGGCCGGTTCAGACCCGTCGGGCGGCGCCGGCATTCAAGCCGACCTGAAAACCTTTTCGGCCTTGGGATGTTACGGCACGACCGCCATTACCGCCATCACCGTGCAAAACACCTGCGGCGTCACGCAGTCGGTGCCCGTCGACGGCAGACTTGTCAGCGACCAGATGCTGGCAGTCTTGACCGACCTCCCGCCCCAGGCCGTGAAAATCGGTATGACGCCCAATGCCGACATCATCAGCCATATCGCCGGCTGTCTGAAGGCCCATCCCGTGCCTTTCGTCGTGCTTGACCCCATCATACGTTCCAGTTCGGGCCATCCCCTCATCGATGCGGCCACCATTGAGACCATGTGCCGCGAACTGCTGCCTCTTGTCAGCCTTCTCACCCCCAATCTCGACGAACTCAAATGCCTGAGCCAAAAGGCTGACCCTGTAGATGCCGCCCGCGAAATCATCAGCCGCTTCCGCGTGCCTGCCGTACTCGTCAAAGGAGGCCATGCCCAGGGCCAACCCACCGACCAGCTCGTCACGTCCGCCACTCTCGCCACCTTTGAGGGGCAACGCATAGATACCCCCAACGACCACGGCACCGGCTGCACCCTGTCCTCGGCCATCGCCGCCTATGTCGCCGGAGGTCATGACTTGCCCACAAGCGTCTCTTTGGCCAAACAATATGTGAGCCTGGCCTTGGTCCACGGGCGGGATGTCTGTCTGGGACAAGGTCATGGCGGTATGAACCACTTTTTCGCCCCGCTCAGTCTCCGAAAGCAAAAGATTTAGTAATTTTGCAAACGTCCACAAACGACAAAACACCAATAAAATACATCAAAAGACAATGAAAGCATTCGTTTTCCCCGGCCAAGGTTCCCAGTTCGTAGGAATGGGCAAAGACCTTTATGAGAAGTATCCCATTGCCAAGCAACACTTTGACCTTGCCAATAAAGTGCTCGGTTTCGACATTACCGAAATTATGTTCAACGGTACGGACGAAGCCCTCAAGCAGACCAAGGTGACACAGCCGGCCGTATTCCTCCACAGCGTCATCAGCGCCCTCTGCCTCGGTGCCGATTTTGCTCCCGAGATGGCCGCCGGTCACTCTCTCGGCGAACTCTCAGCCTTGACGGCCACCCGCTGCCTGAGTTTTGAAGACGGTTTGAAACTCGTTGCCGCCCGTG
>JBGVLE010000061.1:0-1828 GCA_045124135.1 Alloprevotella sp.
CCCGGCTTTCAGAAAATGCTGACGGCTATTGAAGCCGGGTATATCTCGGCGGTGTTTGTGAAAGACCTTTCCCGGCTGGGCCGTAACTACATTGAGGTCGGCAAGCTGACGGAAGAGTTCTTTCCGCTCCACGATGTACGGCTGGTGGCCGTTTCCGATGGCGTAGATAGTGACGAGGGCGAGGACGACTTCACCCCGTTCAAAAACATTATGAATGAATACTACGCCAAAGACATCTCCAAGAAACGGCGCATCGTCAACAAAATGAAAGGCAATTCTGGAGTGCCACTTTCTCCGCCGCCCTATGGCTACATCAAGAACCCAGATGATACCCGCTTTTGGATTGTGGATGAAGAAGCCGCCGCTGTGGTACGCCGCATCTACCGTATGGCGCTGGATGGCTTCGGCCTTGCCGAAATTGCCGCCGCGCTGGGTGCGGACGGGATTGTAAATCCCACCTACTACTGGCGAAGCAAAGGTACCAACCGGGGCGGCTCCAAAAGTACGCTGGAGCCTACCAAGTGGGGCCACACCACCATTAAGAAAATCCTCACCTTGCAGGAATACTGTGGCGATGTGATCAACTTCAAAAGCTACTCCAAATCCTATAAGATGAAAAAACGGATTGAGAACCCCGAGGAAAATCGGGCGATCTTCCTCAATGTGCATGAGGCAATCATTGACCGGGCCACTTGGGAAAAGGTGCAGGCGCTGATGAAGAACACCCGGCGCAAGCGTCCCAGCGTTTCCCAAGAACGGAGCGCGTTCTCCGGCCTTTTGAAATGTCCCGAGTGCGGCGGCAATCTGAACTTCCACTTCAATCAGAACAACCACGATATTAAATTCTTTAGCTGTCAGAACCACAATTCCGGGCTTCGCAAATGTTCCACCACCCACTATATCCGACTGGACTTTCTGGAGCGCGTGGTGCTGTATGAGATCAAGCGGCTGGCCTGTTTCGCCAATGAGTACGAGGACGCCTTTATAAAGGCTATGGTGGGCCGCTCCGCAAAGGTGGCGGAGAATGACCGTGTACGGAAACGGCGGGAGCTGGACGCTCTGGTGGCCCGTGACAAAGAACTGGATGCCCTCTTTGAAAGGCTCTATGAGGACAACGTAAACGGCAAGATCGACGATGCCCGGTTTGCCAAAATGTCCAAGCGGTACGAGGAGGAGCAAGGCGAAAACTCCAAGAAGATCAAGGCCCTGCGGCTGGAGCTCAAAAAGCAGGAGGGCAGACAAATGGACGTTGACCAGTTTCTTGAAACCGTCCGACGGTACACCGATGCAACGGAAATTACCCAACGCATGGTTGCCGAGCTGATCGACCACATCGATGTGTACCATGCAGAAAAGAAAGACGGCATTACCACCCAGCGGGTTGTCATTCACTATAACTGTGTTGGCGCTTTTGAAGTGCCTGACCGCCGCAATATCCCCGAGGAGGACATCCTCATGCAAACAAGAAAAGGCGTAGCATTAAGCTACGCCCCGTCACAAATTGCGGTATAAGGTGGTGGATGATATGAAAGTCTTTATTTACTGCCGTGTGGCTCACAATGACAGTTTTAGCCTTGAAGCACAGGAAACCGAACTTCGCCGCTATGCGGCCCAAGCCGGATATACCATCGTCGGCGCGGCTGCCGAACATGGGAGCGGGCTGACATTAGACCGCCCGGCGCTCCAAAAGGTCACACAGGCCGTCCTCGCTGGTGAGGTGGATCTGGTGCTGGTCAAGAGCATTGACCGCATAGGCCGCGAGTGGGGCATGACACAACGGTACATCGACCTGCTTGCAGAGCACAGGGTCAAGCTCCTTTGCATCAAG
>JBGVLE010000062.1:0-2498 GCA_045124135.1 Alloprevotella sp.
AAGGCCGATGTGCCGGAGTTGTGCGGGGAGTCGCTGTGGTGTGGCAGTTTTGACGAAGTGGTCCGGGCACTCGACGCCATAGGCGGCCGCGCCGTGGCCAAAGCGCCGTGGTCGTGCAGCGGCAGGGGCGTATTTGTGGTCAACGGCCATCCCGACAAGGCTCAGACGGCCCGCATCGGCCGCATTCTGGAGCGGCAAGGCGGCATTGAGATCCAGCCATTCTATTGTGCCACACAGAACTTCGCCATGGAGTTTGACCTTCGCCAAGGCCGCGCAGACTATCTCGGCATGTCGGTGTTCACATCGTCGGCAGGCGGCCAATACAGCGGGGCTATGGTGGGCAAAGAGAGCCGACTGAGGGCGTTGTTGCCTCCCCTGGTGCTCGCCGAGGCCGACAAGGTGAAGGCGGCTTTGGCCAACGTCCTTCCCTCCCTGCTCAGCGGCATCCCCGACGGGCCACTGGGAATAGACATGATGGTGTGTGAGACAGCCGACGGGACACTTCGTCTCAATCCCTGCATCGAGCTGAACCTGCGGCGCACAATGGGCCATGTGGCCATCGTCCTTGCCGACCGTCTCGACACGGAGGCTCTGGGGCTGTTCTCTTTCAAGCCCCCTTCGGCCCTGACGGCCGACGACGACAACCTCACACCAGAGGCCACAGACTTTGCCGCCGTGTGGACAAGATTGTAGGCCGGCGGGAAAGTTGGTGGTATGCGTAAAAAAACGTATTTTTGCTGCATAAATCTGTGGAAAGCCACAAAGACACGACGCTGTGGCGGCCACTCCCCCTCCCTTGCCTGCACCGGCCATCTCCGGACAAGACAGGCACACATCACGGCATCCAAACAAATCTCAACCATATCTCTTATGAAAAAACTTCTCACCCTCGCACTCCTCATCGTCACCTCGTGGAGCGTGGCCAGTGCACAATTCGAACAAGGCAAGAAATATGTGGGAGCTTCGGCTTCGGGCTTCGGTCTTTCATACAGTTCTAACGAGAAATTCCGCCTCGGGCTCGACGCCACCGCCGGATACTTCATCGCCGACTGCCTCATGCTGCAGGCCACTGCCGGATATGAACACAAGCAACATCTCGACGACGTGCGCATCGGGGCCGGAGCACGCTACTACTTCGACAACTGTGGCATCTATCTGGGTGCAGGAGCCGAATACAACCACTTCACAAAAAACAACAACGACCTGATGATTCCGCTCTCGGTGGGCTACGCCTATTTCATCAACCAATATCTCACCATCGAGCCCTCAGTCTACTATAAAATGAGCCTGCACGACTTCGGCGGCAACAGCACATTCGGCGTAAGCGTCGGACTGGGCTTCTATTTCTAACCACAGGCGCGCTGAAAACCTTCAGACACAATATGCATTCCTCTCATACTGAAATTGCCACCCTCGGTGAGTTTGGTCTCATTGACCACCTCACCGAGGGTTTTGACCCCCTAAACGCCGAAACGCTCAAAGGCGTCGGCGACGACTGTGCCGTGATGGACTACAACGGCACGGGCAAACGGGTGCTCGTCACGACAGACATGCTCATGGAGGGCATCCACTTCGACTTGGTTTACACACCGCTGAAACACCTGGGCTATAAAGCGGCTCAGGTGAACTTCTCCGACGTCTATGCCATGAACGGACGCCCCAGACAGCTGCTGGTAAGCGTGGCCGTGGGCAGACGCATATCGGTGGAGGCGTTGGAAGACTTCTATGCCGGCCTGCGACTGGCCTGCGGCATCCACGGCGTGGACCTCGTGGGCGGAGACACCACCTCGTCGCTCACCGGACTGGCCATCAGCATCACCTGTATCGGCGAAGCCGACAACGACCGCATTGTCTATCGCAACGGAGCCAAAGACACCGACCTCATATGCGTGAGCGGCAATCTCGGCGCCGCCTATATGGGCCTGCAAATTATGGAGCGCGAAAAGGCTGTGTTTGAGTCTCAACAAGGCAAGGCCGGCGAGACGGCCCAGCCGGAGTTTGCCGGTCGGGAATACCTGCTGGAGCGGCTGCTCAAGCCCGAGGCCCGGCGCGACATCATCGAGAGCCTGGCCAAAGCCGGCATCAAGCCGACAGCCATGATGGACATCAGCGACGGCCTTTCGTCTGAACTGCACCACATCTGCCGACAGTCGGGCACCGGATGCCGCATCTATGAAGAACGCATCCCCCTGGACTACCAGACGGCTGTGGCGGCCGAAGAGTTCAACCTCAACGTGACGACCTGCGCACTCAACGGCGGTGACGACTACGAACTGCTCTTCACCGTACCGCTCACACAGCACGAGGCCGTGAGCCAAATCGAGGACGTCAAGGTCATCGGGCACATCACAAAGCCCGAACTCGGGCTGGCGCTGATTGCACGCGACGGCGGCGAATTTGAACTGAAAGCCCAGGGCTGGAACCCATTGGCAGAACAGACTTCGTCTGAGCAATAAGACGGCATCTTGGCCGACACCGCTTCAAAACAATATCGGCGG
>JBGVLE010000063.1:0-1548 GCA_045124135.1 Alloprevotella sp.
CTATGCCCACTTCAACTGGGACAACGCTACCCGCTGGTGGGGTCAGATAGCCGGTGACTGCGTAGACTTGAACACTGAGAACCCCGTTGTGACCCAATATCTGGTAGACTGCTACACCAAGTTTATAGAGATGGGTGTAGATGGTTTCCGTATAGACACCGGTGGACACATTTCGCGCCTGACCTTTAACAAGATGTTTATACCTCAGTTCACAGCAGCCGGCGAGAAGTATAAGGCAAAGCGTGGCGGCACTCCCTTCTTTATGTACTCTGAGGTGTGTGCACGTGCCGAAGAGGTCATCTACCGTAATGGCGACTATAACACCTCACCTTGCTATTACACCTGGAAAGAGAGCAAGGACTATGCGTGGGACATGAGCACCGACTCATGGGATAATCTTGTGATAATGGAGGGTGAGACCGGTGATCATGTCAACGCCAAGAGTGTGTTGCAGCAGGCACAAGACGGCGCCGGACAGGGCAACATGGCTCACTCTAACAATGCCTGGCTTAACGGCAACGATTACCGCAAAGAGGACTACTCGATGAATTCGGGACTGAATGTCATTGACTTCGCGATGCATTGGCGTTTCAAGAGTGCGTCAAACGCCTTTGGCGTTCACTCTCAGGACGACCTCTATAACGATGCCCGCTGGAATGTGGTTTATGTCGACTCACACGACTACGGCCCCAATGACTGGGATACCAAGAGCTTCGGCGGCTCGGAGGCAGCATGGGCCGAGAACTATTCACTTATGTTCACGTTCCGTGGCATACCCTGTATTTTCCAGGGCTCTGAGTGCTACTTCAAGAAGGGCAACATCATAGACAAGGGCGCCATCGAGCCCCTCAAGAACACTGCCCGCGCTTACTTCGGCGGCTATCTCACCGGCTCGGTCAAGACCACTGACTTCGCCGAATACTCCAACGCCACCGGCAACTTGGCGGCCACACTCAGCCATCCTCTGGCCCAGCACCTGCAGCGCCTCAACAAGATACGCGCCGCCGTGCCCTGTCTGCGCAAAGGCCAGTACAGCACCGAGGGCTGCTCGGGCAAGATGGCCTATAAGCGCCGCTATGTTGACGACAACACTGACTCATATGCACTTATCACTGTCAGCGGTGACGCCACCTTTACCAACATCCTCAACGGTACATACACCGATGCTGTGACCGGCGACGTGAAGAACGTGACCAACGGCACTCTCTCGGTGAAGTGTCCCGGCCAGGGCAACCTGCGTGTCTATGTGCTCTCTACGGCCAAGACCCCGGCTCCCGGCAAGATCGGCGAAGACGGCAAGTATTTGTATGCCACCACCCCCGGCGGCAAGACCCAGCTTGCATACGACGGTCAGCAGGAGGCTCCCGAGACTGTGACCCAGCGCGACAACGGCCCCGGTCCCAACCCCAACCCCGAGCCCGACGAGCCCAAGGAGCTTATTGTCTACAAGGATGAGACATGTGCTTTCTTCCACAACACTGCAGGCTGGGGCGGCTATGTCAACGCCTGGTGCTGGAACGGCAATACAAACTACACCGGCGGCTCATG
>JBGVLE010000064.1:0-24276 GCA_045124135.1 Alloprevotella sp.
ACCCTGGACCCACTGATTAAGAGTCAGTTGCTCTACCAACTGAGCTAAGAGTGCATCTGTGTGGATGTGCAAAAAGAGCGGACGGCGTGGTGTCTGTGCCAACCGGTGTACACTCTCAGGGGTTCGAACCCTGGACCCACTGATTAAGAGTCAGTTGCTCTACCAACTGAGCTAAGAGTGCGTGGCCGTTTCATTTTTTGCGTCTGCAAAGGTAGTTTTTTCGCTTGAAACCACAAAGGGTTTGGCCGTTTTTTTCGCAAGTGGCGACTGGGAGGCTGCGACAAAAGGGCTCCCCCACCCATCGGGCGACGGCGGCGACGGCTTTGTTCAAAAGGCTGGATGCTGTGTGACAAAACATTGCACAATTTAAGGTTTATCAAAATCTTTTGACGTTTCGGCGCGAAGGCTGGCCGAAATTATGATGTTTGTTAAAATTGCGACTTGAAGCATTGTAAATCAAGCCATAAAGCGCAGAAACCTGTCTGAAAAGCACGAAAATCACACTGGAAGCCACCGAAATCACTCTCGAAACGGGGCAATTTTTTCTTGTCATAAGGACTGTTTTCACTGAAAGTATCGCAGAAATTCTTGTCCTTATCCCCGTAAGGCCTTGAAACACAAAAAAAGAGGCCGCAGAGCCTCCTTCTTCCTATTTCCTACGTCAAAGATAAGTCCAAATGCGGCGACGGCAAAATGACAAAATGCGGCGCCGGCTTTTTATTGGTCATTTCTCTTGCCTTGCACTATGTTCACATTAAACGGGCTAAAGCCGGATAATGTTAAAATAAAACAAGTTTTATTTGTCATTCCGCTCGTCTTGCACTAACTTTGTCTTGTTAAAATTGTATCCGCGTACGCACGCGTGAAAAACACGAAAAACCTACCCTATAAGATATGAACCGAATAATAGAAAAGAGCCAGTTCTCTGAAAACGTATTCCGCTTTGTCGTAGAAGCGCCACTCATTGCCCGCGCACGCAAAGCGGGACATTTTGTCATCGTCCGCACCGACCCGCACAGCGAACGTATGCCCCTGACCATTGCCGAAGCCGACCCCGAAAAAGGCTACATCACGCTTGTGGTGCAGCGCGTGGGCGTTTCGTCTGACAAACTTTGTGCGCTCGAGGCCGGAGATATGCTTGCCGACGTGGTGGGACCGCTCGGCAAAGCCACACACATAGAGAAGTTCGGCACCGTGGTCTGTGCCGGTGGCGGCGTGGGCACCGCTCCCATGCTCCCCATCGTCCAGGCCCTGCACAAGGCCGGCAACAAAGTGATTGCCGTGATTGCCGGACGCTCTAAAGAACTCGTCATCCTGGAAAAAGAAATGCGCGAAAGCGCCGACGAGGTCATCGTCATGACCGACGACGGTTCGTATGGCCGCAAAGGCCTCATCACCGAAGGCGTGGAAGAAGTGATCAAGCGCGAGAAGGTGGACAAATGTTTTGCCATCGGTCCGGCCATAATGATGAAATTCGTTTGTCTGCTCACCAAGAAATATGACATACCGACCGACGTTTCGCTCAACACCATTATGGTGGACGGCACGGGTATGTGTGGTGCCTGCCGCATCTCCATCGGTGGCGTGACCAAGTTTGTCTGTGTTGACGGCCCTGAATTTGACGGCCATCAAGTAGACTTCGACGAGATGCTGGGACGCATGAAGGCTTTCAAAGAAGAGGAGACCTACGCCCGTGCTCACGAAGACCTCACACACACTTTGCCCGAAGAACCCTGTCAGGCACAGGCGGCTGCGGCTGCCTCGGCAGAAACCGCTGCGACCGCCACGGAAGACCCGTCGAGAGACGCCGAATGGCGCGTGGCACTGCGCAAAGCCATCAAGCCTAAAGAGCGTATGGCCATTCCCCGTCACGACCCGAAAGAACTGGCACCCGAATATCGCGCACGCCAACTCAAGGAAGAGGTGACCGGCGGACTCGACGCCGAAAGTGCACAAAGCGAGGCCTCACGCTGCCTGGACTGCGCCAATCCCGGCTGTGTGCAGGGGTGCCCTGTGGGCATCGACATTCCGCGCTTCATCAAGCACATCGAACAAGGCGATCCGCTCGCCGCTGCCCGTACGCTCAAAGAGTCGAGCGCACTGCCGGCAGTGTGTGGCCGCGTCTGCCCGCAAGAGAAACAATGCGAGAGCCGATGCATCCACCTCAAGACAGGCGGCCGCGCCGTGGCCATTGGTCACCTTGAGCGTTACGCCGCCGACTATGAGCGCCAGCACGGCTCTCAAGACAATGTCTGCCCGGCTCCGTCCAACGGCCGCAAGGTGGCCGTAGTGGGCAGTGGCCCTGCCGGTCTGAGCTTTGCCGGCGACATGGCGGCCCGTGGCTATGAAGTGACGGTTTTTGAAGCGCTGCACGAGATTGGCGGCGTATTGAAATACGGCATTCCCGAATTCCGTCTGCCCAACGAAATCGTTGAGCACGAGGTGCAGGCTCTGTCGCGCCGCGGCGTGAAATTTGTCAAAGACTGCATCGTGGGCAAAACCGTCAGCATCGACTCCCTGCGCAAGGAAGGCTATGAGGGCATCTTTGTGGCTTCGGGCGCAGGCTTGCCCAACTTCATGGGCATCCCCGGCGAGAATGCCGTCGGCGTGATGTCGTCAAACGAATACCTCACCCGCGTCAACCTGATGGACGCCTCCAACCCCTCGAGCGACACGCCTGTGCCCATGGCCAAGCACGTGGCCGTGGTGGGCGGCGGCAACACGGCCATGGACTCTGTGCGCACGGCCCTGCGCCTGGGCGCCGAGACGGCCACCATCATCTACCGCCGCTCTGAGGCTGAGATGCCGGCACGTCTCGAAGAGGTGCGCCACGCCAAAGAAGAGGGCGTGAAATTCCTCACCCTCCACAATCCGCTGGAATACATTGCCGACGAAAACGGCCGCGTGAAGCAAATCAAACTCCAGAAGATGGAACTCGGCGAACCCGACGCCAGTGGCCGCCGGCGCCCTGTGCCCATCGAAGGCGGCATCGAAATCATCGACGCAGACCTTGTGGTGGTGAGCATCGGCGTTTCGCCCAACCCCATCGTGCCGACGTCGGTCGAAGGGCTCGAGCTGGGACGCAAAGGCACCATTGCCGTCGACGAGAATATGCAGAGTTCCATCCC
Source organism: Alloprevotella sp. (assembly GCA_045124135.1). Taxonomy (GTDB): domain Bacteria; phylum Bacteroidota; class Bacteroidia; order Bacteroidales; family Bacteroidaceae; genus Alloprevotella. The sequence continues at coordinate 3,129 of JBGVLE010000064.1, forward strand.
CACTCTCTATGCCGGTGGCGACATTGTGCGTGGTGGTGCCACGGTCATTCTGGCCATGGGCGACGGCCGCCACGCCGCCGCAGCCATGCACGAGAGCCTCAGCAAGCAATAAGCCGCTCAAATGGTCTGGTCTGCCAGACACGAGCATAACCAATCCGCCCACGATGACGCAACGTCAACGTGGGCGGATTACTTATAAGTGCAAGATGTGCGCGGAGGCACATCAGTCTGTTTCAAACAAAAGCCTCACTTGGCAGCATTGAGCTTGCGCAGTTCGCGCCGGAGGTTCTGACACATGACACCGTTACCCATCTGACGATAACGGTCAAGCACATACTTGAGCGCCATGATGTTTTCGCTACAATTGGTGTTTTGTTTCATAATCATTCCTTTCGTTTTTGTGCGGGCGGTTTGCCTCGCACGTCGTTTAGTGTCTTGTCTTAGTTTTACAGAGGCAAAGTTACGACGTCTATAGCCAATAAAAAAGCACTTGGACGAAACTTAACCGAAAATTAGCACGCATACGGCCAAATTGGCAACCGCGGTTGACGAAAAATGGCCCACTTTGCCACAAAACGCGCAAGAAAAGCGTTAAAAAGTAACACGAAAAGCCCAAAAAAATCAATCAAAGACGCGATTTCTTCAAAAAAGTTTGGCCAATCTGACGAAACGCCGAACTTTGCATTTGTAGAACAACGGGAAACAACCGAAAAAACTCATCTACAAACTACAAAAACGAACCGACTATGAAAAAACTGTTGCTCACCCTTATGCTTTCGGCCGTTTGCTTTATGGCCAAGGCTATAAACTATGAAGACGCACGCCGGGAGGCTTGGTTCCTGACCGACAAAATGGCCTATGAGCTTAATCTGACTTCTGAACAATACGACAGGGCCTATCAGATTAACTTGGACTATCTCTTGAGCCTCAACACTGCGGCCGACTGCTACGGCTATTACTGGACCTACCGCGACAGTGACTTGCGCTGCATCTTGTCTTCGTGGCAATATGCGCTCTATTCCACTCTCGACTATTTCTACCGCCCAGTGAGATGGTTGCGCTCGGCCTGGTATTACCCCATCTGCGACCACTACCGCCGTGGCTACTATTATTTTGACCGCCCTGCCCACTACGTGAGCTATCACGGCGGCATGTGGCACCGCCGAGGCCACAACGACCCCAGCCCTTACCGCCACTATGCCTACAGACCGGCCCCCGGACTGCGCGACCACTACCACAGCCACCACGGCACACCGGCCTATCGTCCCGAACCCGGACGTCCCGGACACGGACGCTATGTGGACAACAACAAGCCAAACCGTCCGGCTGCCTCACACCCCGACAACAACGGTGCCGCGCCTTCACGGCCCGGCAACAACACAGGGCGCCCCAGCCGGGAGGTGACCAACCCCGCCAACAACCATCGCGCCAACATTGAACGCCAATCGAGCCTGCGTCCGTCACAGGCAAGACCCTCACAAAACCGTGCGTCGCAGAACGATGTGAGACCCAGCCGCACCGGTGGTGGCACCTACACCAGCCCCGGCCGCAGCAGTTCGAGCGAAAGCCGCCCCTCGAGAAGCTTTGACAACTCACGCTCTTCACGCTCAAGTTCAGGCAACATACCGTCCGGCTCGCGCAGCAATTCCCGCAGCGGCAGCTCGCGCCAGTTCGGCAACGGCCGCTAATCACCCCCTTCACCGACAGCTTTTGAATTCGTTCTGACATAAATGAAAAAGTCCTGCAAACCGCTCAATGGCTTGCAGGACTTTTTGTTTGTAGCTTTATTCGCACGGTTTCAATGCCGGTTGGCCCGCTTGCGGCGATAGTCGGCCTTCATCTTGGCCGCGCCGGAGCCGTGACTGCCCGTGACAAACTTTTTCTTCTTGGCCTTGGTCTTGACGCCGCCGGCCGAAGGTTTGGGTCCGGCTTTGGCTCCTTTGAAAACAAGGCCGCCGGTCATGGCCTGCCTCACCTCGTCGGCAGAGACGTGGCGCCCGGTCGTGAGTTGGGGGGCTGTGTTTTCTGACATAAACCTACGATGATTTGATTAGTGGTGGAACAAACGGATGCCGGTGAAAGCCATGGCGATGCCGTATTTGTCGCAGGTGGCAATGACATGGTCGTCGCGCACACTGCCTCCGGCCTGGGCCACATAGGCCACGCCGCTCTTGTGGGCACGCTCGATGTTGTCGCCAAAGGGGAAGAAGGCATCCGACCCCAGACAAACGCCCGTGTTCAGGGCAATCCAGGCTTTCTTTTCCTCCATTGTGAGTACCTCGGGACGCTCGGTGAAGAAGGCGCGCCAATTGTCGCCGGCCAAGACATCGTCGTGGTCTTCAGAGATATAGATATCAATGGTATTGTCGCGGTCGGCGCGGCGTATCTTTTCAACCCAGGGCAAGGCCATCACTTTGGGGTGCTGACGGAGCCACCAGATGTCGGCCTTGCTTCCGGCCAGACGTGTGCAGTGGATACGGCTTTGCTGTCCGGCACCGATGCCGATGGCCTGTCCGTCTTTGACATAGCATACGGAGTTGCTCTGCGTGTATTTCAGGGTGATAAGCGCAATCTTCAGGTCTCGGCGAGCCTCTTCGGGAAAATCTTTGGTAACGGTGGGGATATTGGCAAAAAGTTCGGCGTCGTTAGTCAGGTCAATCTCGTTGCGACCTTGTTCAAACGTGACGCCAAACACCTGCTTGCGCTCCAAAGGCTCGGGGCGATAGGCGGGATCGATGCGCAGCACGTTGTAGGTGCCTTTACGCTTTTCTTTAAGGATTTCGAGGGCCTCGGGCGTGTAGTCGGGTGCAATCACGCCGTCAGAGACTTCACGTTTGATGAGCAGCGCCGTGGCTTTGTCGCATGTGTCTGAAAGAGCAATGAAATCGCCGTAAGACGACATGCGGTCGGCACCGCGGGCACGGGCATAGGCCGAGGCGATAGGCGTGAGCGGTTCGGTGATATCGTCTACGAAATAGATTTTGCGGAGCGTGTCGTCGAGAGGCAGTCCCACGGCAGCGCCGGCAGGCGAAACATGCTTGAACGAGGTGGCGGCGGGCAGTCCGGTGGCAGCGTGGAGCTCGCGCACCAGTTGCCAGCCGTTGAGCGCATCAAGAAAGTTGATGTAGCCGGGACGGCCGCTCAACACGGTGACGGGCAGTTCACTTCCATCGGCCATGAAAATGCGCGATGGTTTCTGATTGGGATTACACCCATACTTCAAGGCTAATTCATTCATATTATATTGGGCTTTTCGGGTTTGCTTGTATGTAATAAAATGGTCTGAGCTTCATCGCTGCCAGACTTCGAGATAGCGCCTCGCCACCTTGTGCATTTCGTGATGGCGCAAGATATATTCGCGGCTTTCGGCGGCAAGGGGCGGGATGCGGTCGCGGTGCCTCACGAGCCGGCAAAGGGCTTCGAAGACACTGCGCTCGTTGGGCTGTACGTTGATGATGGGCCTCAACTCAGTCTCGTGGAGCACGGCGTAGTTTTCGGGTTCGCCGCCGCCCACCACGACCAAACTTCTCGACATGGCCTCGAGCGCATTCATAGCCGGTGTGTAGGAATAGAGCTGGTCAAGGATGACGTCGCTCTCTCCCAGCAACCGGCGGTATTCGGCAAAGGGCACAGACTCCACTTTGACCATCTCACACTCGTCGGGAAAGAGCGCCACCACCCTTTCGAGCGCGCGCAGCATCACGTCGGTGCCTTTATAGACCGAGCGTCCGCGCTGTATGCCGATAAAAAAGCGGAGTTTGTCGTGAGTCCGGCCGTGATTGGGCTCCGGCCGGGCAACTTCTGTGTCTATGGGGAAAGGGATGAACGTCTCTTTGTGGGCGAACTCAGCGGCATAGGCGGCGTGGTATTCATAGAGTCCGGAAATGATGCCGTCACAGTCGTGGGCGATGTACCGGTTGATTTCGCCTTTGGGGCCTTCGAGCCAATCGCGCCGCCAGATGTCGAGTTCGGGAGAGTCTTTCGGCACAAGCGCCGTGTGGAAGTCGCTGTAGCGGAACACATCGGGTGCAAGCGCAGCCTTGGCATAATAATAGTCCATGCCGAAGGCACAGAGATAGACGCGCTTGTTGTGACGACGGAGGTAGTCGTAATATGGTTTGATGCGCTCGCCGCGAAGGGGGAGAAAGACGGGGTTGATGCACTGCACCACGTCATAGTCTCTGAAAGTCCTGAAGACCTTGTGCAGCCGGTGCCAATAGCGAATTTTTGAGACGAGCCCTCCCATATGCCGTGACAGGTCAATGTCTCGCGGATAGTTCTTCCATCCGTCGCCGTCGGAGGCGAGCGTCACCTGATGTCCCAGATGTCGCAGAGCCCCGGCCAGTGTGGCGTGGACGTTACTATAGTCTCCGAGCAGCAATATCTTCATGCCTCTGTCTCAGACATTTTTCGTTCAGCCAGGAACTCGGCAAAGAGGGTTGCGGCGGTGCGCACCATCTCTGTACAGGGCCGTTTGGCATAATAGGCCGGTGTGCGCGCTTCGGCCTGGGGCGAGGCGTCATTCTGTTCTTTTTTTGTCAGGCCGAGGAGTTCGCCGCAGATGAGCGAACCGTTTTCAGCCTTGAAGCGAGCGGCGAGTTGCTGCACGGCGGCATAGTTGGCCGATTTGCCTTCGCGGTCGGCCGCATCGGTCGAGCCGGTCTCAAGGCCGGTGAGCAGAAACATACCGCAGGCAGCTCCACACGTCTGGCGCATACGGCCGATACCTCCGCCAAACGAGGCCGACATCCTGAGCGCCTGGTCGGTGGTGAAGTCATAGAGGTCGGCAAAGGCGGCCACTACCGACTGCGAACAATTATAGCCGGAACGAAAAAGTTCTACGGCCTTCGCTATTCTGTCTTCGTACATAAGCTGTATGTTTTGGTGTGATGGCGTGTATTTGTTTAACTTTGCAGGCAACAATCAACGCCCCATTATGATGAAACGCTACTTTCCCCTCTCTTTGTCTTTCGTCCTCGGCCTTATGGCCATCGGAGGCTGCACAGACAGTTTCGACGACAGGATGGTCCACGAGGCCCGGTCTTTCACGAAACAGCATTGCCCCAAGCGTCTCGACAACGTGACAACGCTCGACAGCGCCACCTACGACGCCATCTCCCGCACCTACGCGCGGTGGTATTCGCTTACGGCCGAAGCCGCTGCCGCTGCACGTGGCCATGAGGTGAGCTTGCGCCAGGGGCTGGTGGGCGAACTGCTCAGCGACGTGACACTGGGCGAATGCAAGGCCGAGAAGATAGCGTTCCGTTATGTCTACCGCAGTGCCGTCACGAAGGAAGTCGTGATTGACCTCACCATCACGGCGGCCGACTACGGACACTAAACGAGAGGAGGAGAGAATATGATAAAGCACCCCACCCTGCCATAACAATAACGGGTGGGAGTGCTTTTTATTGTATGAGAGATATGCCCCGGCGCGGCAATCAAGAGACCTTGCCGCCTTCGCCTCGGGCCGGTGTCACTCAGCCGGCTTCATATTGGTGTAGACCGTCTGCACGTCGTCAAACTCTTCGAGCCGCTCCACCATCTTGTCGATGCTTTCACGCTCTTCATCGGTCACGTCTTTGAGGTCGTTGGGGATGTAGGTGAACTCAGCCCCGATCACTTCGAAGCCATTCTCCTCGAGGTGTTTCTGGATCTGGCCGAAACATTTCGGGTCACCATAGATGGTGATGCTGCCCTCCTCCTCGTCTTCGTCAAACTCGTCTTCCACGCCGTAGTCGATGAGGTCAAGGATGAGTTCGTCCATATCGACGTCGTCTTTTTTCTTGAATGAGAACACGCTCTTGTGGTCGAAGAGATAGGCCAGCGAACCCATTGTACCGAGGTTGCCATTAAATTTGTTGAACACTGAGCGCACGTCGCCCACCGTACGTGTGGGGTTGTCGGTGAGTGTGTCCACGAACACGGCCACGCCGTGTGGGCCGTAGCCCTCATAGGTCATAGTCTTGTATTCGCTCTGGTCTTTGCCCATGGCGTTTTTGATGGCACGCTCGATGTTGTCTTTGGGCATATTCTCGCGCTTGGCCGTAGCGATGATGGCACGCAGCGTGGGGTTGTTTTCGGGTTCCGGGCCGCCGGCCTTCACGGCCACGGCAATCTGTTTGCCAATTTTGGTGAATGTGCGGGCCATGTGACCCCATCTTTTCATTTTGGCTGCTTTGCGATATTCAAAAGCTCTTCCCATTGTTGATATTGTAAGTGTTTGTTTGTGATATGCAGGAATGTGTTATCTCAGTCTGGCGCCAAGACCCTTTTCGAGCGCTGCCGTGATTTTCTTCATCACAGCCTCGGTCTGCCTGTCGTTCATGGTCTTGGTCTCGTCTTGCAGCATGAAGTTGACGGCATAGCTCTTTTTGCCCGGCTCGAGGTTTTTGCCCTCATAGACGTCGAAGAGTTTCACCGTCTTGAGCAATTTGCCACCGGCCGTGCGGCTGATGCGCTCAATGTCGGCAAAGGCCACTCCTTTGTCTACGAGCAGTGCCAGGTCTCGGCTCACGGCAGGATATTTGGGGAGTTCGTGGAACGAAACCGTGTTTTTGCGCACGCGCTTCATCAGACGGCTCCAGGCGAAGTCGGCATAATAGACCTCGGCCGAGAGTTCGGGCATCAGTGCCCGGCGCACTATGCCGTATTCCACAAGAGTCTGTCCGCTGCGGTCTTTCACGGCAAGCGACCGGCTGAAGATGTCGGCCTCGCCCTCAGCCTCGACCAATTCTCCGGGTTTCAGGCCGAGACGGATCAGGATGGCGGCCACATAACCCTTGAGTTCGTATGCACTGCTCTCTTCGTCAGCATGAGCCCAAGAACCTTCCACACGGCGTCCCGTCAGCCAGAGGCCGAGGCGGCATTCCTCGCGATAAGGTGCCAACGGACGGTCGGCCTGTCGGCGGTCGGCGTCGTAGGTGTAGCAGTTGCCCACCTCAAAAAGTCTCAAGTTGGCCTGTCGGCGGTTCACGTTGTGCAGGATGGTTTCCAATCCGCCAAACACGAGGCTTTGACGCATCACGCCCAAGTCTGAGCTCAGGGGGTTGAGCAGGCGCACGAGACGCTCGGCCGGATAGGTTTTCAAATCCTTGTAATAAGCCTCACGGGTGAGCGAATTGTTCAGAATTTCTCTGAAGCCCATACCCACGAGCTGCTCTGAGATGAGATTTTGCAGCCGCGCGGCATGGTCTACCTCGCCCTTGATGGTCAGGCTCGACTTCACGGCCTGTGGTATCTCGATGTTGTTATAGCCATAAATGCGCAAGATGTCTTCCACCACGTCGCACGGCCGCTGTACGTCTACCCTGTAAGCCGGCACACTCAGCGAGAGGCCACGGGCGTCTTCGGCCGTGACAGTCATTTCGAGCGATGAGACAATGGCCTTGATTTCGCCGGCCGTGATGTCTTTGCCGATGAGGGCGCGGGCATAGTCATAGTCCAGGCGCACATCGAAGGCCTTGGTCAGCCCCGGCGCCTCCACGTCTTTGATGTCCATGGCAATCCGGCCGCCGGTGAGCTCACGCACGAGTATGGCCGCCAGCTTGAGGGCATAGACCTGTCCGTCGGGGTCGATGCCGCGCTCGAAACGGAAAGAGGCATCTGTGGCCAGACCGTGGCGGCGCGCACTCTTGCGTATCCACGTGGGGTGGAAATAGGCGCTTTCGAGCAACACGTCGGTTGTCGTTTCATACGTACCCGAGCCTTTACCGCCAAACACGCCGGCAATGCACATTGGCTCTTCGGCATTACATATGGCCAGGTCGCGCTCGGAGAGTTTGTGTTCCACCCCGTCGAGCGTGACAAAGGGCGTGCCTTCGGGCATGGTCTTCACCACCACCTTGCGACCCTTTACCATGTCCACGTCGAAGCAGTGGAGTGGTTGTCCATAGGCCATCATCACATAGTTGGTCACGTCCACCACGTTGTTCACCGGTCTGAGACCAATGGTCTCGAGTCTCTTCTTGAGCCATTCAGGGCTCTCGCCCACGTGGCAGCCCTTGAGCGTCACGGCACAATATCTCGGGCAAGCCTCTGTCTGCTCCACCTCGATGTCGATGTCAAGGTCGTGAGAGTCTACGCTGAAACTGCTCACGTCGTCGCGTCTGAGCTGAGCCTGCCGTCCGTCGCGCAGCAGCCACGCCTTGAGGTCGCGTGCCACGCCGTAGTGCGAACAAGCGTCGGCTCTGTTTGGCGTGATATCCACTTCGATGACATAGTCGCTCTCCACGTGATAATATTCGGCAGCCGCCATGCCCACGGGCGTGTCTTCGGGCAACACGATGATGCCGTCGTGGCTCGTGCCCACTCCGATTTCGTCTTCGGCGCAAATCATGCCGTGGCTCTCCACGCCTCTGAGTTTTGATTTTTTGATGACGAACTCCTTGTCGCCGTCATAGAGCACGGTTCCTATGGTGGCCACAATCACCTTTTGTCCTTCGGCCACATTGGGCGCTCCGCAGACAATCTGTTGGGTTTCGCCCTCGCCGAGGTCCACCTGACACACGTGCATGTGATCGGAGTCGGGATGAGGCACGCACGAGGTGATGCGTCCCACTTTGAGTCCTTTGAGTCCGCCTTTGATAGATTCCACTTCTTCCACGCTGTCGGTTTCAAGCCCGATAGCGGTGAGGGCCTCAGCCGTCTGCTGGGGGGTGAGGTCGAAGTCGATGTAATGTTTAAGCCAGTTGTAAGAGATATTCATTGTGTCGATGTGGTTTATTCCCTAAAAAAGAGACACTCTTTCGCGTCGAGTCTGCCGGGCCATGCACACCTATATATTGCCAGAGAAGAAAACTCTTTGGCTGCCCTTCAGCCTCACCTCGAAAGAGGCGCACACATTTAGTGCGCCGCAAATTTACGTTTTTTTGTTGGTTTGAGGCATTTTTGAGGAAGAGAAAATCCCGCTTTGCGCCGTGGGGAGGCCGAAAAAACGGCAGGGGCGCACAGGCGGATACATCAAACCTCTATAACAAACATCTATTCATCACATTCATTCATCAGTCAACGTCATGATTTACGGTTACATTCGCGTGAGCAGCGACAAACAGTGGTATTATTTCCCCAAAGATTTAAGCATCTTGTTGATGCATCGTTTCTTCTGCTCCATATTGGGATGAACATAGAGATTTAAGGTCGTGGATATATTGGCGTGTCCTAACAATACGCTTACTGTCTTATAGTCGCATCCAGCCTCAATGCACCTTGTGGCGAAGCTGTGTCGAAGTCCGTGGTACTTCAACTTAGGAATGCCAAGTTTCTCCATGAGTCTGTTGTAATAGTTGCGGTATGTGCGTGGCTCTGTCGGTTTGACCTCATTGGTCAAAACGTAGAAATCTCCATTGACCACTTTCTTCATTGGCTTCACCATTGCCAGCAACTCCTTGCTCATAGGTATCTCACGGCATGAGTTCACCGTCTTCGGGGTGTTGATGACAAGCTGCGTATGTTTCTTTTCACCCTCCGCAACGTAAATCCTTTCGATGGTGCGTTGCACGGTGATTGTTCCGTCAGCCACATTGATGTCGTTCCATTTCAAAGCGCAGATTTCGCCAATGCGCAATCCTGTGCTCAGGCTGATGTAGATACCGAGGCTCATGAAGGTGAAGTTGTGCTGCACATAGTCCAGTATCTTTTTGTGGTTGGCCACGGAGAGAACTTCAAGTTCCTTGGGCTGGCTGTTAACAGGATATTTTATATCCCACTCATAGTGGTTCATCCACTCGTTTTTTACCCCATACTTCATCACCATCTTCAGGACGATGAGAATGTCCTTAACTGATTTTACACTCAGTCCTTGCTCGATCTTTTTCAAGACGAACGCCTGTACTTCGTGCTCATGGAGCGAATCGTTGTCACCGAACTCAGGAAGAATATGGTTCTCCAGAATTAACACGTAGGCAGCCATAGTGGACTGCTTCACATAAGGACGCTTGTACTCTTTCCAAGCCTCCGCAATTTCTCTAATCGTTTTCTTGTTCATAATTCTATAAAAATGATAAGTGCTTATAATTAGAGAAATATAATGAGCGATGTCCCCCATTTGAGATTTCCGGAGTTTAGTGGGGAGTGGGAAAAATACAGTAATAATACCTTGTTTAAGATTATATCAGAAAGAAATAAGAACCACAAATACTCAACCATATTATCAGCAAGTCAAACAGATGGTATGGTTCTAAGGGATAGCCTGGGGATAGATATAAAATATGAATCAGATAGTATTAAAACATATAAGATTGTTAAAGCAGGAGATTATGTCGTACACCTACGTTCTTTTCAAGGAGGTTTTGCCTTTTCAGATAAGGTCGGTGTATGCAGTCCAGCATATACAATCTTACGACCATCAGAATTGATTTCATATGGTTTTCTGAAATCTTATTTTATGTCAAAGAGGTTTATCGACTCTTTGCGACTAGTTACATATGGAATCAGAGATGGAAAATCAATATCTATCGAAGAATGGATGGATTTATATACTAGCCTTCCTAAAACTGATGAACAGAAAAAGATTTCAAAATTATTGAGACTAATAGATGAGCACATAGCGACCCAAAACAAAATCATTGAGAAATTGGAAACCTTAATCAAGGGGATTGCAGATAGTATTTTCAAAACTGCAAAAGCCCACAAAACAATTTCTGAATTATCCTCAACTGTTACAACAGGGAAAGATAAAGCTGGAATAGGAAATGTGCCATTGTATGGTTCAACTGGTATTATAGGAAAAACTGAAAGAGCAAGTAATAGTGGCAATATAGTTTTGGTCGCAAGAGTAGGTTCGATAGGTACAATACAATTTGTTGATGAGCCTTGTGGTGTAAGCGATAATACACTAATCATTGATGCAGGAATTAATACAAAATTCATTTATTTCTTCCTGTGCACATATGATTTTTCAAGCATTACGTCAGGAACAACACAACCGCTAATAACCGCTACCTCATTGAAAAAAGTCAAAATACCGATATTCTGCCCAGAATTACAGAACCATATTGTTTGTATGTTAAGCAGTTTTTCAGACATAATAAGCACCGAAAGAGCGATGCTTGAACAGTATGTTACTCAGAAACAATATCTTCTCCGCCAGATGTTTATATAAACATCTGGCGGAGCAAGTATTGCTTCTGTTTTAGGTAAGATTGTAATAAAATCTGTTCCAATATAATCCTGCTCTGAATCGATGTCAATATCCATGCAAGGCGTTTAGTTTCGTCTTCTTTCTTTGGAAGAGGAATGCTGTTCTCCAAGAAACGTCCGTTTGTTATGTTTATGGTGTTCTTTGCGCCTTTTTGAATAAGTGGATGTAGATAGTTCAGAGTATTGCTCGGCTGCCTGAAATAGAAGTGTAGAATAATCCCAATATAGTCATTAACTGGCTTATATACTCCATACAATGGTGAAACTGCCACATTGCTTTTGATGTTGCTCCTTTTCACTATTCCATAAGGGAAATCACCTGTTGGGCTTTTTGTGTAAACTATATCGCCGTATTTAACGACATTGTAATGCTGCGTGTCTTTGGCAGCAAAAGAACGTCCAAGATATTCAATCTGATTAACAACCCCTTGAGTCACGGAAACAGAACATACATCATATCCATTTGCGTTTTTTTCGTTCCGTTCTTGCAATACCTTTCTCAATTCTGTTTTCTGCCAAGTATTATGTGCTAAACCTATGGACTTCGTTTGATAAATAATTCCTTTGATTAAGGACTTGTATTTCTCAATGATTTTGTTTTGGGTCGCTATGCGCTCGTCCAATAAAGATAACAATCCTGATATTTTTCTCTGCTCTGTAACAGTGGGAAGTGAGAATTTGAAGTTTTCCATTTGTTTTTTATCTCCTCTTGGCATTTTTACGCCCTTTGCCCCACTCATTACATAATCTATGAATCTTTCAGATGCAATCACGTTATATAGAAAACTTTGTTCACAACACTTGCTTCTTAGCACAAATACATCTGCACTACAACCTCCATCTCTATCTGCAAGCCAGACTTTTTTAAGATATGGACGAATGTTTGATAGTAGAATGTCGTTCTTTTTGTATGCTATGACTTTGGTATTAAATGGGATAGAATTTGCCGATTGTACACCTCCAAAGTTTTGTTGAATATTCTCTGTAGAGATATACGTATATTTATCAAGTAACTCTGATGAGATTCTGTCTTTTTGAAAATCTGCAATTCCTTTTAGCGTTACTTCTTCCCACTCCCCACAAAACTCCGGAAATCTCAAAGGGGGGACATTAAGGACTTTTTTATCTTTATTATCTGCCATGGTTTTTATGTATCAAGTTATAGTGATTATGATGAATTTGGATGTCACGAATTGCGATTTCAAGAATCTGCATTGTCGTCATTATCAGAAAGCGTGGCCTCTATATCTTCAATAGTAGGCAATTGGCTTTGAATATGCTCAGGCATAAGTTTTGACAGCTGATATTCAGAGATGCCTATCGGCTGGTTTGTCGATTCAAGGGCATACTGTGCCATCACGTTATTCTTCGTCTTGCAGATGAGCAATCCGATAGTGGGATTGTCTGTCGGTTTCTTCTTGATGTGGTTGACAGCACTCACATATACACCTAATTGTCCCAAATGCTCTCCTTTGAATTTTGTGACCTTCAACTCTACGACCACATAACAGCGTAGCTCCAAGTGATAGAAAAGCAAATCGGGATATACGGTGTCTTCCCCCACTTGCAATGGAACTTGACTCCCAACAAAAGCAAAGCCTGTGCCTAGCTCAAGCAAGAAACGAGTGACATTGTGGGTAAGTGCTTGCTCTAACTCTCGCTCTCTGTATTCTCCGTCAAGCGTGAGGAAATCGAAGTTATAAGGGTCTTTCAACGTTTGAGCAGCCAACTCGCTTTGAGGATTCGCCAACAGCCTATTGAAATTATTCACGGCCTTGCCTTGTCGCTCATATAGGTTGGTATCAATGTAATTAAGCAGAACTGCACGGCTCCAACCATTTTCAACTGTTTTCTGCAGGTAGAACACGGCACGGTCAACATCCTTGCACTGTGATATGATATACAAATGATGTCCCCATGGGACAGAGAAGAAAACGTCCTCGCTGATTTGGGCTACAGCTTGTTGCCTCATATCATTGTCTAATTTGGCAACAGCTTGTTGCCAAATTGTAAGATGTTGATTATAAAATTCATACCACTGACGAATGTATCTTAGATTGCGATACGAGAACCCTTTCATATCTGGAAATTCAGTCATAAGTTCTCGGCTTAGTTCTTTAAGCCATCCGTCTCCCCAAGAGGCAGATTTCTGCTTCTCACAAATGTCCGCACCCATACGCCAGTAAAGGCGGAGCAATTCTGTATTCACCTTGATTGCTGCCCTTATTTGCGCACTACGAATATCTTGCTTCAATTGCGACACCCAACTCTTGAAATCGCTATTGCTTGCCATTGTCATATTCTCTGCCATTGCTTACAATTCCTTATTATTCTGTTCAATTCCTAATAATCCAATAAGCTGGTGGAAACTTGGAAATCACAATTTGCGACATCCAATTTATCAGACTATTCCCAATTCTTTCAAATACACTTCAATTTCCTTGTCCAACTCGGCACGTTTGGCTTCCAATTCCTTGATTTCCGCCATAACTGCCTTGATGTCGATGGGTTCTTCCTCCTCAAAGGTATCGACATAGCGAGGGATATTGAGGTTATAGTCGTTGTCGGCAACTTCTTGCAAGGTGGCGAGATGGCTGTATTTCTCTATCTCCTTGCGCTCACGATAGGTTTCTACAATCTTCTTGATGTGCTGCGGACGGAGCTTGTTTTGCGTCTTCACCTTCTCAAACTCCTTGCTGGCATCGATGAACAGGATGTTGTCGTCTTCCTTGCGGCATTTCTTCATCACAAGGATGCAGGTAGGGATGCTGGTGCCATAGAAGATGTTGGCCGGCAATCCGATGATGGCATCAATATAGTTCTTCTTCTCGATGAGGAAACGACGGATGACACCCTCGGCATTACCACGGAAGAGCACTCCGTGGGGAGCCACACAAGCCATTGTGCCACCTTCGTTCAGATGGTAAACCATGTGCAGGATAAAGGCGTAGTCGGCTGTCTTGCGTGGTGCGAGGCGACCTGCCTTGCTGAATCGGTCATCGTTGTTGAACTTCTCCGCTGCGCTCCATTCGGCAGAGAAAGGAGGATTGGCCACCACGGCATCAAACTGCTCGTCGGGGAAGGCATCTGCTTCGATCGTATCGCCATTCTCTATGCAGAAATCGCTGAACTTCACGCCATGCAGCAGCATGTTCATGCGTGCAAGGTTGAAGGTGGTGGGGTTCTTCTCCTGTCCGTATATCAAATCGGCCTTGCCGTTGCGTGCCGTACGGAGCAGCAGCGAACCAGAGCCACAAGTCGGGTCATAGACATTTTTCAGTCGGGTCTTTCCTGTTGTAACGATGTCGGCAAGTATCTGGCTCACCTCCTGCGGGGTATAAAACTCTCCTGCCTTCTTTCCTGCACCTGCGGCAAACTGACCTATCATGTATTCGTAGGCATCACCGAGGATGTCAATATCGGAAGCCTCGCTCAGTCCGAAGTCGATGTCATCGAGTGCCAGCAACACGTTGGAGATAAGCGTATTCTTGTCGTCGGCAGTCCTGCCCAGTTTAGGCGAGGCGAGGTCGATGTCAGAGAAGAGTCCTCCAAAATCCTCTTCACTATCATGCCCGATGGTGCTGTCTTCTATCTTCTTCAGCGAGCGTTCGAGCATAGGCAGGATATTCTCCTTGCGCTTGATGGCTTCAATGACAGATGAATACAGAAAATCCGGCTCTATGAAATAGCCAAGGTTCTCCATACTTATTTCCCTTATCTCGTCTTTCAGATCCTGCTCGTCACTCGCCCAAGCCTCCTTGAAGGTCATCTCATCCGCCTCCAGTTCGCCATCGATATACATCTCTATCTTCTCCGACAGATACTTGTAGAAGATGAATCCGAGGGTGAAATACATAAAGTCACTTGCCGACATATTGCCACGCAAGGTATTTGCCACAGTCCAAAGCTGTGTGCGCAGTTTCTGTTGCAGTTCTTCGCTCATATTTTATTTTATATTATTCCCAACTAAATGTGCTGATAATGTTTCTCAATTTTGATGTCAAACTTTTCAGCAGCCATGAGCGTTGCAGAAGGCGAAGTCCCTTCTTCTGCTTGATGGCACGCTGTAGTATTTCAGGTTTCTCGCGTTGCAGATAGTCGTACTCCTGTACATACTTGACAAGAGCCTCTTCGTCAATATCTTCCTCCTTTGCTAAGTCGGAAATGGCACGCCAACGAGCTTCAGTAACGTATTTTGTCAGACGGCTCTCCAAATCCATCGTTCCATCTGCCTTACTGCGAGTGAACCC
Organism: Alloprevotella sp.; assembly: GCA_045124135.1. GTDB lineage: Bacteria > Bacteroidota > Bacteroidia > Bacteroidales > Bacteroidaceae > Alloprevotella. Next base: position 18,518 of record JBGVLE010000064.1, read on the forward strand.
CTCACGATCGTTATCGACATTCTCACGGATGAAATTGTCAATGATGCGTGTCTTGTTGCGCATCACGGGGTCTTTTATCATCGTGTCTATGATATGCTGACGCTTTTCCCCATAGTCCTCACTCCCTGGATTGAGTTCTGCTATCAGTTCGAGTATATATGCCACATTGATGACATCGCTGTGAAGCAATTCAAGACAGAAGTCTATGTCGGTGAATTCTCCTGGTTGGTCTTCTGCCAGCATGCTTGGCGTTTCTTCTGTCCCTTTTTTCGGCTCATCATTCTCTGTTGAGATAAAGCCGATGGTTATGTCAAGATACTTAGAGCGGTAGTCATTAAATTGCTGGTCAGTCATTTCCCATGCTGGGTCATCAGCATCAAACTCCTCGTATATCTGTATCTCGGAACGTTTCTTGATAATGTCTCTGAAGGCAAGGATGAAGGCTCGCTTATCGTATTCGCTCTGGATGCGGTCAACAGATGCCATGTCGGGGTAACGGGTCAAGAAAGTATGGCACAGGGCATTCAGTTCCTTCTTCACATCCTCGAATGGTGCACGCAGCACAAAGCCCAACGCTTCGGGAGCATTGGTGTTGGAAAACAGTTTGACAGCCTTATCTACATTGTCTTTCAGATTGCGGAAGCATACCACCTTGCCAAACCGCTTCTTTTCGTTGAGCACTCGGTTGGTACGGCTGAAGGCTTGCAGGAGTCCATGATATTCCAAATTCTTATCCACATAGAGCGTGTTGAGTTTCTTTGCATCAAAGCCTGTGAGGAACATTCCAACAACAAGCAGAAGGTCGAGCGGCTCCATGTCAGCACGCTTCTTCTTCATGCGCAGGTTGATGTCGTCATAATAGGCACTGAAGTTGTCGGTCGAGAAATTGGTATGGAACATTCCGTTGTAGTCGTCCATGATAGCCTGCAACTCGTCTGCCGTCACCTTGTCGTTGGCGAAACCCTGGTTCATGCCTGTCTGCTCATCATCCTGGCTGTCATTGGCAGCGTAGGTGAACACCGCACCGATGCGTATCTTCGGATTGAGTTCCTTGAATATCTTGTAGTAGCGAAGCAGCATGGGTACAGACTGTATGGCAAACAGGGCGTTGAAATCCCCGTCGTAGGTCGATTTGTTGAAGTTGTTGAGTATAAACAAGGCTATCTCCCTCATACGCTTCTCTTCCATCACATCCACTTCGCCATTCTCCTTGTAGTATTCCACCAAGAAGCCCAGCACGTTCTCGTCGGCTATGGCATCCTTGATAAGATAGCGGTGGAGGCAAGTGTCAAACACCTCGGCTGTGGTGTGCTCGCCTCTGGCATTCTCAGAGAATATCGGTGTGCCAGTGAAGCCAAATATCTGCAGGTTCTTGAAGAAATTCACGATATTCTTATGACACTCGCCAAAATGACTGCGATGACATTCATCGAAAATCATCACTACCTTTTGGTCTTTCACCTCTTGCAGATGCTTGTTGTAGTAGTTTCGGGTGACGGCACAGTTCAGTTTCTGGATGGTGGTGATGATGATTTTTGAATTGCCACTGAGTCTTTTAATCAGTTCGTAAGTGTTGTCCGTACCATCCACTGCTCCCGGCTCGAAGGCTTCGTATTCCGACTGGGTCTGAGTGTCAAGGTCGTGACGGTCAACCACAAACATCACCTTATCAATACCATCTATCTCGCTGACGAGCTGTGCAGCCTTGAACGAGGTGAGGGTCTTGCCTGCACCTGTAGTATGCCAGATATATCCGTTCTTGTTGGAGTTCTGCACCTTGTCGAGTATGCGCTCCACGGCATAATACTGGTAAGGACGCAACACCATCAAGCATTTGTCGCCCTCATGCAGGACGATATATTTGCTTAGCATCTTGCCCAACGTGCATTTGTCGAAGAAGAACTGCGCAAACATCGAGAGGTCATTGAACGGAACATTCTCTGCATCCGTCCAGTTGAAGGTGAACTTATATCCGCTGTTGGGATTGTTGGCAAAATAGCGTGTATTGACACCATTAGAGATAACGAATAACTGGATATAGTCGAACAAGCCGTGAAACGATGTTTTGTGATAGCGTTGAATCTGGTTGTAGGCCTGTTTCAGTTCCACGCCACGTTTCTTCAATTCTATCTGTACAAGTGGCAGACCATTGACAAGGATGGTCACGTCATAACGGCACTTCTTCCTGCCCTCAACAGTTATCTGATTGGATACCTGAAACTCATTCTGACACCAGTGGTGACGGTTCAGAAACTCGACCCAAATACGCTTGCCGTCGACCGTATCCAATGGATAAAGGTCACGAAGTTTCTTGGCTTTCTCAAAACGAGTGCCACCTTCAAGGTAGATGAGTATCTTGTCAAACTCCTCTGCCGTGAACTCAGTCCGTCCATGTTCTGCCAACTGCTTATGGTTGTGCCTTTCCAATTGGCGTTTGAAATTGGATTGTAGGTTTTCCTCCTCAGCTATCTGGACATATTCATAATCCATCTGCTTTAGGGTTTCTATCAATCCAGTTTCCAACGCTGCTTCACTTTGTGCCGTCATTGTTTCAACGCTATTTTATTCTTAAAAGTTCGATTTCTCACCAAGCCAAAGTTGCAAGCTCTCTTTGGTCTTATAGCTTAACGAAATCATTCAATAAATACACCTTTGGCGGCGGCTCGGCATAGTCCGATCAAACAAGTTTGCCGGCCTCTGCTCTCGCCCCAGCACAAATATACGCTATTTTTTAGAGTTTAGTACTTTCTGTATAAAAGACTTTTGTTTGCTTCGCCAATATTCGTATTCGTATGCAGGTACGGACGAGGGGGAACGCCATTTTGGGGCTTCTCTTATACCCCCAAATTGTTGCTTTTTCCCCAATCACACAATCACGGCCTTGTAAGCATATTGATTTTCAGCGAATAGCGGTGATTGGAGCGTTCAGTCACGCTTGGTCACCGCAATTCATGAGTTTTTACACAAAAAAGCCGGAGCTTCGCCCGGCCCCGAGGGGGACATGGGCAGAAGCTCCGGCTGGAGGGGTTATGCTGTGCAGGGATTATTCGCCCTGCTCCATCTTGGCCTTGAGGGCTGCGAGGGCATCGTTGTCGCCGAGGCTGGTCGAAGCGGCCTGGTTCTGAATGGCCGGGGTGGCTTCGGCGTTGCGGGGAGCCTTGCGAGCGGCTTTCTTCTCGGCACGAGCCTCAGCACGCTGAGGATCTTCGAAGGTGCGGCTGTGTGAGAGGATGATGCGCTTGCTGTCTTTGTTGAATTCGATGACCTTGAAGCTGAGGGTTTCACCCTGCTGGGCACGACTTCCGTCTTCCTTGACGAGGTGTTTGGGAGTGGCGAAGCCTTCAACGCCCTGCTCGAGCTGCACAACGGCGCCTTTGTCGAGGAGTTCGATGATGGTGCCTTCGTGGACGCTGCCTTCGGTGAAGAGGGTTTCGAAGACATCCCAGGGGTTCTCTTCGAGCTGCTTGTGGCCGAGTGAGAGACGACGGTTGTCTTTGTCGATTTCGAGAACGACCACTTCGATTTCGGCACCAATCTGGGTGAACTCTGAGGGGTGCTTGATCTTCTTGGTCCAGGAGAGGTCGGAGATGTGGATGAGACCGTCTACGCCTTCTTCAAGTTCGACGAATACGCCGAAGTTGGTGAAGTTGCGCACTTTGGCGGCGTGGCGTGAGCCGACGGGATATTTCTCTTCGATGTCTTTCCAGGGGTCGTCTTTGAGCTGCTTGATGCCGAGTGACATCTTGCGGTCGGTGCGGTCGAGGGTGAGGATGACGGCTTCTACCTCGTCGCCCACCTTGAGGAAGTCTTGGGCTGAACGGAGGTGCTGGCTCCAGCTCATCTCGCTGACGTGGATGAGGCCTTCAACACCGGGGGCTACCTCAACGAATGCGCCATAGTCGGCCATAACGACTACCTTGCCCTTCACTTTGTCGCCCACTTTGAGGTCGGCGTCGAGGGCATCCCAGGGATGGGGAGTGAGTTGTTTGAGACCGAGGGCAATGCGCTTCTTCTCTTCGTCGAAGTCGAGGATGACGACGTTGAGTTTCTGGTCGAGCTCAACGATTTCGTGCGGATCGCTCACGCGGCCCCAGCTGAGGTCGGTGATGTGTACGAGACCGTCTACGCCGCCAAGGTCGATGAACACACCGTAGGGGGTGATGTTCTTGACGGTGCCTTCGAGCACTTGGCCTTTTTCGAGCTTGGAGATGATTTCCTGCTTCTGGGCTTCGAGTTCGGCCTCGATGAGGGCCTTGTGTGAAACGACGACGTTGCGGTATTCCTGGTTGATCTTGACAATCTGGAATTCCATGGTCTTGCCCACGAAGACGTCGTAGTCGCGGATGGGCTTGACGTCGATTTGTGAGCCGGGGAGGAAGGCTTCGATGCCGAACACGTCGACAATCATACCGCCCTTGGTGCGGCACTTGATGAAGCCCTTGACCACTTCTTTGGCCTCGAGAGCCTGGTTGACGCGCTCCCATGAACGGCTGGCGCGTGCCTTTTTATGTGAAAGAACAAGTTTGCCGCTCTTGTCTTCGAGGTTTTCGACGTAGACTTCAACGACGTCGCCCACGGCGAGTTCGGGGTTGTAGCGGAATTCGCTGACGGGGATGATGCCATCGCCCTTGTAGCCGATGTTGACAACTACCTCGCGCTTGTTGATGGCGATGACGTTGCCGTCGATGACTTCGCCCATGTGGACGCTGCCGAGGGTCTGGCCGTAGGCTTCTTCGAGCTCGGTGTGGCTCTTTGAGGTCTCGGTGACGCCGTTTTCGAATGCATTCCAGTCGAAGTCAGACAGGGGTGCAATGTTCTTTAAATTTTCCATTAGTGAATAAAATAGTTAATTGTTAAAGGGTTGATTGATTGTGATACGATAAAAACGTTTGCTGTTTCTCTGTAAAACGGCGCGAAAATACGCATTTCTCCCGGACCGGACAAGTTTTTGCTATTTTTCTTGTATATATGTCGATGAAAATCGGGGTTTTGCGTACCTTAGCCTGCAAATTGAACACGCTTATCGCTTTTATTGATATGAAAAACCTTTATTCAGTCTCTCTGCTGCTCTTGTCGGCCCTGCTCTGGTCTTGCGGCGGCAACGTGGAAAAAAAGACGGAAGAGGCGGCCGACACGCTCTCTGCCGAACAGGCTCCGAAGGTGCCGGTGGTGGACTCTCCCGACACGACGGTCTACGGACGGGCCGACGGTTTCGGCCAGGGCGGCTTTGCGCTGGTGGCCGACGACGGACGGCTGCTTGAACTCTCGCTGACGAGTGAGACCGACGGCTCCATCGACGGACACTATGCCCGCATCTATGGCGACCGCGACGACACGGCACGCTATGCCGTGACCATCCGCCCCGACGGCGAAGCGGCGGGAACGGTCATCAACCTCTCACAGCTGAACCGCTTCACCTCACACTATCGCATCCACAACGGCACGGTCATCATCACCGACGGGGAGAACGAAGACCCCGTGGAGATTGAACAACTCGACGACCACAACTTCAAGGCCAAGGGCAAAAGCGGCAAGACGTATCGGTTTGGGCGGTGAGAGCGGGGACGAAAAGTTTGGGCCGGAAGCGTTATTATGTAATCAAAGTCTATCAATTATAAAGCTTTTGCCCTTACAGGGCGAACATAATCGGGCACACCTACCCAGGGTGCCGGTGCCACTACGTGTCACCTCTGCCCTGGGCTATGGTCTCGTTGGCCTTTCAGGCCGCCCGCTGCGCCGCTCAAATGACAATCATTAAA
>JBGVLE010000065.1:0-1668 GCA_045124135.1 Alloprevotella sp.
CCGAGGGTAATGTGACTTCGTTCGTAGAGCGTCCTGCCGAGGATGTATTCGATTATAACGCCGCTAACGCTAAGTGGACTGCCAAGGTGGCTTGCGTGACTGCCGTGCCCGCCGACTATGTGGCTTCTGAGGCTGCTGCCAAGACCATTGACAAGTTTGCCGTAGCCTATGGCGACCAGGAGGTGATGGACTTCACCGTCAAGGCCAACGAGAACGCCGAGGCTGTTTATGTCGCAGTCAAGGAGTTCGGCACTCTGACCGGGTTCATGGATAACTGGACCGCCAAGTTTGAGGCTACTCTCACCGAGAACAACGCAATCGAGCCTACCAAGGTGAACGAGGTGTCAGAGCCCGCACAGCTGGCTCTCACCATGCCTGTCTACTCTGTTAAGGACGTGACTTTCGATGTTAGAAATAACGTGAGAGCAGACGTGGCTGTGAATGACGCACTGGCCGGTGGAGAACACACCCACACCGTAAGTGATGCCCTGGTCAATGAGCTTGACGTGAAAATCAACATCAACACTCCCAACGTAGAGTCTGACGCCCTGCTCGCAGCTCTCAACGCTCTGTGTGTCAACGACGTGCTGAAGATTGGTGACGCCATGTATCCCGTCACTTATGACAATACCGCCGAAAAGAGTGTCACCATTGTCAACGAAGACCCCAACAAGTGGCTTGACGACATGTGGCAGCCCCTCATCCAAGATATAAGCCTGCAGTCAGCTTTCACCAACTCCGACCTGCTGGTTTATAATGAGGAAGTCAAAATAGTGGATGCACACCTCAGTGCTACTCCGCTTGAGGTGAACCTGCCTGTGATGACTGCATTCCGCGCCAAGGTGGTAGTGGAAGAGCCCGCCGACGGCAACAATGTCTTTAAGGAGCGTCTTTACCTGATGAAGACCAATGTCGACCTGCAGGGCGCTGCCCGCTCCACAATCGAGAATGTGACGCTCAACAACGGTGGCAACGCCGAGTATGTGCTGATTAAGGCCGACGGCAAAACCGCTCTTTCAAACTATGTGGCTGTGGCCGACTCTAAGGAGCAAGGCGTTTCTTCACCCTACTCAGGCAAGTGCTACCACAAGTTCTCTGAGCTGGAGAAAAACGAGACAATGGTTCAGATAGCCGAGTCTGAGGCTTCGTTCCACTGGTATGCCACTATGGATGATGACAACTATATCACCAAGAAACCCAAGATTGGCTTCGCTGTAGCCAACTTCTTCACCGGCAATACAACTATGGAACCCAAGGGTCTCACCATCGCACAGCCCGCAGCCGCTCCCGCCGCAGAGGCCGCTACCCACTATGTGCTCTATCCTCCCATGAAGGAAGGTGAGGTTGACCTCGAGATTCTCACTGCTGTAGAGGAGGTTGAGGTTGCCAACGAGTGGATCAAGGTTGGCGCCGGCTCGTTTGAGGTTGTCGCCAACGGCGTGATGGTCTATGACCTGAACGGCGTGATGATTGCCGATGGCCAGGGCCGCTATAATGTGCCCGCCGGCATCTACCTCGCAGTCTATGGCAAGAAGGCTGTCAAGGTTGTGGTTAAGTAATTCCGGATAGTTTTATCTCTCTATATGGCGTGCCGCCTGCCCTCGGGGCAGACGGCACGCTGCTTTTTTAGGCGCCGCGACGCGGGTTTGGCACAACTTTTGTTGGTAG
>JBGVLE010000066.1:0-48156 GCA_045124135.1 Alloprevotella sp.
TCAACGTGGACTACAAGAACAAGACCGTTGAAATCGACGGCATCATCCTCAAAGAGGGCGACTACATCTCACTCAACGGTACTAACGGCCGCGTTTATCAAGGCGAAATCCGCACTCAGGCCGCTGAACTCTCAGGCGACTTTGCCGCCCTTATGGACCTCTGCGCCAAATACACCCGCCTGCAGGTGCGCACCAACGCCGACACGCCCCACGACGCCGAAGTGGCCCGCAAGTTTGGTGCCGTAGGTATCGGTCTTTGCCGCACTGAGCACATGTTCTTCGACAACGAGAAGATCATGGCCATGCGCGAGATGATTCTCGCCGACGGCGTTGAAGGCCGCAAGAAAGCCCTTGCCAAACTCCTCCCCTACCAGAAAGAAGACTTCAAAGGCATCTTTCGCGCTATGGACGGCTTCCCCGTCAACGTGCGTCTGCTCGACCCGCCCCTCCACGAGTTCGTTCCCCACGATGCCAAAGGCCAGGAAGAAATGGCACAGGCCATGGGCGTAACCGTAGAATACATCCGCCAGCGCGTAGAGAGCCTCTGCGAGCACAACCCGATGCTCGGTCACCGTGGCTGCCGTCTGGGCAATACCTATCCCGAAATCACCCAGATGCAGACCCGCGCCATCCTTTCGGCCGCCATCGACCTGAAGCGTGAAGGCCTCGATCCGCATCCCGAAATTATGGTACCCCTCACCGGTATACTCTATGAATTTGAGGCTCAAGAGAAAGTCATTCGCGACGAAGCTGCCGCCCTCTTCAAGGAAGAAGGCATCGAAATCCCCTTCAAGGTGGGTACGATGATTGAAATTCCGCGTGCTGCCCTCACGGCCGACAAGATTGCCTCTCGTGCAGAGTACTTCTCATTCGGTACGAACGACCTCACGCAGATGACCTTCGGCTACTCTCGCGACGACATCGCCAGCTTCTTGCCCGTATACCTCGACAAGAAGATCTTGAAGGTAGACCCCTTCCAGGTGCTCGACCAGAACGGCGTAGGTCAGCTCGTAGAGATGGCCGTCAACAAAGGCCGCACCGTACGTCCCGAACTCAAATGCGGCATTTGCGGCGAGCACGGCGGCGAGCCCAGCTCAGTGAAGTTCTGCCACAAGGTGGGCCTCAACTATGTCAGCTGCTCACCCTTCCGTGTGCCCATTGCCCGTCTCGCAGCGGCGCAGGCAGCGATGGAAGAATAATAACAGAACACTGTTTTGAGTGAGTTAGGCGGAAAGCCCCGAGAACAAAGGGGCTTCCGCCTAACTGTTTTGTGTACAGTTGAGAATTGAGATAATCAGCGTTCTGACGCCACGCGACTCATCATTTTTGCTACCAATTCAATCTTCAACAGCGTGACTGAATGTGACTGGACGCTCCAATCACAGCATTTCACTGATTGTTAACAACTTGCAGGGCCGTGATTGTGTGATTGGGAAAAAGACAACAATTGGGGGATATAAAGGGCATACTTTCAAGACATATTTGTAAGAAAATATTCACGTACCATCGTGCGTTTTTTCTGCTTAATTCAAACAGTGTATGTTTGTTAAGGCCGACCAACTAAACAGTCAATTCCAAATGGAAATGCGTTATGAAATGCGTCATAAAAACAATGATACAACAAAAAAATCGGCGGAATGTTTGTTGTATTTGGAAAATTGTCTTATCTTTGCATCGCTTTTGAGAAACCAAGAGCAACACATACGGATTGGTGCGTTAGTTCAGCTGGTTAGAATACATGCCTGTCACGCATGGGGTCACGGGTTCGAGTCCCGTACGCACCGCTAATAATTAAGCGCTTGAGTCTTTACGACTCAAGCGCTTTAGTTTGCCTCAATATTTATGACTAATAATTTGAGTAAATTCATTTAAAAGCAGAGCTCATCTTAAATACTAATTACGAGTTTAGAAAAACCATTCTTTACGATAAACAGTCAATAGAGTTTGCTTAAACTAACACTGCTACTAAAAAACTCTTCACTATATATCGATATGAAAGACACGTATAAGAACTCCAAACTATCAATCAGCGAAGACATATAGAGTCAACAAGCAAGTGCAATATTACGAATAATGTTTGTAGAACTCTTTTATTGGTGTTGAGAAATTGAGTTTTTGCCTTGGTATAGAGTCAACAAGCAATGAAAGGGCTACTAAATAAATATTTCTGAAATATTACAAATCACTCAAGAGAACATGGTTATTTTTGCATAATGATACCAATAAGACAATACCTATAATTTGCTCATATTTTATTCCAAACATTTTAATATGTGACTGTCAAAAAGCATTATCCAAGACATGACATCGGAACTATAAAAGAAAAACCACAACTGGTAGACGGCGCATGAAAGCGAGTCTACAAATTGTGGTTTTGTGGCAAAAAGAGGGAAAATTATTTCTTGTAGCGTTTGTTGAGGCCTTCTGCCACTTCGGCGGTGATGTCCATGGCCTTGTCGGCATAGACGGCGGCGGCTTTGTAGAAAATCACCTTGAATTTTTTCACCTTGTTGTATTCGGCGAGGAAGTTGTCGAGGCTGTCTTGCAATGCCTGGTTGAACTCGCCCTGAAGTTTGACCATTTCTTGCTCGGCATTGGAGCGGTATTGGGCATAGGCCTGCTCCTGCTGCTGGTATTTCTTCAACTCTGCCTCATATTGCTGCTGAGAGTTGATTTGTCCGTTTTGCGTGCGCTGCTGGATGCTCTTCTGGAGACTGGCCAGTGCGTTTTCTTTTTGGCTGATGCCTTTTTGGAACTCTTCCATCTTCTGTTCGAGGCGGGCTTTGCCGTCGATATAAAATTGGTAGCGAGCCTGGAGCGTGTCTACGTCGACGTAGGCCATACCGGCAGTGGCTTTGGGGTCGACGGGAGCAGACTTGATTTCTTCGGCCTTGTTGCCGTTGCCGCAAGAGGCCATAAGAAGAACCACGGCGGCGAGAGTGAAGATTTTGTTCATAATTTGAGGTTATCGTTTTGTTTTCTGATGATTTAAATTCTGATCATTTATTTGATTTCTCTGACACAGCATGAGGTTTTTCACGGCGCTCATCGGCATCCATTGACTGAGCACAGCGTATGCCTTTACGGTGCATAGCCTTGTTGCCGTCGACGTGTGTGTGGACAAACTTTTTCCCGAAAAACAGTCTCACGGCCAGCAGCACGAGACAGATTGCAACAATTATCAGAGTAAAAAGAAACGTCTGCCACATATTATTTGTATTTTTGCTGATTACAGGCGACAAAGTTAGTGCAAATGAGTGCAGAGACAAAAGGAAAGACGTAAGTTTTTCATTTTGGCTTTCCCGAGCCGCAGCCTAACTTGTGCGAAGCAAAAGTTAGTGCAAGTGAGAGCAATGGCCACGACAAACCGAGCCACGACAAACATCGCCAATTTCCATAAAACAAATAATACACAAAACAAAATTAAACAACTATGTCTACCATCACCTTACAACCCAAACTGGTGTTTGACTGCTTTGCAGAAATCAACAAAGTGCCTCGCCGCTCGAAACACGAAGAGAAAATTATCGCTTTTTTGCAGGACTTCGGCAAAAAACTCGGATTGGAAACCGTCACCGACGAGACGGGCAACGTGATCATACGCAAACCGGCCACTGCCGGCTATGAGCATCTCGAGACGGTCATTCTCCAAAGCCATATGGACATGGTGTGTGAACCGAGCGACGGCAGTTTTGATTTCGACAACAACCCCATTGAGACGTATATCGACGGAGAATGGATGAAGGCCAAAGGCACCACGCTGGGCGCCGACGACGGCATCGGTATGGCTATGGAGATGGCTCTGCTGGCTTCTGACGATATTCCCCACGGCCCCATTGAATGTGTCTTCACCCGCGACGAAGAGACAGGACTGACCGGCGCGATGGGTATGAAGCCAGGATTTATGACCGGCCGTCTGCTTATCAACCTCGACTCTGAAGACGAGGGCCAGATCTTTGTAAGCTGTGCCGGCGGCGTGCGCACAACCGGCACTTATCCGTGCCCGATGGAGGCTTTGCCCGAAGGCTTCCTCACCTTCACCATCTCGGTGAAAAACCTCAAAGGCGGACACTCGGGCGACGACATCAACAAAAAACGGGCCAATGCCAACAAACTGCTCGTGCGCTTTGTGTGTGACGAAATGGAAAAGACCGACCTGCGCATCGTAGACATCCAAAGCGGCGGCCTGCACAACGCCATACCGAGAGACGGACGTGTGACCGTGGCCGTTCCGGCTGCTTTCAAGGAGCAACTCCGCGTGGACCTCAATCTCTATGCAGCCGATGTGGAAGAGGAGTTTCAGGTGACAGAGAAGGAAGTAGCCTTTGACCTTGAAAGTGCCGCAGCTGCCAGCGAAGCGATGAATCCTGAGGCCGCCCACCGGATGATGCTCTCCCTGCGCACCCTTCACAACGGTATCTTTGCCATGAGCCAAGACCTCGACTGGCTGGTGGAAACTTCGTCAAACCTTGCCAGCATCCGCAAAGAGGCCGATGGTATCGTTGTGACCACAAGCCAGCGCAGCAGTGTGAAGAGCAACTTGCTGAATATGGCTGCCACAGTGAGAGCTGCCTTTGAACTGGGCGGCGCCACAGCCGTGACCAACGAGGGTTATCCGGGATGGAAGATGAACCCCAACAGCCGCCTGCTTGCCGTGGCTCGGGAGAGCTATAAACGGCTCTTTGGCGAAGATCCCCAAATTCTGGCCATTCACGCCGGACTGGAATGTGGACTTTTCAGCGAGAAATATCCCGGACTCGACATGGTGAGCTTCGGCCCCACCCTGCGCGGCGTGCACTCACCGGAAGAAAGGTTGCACATCCCTAGTGTGGAGAAAGTATGGAACCACTTGCTCGACATCCTCGTACATATTTGAAAGAGAGAATAAGAGAATAAAAGACGAAGATACCAAGAGTGGTATTGCCAGCCTGTAAGGCCAATAAGCACTCAGCCCGAGCTATGTCTCTTTGACTCTTCATCTCTTTGACTCTTTGTCTCTTTGACTCTTTGTTCAAAAAAACAATGCCGATGGTCACGACACACCCCATCATTTCATCACTAAAAAAGCTGCACCACCTGCTCTGGGGCGGCTTTTTGGCGCTGTTCGTCCTCTGTGCCTGTATGAGCGACGACGATTACAGTATGTCGGCCACCGACCGGCTCATACCGTCGGTAGACACGCTAAGTCTCGACACCATCATCAGTGCACAATCTACCAACACCTACACGTTCAACGTGTACAATCCCTCAAAAAAGGCCATCAGATTGAGCCGTGTCTACCTGGAAAACGGCATCCACTCGATCTTTAAGGTCAACGTGGACGGTGTGTTTGTCGAAGGCGGGTCGGTGGGAGCGGAAGCCGGCATTGAAGTGGGGGCAGAAGACAGTCTGAGAGTGTTTGTCAATGCCACTGCGCCCGAACAAGACACCGACCTGCCTATCCGTCACGAAGACCGGCTGGTGTTTGAGACAGAAGGCGGTGCAAACAGTGGTGTGGTGTTGTCGGCCTATGCCCAGGATGTCATCCCTCTCGACCTTCACACCCTCACGGCCGACACCCTTTTCTCGGCCCGTCGGCCTTACATCATCACCAACAGTCTGGTGGTGGCCGAAGGCGTCACACTCTCTCTTGCTCCGGGCACGCGGCTCTATTTTCACCCCGAAAGCCAGTTGATTGTGCGCGGCCGCCTGTTGGCAGAAGGTACAACCGAACAAAAAATCATCATGCGCGGCGACCGTCTTGGCTATATGTTTTCAAACCAGCCCTACGACCATATACCCAACCAATGGGGCGGCATCGTCATTGCCTCGACCAGCTACGGCAACCGCATCAACCATGCCGACATCCACAGCGGAACATTCGGCATAAAGTGTGACTCGGCCGACACAGATCGCGAGAAACTGCGGCTCGAGAACACCATCGTGCACAACGTGTCAGGCGACTGCCTCCAAGCCACTGACTGCCGGCTCTATGTGGGCAACTGCCAACTGACCAACGCCGGCGGCAACTGTGTTACCCTCATTGGCGGACACCACGAATTTGTGCATTGCACCATCGCCAACTTCTATCTTTTCCAGGGCGGTCGTGGCGTGGCACTGACCTATGCCAACAGCCTGGGCGATGTGCGCCACCCCCTGTTCAAGGCTTCTTTCACCAACTGCCTCATCACGGGGTATTCTGATGACGAAATCATGGGACAGGCCTCTGAACGTTATCAAGACGATGCTTTTGAGTTTGAATTTGTCAACTGCTTGCTCAATACGCCGGAGGCTGAAGACAAGCGCATCGTTAACTGCCTATGGGATAATGACATGAAGCCCAACGAGGTGTGGAGAGTAGATAACTTTACCCCTGGCTTTAACCTCACCACGCTGGAATTTCCGTTCACACTCAATCCGAAATCACAGGCTGTGGGCAAAGCCGACTACGCAATCACCCTATCCACCTATCCGCAAGACCTCATGGGACGTGACCGCACGACAGACGGAGCGAGCGACATCGGTTGTTATGAAGCCCAACCGGAAGACAACAAGCAATAATCCACTATTTCCCACTTTATGCCAGAACCCAACACCTATACCCGCCATACGCGAAAAGCCACCAACGGCCGCAAAGAAACGGCTCCTGTCACCGATGGTTTCGGCCACCTCCAACCTCAGGCTCCCGAGTTGGAGAAAGCCGTCATCGGTGCGTTGCTCGTAGAGAAAGACGCCTTCTCTATGGTGAGCGAAATCTTGAAGCCCCAGTCGTTTTACGAGCCCAAGCATCAAAAAATCTATGAGGCCATTCAGGCGCTCAACATCCAACAAAAACCCGTCGACCTGCTGACCGTCACCGAAGAGTTGCGCCGCACAGGCGAGCTCGACAACGCCGGCGGTGCGTTCTACATCACCCAACTGAGCGGTATGGTGGCCTCATCGGCCCATATAGAATATCACGCGCGCATCATCGCTCAAAAGTATATGGCCCGTGAGCTCATCACCTATACCAGCGGCATCCAGACCAAGGCCTTCGACGCCACACAAGACGTGGACGAACTGATGCAAGAGGCCGAAGGGCGGCTGTTTGAACTCTCGCAACAGAATCTCAAAAAAGACTATACACAGATTGACCCCGTCATCAACGAAGCCTACAGTCTGCTGCAAAATGCAGCCAAGAGCAGCGACGGTTTGAGCGGCATTGCCAGCGGTTTCCACAAACTCGACGCAATGACCAGCGGATGGCAAAACTCCGACCTCATCATCCTGGCTGCCCGTCCGGCTATGGGCAAGACGGCTTTTGCACTGAGCATGGCCAAGAACATCGCCGTAGACCAGAAAGTCCCCCTGGCCTTCTTCTCGCTTGAAATGTCGAATGTGCAGCTCGTCAACCGCCTTATCGTCAACGTGTGTGAGATTACGGGTGAGAAAATCAAGAGCGGACAACTCGCACCCTACGAGTGGGGACAACTCGACCACCGCATCAAAGAACTGTACGGCGCACCGCTCTTCCTCGACGACACGCCCTCGCTCTCTGTTTCTGAGTTGCGCACGAAGGCCAGAAGATTGAAGAAGGAGCACAACATCGGCGTCATTATGATAGACTACCTGCAACTGATGAACGCCTCGGGTATGCGCTTTGGCAGCCGACAGGAGGAGGTGTCCATGATCAGCCGCTCGCTCAAGGGTCTGGCCAAAGAACTCAACATCCCCATCATTGCCCTCTCGCAGCTCAACCGTGGTGTGGAAGCCCGTGAAGGCAACGAGGGCAAACGACCGCAGTTGTCAGACCTTCGAGAGTCTGGTGCCATCGAACAAGACGCCGATATGGTGGTGTTTATCCACCGTCCGGAATATTACCACATCTATAAGGACGAACACGAGCGCGACGTGCGCGGCAAAGCCGAAATCATCATTGCCAAGCATCGTAACGGTGCGGTGGGCGATGTCTTGCTGACATTCAAGGGGCAGTATGCGCGTTTCCAAAACATCGACGACGATGCCGTGGTGCCGATGCCGGGAGAAGAACAGTCCGGAGTGGGCGGTCGGATGGCTGCACCGGCCGGCGCTATGGGCGGCAGTCCGGAGAGTTTCCCACTACCTCCTGCCGACGACATTCCCTTTGCACCGCCCAGCGGCGAAATGCCGTTCTGAAAAAAACGTGAGTTCGTGCTCTCCCACACAATATCCTGTGATTTCTTCCGTTTATTATAAGTTATGATAGAATACATCCGCGGCATATTGGATGAGCTCTCCCCCACCTCGGCCATTGTTGAGGCCGGTGGCGTGGGCTACGAAATGCTCATCTCCCTCAATACCTACACTGCCCTGCAAGGCAAAAGAGAAGTGAGACTGTTCGCCTATGAGGTCATTCGCGAAGATGCCCACTTGCTCTACGGCTTCGCCACCAAATCTGAAAGACAACTCTTCGACCTGCTCATCGGCATCTCGGGCATTGGCGGACAGACGGCGCGCATGGTGCTCTCAGCCTTCACCCCGACCGAGTTTGCCGACATCATACGCAGCGAAGACGTCAAAATGATCAAGAGTGTCAAAGGCATCGGACCGAAAGCGGCGCAGCGCATCGTGGTGGAACTGAAAGACAAAATGGCTCTCGACTTCGGCACTGCCGACGCCACAGTTCAGAAAACAGGCGAAACGCTCACCTCGGCCTCCCGTGAACGGATGGAAGAGGCCGTAGCCGCTCTCACGATGTTGGGTTTCCCGCCGGCAGCCGGCAGCAAGGTGGTACGGCAGATTGTCAAGGACCAGCCCGACTGCCCTGTAGAGCAGATTATCAAACAGGCACTCAAGTTGCTTTGAGAGACAACTGACAGAGAACCGAAAAGTCCACACTCCTATATATTATCTCTACACAAAAGCCAGCCTAAACTTCATCTGATGCCCCAAAAGCCACTGACCGCCATCGTTTCTCTTGCCCTGCTCACTCTCAGTGCGGCAGGGGCGAGCCGCTTTGTCGTGTGGCAGGCTGCTGAGACCACCGAGGCACAGGCGGCGAAAGAAGTAAAGGTAGAAAGCCTCTCTCCGACTATGACGGAGGTGAAGGCCGACAGTGTCAAGCCGCGTTTCAAGGTGACCACCACCACGGCACAGTCTATGGACGACACAGAGAAGGCCGGAGCCGACCTGAAAAACCCTGAAAATCTGAAGACGGACTTCTGGTATGACGAGAAGACCGGCACCTACAGACTGGGCACGAAATTGGGTGATTATTTCCTCGAAGCGCCCTTTGCCGTGACCAAAGAGGAATATGACCGACTGATGACCCTGCGCTCGCTGCGCCACTATTACCGACAGAAAAACAGCGACGAGTTCAAGGAGAAGGGCAAAGACAAGTTTGATTTCACCGACATGCAGTTTGACCTCGGACCGGCCAATAAGATCTTCGGTCCCGGAGGTGTGAGAATAAAGACACAAGGTAGCGCCGAACTCAAAATCGGTGCCAACACGCGCTTTGTCGACGACCCTTCGCTGGCTGAGCGCAACCGCCGCGTGTTCGGCTTTGACTTTGACGAAAAAATAAATCTGAGCGTCAACGGCAAGGTGGGTGACAAAGTGAATATGGACTTCAACTACAACTCGGAGGCTACGTTCAACTTTGACACGCAAGACATCAAACTGCACTACGAAGGCAAGGAAGACGAAATCATCAAACTCATTGAGGCCGGCAACGTGTCGCTGCCGTCCAACTCGTCGCTGGTGCGCGGTGCTTCGTCGCTCTTCGGTGTCAGGGCCGACCTGCAATTCGGCAAACTCAAACTGCAGACGGTGGTTTCGCAGAAAAAATCGAGCAGCCAAAGTGTAAGCTCGAAAGGCGGCGTGCAACTCACTGATTTTGAGATAGACGTGAACGACTACGAAGAAAACCGCCACTTCTTCCTGGCCCATCAATTCCGCAACAACTACGACGCCGCCATGTCGCAGTTGCCCAACGTAGCTTCGGGCATCACCATCAACCGCATCGAAATCTGGACCACCAACAAGACCGGAACGACCACCAACACACGCAACATCGTGGCGCTGACCGACCTGGGCGAACACGACCATATCAGCAATCCGATGTGGACACCCGGCAGCGAAACGACACCGGCCAACGGCGCCAACTCGCTCTATGCCACACTGGTGGGACCGCTCAGCGGCGCACGCCAAATCTCACAGACCACCGCCACTCTCGACGCTGCCGGCATGGAGGGCGGAAAAGACTACGAGAAACTTGAAACGGCCCGCTTGCTCAGTGCTTCGGAATACCGGCTCAACGCCGCTTTGGGCTATGTGTCACTCAAATCGACGCTGCAGACAGACCAGGTGCTCGGCGTGGCCTATGAATACACCTACCGCGGACAGACCTATCAGGTGGGAGAGTTCTCGACGGATGTCAAAGACAACCAATCTGTGCTCTATGTCAAAGCGTTGAAAAACACGGCCTGTACGCCCGAAATGGGCAACTGGGACCTGATGATGAAAAACGTCTATTCGCTCGGAGCCACCAACATACAGAAAGACAAATTCCGCCTCGACGTCAAAATCCTGAGTGACACCACTGGCGTGTATCTGGCCTATCTGCCCGAGCCGGAGCTGAAAAACACAAAGATTCTCTCGCTGATGGGCCTGGACCGCTTGGACAATAACAACAAGCGCAATCCCAACGGCTATTTCGACTATGTGGAGGGCTACACCATTGATGCCACCAACGGCCGGATTTATTTCCCTGTGGTCGAGCCTTTCGGCAGCAACCTGCGCAAATATTTCAAAGACGACGAAACGGCCGCCCGATACACCTACCAGGCGCTCTACGACTCCACCAAGACCATTGCCAAACAGATTGCCGAACAAGACAAATACATCATCACCGGACAGTATAAAGCATCCAAAACCAACGAGATACAGCTGGGGGCTATGAATGTGCCACAAGGCTCCGTGGTGGTGACTGCCGGCGGCATGACACTCACCGAGGGCGTGGACTATCGCGTGGACTACAGTTCGGGCATCGTCACCATTCTCAACCAAAGCATTCTCGACGCAGGCACCAGCATCAACGTGAGCATGGAGAGCAACACCAACTATGGCATGCAGCGCAAGACGATGATGGGCCTCAACTGGCAATACGACTTCTCCAAAGACTTCACCATCGGCGGCACACTGATGCACTTGGGCGAGAAACCGCTGACCACAAAGGTGGCCATGGGAAGCGAACCGCTCAACAACACCATCTGGGGACTCAATATGTCGTGGAAAAAAGAGAGCCAATGGCTCACCGACGTGCTCGACAAGCTCCCCATCCTGCATTGCACCGCACCGTCGAGCATCAACTTCAACGCCGACTTTGCCCAACTCATTGCCGGAGGCAACAACGACTCGCAGGGCAACGCCTCATATATCGACGACTTTGAAAACGCCAAAAACGACATCGACATTTCCGAACCGACGGCATGGACCCTCTGTTCGGTGCCTTCGATGTTTGCCGAGTCAAAACTGACCAACGACATCCGCTACGGCTTCAACCGCGCACGCCTGGCGTGGTATTACATCGATCCGCTCTTCACCCGCCGCTCGTCGTCCATCACGCCGGGACACATCAAGAGCGACCTCGCCCAGCTCTCCGACCCCTTCGTCAGAGAAATCTACAAAAACGAACTCTTCCCCAACAAACAAATCAACTTCAAGGAGGCCTCGACCATCAACGTGCTCAACCTGGCCTACTATCCCAACGAGCGCGGTCCATATAACCTCGACCCGAGCCTCGACGCCGACGGTCATCTCACACAGCCCGAAAAACGCTGGGGCGGTATGATGAGACGCATTGAAACGTCCGACTTCGAGACGGCCAATGTGGAATATATCGAGTTTTGGATGATGGACCCCTTCATCAAGGCACGCCAGGACGGCACCACCTTCAGCGGCGACCTCTATTTCAACCTCGGCGAAATCAGCGAAGACATTCTCAAAGACGGCAAGAAATTCTATGAAAGCGGTCTGCCGATCGACGACGACCCCACACAATACGTCGAAACCGTATGGGGACGCGTGCCTACACAAAACAGCGTCACCTATGCCTTCAACACCTCAAGCGGCGCACGGCAGAAACAGGATGTGGGCTACAACGGTCTCTCGAGCCAGCAAGAGGCAAGCTATCCGGCCTACAGCCAATACCTCAGCCAGGTGCGCAGCATCGTGCGCCCCGAAGTCTACGACAGCATAGCCGCCGACCCGTCGGGCGACCGCTACCATTATTTCCGTGGCTCTGACTTTGACGCGGCAGCCACCCCCATCCTCGAACGCTACAAGCGCATCAACAACCCCAACGGCAACTCGGCCACTACCGAGCAATCTCCCGAGAAATACAGCACGGCCTACAAGACCACCCCCGACGTCGAAGACATCAACCAGGACTATACGCTCAACGAGTATGAGAAGTATTTCCAATACCACGTGCGCATTGCTCCCGAAGATATGGTCGTGGGCCGCAACTTCATCGTGGACCATCGCGAAACCTCCACCACTACGCGCGACAACAACAAGCTCAACACCAACTGGTATCTCTTCCGCATCCCCATCGACCAATGGGAGAAACGCGAAGGCGGCATCAGCGACTTCTCGTCCATCCGCTTCATGCGTGTGTTCATGACCGGCTTCGACCGCCCTGTCATCCTGCGTCTGGCCACCTTCAATCTCGTCCACGGCGAATGGCGCCCCTACGAGCAGGCTCTCTACACGGGCGAAGTGCCCGACGTGAGCGGCACTTTGAGCGTGTCAGCGGTCAACTTTGAAGAGAACAATACGAAAACACCGGTGAACTACGTCATTCCACCGGGCATCAGCCGTGTCATCGACCCGGGGCAGGACCAGGTGTTGCAAAACAACGAACAAGCCCTCTCGCTCACCGTCGAAAACCTCGCCTCAGGCGATGCCCGTGCCGTCTATCGCCGCACCTCTCTCGACCTGCGCAAATACAAACACATACAGATGTTCACCCACGCCAACCGCCTGGCCGGAGGTGAAAAACTCGACGACGGACAGGTGAGCCTCTTCATCCGTCTGGGCTCGGACTATCGCAGCAACTTCTATGAATATGAAATCCCCCTCAAGGTCACGCCCGACGGCCAATATGCCAACACCACCGAAGGCCGCATAGCCGTATGGCCCGAAGACAACCTCCTCGACATAGACCTCTCGCTCTTCACTGCCGCCAAGAGCAACCGCAACAAACTGCGCTCGCTCGGCACGGCGTCCTACACCACCCTCTACAGCGAATACGACGCCGCCAAGCCCAACAACAAAATCAGCGTGATGGGCAACCCGTCGCTCGGCGAGGTGCGCACCATCATGATTGGTGTGCGCAACAACTCGCGCACGATGCAGAGCGTCGAGGTGTGGGCCAACGAGCTCCGTCTGCAACAGTTCTCCAACAAAGGGGGGTGGGCGGCACAAGGCAAACTCTCGCTCCAGCTCTCAGACGTGGCCACCATCGGGCTCTCGGGCCACGTGGAGACCGAAGGCTTCGGCGGACTTGAAGAGAGCGTGAGCCAACGGCGCGACGACAATCTCTACCAGTATTCCGTCACCACAAGCGTCAATGCCGGACGTTTCCTGCCCGATGCCGTCAAGCTCAAAGCACCGCTCTACTACTCTTACTCCAAAGAGCGCACCTCGCCACGCTACAACCCGCTCGACACCGACATGGAGCTCGACGAAGCCCTCGACGCGCTCCAGACTGAGGCCGAAAAAGACAGTCTGCGCCACATCGCCGACAAAGTGGTCATCAACAAGAACTTCAGTCTCTCGGGCGTACGTTTCGACATCGCCACCAAGCGCCACCCCATGCCCTACGACCCGGCCAACTTCTCTTTCAGCTATGCCTACAGCAGCCGCCACACCACCGGCGAGACGACGGCGTGGGAGAAAGACGAAATGCGCAAATGGAGCCTCAACTACAACTATACGCCGGTCTACAAAGCCTTCGAGCCTTTCAAGAAGATGAAGAGCAAGAGCAAATGGCTCAAACTGATCAAGGAACTCAACTTCAACTATCTGCCCCAAAACGTGGCTTTCAACTCCGACCTCGTGCACAACTATTATGAGTTGCAAGAGCGCGACATGGAGAACCTCGACAACACTTCGTTGCCCATATCCTTCTCGAGCGACTACACCTGGCGACGCAACTTCACCCTGCGCTGGGACCTCACCAAGAGCCTGCATATGAGCTTCGAGTCGGGCACAAGCGCCGAAATCGAACAGCCCTACACGGTGGTCAACAAAGATCTCTATCCCGACCGGTACACGGCCTGGAAAGACTCCGTGCGCACGAGCATCTTCAACATGGGCACACCACTCGACTATCGCCAGAGTTTCGACGCTTCGTGGCAACTGCCCATCAACAAACTGCCCATCTTCGACTGGGTGACGGCCGACGCCAAATATGCCTCGACCTACACCTGGACACGCGGCGCCGAGTTTGACGACGGCAGCAGCGGCGGCAACAACATCGCCAACTCGCGCACCATGAGCGGCAACGTCAAGCTCAAACTCGAAACGCTCTACAACCACGTGCCTTTCCTCAAAGAGGCCAACAAACGCTTCTCGTCGTCATCGTCTTCAAACAAAAAGACCAAGCCCAAAAACTTCGAGCGCGAAATCACCCTCAAGGCCGACACCACCACACTGGTGAAACACAACCTCAAAAACAAGCGCGTCAAAGTGGTGGCCCTGCGCCGCGACGGCTCACGCTATGCCTTGCGCTCGAAGGTGGTGGACCAAAACCAACTGCTCATCCTCACGCAAGACACGGCCCAAATCAAGCTCGTCATCACACCGCTCAAGCGCAAGGAAGACCAGGGCTGGTATAAGGCTCTGCAGTTCACCGCACGCACACTGATGATGGTGCGCAATGTGAGCGTGAGCTACAACAACAAGTTCAACATGAGCATACCAGGCTTCCTGCCACGCATTGGCGACTACTTCGGCCAGCGCTCTGCCGGCGGATTGCAACCGGGTCTCGACTTCGCCTTCGGTTTCACCGACGAAAGCTACATCCGCAAAGCTGCCGACAGAGGCTGGTTGCTCATGACCGACAGCATCACCACGCCGGCCACCACCAACCTCAACGAGGACCTACAGATAAGGGCCACAGTCGAACCCATCAAAAACCTGAAAATAGACCTCACCGCCTCGCGCACCGTCAACAAGACACGGAGCATACAGTATATGTTCGACGGCATGCCCTTCACCCAGTCGGGCAGCTTCAACATGACCACCATCTCCATCGGCACGGCCTTCGAGAGCACCGGCACACCCGAGTCGGGCTACAAGAGCAAGTCTTTCGACCGCTTCGTGGCCTCGCTTGACGACTACCGCCAACGGGTCGAAAACCAATACATCGGAGCCCCCTATCCGGCCTCCTCTTCACTCGCCGGCCAGACCTTCGACCCCGCCAACGGCACGATAGACAAATATTCGGCCGACGTGATGATACCGGCCTTCCTCCACACCTACACCTCTGGCGGCGACGGCCTGTCGTTCTTCCCCTCACTCAAAAAGCTGCTGCCCAACTGGAGCGTGGCCTACACCGGTCTGTCGCGCATCAAGGCACTGAAAAACATCTTCCGCAACGTCACCCTCCGCCACGGCTACAAGAGCGTCTATTCGGTGGGCTCATACAGTTCATACCGCGCCTACAACGAGTTCATGGGCGGCCTCGGCTTCATCACCGACGTCACCACCGGCAATCCCGTGCCCTCTTGCCCCTACGACATCTCCACCGTGAGCATCAACGAGAGTTTCTCGCCGCTCTTCGGCATCGACATGACGTTCAAAAACAACATCTCGGCCAAGGCCGAATACCGCCGCACCCGTGTCTTGACGCTCAGCATATCGGCCATGCAAATCACCGAAACGCGCTCCAACGACCTCGTCTTTGGTGCCGGCTATAAAATCACAGGCCTCAACCTCTTTACGCCCAAACGCACGGTGAAGGCCAAAAAGCGCGGCAGCAAAAAGGCACAGGAAGAGCAAGAGCAGAAACGCACCAACTCTACTGGTTTCTCCAACGACCTCAACGTGCGCTTCGACATCTCGTTCCGCAACCAAAGCGCGCTCAACCGCGACATCCTCACCACCATCTCGCAAGCCACAAGCGGCAACAAGGCCGTACAGGTGTCGTTCTCGGCAGACTATACGCTGAGCCGCCTCGTCACCCTCACGGCCTACTACGACCGGCAAATGAACAAGCCGTTGCTCACCACCTCGTCCTACCCCACCACCACCCAGGACTTCGGCATCTCCCTGCGGTTTACGCTCAACAGGTAGCGGCGGCGCAACACCATAAATATCTACGCGCGCGTAATACCCTTATGTTGGCCTTTTTCCCAATCACACAATCACAGGCCTGCAGATGCCTGAAAACTAGGCGTTTGCTGTGAATGGAGCTCCAATCACGCTTCAATCACACCGATAGGCGCTATGGTCGGGAGATGGATGACAATATGCGGGTTTTGAGTGACGTTTTATATTGGAAAAAGTGACTATGTGGCGACTTGCCGGTTCCAGGCAGCACCCAATGTCGAGCCAATAGTGAGTTATTTCGCATTGCCTTGAAGAATGATAGACGGAAATAGGGACAGAAAATACGGGAATAAGGCCCGTTTTTCCTGTCCCTATTCCCGTAATGCACCGTAAGTGAAGATTTTAGCGTTAGTGTCTCCTCCTCTCTCATCTGCTATGGCAAAGATAAAGCCAAAGACGTGGAAAGAAAAAGACAAAAAGGGGAAGCTATGCTTATTTGGCATTTAGCCCGCCTTATACTAACTTTCGCCTGCGGCGCAAGTTAGGCTGCGGCTCGGGAATGTCAAATTAAAACAAGTTTTATTTGCCTCTGCTCTCACTTGCACTAACTTTCGCCTGCGGCGCAAGTTAGGCTGCGCTCGGGAATGTCAAATTAAAACAAGTTTTATTTGCCTCTGCTCTCACTTGCACTAACTTTCGCCTGCGGCGCAAGTTAGGCTGCGCTCGGCAAAGTCCAATAAAAAACAAGTTTTTTCTTGGCCTTTGCTCTCACTTGCACTAACTTTGTCCCCCGAATGAAGCAAATCACTGCGCATATCCTCGGATTTCTGATGCTTCTGGGCCTTGCCAGCCAACCGGTACAAGCCCAAACTGCTCAAGAGGAAGAGGACTCTCTGCAAATCGGACTGCTCACCTGCAGCCCGGGGACGGCCGTATATGAACTATACGGCCATACGGCGTTAAGGGTGAGAAACACCAAAGACGGCACCGACAGGGTCTTCAACTACGGCATATTCGATTTCTCCACGCCCAACTTCGCCTGGCGCTTTATGCTGGGAGAAACAGACTATACACTGGGACTCTCCACCTTCAGACAGTTCGCCCGACACTATGCATGCGAGGGACGCAACGTGACCGAACAGGTGCTCAACCTCACACAAGACGAGGCCCGCAACATTGCGCACGCGCTCGACTCCATCGCCTGCATCCACAACTGGGTCTATCGCTACAACTTCCTCTACGACAACTGCACCACACGCGCCGTAGACCATGTCAAGAAAGCACTCAAAGGCCAAATCAAATGGCCGCAACAGTACACGGCTGTTACCTTCAGAGACATCATACACGAGTTCTCGGCCGAAGCCTCGCCATGGAACCGCTTTGGCCAAGACCTCATCCTGGGCACAGAGACCGACCAACCGCTCGGCATTGACCTACAACTATTCTCGCCCATCTATGCTTCGCGACTTATGGGCGAAGCACAGATTGTCGCGACAGACGGCACCACAAGACCACTCGTGCGCTCCACCGCAGTCGTGGTCGACGTCACGCCCAAGCCCATCCATCACTTCCCCCTCTCGCCTATGGCGGTGTGCTGCATCCTGCTGCTCATTGTCGCAGGTCTGAGCGTATGGGAATACAAACGCAGACGCATCTTCACCGCGACAGACAACCTGCTCTTGTTCGTCCAAGGTCTGGCAGGCCTGCTCGTGACGTTCCTCTACTTCTTCTCCAGCCATCCCGGCGTGGGAAGCAACTGGCTGATAGTGTGGCTTAACCCACTGCCGCTCATATATTTGGGTTGGAAAATCAAACAAAACATTAAAGACCGCCCCGACCATTTTCACGTGGTCTCAGGCATACTGCTCGGCCTCTTTGCTATGGCCGCAATCGTCTCCGGACAGAAATTCCCTGTCGAAATCTATCTTTTGGCACTGATTTTGCTTGTCAGAGTGGGAATGAACTATCGCTTCCCTTCACACAAGACAGACGACTGACGGGCGCAACCTCTCTTAGTCTCTTGGACTTTTAGACTCATAGCGCCGCAGACTCCTATATATATATATAGATGGCCCGAAAACGACATCCACAATCTGCCGGCAGCGCCGACTTCTACATCAGGCTGCTGCCCACACTGCTCACGATGATGAGCGTGCTTGCCGCCTCACCCGTGAGAGCAGCCGGCACGCCCGGCGGAGCCGTGCCCAAGATTGTGGTGAACATTCTCGTAGACCAACTCCGCAGCGACTATCTCGAAGCCTTCATGCCACTCTATGGCAACGACGGTTTCAAACGTCTGCTGCGCGACGGTGTGGTGTATACCAACGCCGACCATCCGTTGGCCCACCCCGACATCGCCTCGGCGGCGGCCACCATCGCCTCGGGCACGGCCCCGTCAAGCCACGGCGTGGTGGGACGAATGTGGCTCGACCGCGAAACCCTGCGACCCACATTCTGCGTAGACGACGCACAATATGCCGGCACCGGCGGCACCACCGACCAATCGTCGGCACGATGTCTCAGCGTCTCAACCATCGGCGACGAACTCAAAGCTGCCGGCGAAGACAAGCCGCTGGTTTTTGCCATAGCGCCTTCAAGAGAGGCCGCCATACTCACAGCCGGACACGCCGCCAATGCCGCCATATGGATTGACGACAAGACGGGCCTGTGGAGCTCAACCAACTATTACGGTGGCCTGCCGGCTTGGGCCTCAGTGAGAAACACGCTCGGCACCATCGGCGACATCAGCAAGACCGAGTGGCGCCCGTGCTCGGACCTGGTGGGCAACTTCAGCTACTTCCTTTCAGGGGGTGTCAAGAAGCCTTTTGTCCACAAATTCAAAGGCGACAGCCGCTTCGCCGACTATAAGACCAGCGCTCTGGTCAACGAAGAGGTCAACGCCGCCGCACAGAGTTGCATCAACAGCACGATGATAGGCGCCGACCCCGTGACGGACTATCTCGCCATCACCTACTACGCCGGACGCTATGCCGGACAGACCGAGTCGGCATCGCCCATGGAACTGCAAGACACCTATGTGCGACTGGACAGGGCGCTCGCCGATCTCATCGCGACACTCGACAAGAAAGCCGGCATAGACAATGTGCTCCTCGTGCTCACTTCGTCGGGTTACGCTGCCGAACCCGCCGCAGACCTGAGCCGTTACCGCATCCCCACGGGCACATTCGACATGAAGCGCGTCGCCGCCCTGCTCAACATGTACCTCGTGGCCATCTACGGGCAAGGCCAGTTTGTCGAGGCCTGCTACGGCACGCAAATCTATCTTGACCACAAACTCATCGAGAAAGGCCAGTTCAACCTGGCAGAAATGCTCGAGCGCTCGCAAGACTTCCTCATGCAACTCGAAGGCATCAAAGACGTCTACACGTCGCGCCGCCTGCTGCAGGGAGCATGGACGCCGGGCATCAGCAAAATAAGGGGAGGCTACAATCCGCGCGTCTCGGGCGACATCCTCATAGAGGTGGCCCCGGGCTGGCAATACACCGACGGACAGACCACCAAGAAAAATCCCGTCAGAGAGTCTTACATCCCCTACCCCATCATTTTCTTCGGCGGCGGTCTCAAAGCCTCCACCAACGGCACGGCTGTCACCACCGACCGCATAGCCCCCACACTCTCCAAGGCTATGCGCATCAGAGCCCCTAACGCCTGCAGTTCCGCTCCGCTCTTTTAACCATCATTTCGTGACAACCCACAGACCCTTCACTCAGACAAAAACAAAAACGACAATATGAATTTCAACCAAATCTTAAGCAAACTGCTCGGCGGCAACAAGGCCTCACGCGACCGTAAGGAGATACAGCCCATCGTGGACCAGGTGCTCGCCGTCTACCCCACCATCGAAGCCCTCTCAAACGACGGGTTGCGTGCCAAGACCAAAGAACTGCAACACGACATCCAGCACTCGGCCGACGACCTCAAGGAGAAGGTGGCTGCACTCAAGCAGAAAATCGAGGCCACGCCCATCGAAGACCGCGTGGTCATCTTCAACCAGATTGACAAAATAGAAAAAGACATCCTCGAACGCTATGAGGAGGCACTCAACAAGGCTCTCCCCACTGCCTTCGCCATTGTCAAGAACACCGCCAAACGTTTCAGCGAAAACGAGGAGCTGGTGGTCACCGCCACCGACTTTGACCGCGAACTCGCCGCCACTCACGACTTCGTGCGCATTGAGGGCGACAACGCCATCTATCAGAACCACTGGGTGGCCGGCGGCAACGAAATCACCTGGGACATGGTACACTACGACGTGCAACTATTCGGCGGCATCGTCCTTCACCAGGGCAAAATCTCTGAAATGGCCACCGGTGAAGGCAAGACCCTCGTCGCCACCCTGCCCGTATATCTCAATGCCCTGACCGGCAACGGCGTCCACGTGGTCACCGTCAACAACTACCTCTCCAAGCGTGACTCCGAATGGATGGGGCCGCTCTATATGTTCCACGGGCTTAGCGTGGACTGCATCGACAAGCACGAGCCCAACACGGCCGCACGCCGCCGCGCCTATCTGGCCGACATAACCTTCGGCACGAACAACGAATTCGGTTTCGACTATCTGCGCGACAATATGGCTATGAACCCGAGCGACCTCGTGCAGCGCAAACACAACTTCGCCATTGTCGACGAGGTCGACTCCGTGCTCATCGACGACGCCCGTACGCCGCTCATCATCTCAGGACCGGTGGCCAAAGGCGACGACCAGTTGTTCGAGCAATACCAACCCCTCGTGCAGCGCCTCGTCGAGGTGCAGCGCAAACTGGCCACACAATACCTCACCGAGGCCAAGCAACTCATCGGCTCAGGCGACAAGAAAAAAGTCGAGGAAGGTTTCCTGCAACTCTTCAGAAGCCACAAGGCCCTGCCCAAAAACAATCCGCTCATCAAATACCTCTCGGAGCAAGGCATCAAAGCCGGCATGCTCAAGACGGAAGCCATCTATATGGAAAACAACAACCGCCGTATGCCCGAAGCCACAGACCCGCTCTATTTTGTCGTAGACGAAAAACTCCGCTCGTGCGACCTCACCGACAAGGGCAACAAGTGGCTGGCCGACCAGGTGAAAGACGACCAGCTCTTCGTCTTGCCCGACATCACCAGCCTGCTCTCTGAGCTCGAGGCCGACAAGAGCCTGAGCGACCAGGAGCGCGTGGAACGCAAAGACGCCATTTATGCCGACTACGCCATCAAGGCCGAGCGCGTCCACACCATTCTCCAGCTGCTCAAGGCCTACACGATGTTCAACATCAACGAGGAGTATGTGGTCATGGACGGACAGGTGAAAATCGTCGACGAGCAGACGGGCCGTATCATGGAAGGCCGCCGCTGGAGCGACGGACTCCACCAGGCCGTCGAGGCAAAAGAGCACGTCAAGGTGGAAGCCGCCACACAGACCTTTGCCACCATCACGCTGCAGAACTATTTCCGTATGTACCACAAGCTGGCCGGCATGACCGGTACGGCCATCACCGAGGCCGGTGAGTTCTGGAACATCTACAAACTCGATGTGGTGGAAATCCCGACCAACAAGCCCGTACTCCGCAACGACATGAACGACCGCGTCTACAAGACAAAGCGCGAAAAGTATGCCGCCGTCATCCAGGAGATTGAGAAGATGCGCCTGCAGGGCCGCCCCGTGCTCGTCGGCACCACCAGCGTAGAGGTGAGCGAACTCATCAGCCGTATGCTCGACCTGCGCCACATCCCCCATCAGGTGCTCAACGCCAAGCTGCACCAGAAGGAAGCCGAAATTGTGGCACGCGCCGGACAGAGCACACCGGGCCTCGTCTCCATCACCACCGCCGACGGCAAGACTGTACAAGAAGAACGCCTGCTCGGCGCCGTGACCATTGCCACCAATATGGCCGGTCGTGGTACCGACATCAAGCTCAGCGACGAGGTGAAAGCCGCCGGAGGTCTCGCCATCATCGGTACGGAGCGCCACGAAAGCCGCCGCGTAGACCGTCAGTTGCGCGGACGTGCCGGCCGTCAGGGCGACCCGGGCTCGAGTGTCTTCTTCGTTTCGCTCGAAGACAACCTCATGCGCCTCTTTGCCTCCGAGCGCATTGCCCGCATTATGGACCGCCTCGGTTTCAAAGACGGCGACATGATCGAGAGCCGCATGATCAACAACAGCATCGAACGCGCACAGAAGAAGGTCGAAGAAAACAACTTCGGCATCCGAAAACGCTTGCTCGAATATGACGACGTGATGAACAAGCAACGCACCATCATCTACGAGAAACGCCGCCACGCCCTCATGGGTGAGCGCATCGGTATGGATATCTCTAACATGATCTGGGACCGCGTCTGCACCATTCTCGCCAAAGACGATTATGCTGAAGTTCGCACCCGTTTCATTGAAATCCTCGCGCTGGAATGTCCCTTCACCCTTGAGGAATACAACGGTATGAAACGCGAAGACCTCGAAGAGAAAGCCTTCGAAGCTGTCATGGACCACTTCCGCCGCCGCATTGACCGCCTCGCCGAAGTGGCCGTTCCGGTCATCAAGAAAGTCTATGAGGAACAGGGCGACCGCTATGAGAATATCCTTGTGCCCATCACCGACGGCCGTCTCGTCTATAACATCAAGACCAACCTCAAAGAGGCTTATGAGTCTGAGAGCAAGGCCGTGGTGCGCGACTTCGAGAAAGCCATACTCCTGCACAACATCGACGAGGCCTGGAAAGAAAACCTCCGCGAACTCGACGAACTCAAGAAGTCTGTGCAGAATGCCAGCTACGAGCAAAAAGACCCGTTGCTTATCTTCAAACTTGAGAGTGCGGAAATCTTCAAAAAGATGGTAGACAAGATAAACACCTCGACCATCGCCACGCTCACACGCGCACAAATCCCCACCCAGGCCCCCGAAGAGGTCAAAGAGGCTGCCCCCGCCCCCAAGGCGCCACAGCCCAAATACACCGAGACCCACGAGAGCCTCGAAGACGAAGGACAGAAACAGGCAGCCGCTCACGACACACGCCAAAAGGCGCCTCAGCCCATCGTCAAAGAGAAACTGCCGGGACGCAATGACCCCTGCCCCTGCGGCAGCGGCAAGAAGTTCAAGAACTGCCACGGCCGCGGCATCGTCTGAACTTTGTCATTTTTCCACACCGCAAAACGACTTATATTTGACGTAAGAAAAGAGCAGTCCGAAGCCTCGGGCTGCTCTTTTCGGCTTTTCGGCGCATTGTGGCGCCAGACAGCGGGCTCACAGTCCTTATGACAGGAAAAACCGGGCTTATGGCAGGAAAAACCCGCCCTATTGCCGGACCCGAAAGTCCGTATGACAGGTCATAATCCGGCCTATTCCCTTCTTTTTTGTACGCCGCCTCGACTGCGATGGGCAGCTGTGAAGTTTTTTTACATAAAACCAACGGTTTTATGTCACACTCAAGCCCCTGTTCTGAACAAGCCCCTGACTGCCGCTGACAGTCCCCTTCGCACGGCTGTGGCAAGGCCTCATTTTGCCAACTGCTCTTGGCATAATTAGCCCATTGTTCAAACCGCAGCAATCAGTAGGGGCAGGCCGCGAGAGAAATGCAGCAAAAAATGCGGTTTTTCGCGTTTTCCCATCACTTTTTTCACGTTTCGTTTGGACTTTAACAAAAACCTTTTTGTAATTTTGCGGTGAAAAGGGCACGGTCTGCAACTCAAGCGCGTGGCACGCCGTGCAAAACAAGTAAATATCACCCTTTTATAAATAAATTACAGTTATGATTAAAGTAGGTATCAACGGTTTCGGTCGTATCGGCCGTTTCGTTTTCCGCGCCGCTCAGAACCGCAGCGACATCCAGATTGTAGGTATCAATGACCTTTGCCCTGTAGACTACCTGGCTTACATGCTCAAGTATGACACTATGCACGGCGAATTCCAAGGCACAATCGAGGCTGACGTTGAAAAGAGCGAGCTCATCGTTAACGGCAACCACATCCGCGTAACCGCCGAGCGCAACCCGGCCGACCTGAAATGGGACGCTGTAGGCGCTGAATATGTTGTTGAGTCAACCGGTCTCTTCCTCACCAAGGAAAAAGCTCAGGCTCACATCGAAGCTGGTGCCAAATATGTCGTAATGTCTGCTCCCTCAAAAGACGACACCCCCATGTTCGTTTGCGGCGTAAACTTCGACAAGTACGTAAAGGGCACCCAGTTCGTGTCTAACGCTTCTTGCACCACCAACTGTCTCGCTCCCATCGCCAAAGTGCTCAACGACAAGTTCGGCATCACCGACGGTTTGATGACCACCGTTCACTCTACCACCGCTACCCAGAAGACCGTTGACGGTCCTTCTCTCAAAGACTGGCGTGGTGGCCGTGCCGCTGCCGGCAACATCATCCCCTCTTCTACCGGTGCTGCCAAGGCTGTAGGTAAGGTTATCCCCGAACTCAACGGCAAACTCACCGGTATGTCTATGCGTGTCCCCACTCTTGACGTATCTGTTGTTGACCTCACCGTAAACCTCGCCAAGCCAGCTACTTACGCTGAAATCTGCGCCGCTATGAAGGAAGCCTCTGAAGGCGAACTCAAAGGCGTGCTCGGCTACACTGAAGACGCTGTCGTTTCAAGCGACTTCCTCGGTGACACCCGCACCTCTATCTTCGACGCTAAGGGTGGTTTCGCCCTGAACGACACTTTCGTTAAAGTCGTTTGTTGGTATGACAACGAAATCGGCTACTCTAACAAAGTTCTCGAGCTCATCGCTCACATGGCCAAAGTTAACGGCTAATCGCCCATAACCCAATAGTTCAAGGCCGCCGCAGTAGACTCTTCTCTGCGGCGGCCTTTTATCAACACGCTCATATGACCACACCAGACCTCATCGCCATAGTTGGCCCCACAGCCTGCGGCAAAACTGCAGCCGCCGTGAAACTCGCCCGACTGCTCGACGCCGAAATCATCAGTGCCGACAGCCGCCAAGTCTATCGCCGCATGGACATCGGCACAGGCAAAGACCTCGAAGACTATAGCGAAGGCGGGCAAGCGGTCAGGTATCACCTCATAGACATTGCCGAACCAGGCACAAAATACAATGTCTATCAATACCAGCACGATTTCCTTGAGGCCTACAACGACATCCGCAGCCGCGGCAAACTCGTCATTGTCTGCGGCGGTTCGGGACTCTACATCGAAAGCGTGCTGCGCAGTTACAGACTGAGCCCCGTGCCACAAAATCCCGAGCTCAGGGCACGCCTGGCCGACAAGTCGCTTGACGAACTCACCACCATCCTGGCCGGATACAAACGTCTGCACAACACCACCGATGTGGACACAGCCAAACGGGCCATACGCGCCATCGAAATCGAGGACTACTACCGGCACACACCGCTCGAAGACCGTCCATTCCCCACGCTCAGCAGCCTCACACTGGGCATCAGCGTAGACCGCGACACCAGGCGGCAACGCATCACCACCAGACTCAAACAACGCCTCGACGGCGGTATGGTCGACGAAATCCGTCACCTGCTCGACGAGGGCATTCCTGCAGAGTCGCTCATCTATTATGGCTTGGAATACAAATATGTCACGCTCTATGCCACCGGCCAAATAGACTACGCCACCATGTTCAACAGCCTCGAAACGGCCATCCACCAGTTTGCCAAGCGGCAAATGACGTGGTTCCGCGGTATGGAGCGGCGAGGCATCCCCATACATTGGCTCAGCAATCCGCCGGCCACACTCGACGCATGGCCCGACTATCTACGCAAAAACAAACTGGAACAACTCATTCCCCAACCATAAGTGCATCTGTCCGGAACCCCCATTATGAAACATCGCAATAAGGCCATCGCGCTCGCCCTGCTACTCATCGGCCTGCTCACACCGTCCGGCCATACGGCCCAAGCGCAAACGCCGCTCATCGACAGTCTGTTTGCAACGGCACCGACATCTGAGCTCCCGCTGCTCGAGTTCAACTCACGGCTCGATATGCTCGACCTCTACAACTACAAGATGACGGCCAAGGGCGAAACACGCTTCGGCAAATATGCCTATCTCGAAAACAAGACAGACCATAGCCTGCACATCCGCCTCACGGGAGCAAGCACGTGGCAACTGATGCGGCTTGAAGCGCCCGGCAGCCCCGAACGACTGCTCTGCCTGCACAGCCTCACCGGCAGCGTGGCCCAAACCACGGTGCACCTCTACGACACGACTTGGCAGCCCGACACCGCCACCGTCTTGCCCACATTCACACTCAAAGACTTCACAACCGAGGCCGACAGCATCGATGAAGACACCGAGGCCGACATGCAGCGCCTGCTCTCCGTGCGCCATCTTGTCGTCGCTTGCGAGACGGCTGAAGCCGGGCGGTCTGTCGTTCGTATAAGCCTCCCCACACAACACCTGGGCCTTGAAAACCGCAAACGGCTTGAGCCCCATCTCCACGACCTGCTCCTCACCTGGGACGGCCGCCGGTTTGTCCATCCACAGGCCGTTGCACGAAAAGAAGAGCCGCATAAATTTTGATGTTTGACAAGGTTACACTAACTTTGTCTTTTGTGCTGAGCGCACACCTTAAATGAAAATGAAAAACACGACCAAGCAACATATCTCTCAGTCTCCTTCAGATTTTGGCATCATCCCTTTGCCACACCACACCGACGAGCGCG
The DNA here is from genome assembly GCA_045124135.1 of Alloprevotella sp. Classification (GTDB taxonomy): domain Bacteria; phylum Bacteroidota; class Bacteroidia; order Bacteroidales; family Bacteroidaceae; genus Alloprevotella. Next base: position 26,908 of record JBGVLE010000066.1, read on the forward strand.
GAACGCTCTGTGTGGCAGACGGTTCGGACCAGACCTTTCCCTTCAAGGTGAAACGTGCGTTCTGGATTTATGATGTCCCCGAAGACCAAACCCGCGGCCAACACGCCCACCACAGCTGTGCCGAAGTGCTCGTTCCGCTCTGCGGCAGTTTTGTGGCACACGTCAACGACGGCACACGCACAATAGACTTCGTGATGAACAACCGCAACGAAGGGCTCTACATCCCGCCGATGGTTTGGTGCAGCTTCTCAAACTTTTCGACAGACTGCGTTTGCCTCTGTCTCACGTCAGACGAATACGACAAAGAAGGCTACATCAACGACCTCAACCTCTATCTCAACGAAAAACAGAAGTGATTGCCGGCCATACATACCACGCCTCGCTGGCCCGGGAATGGGACCAGGCCGTCGGCACATCGCGCAACGGCACCTTCCTGCTGCAGCGGCCGTTTATGGACTATCACGCCGATCGATTTAGTGACCACTCACTCCTTTTCAAAAACCACAGAGGCGACATCTTAGGCCTTCTGCCGGCACACATCCGCCCCGAGCAACAGGTCGCCATAAGCCACGGCGGACTCACCTACGGCGGACTTGTGCTCTCACCTAAAGCCACACTCACCGACGTGAGGGAGATGTTTGTCGAGACGGCCCATCGTTTTCTGGCCGAAGGTTGCCGGCAACTCATCTATAAGCCCATCCCCAACATCTACCACGCCTATCCCACACAAGAAGACTTGTATTGGCTCTTCAGAGCCGAAGCCCGTCTCGAGGCCAGGGCTGTGGCCGGCACCATTGAGTTGCAAAGTCCTCTGGCCGCCACACTCTGGCACCGCAAAACAAAAAAACAGGCCTGCGAAGGTTTGCAGTTGACAGAAAACGGCGGACACGACGCTCTGGCTGCTTTCTGGGACATCGTGGATGAGGTGCTCTCAAGCCGCCACGCCACCCGGCCGGTACACAGTCTTGACGAGATGGCCCTGCTCTGCGGTCGCTTTCCCGAGAACATCACGCTCTTCACCGTGACCAACGCCGAGGAGACCGTCATCGGCGGTTGCCTGCTCTTCCTTGCAGGACAGGTGGCCCACGTCCAATATATGGAAGTGGGCGAAGAGGGACGACGCCGCCGTGCCTTGGACTGGTTGATGCAACGCCTCATCCCACTCATGCGCCAACGCGGCTACCGCTATCTGGACTACGGCATCTCGACCGAACAAGGCGGCCGCTATCTCAACGAAGGCCTGGCCTATCAGAAAGAAGGCTTCGGCGGACGTGCCGTGTGTTACGACGCCTATGCCATAGACCTCGAAAAACTCGCTTCGCTATGACCCACATTCCCTTCTTGCCACTCCGCGACATCAATGCCCGTCAGGCAGAGGCTCTGCAAGCCGCCGCCTGTCGCGTAATCGCCTCGGGATGGTATCTGCGCGGCAGCGAGACAGCAGGATTTGAGCGAAAATTTGCCGACTACATAGGCACGTCACACTGTGTTGGCGTGGCCAACGGACTGGATGCCCTCACGCTGATATTCACAGCCTTGAAGCTCCGTCACCAATGGGCCGACGGCGACGAAGTCCTCGTTCCGGCAATGACCTTCATAGCCACGGCCCAAGCCGTTGAGCGAGCCGGCCTCCGCCCCATATTCGCAGAAGTGACCCAAGAGGCTCTCATCGCCCCTGCCGCCTTGGCGGCCCGGCTCAGCGAGCGAACACGAGCCGTGTGTCCCGTCCACCTCTACGGCCAAATGGCCGATATGAGTGCCATACAGGCATTCGCCGACGCCCACGGCTTGCTCGTGGTCGAAGACGCGGCCCAGGCCCACGGCGCACAATCAGACGCAGGCCGCGCAGGCACTCTCGGCACAGCTGCCGCTTTCAGTTTTTATCCCGGGAAGAACCTCGGCGCACTGGGCGACGGTGGCGCAGTGACTACCAACGACGCAGAGTTGGCCGCCCTTATCCGGACACTGGCCAACTATGGCGCCGAACAGAAATACCACCATCGCTACAGCGGCATCAATAGCCGACTCGACGAAATTCAGGCGGCCATGCTGTCGGTCAAACTCGAAAGGCTCGACGCCGACAATGCCCATCGCCGACAGGTGGCTGCGCATTATGCCGCCGAAATAACCTCGCCCTTTGTGACCCTACCCTACGGCGGCCGGAGTGACTCAGGCGTATTTCACATCTACGCCCTGCGCTCGCCACACCGCGACAGCCTGCAGCGGCATCTCAGCCAGGCCGGCATCGAGACCCTCATACACTATCCCGTACCGCTTCACCGACAGCCCGTCTACAGCCACGCTGCCACGCAGTCGTTTCCGGTGGCCGAACAGATAGCCGCAGAAGAGCTCAGCCTGCCCATCGGCCCCACCCTCACCTTTGAGAGCGTTCACCTCATTGCACAAACCATCAACTCCTTCAGACCATGACCATCGACATTCTCATTTGCTCTTTCAACAAAGGCATTGTCCGCATCGATGATGTCTTGTTGCCGCAGCGCGAAGGCATTCACTACATTGTGTCTTACCAGTACACCGACGAGCGCTATATCGACCTCATCCCCGACTGCATCAAAGAGCGCGAAGATGTCGTGCTCTACCAATACAAAGGCCAAGGCCTGGCCGCCAACCGCAATCTGGCCATCGAGCGCGCCACGAGCGACCTTCTGATGTTTGCCGACGACGACACCCGCATACGTCCAGAGACTTTCGACACGGTGCTTGAGATTTTTGAGAACAGACCTGAGCTCGACGTGGCCTTTTTCACGGCCGGCACCTATACGGGTAAGCCGCTCAAAGACTATCCCAAAGAGGAGGTAGACGTCACGGCGGATCCACGCAATCACTCCATCTCGACGATTGAGATAGTGTGTCGCCGACGCAGCATACAGGGCAAAATCCGTTTCGACGAGCGCTTTGGCCTAGGCACTAAGTTCCTCACCTGTGGCGAGGAGGAAATCTGGCTCGAGAATGCTCTGCGCGCCAAGCTCAATATGCGCTATTTCCCCATCCGTACGGTCGAGACGTCTACGATGCTCAAAAAGTCGCTCATCTATGTTGACGCCGGCGTGCAGCGCAGTCGCGGTGCCTATACCTATTATGTCAAAGGGCGCAAGGCCTGGTGGATCTGTTTCCGCTTTGCCCTCAAGTCGGCACGTGAAGGCTATTGCCACTTCTGGCCCATGTGGCGCCATCTGAGCGAAGGCATCCGCTATATGCGCCGCACCAAGAACTAACGCCCGGGTGGCTTGAAGGCTGCCTTGTCTTTACAATATTTTTTATCTGAATACTTATGCTCTCCCTCGAATTATTGATTTGCACCATTGACGACGGCATCGTGCGTGCCGCCTCTGTGCCTTGCGCACCTCAGAAAGGCGTGAGCTATCTCATCTCGTGGCAACAAAGTCAGCCCAACCAGCCTCAAGTGCCCGCATCGCTGCTTGAACGCGACGACATAAGGATTGTCAGCCTGCAAGGCCGTGGGCTTTCGCGCAACCGCAACCACGCCTTGGCTCACGCCAATGGCGACATCGTGTTGATATCAGATGACGACACGCGCTACGAACCTGAATATTTCAGTCGTATTGTCAAGGCTTTTGAAGAAAGGCCGGAGGCAGACATCATCACTTTCCAGATAGCCAATCCGGATGGCGAAATCACCATGCCCTATCAGCCCCGGCCCTACACCTATGCCCGTCGTCCCCGCCGCAGTTACATCTGCTCGTGTGAGATAGCCTGCCGCCGCACAGCTGCCTTGCCGCAGTTTGACGAGCGGTTTGGACTCGGTTCGGACTATCTGGCCTCGGGCGAAGAAGACGTTTTCATTCATCAGGCCCATTTGAACGGCTTGCAAATCGTATATATCCCACAAGTCATCGTACGCACCAACACGGCCACAACCGGCACGCGTTTTCTCACGTGGGACGCCGTGCAGCGTTCCAAAGGCGCCGTGCTCTGCTTCATCCACGGCTACCGCAGTGCGTGGCTTCGCTGCTTGAAGATAGCGCTTGGGCTGCCTGCCGGAACCAAGCGCAGAGCCATTTTCAAGGAGATGATCAAAGGAGCCCAATACGTGCGCAGGTCGTAGCGCGGTCTGCCTTTTTCTCCACTATGATTTCTGTCATTATCCCCTTTTACAATCGTGCCGACTATCTGGAGCGTACACTCCGCTCCGTAGCCGGCCAGACGGTCGCCCCCGACGAGGTCGTCTTGGTCGATAACGGCTCGACAGACCGCTCCCGCCAGGTCTGTCTTGACTTCATCCACTGCCTGCCTCACACCACTCCCATTGCCTTCCGCCTCATCGACGCCCCCGAGCGCGGTGCGGCCCATGCCCGCAACTGCGGTTGGCGGGCAGCAAAAGGCGACTACATTGTTTTTTTTGACTCAGACGACGAGATGTCTGCCGATTTCATAGCCGACATCCGCGACTATTTTTCCCTCCATCCTTCCACCCAACTGGTTTGTGCCGCCACGCGTATGGTGTTTGGCGACGGACGCGAGCGTGTGCGCCGTGGCCGCCGTAGCCGGAGCGTCACCGACCAGGTTTTGCTGGGTATGCTCAACACCGTGGGTATGGCCATGAGCCGGCAACTGCTGGCAAGCGTGGGCGGATGGGACGACACACTGCGCATCTGGGTCGACTGGGAACTGGGCATACGTCTGCTGCTTGCCAGACCCGAGACTGGATGGTTGAAACATAAGGTCTATCACCGCCTTTATGTGCACGACGAGAGTCTCACAGGCAGCAATTTCCACTCGCGCTGCGTCGCACTCATCGCGACATTAAAGTCAGCACACACGGCCATAGAACAGCAGTTGCCGCCCGGCCTCCGGCGCCGCCACGCCCTTGCCGCCATCGCAATCCGTCACTATTTCCTGGCCGGCGTGATGGAGCGAGAGGGACATCCGGCAGAGGCCCGGCAAATGCTGGAGGCTTGCCCATCTACGCCCGTGTGGCCCAAGTGGATGTATGGACTGCTGAAACGCTACACAGCAGCCGGCGGCAGAGGCACCTTGTCGCTTGGGCGTGTTTTGCTGCAGATGACGATTTGGTAGACCTTTTACGCGCACGATTGGTTCATTTTCACTAAATTTGCAGGCAAAACAAAAAACAGCTACAATACTTGACGTATGATTGAAAAGATAAACCGGCTGCTTGAAGAAGTGGCCTCGCTCACCGCAACCGACGAAAAGACGCTCGAAGAGCTTCGCATCAAATACCTCAGCAAGAAAGGCGAACTCAACGCCCTCATGTCAGAGTTCCGCAACGTACCGGCCGAGCAAAAGAGAGAGATGGGCCAGCGCCTCAACGGTTTGAAGACGGCCATCACCGACAAGCTCGCCGAACTGCGTGCGGCAGTGGCCACAACCGACGCCTCACACGACGACCTCGACCTCACCCGCACGGCCTATCCCATACCCTTGGGCACACGTCATCCGCTCTCCATCGTCAAAAACGAAATCATCGACATTTTTTCGCGCCTCGGTTTCTCCCTGGCCGACGGTCCGGAGATTGAAGACGACTGGCACGTGTTCTCTTCAATGAATTTTGCGCCCGACCATCCGGCTCGCGACATGCAAGACACCTTTTTCGTGGAGCAGCAACCCGACATCGTGTTGCGCACCCACACCAGTTCGGTGCAGAGCCGCGTGATGGAAACCACCCAGCCGCCCATCCGCGTGATCTGTCCCGGCCGGGTCTATCGCAACGAAGCCATTTCGGCCCGTGCCCACTGCTTTTTCCATCAGGTGGAAGGCCTCTATGTCGACAAAGATGTCTCATTCACCGACCTGAAACAGGTGTTGCTCACCTTTGCCCGCGAGATGTTCGGTGCAGACACGCGCATCCGTCTGCGTCCGTCCTATTTCCCCTTCACCGAACCCAGTGCCGAGATGGACATCTCCTGTAACATTTGTGGCGGTAAGGGATGCGGTTTCTGCAAACATACGGGATGGGTGGAAATACTTGGCTGCGGCATGGTCGATCCCGCCGTCCTCGATGCCAATGGCATAGACAGCAAAGTGTATAAAGGCTATGCATTCGGTATGGGCGTGGAGCGCATCACCAACTTGAAATATCAAGTGAGCGACCTGCGTCTGTTCTCGGAGAACGACGTGCGTTTCCTCGACGAGTTCATCTCGGCCAACTAAGTATAAAATACTATCAGTCAAAACGACAAGAGACGGAATGCTTCGTTTGAGGCATTCCGTCTTTTTGTGGCACTAATGAACAAAATCGGCGGTGTGGTGTGACAAAAACTGTGTGGATTTCAGTTTTATTGGCAAAGGTCAGAATCTTTGAAAAAATGGTGTTAAATAACAGACAAGGGCGCACTGAATACCTTAAAGCGCTCATATCCTGCACGTTATGCCACCCTGACGTTTCAACATATCGTCCCGGCGCGCCGAAAAGTCAATTTGTCTTGCCTCGAATAAGGACTGTTTTTGCGGGGATAAGGACAGGAGTTTCTGCCATAAGGACAGGAAGCATCAAATATAGGGCTTGTAAACGATTGATACATACAGAAAGAGACCCGGCGGTCTCTGTGCTCCTTTATCCTACCCCAAAGATAAACCTAAACCGTAAGACGGAAAAAGACAAAACGGCGGGGGATAATTCTGGAGCGGCCTCGCAAGCCCGTAACCCTTGACAACAATGAGGAAACAAAAGAAGAGGGTTGGCCAAAGCGATGAAACACCGCTGCCAACCCTCTTCTTTGTGTGCCAAAGGTTTTAGCTTAGCCGATGAGGCTGAAAGTGAAGTCTTTTTCGGTTTCTTCGGCGCTGATTTTGCCTTCGCGCATCAACCAGCCGAGACCGAGATAGAGATCTTTCTCGCTTTTGGCACCGGCGGCCTTCTTCAGTTCTTTACCAGTGAGAGCACCTTTGTCGTTAAGGGCTTCCCAAATTTTTCCGGCGAGTTCGCCGGCTTTCTGCTGTAACATGCTTTTAATAATTGATGATTAAATGAAATGTTTCAAAGTTGGTCAGCGGACGTATGTCGCACTAAGACAGTGCAAATTTAGTGTAAAATTATTGTAATTAAGCATTTAAGTTGTATAAAAGGTAGTTTTGGGGCCTGTTTTGTATAATGGAGTTGGCAAAAACTGCTTTTGGGTATGGAGTTTTTCGTTATCTTCGCAGTGTAGAAGCTTTCGAGCACTAAAATCTTCACTTCCAAGCATCGCGAAAAATGTCTGTCCATCACGCCCGTCCCACCCTGTCGTTTCTCATTGCCTCCCACAACCACGATTGCAGCCGGTTGATACGCGACCTTTCGGCGCAGTGCCGACAGTTGCGCGAGTCGGGCGGTGCAGCTTGTGAGATTATCGTTGGCGACGACGCTTCAGACAACCTTCAGACGCTCCAAGCCAACCGTGAGGCCTGCGCTGCCTGTGGTGTGAGGCTTATCGAGATGGCCAAAAACGTGGGCAAGGCCAATCTGGACAATCTGCTGGCCGACGAGTCGGCAGGCGAGTGGCTGATGTTTATCGACGACGACGCCGAGCTGTGCACCGATGACTTTGTGGCCCAATGCGTGAAAGACCGCACGCTGGCCGACGTGGTCTGCGGTCTGTTGGTCACTCCCGGAGGCGGCGCTCCTGAGGGTTGCGAACTGCGCTACCGCTACGAGCACGCCGCCACGGCGAAGCGGACCGTGGCAGCCCGCAAGCGGCACCCGTATGACAACTTCACGACTTTCAACCCCATTATGTCGCGTGAGGCTTTCGACGCCACGGGTTTCGACCCACGCTGCACGGACTATGGCTTTGAAGACGTCCTTTTCGGTCATGAAATCGAGAAACAAGGCCTCACGATTGCCCACACCGACACCCCACTCGTGCACACGGGCATAGACACCAACGCCTCGTTTCTCGACAAGACCGAGCGGGCCACGGCCACCCTGCTGCGCCTCGGCCACCCACTGACCGACCACGTGGGTGCCTCGCGAACGGCGAAGAAACTCCACCGAATGGGGCTGGAAGGCCTCACACGCCTCACTCTCACCCCACTGCTGCCAGCCATACGCCGCCACCTCCTTGGCCGCCATCCCAACCTCACGCTCTTCAACGTCTACAAACTGGGCTATTACCTCAAACTGAAACACGACCGGAAACGCTCGGGGAAAAGTGCCCTCACAGCGTGATTGAGGTGACTGGAGCGTTCAATCACAGCATCTCGCTTATATTCAACAATTTAAAAGCCTGTGATTGTGTGATTGGGGAAAAGGCAACATTTTGGGGGAAGAGAGGAAAGGCGGAATAAGGGTTATACCAACTTGACAAGTGATAAGAATAAGCAGAAATTTGATTATGGAAAACAAGCGCAAATTACTCAATGATTTTCTGGAAGCATTTCCCTTGGAAACGTTGTCGGAAATGCCATTGGAGAAATATACCAACCTAAACAGATCGGACTCTTTCTGTTATTGGGTGGAAAGTAGAACCTCTGAATTAGGCTCTATTTGGGGAGGTTCGTCCTATAAGTTTGGCATTTATCAGTATATACTTTCAAGATAGAAGTGCAATTTCCGCTGCCGCTCCCTCGTATTCGAAGCGTAGCGTAGCAGGCTCGGGAATGGCAAATTAAAACAAGTTTTATTTGCCATTCCGCTCGCCTTGCACTAACTTTAGCTTCGCAGAAGTTAGGCTGCGCTCGGCAAAGTCCAATAAAAAACGAGTTTTTTTTGGCCTTTGCTCTCACTTGCACTAACTTTGCAGTCATATTTAGTTAAAAAGAGAGGGGGAGCGTTAAGAAACCACTCTCCAAGAGACTCATACAGCCACTCATGAAGCTGATTTTAATGACTACGCCTTTCTTCTTTACAGAAGAGCACCAAATACTTACAGCACTTTTTGACGAAGGGCTCGAGCTTTTGCACCTGCGAAAGCCCAACACCGAGCCTGTCTACTCCGAGCGCCTGCTGTCGCTCCTGCCTGAAGACTACCGACGGAAAGTCGTGGTGCACGACCATTTCTACCTCAAAAACGAATATAACCTCAAAGGTATCCACCTGGGACTGCGCAATCCTGAAGCGCCACCACGATATAAAGGACAAATCAGCAGGTCGTGCCACTCTATCGAAGAGGTGAGAACTTCAAAAAAAGAATATGACTACCTCTTCCTCTCTCCCATCTTCGACAGTATCTCCAAAAACGACTACCCCTCGCAATTCGACCTGAACGAACTCAGAGAGCTGGGCCGGCAAAAGGTGATAGACCGCAAGGTGATGGCACTGGGTGGCATCGACATTGACCAAATCCCCGTGATGCGCGACTGCGGTTTTGGCGGCGTGGTCATCTTGGGCGCCTTCTGGCAACACTTCAATCTACACGAGACGGCCGACTTCAAAGAGCTCATCAACTACTTCCGCCGACTCAAAAAAGCCGCCGGTTGACGTCAGGCAATGACAACCAACAACAAGATAAAAACTTAAACATCAAATCTATAAGCCTCCTCACACACAATGAACAACAACTCTTTTATGGTCTTTTCGGGCACTGCTTCGCAATATCTTGCCGAGAAGATTTGTGCTGAACTCAAATGCCCACTGGGTAAACTCACCACCACAAAATTCGCCGACGGCGAGTTTGAAGTATGCTACGAAGAGTCCATCCGCGGTCGCGATGTCTTCCTCGTACAGTCCACCTTCCCCAGTTCTGACAATTTGATGGAACTCCTGCTGATGATCGACGCTGCCAAGCGTGCCTCAGCCCGCTCTATCTGCGCCGTCATCCCCTACTTCGGCTGGGCCCGCCAAGACCGCAAGAGCAAACCTCGTGTGTCTATCGGCGCCAAACTCGTGGCTGACTTGCTGAGCGTGGCCGGCATTGACCGCGTGATGACCATGGACCTCCACGCCGACCAGGAACAAGGCTTCTTCGACGTTCCCGTGGACCATCTCTACGCCTCGACCGTGATGCTCCCCTACATCAAGAGCCTCAACCTGCCCAACCTCTGCATCGCCACCCCCGACGTGGGCGGTTCGAAACGCGCAGCCTCTTATGCCAAATATCTTGACTGCCCGATGGTGCTCTGCAACAAGAGCCGCAAAAAGGCCAACGAAGTGGCCTCAATGCAAATCATCGGCGACGTGACCGGTATGGACGTCATTCTCGTTGACGACATCGTCGACACCGCCGGCACCATCACCAAAGCCGCTGACCTCATTATGAGCCACGGCGCTGCCAGCGTGCGTGCCATCGCCAGCCACTGCATCATGTCGGGACCTGCCGACGAACGCGTCACCAACTCGGCTCTCAAAGAGATGGTCTTCACCGACAGCATCCCCTACCGCGGCAACTGTTCAAAGGTGAAAGAGCTCTCTGTGTCGGGTATGCTGGCCGAAACCATCCGCCGCGTGATGGAAAACGAAAGCATCTCTTCGCAATATCTCATCTAAGCGACGCCTCGGCATCGCCATAATACCACAACGGGCCGGCCGGACAGATGTCCGACCGACCCGTTTTTTTTGTATCAAGACCAATCTTTCAGCTTTGAAAGACCTGGCGCAGCTTAGTCAAAACTTACCGTGGGGGCCTTCTCGCTACCCTGCTCTGCCTCAAAGGGCGCTTTGCGCTCGAAGCCAAACATCGAAGCCACGATGTTGGCGGGAAAACTGCGCACGGAGGTGTTGTATTTCTTCACAGCCTCATTGTAGTCTGAGCGACTCTTGCGGATGCGGTTTTCGGTGCCTTCAAGCTGTGCCTGCAGGTCGGCGAAGTTTTGGCTGGCCTTGAGGTCGGGATAAGCTTCCTTGATGGCAAGGAGTTTGCCCAAAGCCGCAGAGAGTTCACCCTGGGCGGACTGGAACTTCTTCAATTGCTCGGGAGTGAGGTTTTCGGCATCAAGATTGATTGACGTCGCCTTGGCACGGGCCGCAGTGAGTTCTTCGAAAGTGGCCTTCTCGTGTTGTGCGTAGCCCTTGACGGTGTTGATGAGGTTGGGAATAAGGTCGGCACGACGCTGGTATTGCGCCTGTACATTACCCCACTGCTCGGCTACAGTCTCTTCTTTGCCCACGAGGCCGTTGTAACTGCTGAAGCACCAGATGCAGAGCAAAAGCACCACGCCACCGATGATGGCAGGCACAAGCCATTTTTTTCTTTGATTCATAATGGTTGATGTATTTAAATGGTTAATGATATGTTTTGAAAGAATAAGCATCAGAAGCGACCGCCACTGCCGCCGCCGCCAAACGAACCGCCTCCGAACGAACCACCACCGCCGGAGCGTCCACCGCCACCTCCTAAGGCACGGCCCACGCCCCAAAGCAGAAGCGAAGTTGCCAAAGCCCCACCGCCACCACCGTCACTATCCGGGTCGTCTTTGGTCTCGTTGCGCTCATAACCGCACTTCTTGCAGCGATAGGTCTTCACGATTTTACGCTTGCCGTCGAGCACAACGCGCTTTTCACCTACGTAGCCATAGCTGTGTTGTCCACACTTGGGACACTTGCTCGATTTATAGAACAGGAACCAGAATAGGGCCACAATACCAATAAGTATGCCAAAGATAAGGATAGTCTCGCCCCACGTGATTTCTTCGTCTTCGAGTTCGTATTGCGCGATAAGTTCTGCATCTTGACGAATGACACCGTCGAGCGCCTCGATGGTCGACACCATGGCAACGTCCCACTCACCGTCTTTGAGTTTCGGCACCATCACCTGGTCCTGAATGCGATTGACCAAGGCGTCGGGCAAAGTGCCTTCGAGCCCTTCGCCGGTGAGTATCTGGTAACTGCGGTCTTCGGTGGCCAATATCACGATGAGACCGGTGTCTTTGCCTTTCAGACCTATACCGTATTTCTTGGCCAGGTCTATGCCAAACTCAAACGGGTCGTCAGGGTCAAGACTCTTGACCACGACAACAACCGTCTGCACGCCCGTCTGTTTCTCCAAGTCCATCAACCGGGCATCAATCGCCTGGACGGCATCCTGACTCAAAACCCCGTCGGGGTTGCACACATAGCGACGGGCATCCTGCAAATGCACCATCGGCAACTTGTCGACCGTCCACTGTGCCAGGGCCGGAACGGCCAAAGCCAACAACAAAGCAAGACAAGCCAGACGGCGAAAGACACGCTTATAGCTTTGATTGAAATTTCTCATATATTCCATTATGCCACAACAGGATATGTTGTTTTATTTCAAGTCATTCTGCCAAAATTCCCAAGCCGCTTCAGCCTGCAGATGTAGCATCTCAAGTCCGTTCTTGACCACCGCACCGTGCTCGGCACCGCGCCGCATGAAGGCTGTGGCGAGCGGATTGTAGACAAGGTCGTAGAGCAGATGGTTGGCCGTCAGCGCCTCATAGGGAATGGCCGGAGCCGCCTCAACGCGAGGATACATCCCCACCGGAGAGCAATTGACCACAACGAGATGCTCGGCCATCAGTTCCGGGCTCAAATCGCCGTAGGTCAAGCGGCCGGCAGATGGTGTACGGCTCACATAGACCGGCTCTATGCCCAACGACCGCAAGCCGTAGACCACAGCCAGCGATGCGCCGCCGGTTCCGAGCACCAAAGCCTTACGATGACAAGGTTTGAGCAACGGCCGAATTGAGGCCGTGAAGCCGATGACGTCGGAGTTGTAGCCCTTCAAGACCACCTCACCAGCCGGCCGGCGACACACCGACACCACATTGACAGCCCCAATGGCACGCGCCTCTTCGCTCATCTCCGAGAGCAACGGAATGATGGCCTGCTTGTGGGGAATGGTCACATTGAAGCCGCGCAAGTCCTTATGCCGCTCCAACAAATCGGGCACACCGACAGCCGGGTCGGCCATCTCAAAATTGAGATATTGCGCGTCGATACCCTCCCGTCCAAACTTTTCGGAGAAATACTTAGCCGAGATAGAATGGCCAAGCGGCATACCAATGAGTCCGTATGTCTGCATATTATATAAATACTGTTTTACAATAGATTACACAGAAAACCTAAACAAATACTCCAAACACTTGCGAGCCACTTTTGACTTGGCTTATAGCGGTCTGGCAGCCGTATAGAGCGTGCTCAGACCGAAGGTAAACTGCCGTGCCTTCACCTCGTCAAAGCCGGCCTTACGAATAATGGTCACCATCTCTTCGCCCTGTGGGCAGGCAGCCATCGTGGCCGGCAGATAGGCATAGGCACTGCGGTCTTTCGAGACCAAACGTCCCAACATCGGCATCAGGCATTTCGCATAAAAACCAAAAAACTGCTTCATAGGGAAACGCCGCGGCGATGCCAGCTCCACAATGGCCAGCCGGCCACCGGGACGCAACACCCGCAACATCTCACGCAAGCCCTGGTCGAGGTCGGAGAAGTTGCGCACGCCATAAGCCACCGTCACGGCATCAAAAGAAGCCTCGTCGAGCGGCAGCTGCAGGCAGTCGGCCTTGCGGAGTTCAATCACGTCGGCCAGCCCTGCCTTCTCCACCTTCTCACGCCCCACCGCGAGCATCCCCTCAGAGAGGTCTACGCCGAGCAACCTCTGAGGCCGCAGCATACGTGCCGTGAGCAAGGCAAAATCGCCCGTCCCTGTGGCCACATCCAGCACCTCCTGCGGAGCGTATGGCCGCAGAGACTTGACTGCCGCCTTGCGCCAACGCTTGTCAATGCCAAAAGACAGCATATGGTTGAGCAGGTCGTAAGAGTGGGCAATGCCGTCAAACATCTGCTCCACCTGAGGCGTTTTGTCGCCCTCGGCATCATAAGGTTTGATCGTTTCTTGTTTATAGGTCATAACAACAGGTTCGTAGGGTGGGCACATAGAGTTGAACGGTGCGAAGTTACGACTTTTAGGCTTGGCAAAAGACCAAACCGTACAAAAAACACCCTTTTGGCACCCATAAGAAACGAAGAAACGCAAAAAGCGTGGCAAAATCTTGCGATTTAAGCCCGATAAATTGTAACTTTGCCTCTCAGGAAGAGAAGTATGCCCAAGAGGCAACCACTCCTATATAATAAATATACAAGCAACTCAAACCCTAATCAATAAAAACTTCAAAAGTTATGGTAAACTACAAAGAATTAGGCTTGGTCAACACGCGTGAAATGTTCAAACGTGCCATCGATGGCGGCTATGCCATCCCCGCCTTCAACTTCAACAACATGGAGCAGTTGCAGGCCATCATCCAGGCATCCAGCGAAAAGAAGAGCCCCGTTATCCTTCAGGTATCCAAGGGCGCCCGTGCTTACGCCAACCAGACCCTCCTGCGCTATATGGCCGAAGGTGCTGTTGAATATGCCAAAGAACTCGGCTGCAACCACCCCGAAATCGTTCTTCACCTCGACCACGGTGACAGCTTCGAAACCTGCAAGAGCTGCATCGACATGGGCTTCAGCTCAGTGATGATTGACGGTTCCGGCCTTCCCTACGAAGAGAACGTAGCCCTCACCAAGAAGGTAGTAGACTACGCCCACCAGTTTGACGTAACCGTAGAAGGCGAGCTCGGCGTTTTGGCCGGTGTGGAAGACGAAGTTTGCCACGCTGAAAGCCACTACACAAAACCCGAAGAAGTGATCGACTTCGCCACCCGTACGGGCTGCGACAGCTTGGCCATCTCTATCGGTACCAGCCACGGCGCTTACAAGTTCACCCCGGAACAGTGCACCCGCGACCCGAAGACCGGCCGCCTCGTTCCTCCTCCCTTGGCATTCGACGTGCTCGACGCCGTTATGGAGAAACTCCCCGGCTTCCCCATCGTGCTCCACGGTTCTTCAAGCGTACCTCAGGACGAGGTAGACACCATCAACAAGTTTGGCGGCAAGCTCCCCAACGCCGTTGGTATTCCCGAAGAGCAGCTCCGCAAGGCTTCTGCCAGCGCCGTTTGCAAAATCAACATCGACTCTGACTCTCGTCTGGCTATGACCGCTGCCGTGCGCAAGGTCTTCGCTGAGAAACCGGGTGAATTCGACCCCCGTAAGTACCTCGGTCCGGCTCGCGACGCCATGAAGAAACTCTACGAGCACAAGATTGTAGACGTTCTCGGCTCTGACAACAAACTCGCTCAGCTCGACTAATCAAGTCCACAGACTGTTTTAAGTCAATTTATAAAACCGGCGGCATCCTCTCATAGTGAGAAGATGCCGCCAATGTTTTTTCGTTTGAGGGGAATTACTATGTTGTAGATGTTTTGCCAGAACCATTGGGCCCAGCAACAACACAAAGCACCGGCCTTATACTATTCGTCATTTGATTTTAAACCTGTTAATGGGAACATCTCGTTGTTGGTGTATCAATTTAATTGTATCCTCCATCCTCTCCTTGAGAACACGCTGGGCGTTCTGGTAGCTTTCTCTTGCAGATTTTTCCACCTGTCCCATTAACTCATGCAACATCTCGTCAGTCGGTTCTTCTAATGAGTTCAAACGATAATTCTTTATATCCATTATATCTTGAGTTTTAGATGTAATAGTGTTGAACATACATAAACATACCAAGAATAGACAAAACCGTTATTAGCACGCATATGTTTTATGCAAAGATAGCGCAAATACAGACTATGACAATTAATTTAATGGAATAATCACCATTGTGGGAAAGAATTTGAAAAATCTGGATACTTTTTACCCCGCCTTATAAGCCCCGTCTTTGGCTTCAAAGATCACGGCAGGAACCGTCACCTCGACAGAGTGCCACGCCCCCTTAGGCACTTGACAGCCCAAGCAACCATCAGAGGCGGAAAGATGAATACGCTTCACCTCTTTCATTTCCGTTTGGCCATCGGGCAACAAAACCGCCTCATAAATCACCTCGTCCAATTCCCCAAGCACACAAATCACCGTCTCGTCCGTATCCTCGTGACGATGAACAGGCACCACGGTGCCCGGCAGCAAAGCGTTCAAAATGCGTTGACTCGTATCCGCCGGCGTCGTACGCAAGTCCAGACAATGCCTAAGCCGAGGGTTTTCACCCGCCTTAGCCAGCAATTCGTCCAATAAAGATTTGTCAAATTCAATCATAGGTCAATAAGCATAAAGATGATGATGTAAAGATAAGGCAAAACAACCACACTTGGGCCATTCTTTGCGAAAAGTTGCCTTAAGCACACTTTCTGAGTTTGACGCCCTTCTTGCACAGAAGCAGTATCAAACTCTCGACGATGTGTTGAACGAGCAAAGCGTTACACGAAAAAGAGAAAAGAAAAAAATGAATAGCATCAAACAGATAGAAGTCGTATATAAGTATCATCTGGTAGGCCGTTTGGCTTTGCCCAAAGACGCCTGAACCCATCTACCCGTTTCTTCACCACTATCAACACAAAGAGGTGGACACACGTCAATCAAAGACGTAGGTCCACCTCTTCATTTATTTCAGGTCAAAACTGGAGGCCTATCTCACAATGGCCTCCTTGATGCAATCCACGATATAGCGCACGTCGTCGTCAGACACATAAGGACCAGCAGGCAGACACATACCCACCTTGAACACAGCCTCCGACACGCCATTAAGATAGGCCGGCGCTCCAGCATAGACCGGCTGCTTGTGCATCGGTTTCCACACCGGACGGGCCTCAATCTTCTTGCCCGACATGAACACACGCAGCGCCTCGACGTTGTCGTTGGGCTGGCAGTCTGTGGTCGGGCTGTCCACCATGTGAATGACACCGGCAGCACCGCCTACGGCCGTCTTGATTACCTCCTTGTACGCATTCTCCTGGCCCTTTATCTTCAGAGACGGGTCAAGCTCAATCGTACAGAGCCAATAGTTGGAGTCGAATGTCTCATTGGGAGCCTCGTGCAGCCTCACACCTGCGACATCGCGCAGCAACTCCTTATACAATGCCTGCACGTGCTTGTGGTGATCGATGTGTCGTTGCGCCACCGTCATCTGGCCGCGACCGATGCCGGCGCAGATGTTCGACATACGATAGTTGTAGCCAATGGCCGTATGCTGATAATAAGGATAGGCATCGCGAGCCTGCGTGGCATACCACATGATGTTGTTTTTGCTCTCCGCGTCACGACAGATTAACGCGCCGCCGCCGGAGGTCGTAATCATCTTGTTGCCATTGAAAGACAACACGCCGAAACGGCCGAAAGTGCCCAACACGCGGCCGTCGTATTTGGAGCCGAAGCCTTCGGCGACATCTTCAATCACCGGAATGCCGTATTTGTCGGCCACGGCCATAATCCGCTCACAGTCATATGGCATACCATAGAGCGCCACCGGGACAATCGCCTTGGGCAACTTACCCGTCTTTGCCTTGCGGTCCAGGATGGCCTGTTCCAGCAGTTCGGGGTCCATATTCCAGGTTTCACGCTCAGAGTCAATAAACACGGGCGTGGCCCCGAGGTAGGTGATGGGATGTGACGAGGCACAGAATGTGAACGACTGCACACACACCTCGTCGCCGGGCCCCACGCCACAAGCCATAAGGGCCAGATGGACCGCCGCCGTACCGGCCGACAGCGCCACCACTTCATTCTTGCCACCCACAAACGCCTTCAAGTCTTCCTCAAAAGCATTCACATTGGGCCCGAGAGGCACCACCCAGTTAGTGTCGAGAGCCTCCTTGACATATTTCTGTTCTTCACCCGTCTCGCTCATATGAGCCAGACAGAGATAAATGGGTTTACGTTCTTTCATTGCTTATTGTAATTATTATTCTGTCAGACATTAGTATTGTTGTTCCATTCCAAACGAAGTGCCTTCCCGGCTTTGACTTAAAGCATAATCAGAGTGAAGCGTTCAGGCTTTCTCGTCAATCCTTAATGGTCTTGAACCTCCGCAAATGAGCCATACTGCCGTGGCACAGCTGACTCCAGATGCCTTCACGATACACAAGTCTGCGTTTCCATCTGTTCGCTAAAAAGCGCCTTGTCTTGAACCAAATCACTTGAATGGTATTTCCGTCCGGTTTTGTCTCACCAAACTCGGGAGTGCAAATATCCTCTATGATACGCCGCTCCAAATCATTGTCTCTCTCAATCTTAGGGAATGACGTCTCGGAGAAGCCGAGGTAATCCACACAGATAGCATTGATTTGATGGAAGAACGTGTATCCCCCAACCTTTTCAAGCGTCGAACACACAAGCTCCCAATCCACATTTCCAGCCTCATGCTGTATGAAGAAAGCCCAGTCGAGCAATTGCCTCAGTGTAGCCTCAGCGCCGGCAAAATGTTGTCCCAGATGTCGAATGAGGAAGATGGCGTTCAATGTAGGCGAAGGCAGATAGACCACACACTCTCCCAATGTCATCGGGTTGTCAAACAATGCCAGTTTTTTGAAAACGGCTTCGAGTTTGCGCGAACTCTTGTTCGCTTTGATATTCACGAAATCATAGTGGTTTTCCACACTTGTACCCTGAAAACAGAAACACGTGTGATGCTCATGGCCATCATCTATTTTGATGCCCAATTTCTCGCTCACCATCCGGTCTGCCAATTGCCACCTGCCACCGAGATAAATATCCAGGTCTCCAACGGGACGGTGGTTAGGTTTGGGCCAATACAGACTCAACCCGTAACCTTTCAGCATCATCATTTTGATGTCGTGTTGCTGATAAAAGAGCGACAGCGCGTCTATGGCCATCTTGTGTTTCTCATACAGGCGTTCTAAAAACGCCACCTGCCCCAACCATTCCAACAATATCTTTTTGTCGGGCCTCAACTCCGCAGGCAAAAGTTCCAAAGCATCAAAACAAAGTCCTTGGACGCCTTGCTTTGTGGCCTCCTCCCGAACCTCCGCCCAGTCGACACCAGTCATTATAGGCGAATCATATCCCCCTCTGACAACGGCCCTGATGAGTGACAATATTGTTTCTTGTTGTGGCGTCATGGTGAAATATTGTATGTTGATATGAAATCAAGCATTAAAACTCAATTGTCGTTAGTTTCTGCAAATCTTCAATCCACCTTTTGGGCATCATCCCCTCTTCAATATCATCAATCTCCTGCCTATGAATATTCCTCCCATCATCCTTCAGGCATACTGTCAGCCATCCAAGCGCATTGGGAGCAATAAAATCCTTTTTCAGGTTGTCTCCTACGTAGGTAAAGTCATGGCATTCTGGATAACGCTTCATAAAATACGCATAGTTTGCCATTGCTGGCTTCTCACTTCCGAACTCCTCAGAGATAACCATTCCCTTCTCGTCAATCCATTTGCATAATCCCAGTGCCTCAATCTTATTTCGCTGCTGTATTTCGCGTCCATCGGTAATCAGCCCAATGCGAATGCCCCAGGCCTGCAACTCATCAAGAGTCCGCACAACATCCTCCGACAGGGCTATCTTCGGCTTATGGTTACGGTAAATATAGAGATAATCACTGATAGGCAAACTCAGACCCAAAAACTTGTTCAGTTCCTCAAATGCATTCAGTCCCTCTCGGTAGGCATCAAACATCCTGTTATACGCCTTAATTGCCAAGACAGTAACACTGTCCGAGCAGCCTGTACATTGCACAGCAGCATACTCAGCTATCTCAATAAAGGCCGACTTCAAGTAATCAATCTCCTTGTACAGCGTATCGTCCAAGTCAAAACAAATCGCTCTCATAGGTATATTGCATCATCATATCTGAGCATTAACGTCCCGTCTTTCCAGTTGTCAAAATAATCAACTTTCTCGCCTAGAAAGAACTCTCTGACAAGCAATTCGGGGAAATTGCCACCTGCCATATATGTCAGTGGATAGCCACCTCCAAAACGAGGATTGATTTCAATCCCCACCATATCCTTAGTCTCTGGATGAAAGAACAACTGTACACAAATACAACCTATGCAACCTTCGATATATCCCAGTTTGTCTTTCAGATAGTCCAATATCTCGTTTTTCTCTGCACGCCCTTTATTTATCTCTCCAGCACGTACCTCAATACGCTCACGAGGAACGATGCACTTCACTTTATTATCCTTGCCAAAATACATATCCACCGTGTATTCCTTATACAGCGTCTTGTCTATGTATTCCATAAAAATCAGTTTCGGGTCATCCAGAATCTCTTGTGTCAGTTCATCAGCCGTCTTGATATAATGCAAGTTGGTACTCAGCGAACCATCGTACGGCTTGGCAAACAAAGGGAAGGTAGGATTGTATTTATCCACCTCACGAGGAACCCTAATACTATGACGCTCAAAGAATGCTCCCGTATTTCGTTTGTCCCTGCATATTTCCACAAACTGTCTGTCGCTTACAATCACGTGAATACCCTTTCGATCAAAATCTGCCTTCAAGTCTGCAAGCAACAACAATTCAGTGTCAATGGTCGCAATCACCATACCCACGTCATACTCTTCACAAAGCCGAAGCAGTAAATCGGGATATTCCTCGTCTGTCACTCTTGGCACCTTGAAGCATCCGTCACTCACATATCCAGCAGGAGCCATATCTGGATTCATATCAGTGGTAAATACTTTGGCATCTGGGTAAAACCTGTTCACTGTTTCCTTAAAATAGCGGGTCAAAGCCACACGTTTGCCTGCTGAGGTGATGAGGATGTTATGCTGCATAGCTCATCCTCCTTTCCTCGTTTATTTCGATGACAAAAGCTGGCAGTTTACCCCCCCTAATTGCAATAATTCGTTCTTTTTCATTTTGTTGTCATTTATATTTTTAGCTCGACAAGGACACCCAAATGCCTTTACATTATCAGGAATATCTTTTACCACCACACTACCTGCTCCAATCAACGTCCATTCTCCAATTCGAGTGCCTTGCTTCACGCAAGAGCCCACTCCTATCCAGGTTCCCTCTCCCACCAATACGGAGCCAGACAGATGTGCACCTGGGGCCACATGAACATAATCCCTCAATACGACATCATGGTCAATCGTCGCCCCGGTATTAATGATACAATGCTTGCCGATTTGTGCACCTGCATTGATGACAGCCCCAGCCATCACCACCGTTCCTTCTCCAATATTCGCATATTGCGATACCACGGCCTTAGGATGAATAGCACACCTCCAGTGTTTCACGTCAAGGCGCTCCACTATGGCCTTGCGAATAGCCGCATTCCCAATGCAGACGATAGCCTCATCATAGTGCCCACAATCCCTTTTCACGTCGTAGCCGAGCAATGTTCCAATCTGTTGATTATCGTCCACCACGTAATCAATCTTCACTCCTGCACATTCCAAGATGTCGGCCACCACTTTGGCATGGCCACTAGCACCGTATATAATCATAGTTGATACCTAATTAGAGCCATTAAAAAAATCCATAGTGGCACTTTCGCCACTCGTTGTATTGATATCCTTCCGTCCCAGCACCTTCTTGATGGTGATAAACACCACCTTGAGGTCAGTCCAGAA
>JBGVLE010000067.1:0-3392 GCA_045124135.1 Alloprevotella sp.
CACAAACCGGGCAGTTCGAGCGCCTTGAGCGGCTTGCCGTCTTTGCTCTTTGAAGAGATGAAGCCCGTCTGCGGGTCTACAAACTGCTTGAGGTCAAAGCGTTGGCCTTTGTAGTCTTTTGTGGCGATGACGAGGTCCACGGGATTGAAGTGTGTGCCTTGCTCAAACATAGCCTTCTTCTCGGGGTCGGCTACGTCTATCTGTGTGCTTTCGAGAATCTGGGGCGAGATGGTGCCGTCGGCATTATAGGCCAGGAACGGGCCGCCGCCGGCTTCACCCACGTTGCGCACCATACCGCAGACGCGGATGGGGCGGTTGAGTTTGCGGCGCAGGTAAATGGCCATTTCGGTGTCTTCGAGCATTTTCGTCTCGGGATTTTTGCAGCAGAGGGTCTTTTGCACGAATTGCAGCATCTCGCGGAGCTGGTCCATGGTGTAGCGTCCCTCGTCGAGTTGCTTGAGATAGCCGAAAATCTTGGCTTGGGTCTCCACCAGCATACCGGCCAGCAGTTTCTTGTTTTCGATGGTCTCTCCCTTGAGACGGTCGGGCACGACGTTGTCGATGTTTTTGACGAAAACCACATCGGCGTCGATGTCGCCAAGATTTTCAATCAGTGCGCCATGACCGCCGGGACGGAAGAGCAGAGAGCCGTCGGAGTTGCGGAAGGGGGTGCCGTCGGGATTGGCCGCCACGGTGTCGGTCGAGGGTTTCTGCACGGAATAGCTTACGTGGAACTTGGCGCCGAATTGCTTCTCGAGTGCAGCTTTTTTCTCGTCCACAAGTTGGGCGAAAAGGCTGGTGTGTTCGGCCGAAACGGTGAAGTGCACGTTGACATTGCCGTCCTGGTCTTTGGCATATAAGGCTCCCTCGACGAGATGTTCCTCCACGGGTGTGCGGTTGCCTTCGGGATATTTGTGGAACTTAAGCACGCCTTTGGGTTTCTGCCCGTAGCCGAGTCCTTCGTTTTTCAGCAGGGCGGCCACCACGTCTTGGCCGCGTCCTTCAGCCAGCAGGGTGGCGATGTCTTTGCCGTGCAGTGCCTTGCAGGCGGCATCGAGGTCGGGATAGAAGGCGGCATCGGCCACGTGGCCCAGGAATTTCTTCACAAAATCAGAGGGCTCAGCCTCGGGGGCTTGGTCGAGATAGGCAAAGAGGTCTTTAAACATACGGCTGGCAGCACCAGAGGCCGGCACGAACTTCACCACGGTATGCCCCTCGGCGGTGTAGCGGTCCCAGTCGGCCAGTGCGGCGCGGCGTTCTTCGTCGGTGGGCTGCTTGATGCCTTTTTCGACACTGGCGGCGCCGGCGAGACGCAAAAACGGGAAGCCTGTTTTGAACTGGTTGAGTTGTGAGAGCAGTTGTTCTTCAGAGATGCCTTTTTTCTCAAGTAAGGCCTTGTCTTGTGCGGTTAACATATTGAGGCTGTTTAAGGTTTGATCTTGTAGGGTGGGGGAGTGGCGCGGTTTTGTCCGACTGAAAGACGGGCCACGCCTCAAATGTACATATTTCTGCCCTATTGCGGTCAGATTTTGGCGTAAAAAGTGCTTTCCTGTCAAGATATGCCCGAAAAGTCTTCGCGGTGGGTCATGATTTTGAGCTGTCTGCGGATGATGTCGTTTTGTGGCAGCCGGTCGTCGGGGTCGGTCTCGACCACGTGCATGGCGGCCTCTCGGCATACGGCCATAAGTTCGGTGTCGCGCACGATGTCGGCGATGTTCAGGTCGAGTGGCATACCGCTCTGGGCGGTGCCTTGCAGGTCGCCAGAGCCGCGCAGGCGGAGGTCTTCTTCGGCAATGCGGAAACCGTCACACGTCTCGGTCATGATTTCCATACGCCGCAAGGTGTGGTCTGAGAGCCGGTTGTGGGTGATGAGGATGCAGTAGCTCTTGTCTGCTCCGCGGCCCACGCGTCCTCTGAGCTGGTGGAGTTGCGACAGCCCGAAACGGTCGGCATTCTCTATCACCATCACCGTGGCGTTGGGCACATTGACGCCCACCTCTATCACCGTTGTGGCCACGAGTATCTGGGTTTTGCCCGAACAGAACTGCGCCATGGCTTCGTCTTTTTCACTGCTCGACATACGGCCGTGCATAATGCCCACCTTGTATTCCGGAAAGGCTGCACTGACGCTTTCAAATCCTGTCATTAGGTCTTGAAGGTCAGTCTTTTCGCTTTCCTCAATCAAGGGATATACCACATAGACCTGACGTCCCTCCCTGAGCTGTCTGAGCAGGCCGTCGTAGAGCGTGGCCTCTTGGCTGTTGTTGTAGTGAAGGGTGGTGACGGGTTGCCGGCCCGGTGGCAGTTCGTCGATGACCGACACGTCAAGGTCGCCATACACGGTCATGGCCAGTGTGCGCGGTATGGGCGTGGCAGTCATCACGAGTACGTGGGGCGGAATGGTGTTTTTGGCCCAAAGCATGGCGCGTTGTTTCACGCCAAAGCGGTGTTGCTCGTCGATGATGGCCAGACCGAGTCGCTGAAACACCACCGTGGGCTCGATGAGGGCATGTGTGCCCACGAGCAGTTGGCAACGGCCTTCGGCGGTGGCTTCGAGAATGTCTTTGCGCTTTTTCCCCGTCACACTGCCCGTGAGCAGGCGCACGTCGATGCCGGTGTCGCGGAGCAGGCCGGTGATGGTGGCAAAATGCTGTCCGGCCAGGATTTCGGTGGGTGCCATCAGGCAGGCCTGATAACCGTTGTCGATGGCCAGCAGACAGGTCATCAGGGCCACCACCGTCTTGCCGGAGCCCACGTCGCCCTGCACCAGACGGTTCATCTGCCGTCCGGTGCGCAGGTCGTCGCGTATCTCGTGCATTACGCGCTTTTGTGCCCCGGTGAGGCTGAAGGGCAGGTGGTGCTGGAAGAAATCCAGAAATGCCGGTCCCACTCGCGCAAACACCGTGCCCACACCGCGTTCCTTGCGGCGGCGGACGTAGCGCAACAGGTCGAGTTGCAGATAAAACAGTTCGTCAAACTTGAGGCGCCGGGTGGCTTCGGGCAGGTCGGCGGCCGTGGCCGGGAAATGGATGCGTCGCAGGGCTTCGTCGCGGTCTATGAGATGATATTCGGCCCGGATATATTCGGGCAGCGTCTCAAGGTCGTGGCCATCCAGCAGAGCGAAAGCGTCGGTCATGAGCCGCGTCATCACCTTTGAGGTGAGCGATGCGCGCTTCATGCGCTCTGTGGTGTGGTAGTGGGGCTGCAGTTTGCCGCCAAACGTGCCCTCGGCCGGCTGGTCCGGACGGATGACCTCGAGTTCGGGATGCACCACCGAGATGCGGCCGTTGAACCACGACGGTTTGCCAAAGACGAGATAGCGCTCTGTCAGCTTGATTTGTCGTTCGTAGTATTTCGCACCTTGAAACCACACCAGTTCCACATATCCCGTA
>JBGVLE010000068.1:0-1973 GCA_045124135.1 Alloprevotella sp.
ATGCAAACACTCCCATAGGTTTTTGTGGTGCAGCTCCCGTGCCATCGAGGGGGACGGCGGGAACCAACAAAGCCGCCGCGGCGGCGTACAACAGTCGTCGGACGCAAACATCCCTCGCAAAGCACTGCGGCAGATGCGCGAACGATTAATTATGCGAAAAAAACAGACAACCGACGCATCTTGCCGAGCAGTAACCGACAATGCTGAACTCAAAACTCACGAGCCTTTGCCTCAGATCAGAAAAGCTGAGGCATTTATCGGAAACGACCCAAAGGTGCCGGGAACGCCTCAAAGCGCAATGAGTCCCTTATAAATGAACTGCAGTCCCAGAAGAATCATGACCGCCGAAAGACCGAGCACCAACGCCCGGGGACGCGCCTTGCGGGCAATTTTTGCGCCGATCTGTGCGCCCACCGTTGCCCCGATACCGATCATGATTGCCGGCAGCCACAAAATGTGCCCGAGCCAACCGTGACTGGCAACACCCACAAGGGCGCTTACCATCAGAACGAACGTGGAAGTCGCCACGGCAACCTGAGGCGGGAATCCGAGCAGAAACACCATCATCGGCACATGGATGATGCCGCCGCCGATACCGAGGATCGAAGAAGCAAAGCCCACGAAAAAGGAAGCGGCAATACCGAGCGGGAGATTGACGGGAGCCGTTGCGGGGTCAAAGTTTTCGGCCGAGGCATTGGCCTTTTTGCCGCGGCTCTTCACCGCCATGAAAACGGCAAGCGAAGCCATGGTCGCGCCAAAGAGAAGGCTGAAAGCGGGGCCTGAGAACCACTCGGACAGGTAACCGCCCAAAAAGGCACCGGGAATGGTCGCAAGCGAAAAGGGAACGGCCGCGCGCATGAAGATGCGTTTTTGGCTCACGTACGCCCATGTCCCCGAGACGGCATTGGCAAACACCACAAAAAGGCTGGTACCGACGATTTGCTGGACGGTGGAAAAGGTCGCCCCGTCCGCGCCGTACATAAAGAGCATGAAGAGCGGCACGAGGATCATGCCGCCCCCGAGACCCAGAAGGGCGCCGAAAGCGCCGACGCCGCAGCCTAAAAGAAGAAAAAGAGCAAAGTCCATTGATCGAGATGCTGCTGGAGCGGGCGCTCGGCGCATCGCCTCCCTGTTGTTGTAGAAATGCGGCATGCATTCTAAACCGCCCGCGCAACAAGCGAGCCCGAGGCCGGAAATGACAAAACCCCCGCCTCGGTGAGGAGACGGGGGTTCTGAATGGATTAGCCTGGCAGTGACCTACTTTCACTGGAAATACAACCAACTATCATCGGCCCTGTTGCGTTTCACTGTCCTGTTCGGAATGGAAAGGAGTGGGACCACAACGGTATGGCCGCCAGGCAAAGGCTTTGACTTGCCGATTGACACCGGCTCGTCGAAATCTTTGGCTTTGGCAAAAGAAGTACAGCGTCGATTGGGCTTGCGCTTACATTTTTGAGCTTCAATCCAATTGACACGAACTGTCTTTCAAGATCCCGAACACTTTCGCGTTCAGGTCAACAAAGCAGCACGGTTATAGGATCAAGCCTCACGAGCAATTAGTATCGGTTAGCTAAACGCCTCACAGCGCTTACACACCCGACCTATCAACGTCCTGGTCTCGAACGACTCTTCAGGGAGGTCTAGCCTCCGGGAAGACTTATCTTCAGGCAAGTTTCCCGCTTAGATGCTTTCAGCGGTTATCTCTTCCGCACATAGCTACCCGGCGATGCCACTGGCGTGACAACCGGTACACCAGAGGTGCGTCCACTCCGGTCCTCTCGTACTAGGAGCAGCCCCCGTCAATCTTCCAGCGCCCACGGCAGATAGGGACCAAACTGTCTCACGACGTTTTAAACCCAGCTCACGTACCTCTTTAAATGGCGAACAGCCATACCCTTGGGACCGGCTACAGCCCCAGGATGAGATGAGCCGACATCGAGGTGCCAAACACCGCCGTCGATATGAACTCTTGG
>JBGVLE010000069.1:0-2527 GCA_045124135.1 Alloprevotella sp.
ACGCAGGACTTTGCCGCCGAAACGTTTGGCCTCACCTACATCGCCACTGCCGGCGCCTCGGTCAGTTCGGGCGCCGCCCCCGATCGCCCCGGCGAATTTACGGCGAGCTTTACCGAAGTCGTCGCCTCCGACCGTCAGGCCCTCATCCCGACCGACGTATTGGGCAAGCTCCCCAACTGCGAGTTTTTTGCCTCGCTGGCGGGCGGTCGCCTTGTCAAAGGCCGCGTCCCCATCCTTGACCTTTCGGGAGAAAAACCGTGACCAGATCCCCGGCAGTTTCAGTGCGCACGCTGCTGCGCGCCGCACTCGTCCTTTTTCTTGTCTGGACCCTAAAAGCCGCGTAACCTACACTCAAAGGGTTTGTTGGTAGAAGAGGTCCAGAAAGGCCCGATCTCGCTTTGTGGTTTCCGTTGCCCAACGATATTGGGCGCGCGGATTTTTCACGCTTACACGTTCAACGCAGTCGAACCAGTCCAGCATCTGTTTGATGGTCAGTTCCTCCGCCCAGGATGCCACCCTCTCATAGAGATTGCGGTCCGCGGCAGTGCTGTCTTTTGATTGAGCAAGGGATTTGGCCTGTTTCACCGTTTTCTCGAGTAACTTCAAGAGGGTGAATCGGTAGCCCAGTGCGACATGGCGGCACAATTCCTTTCCACGGACGTTTCGCATCGTCCATACTCGAATCCGCCGCCCGTCAA
Source organism: Alloprevotella sp. (assembly GCA_045124135.1). GTDB lineage: Bacteria > Bacteroidota > Bacteroidia > Bacteroidales > Bacteroidaceae > Alloprevotella. The sequence continues at coordinate 699 of JBGVLE010000069.1, forward strand.
GTTCGCTTTTGACGGTACGGTACGAGGTCTCAATCTCATTGCGCTGTCGGTAGCGCCGAAGAGCCTCCCAGGGATCGGAGTGCAGATTGCTCACCAAAACGAAGACACCAAAATCCTTCCGTGCCTCGGCAATGGCCTCTTCATTGGGCGTGACCTTGATTTTGTTGCCACGAACTTTTTTCCAGGTGAAATAGGTCTGAGCAAACTTGAGTTCGTTCTCGTCCAACTCGATACCGGCTTCAATAGTTTGCTCGTAGCGGCGAAGCTTGTCGTTGAACGCCGTGGCCTCAAGTGTTGCCTTCCCACTGTTGAGGTAGTAGTGGTAGTAGAGGCGAAACGACTTCTCCTCCTTTGAGCCGACGGCGGTGCCGTTGCGTGAGCGCTGACGTGTCCACTGAAACGGTGTCATTTTCATAGTGCTCACTGCGCTCGTCTGAGGATCGAAGGGACACTGCGATGCATAGCGAGTGAAGCCGTCGCGCAGTGGCTTGTTGCATTCCTTGTCCTCATTCTGCTTCTCTTCGGCCTTGCTTTCGTCTTCCTGCTCGGCATCGAGATGCTTATAGATCCACGAGTCAGAGAGGGTCGCCAGAATTGTGAACTTGACGTTTGAGCGAAGAAAGCGCAGCACATTGCCTTTGGAAAAGAAGCCGTTGTCGAGCAGAAACTCAGGGTTTTGCAGGCCGTAGCACTTTGCTCGTGTCAGGGCATTGAACAACGAGGAGACATCGGGAATATTGCCGGGCTGAATCTCGAACGAAACGGGTAGCCCCGAATCCAATGAGAAGAAGGAGATGATTTTGTAGGTGTCGAGCCCATCACCGTCCTTGTTAAATCCCTGACGGGCAAAAGGTTTCAAACCGTCGGCATAGACTGAGTGCGAGGTGGAGTCAAAGGCGATGGTCGGCTGCTTGCCGGCAGCGTTGATCGCCGCGAGCTCTTTGAAGAGCGACTGCATACCAGACTCATCGATCCCGAGTTCCTCAAACAGCCTGTAGCAAACGTCTTCGGACAACCCTTCCTCGTAGGGCAGGTCATGTTCGCACTGCCAGGCTTCAACGTTGTGGACTGTGTCTCCCGAGGCGACCAGATACTGCGCGACCGAGAGGAGTTTCTCGGCTGTCCCGCCGTTACGGTAGGCGGCGCGCGCTGCGGCGTCGAGGCCCGAAATTCGGCCGGCATGCTGCAAAAGATCTGTCGCTCCCGATCGAACTCTCTTGGCCTCGAGGACAGTCGCATCGGATGTTGCTTTCTTTTTGGGACGGCAACGAACCGGCTCGGAAGCATCTTTCAAGATTTTCTCCCCCACACGACGGCTCGAAATGACCCGGTTGTACTTTTTGATCGGGTCATATTGGTATTGCCGCTCTTCAATGTACTTGGTACCGGTTTTCTTGTCAGTGACCGTCACACGGCGGGTTTTGATGGGGTAGTGGTTGTCCGACGTCATAATTTCGTCCCTCTGCAATGGGTGTATATTATAGCATATATACACCCATATTTGGGATAAAATTTTGCCCCGATTTTTTCGGGGCTTAGGTGGAGGTATAGGCTCAGTCAGGCCAATTGGGTGCTCGTTTTGCAACTTTTAGGCTGGAAGTCAAAGCAGGTAAAAGCGTCGCCGAAAAAAGTCTTTCGGTGTTTGCGGGCAAGTTCGCCCCGCAGCTCGCCATCCGACTTTCGGGGGTGAACCTCAAAAAAGACGGCCATCTGCTCAATGTCCCGCTGTGCCTTGTTGACTGGCTACCCAAATTCATCAGCCTGGCGCTGCATTCTTGAATGTCGGCTCCGGCATCATGACGCGCAACTGCCTCGGCTCAAACCCTAAA
>JBGVLE010000070.1:0-13759 GCA_045124135.1 Alloprevotella sp.
CAGATCATCTTCCCTGAAATCAATATTGATGCCATTGACCGTCTGCTCGGTATGAACATCACTTTCGTTACAAGTGCACCTACCGACGAAGAGGGTTATGCTCTTCTCAAAGAGTTCGGCCTGCCTTTCAAAAACGCTAATAACAAATAATACGATATGGCAAAAGAATCAATGAAAGCTCGCGAGGTAAAGCGAGCCAAATTAGTCGCCAAGTATGCTGAGAAGCGCAAAGCGTTGAAGGAAATTGTCAACAAGTCAAATGACCCGGCAGAAGCATACGAAGCTGCTCGTAAACTTCAGGCAATTCCCCGTAATGCAAATCCCATCCGCCTTCACAACCGTTGCAAACTGACCGGTCGTCCCAAGGGTTACATCCGTCTCTTCGGCCTTTCCCGTATTCAGTTCCGCGAGATGGCCTCAAATGGTCTCATCCCCGGCGTGAAGAAAGCCAGCTGGTAATGGCATCCCAAGAAACAACTTTTATTTTTTAATATTGTCGGGGAGTCCCGATTAATTAAAACACATTATGACTGATCCAATAGCAGATTATTTGACGCGATTGCGCAACGCTATCCAGGCCAAGCACCGTGTAGTTGAAGTGCCCGCATCAAATTTGAAGAAGGACATCACCAAAATCCTTTTTGAAAAAGGATACATTCTCAACTTCAAGTTTGAGGAAGATGGTCCTCAAGGTACAATCAAAATCGCTCTGAAGTATGATCCTCAGAGCAAGGTTAATGCCATCAAGAGCTTAACCCGTGTTTCCAAGCCCGGTATGCGTAAATACACCGGCTATCGTGAAATGCCGAGAGTAATTAACGGATTGGGTATCGCAATCATATCCACTTCCAAAGGTGTGATGACAGACAAAGAAGCCGCCGAGCTCAAGATTGGTGGTGAAGTCCTTTGCTACGTTTACTAATATTAGGAGGAAAAACATGTCAAGAATAGGTAAATTGCCGATTAACATCCCTGTCGGTGTCACTGTCACTCTGAAGGATAATGTAGTGTCTGTAAAAGGACCGAAGGGTGAATTAAGCCAAGCTGTTGATCCTTCTATCATCGTAAACATTGAAGACAACGTCATCACGTTCTCTATCGATGAGGCAAATGTAGATGTCAGCAACAAGCAGAAGCAGGCATTCCATGGTCTTTACCGTGCGCTTGTCAACAACATGGTTGTTGGTGTATCGCAAGGCTACAAGAAAGAAATGGAGCTTGTTGGTGTAGGTTACCGTGTTTCTAACCAGGGCAACATCGTTGAGTTCGCTCTCGGTTACACTCACAGCATTTTCATCCAATTGCCGCCTGAAATCAAGGTAGAGACTAAGTCAGAAAGAAATAAGAACCCGTACATTTGTCTGGAGTCTTGTGACAAGCAACTCCTCGGACTTGTTTGCGCTAAGATCCGTTCTTTCCGCAAGCCCGAGCCTTATAAAGGTAAAGGTATCTTGTTTGTTGGCGAACAGATTCGTCGCAAGTCTGGTAAGTCAGCAGGTGCAAAGTAATTTAAGACGATAAGATTATGACAACGAAAAAAGAACAAAGACGCCTCAAGATAAAATGTCGGGTACGTAATAAGGTATCTGGTACCGCCCAGTGCCCCCGCTTATCTGTATTCAGAAGCAACAAACAAATCTACGCACAGATCATCAACGACGAAACCGCTTCTACGCTCGTAGCTGCTTCTTCGCTTGGAATGGAAAAGATGCCCAAGAAAGAGCAAGCCGCTCAGGTAGGTGAGGCTGTCGCCAAGAAAGCCCTGGAAGCAGGCATCTCATCTGTGGTTTTTGATCGTAATGGTTATCTCTATCACGGCCGTGTGAAAGAAGTAGCAGACGGCGCCCGTAAAGGAGGACTTAAATTCTAATGATTATGGCAAACAGAGTAATAGTAAACAACGAAGAATTAAAGGATAGACTCGTTGCTATCAATCGTGTAGTAAAAGTTACCAAGGGTGGTCGTACCTTCACTTTCGCAGCCATCGTAGTTGTCGGTGACGGCAAAGGTGTCATCGGCTACGGTCTTGGTAAGGCCGGCGAAGTTACCGCTGCCATTGCCAAAGGTGTTGAAGCTGCCAAGAAAAACTTGGTTAAGGTTCCCGTAATCAAAGGTACTGTACCCCACGAGCAGACCGCTCACTTCGGTGGTGCTGAGGTCATCATCCTCCCCGCTTCTGAGGGTACCGGTGTTGTAGCCGGTGGCGCTATGCGTGCAGTGCTCGAGAGCGTCGGTATCAAGGATGTTCTGGCCAAGTCTAAAGGTTCTTCCAATCCCCACAACTTGGTGAAGGCCACCATCCTCGCTCTGAGCGAGATGCGCGATGCCCGCACTGTGGCTCAGCATCGTGGTATTTCTATGGAAAAAGTATTCAGAGGATAATAACGATATGGCAACGATAAAGATTAAGCAAACCAAGAGCAGAATCGGTGCTCCCATCGATCAGAAAAGAACGCTCGATGCCCTGGGCCTTACCAAAATGAATCGTATCGTCGAAGTCGAGGATTCAGCATCACTCCGTGGTATGTTGCGCAAGGTTCACCATTTGATAACGATCGTAGACTAATCCATTAATTCAACGAAAGTCATGAAATTACATACTTTAAAACCTGCTGCAGGTTCAACCCACACACGTAAACGCATTGGTCGTGGTCCCGGCTCTGGTATGGGCGGCACCTCTACGCGTGGTCACAAGGGTGCCAAGCAGCGTTCAGGTTACAGCAAGAAGATTGGTTTTGAAGGTGGTCAGATGCCTTTGCAGCGTCGTCTGCCCAAGTTCGGCTTCAAGAACATCAACCGTGTTGAATACAAAGCCATCAACCTGGCCACTCTTCAGGCTCTGGCCGAAGCTAAGGGCCTCACCAAGATTGGCATCGAGGAACTCGTTGCCGCAGGCTTCGTGTCTCCCAAGCACTTGGTTAAAATTCTGGCTGCCGGCGAACTTACCGCCAAGCTTTCTGTAGAGGCCCACGCCTTCTCTAAGAGCGCCGAGGCTGCTATCGTCGCAGCAGGTGGCAACGCAACTGTAATCTAAAAGTCTCCCTTAAATGAAAAAAATCATCGAGACGATAAAGAGCATTTGGAGAATTGAGGATTTGAAATCTCGAATCCTCATCACTCTCCTTTTTGTGCTCGTCTATCGTTTTGGCTCGTTCATTGTGTTGCCAGGCATCGATCCGGGTCCTGAAGGCCTTCTTGCCTTGCGCAACCAGACCGACGACGGCCTGATGTCCCTGCTGAATATGTTCTCGGGTGGTGCATTCTCCAATGCCTCCGTTTTCGCATTGGGTATTATGCCCTATATTTCAGCATCGATTGTCATCCAGTTGTTGGCCATCGCTGTGCCTTACTTCCAGAAGATGCAGCGTGAGGGCGAAAGCGGTCGACGCAAAATCAACCAATACACCCGCTATCTGACCATTGCCATTCTGGTGTTCCAGGCTCCGGCCTATCTCATCAACCTTCACAACACCGTAGGCAATGCGTTCAAGGTTGAGATGGGCATGTCGTTCATCATCACCTCGACCATTATCATGGCAGCAGGCAGTATGTTCATCCTTTGGCTCGGTGAGCGCATCACCGACAAAGGTGTGGGCAATGGTGTGTCGTTGATTATTATGATTGGTATCATTGCCCGTCTGCCCGAGGCTTTGGGACAAGAGTTCGTCAATGCTCTTTCTGCCAGCCAGGGTGGTGGACTTGTGAAGTTCCTCTTCGAGATTATCGCCTTGCTGTTTGTTATGGCATTGGCCATCCTTCTCGTCAAGGCTACTCGCAAAGTGCCCGTGCAATATGCCAAACGCATTGAAGGTGGTCGCCAGTTGGGTGGTGCACGTCAGTACATCCCCTTGAAGCTCTTTGCCGCCAATGTAATGCCTATCATTTTTGCTCAGGCCATTATGTTCATCCCTCTCACCATTGTGTCTACCAGCACCAATGTGAGTGGTTTCTGGCTCAGTTTCCGTGACCACACGAGTGTTGCCTACAACGTAGTTTTGGTTGTGCTCATCATCGCATTCACCTATTTCTACACGGCAATCACGCTCAATCCCGTTCAGATGGCTGAAGATATGAAGCGCAATAACGGTTTCATTCCCGGTGTAAAACCTGGCAAACCGACGGCTGATTATCTCGACACCGTAATGTCTCGTATCCTGTTGCCCGGTTCTCTGTTCATCTCGCTGATAGCCATTCTGCCCGCTTTCGCTGGTGTGTTTGGCGTAAGTCAGGGTTTTGCACAGTTCTTCGGCGGCACCTCTCTCCTGATTTTGGTCGGTGTTGTGCTCGACACACTCCAACAAGTCAAGAGTCACATTCAAGTGAGAGGCTACGACGGCCTTCTGGTGACAGGTCATACACGTTCTCATTCAGGTCGTCTCTCCGCCTATTGATAAGCGAGGATGATTTATCTGAAGACAAACGATGAAATAGAGTTGTTGCGCAAGGCCAACTTGTTGGTCAGCGCAACACTCACTGAAATCGCAAAAGTCATCCGGCCGGGCCTGACCACTCGTCAGATGGATCGGTTGGCAGAGGCATTTATCCGCGACCATGGGGCCACGCCCACCTTCAAGGGTTTCCCCAATCCCTATGGCCCGGCCTTCCCAGCCTCGATTTGCACTTCAGTCAATCAGGTCGTCGTTCATGGCATCCCCAACGACGTGCCGCTCAAAGAGGGCGACATCGTCTCGGTAGACTGCGGCGTATCACTCAATGGTTTCTGTGGTGACTCCTGCTACACATTCTGTGTGGGTGAAGTCAAACCCGAAGTCAGGCAGCTCCTTGCCACCACAAAGGAGGCTCTCTATAAAGGTATTGAGCAAGCCATCGTCGGGCATCGTATCGGCCACATCGGCCACGCCATTCAGACCCATTGCGAGTCACGTGGTTACGGTGTTGTCCGCGAATTGGTCGGACACGGCATTGGCCACGAGATGCACGAAGACCCGCAGGTGCCCAATTATGGTAATCCTACCACTGGCCCCGAAATCAAAAATGGTCTTTGCATCGCCATTGAACCCATGATAACCCAGGGCAGTTACAAAATCGGACTTTTCCCCGACAAATGGGGCATTGTCACCCTTGACGGACGAATGGCAGCCCACTTCGAACACACCATCGCCATCTGCAACGGCAAACCCGAACTTATGTCATCGTTTGACACCATCGAACAAATCGAAACTCAGAAGAGATAAATTATGGCCAAACAGTCTGCAATAGAACAAGACGGCGTCATCGTTGAAGCCTTAAGCAACGCCATGTTTCGCGTTGAACTGGAAAACGGTCACGAAATCACCGCCCACATCTCCGGCAAGATGAGAATGCACTACATCAAAATCCTTCCCGGCGACAAGGTGAAAGTCGAAATGAGTCCGTATGACCTTTCAAAAGGCCGCATCGTGTTTAGATACAAATAAATTATATCAGATATGAAGACAAGAGCATCTTTGAAGAAGCGTTCAGCCGACTGCAAGATTGTGCGTCGCAAGGGACGTCTGTTCGTGATTAACAAGAAAAACCCCAAGATGAAAATGCGTCAGGGTTAAACAAAAATCGCATAACAACTCAATTTAGTATATGGCAATAAGAATTGTTGGTGTTGATTTGCCTCAAAACAAGAGAGGTGAAATCGCCTTGACCTATATTTTCGGTATAGGTCGCAGTAGCTCGGCTAAGATTTTGGACAAGGCCGGCGTAGACAGGGATCTTAAAGTTAAGGATTGGACCGATGACCAAGCCGCAAAGATTCGTCAAATCATCGGAACTGAATACAAAGTCGAGGGTGACCTCCGCTCTGAAATTCAGATGAACATCAAACGCCTTATGGACATCGGCTGTTATCGTGGCGTGCGTCACCGTATCGGTCTCCCCGTTCGCGGTCAGAGCACGAAAAACAACGCCCGTACCCGCAAGGGCCGCAAGAAGACAGTCGCTAACAAGAAAAAAGCTACCAAATAATAAATAACGAATATGGCAAAGAAAACAGTTGCAGCTAAGAAGCGTAACGTAAAGGTTGACGCCGTTGGTCAGCTCCACGTTCACAGCTCATTCAACAATATCATCGTGTCTTTGGCCAACAGCGAGGGTCAGATTATTTCTTGGTCTTCTGCCGGTAAGATGGGTTTCCGTGGTTCTAAGAAGAACACTCCCTATGCCGCCCAGATGGCAGCCCAGGACTGTGCAAAGGTAGCTTATGATTTAGGTCTCCGCAAGGTGAAGGCTTACGTGAAAGGTCCGGGCAATGGTCGCGAGTCTGCCATCCGTGCCTGTCATGGTGCCGGCATTGAGGTAACCGAGATTATCGACGTTACTCCGCTGCCCCACAATGGCTGCCGTCCTCCCAAACGCAGAAGAGTATAATTTTTCAACCTAACGCTTTAATTAGAAATCAATATGGCAAGATATATTGGACCCAAGTCACGTATTGCCCGCCGTTTCGGAGAGGCTATCTATGGACCTGACAAAGTGCTTTCAAAACGCAACTTCCCTCCCGGCCAGCACGGTAATTCACGTCGTCGCAAGACCTCTGAATACGGTATCATGTTGGCAGAGAAGCAGAAAGCCAAATACACCTACGGTGTACTCGAGAAGCAATTCCGCAATCTCTTTGAGAAAGCCTCACGCCAGAGCGGTATTACCGGTGAGTTGCTTTTGCAGGCCCTCGAATGCCGTCTCGACAATGTGGTATATCGTCTTGGCATCGCTCCCACTCGTGCCGCTGCCCGTCAGCTTGTAAGCCACAAGCACATCACCGTTGATGGCAAGGTGGTCAACATCGCTTCTTTCAGCGTCAAGCCCGGTCAGATTGTCGGTGTTCGTGAGCGTTCCAAGTCACTCGAAGTGATTGCCGACGCTCTCGCCGGTTTCAACCACAGCAAATATCCCTGGATTGAATGGGATGAGTCAGCCAAAGCCGGTAAGTTCCTCCACAAGCCCGAACGTGCCGACATTCCTGAAAACATCAAGGAACAGCTGATTGTCGAGTTGTACTCTAAAAACTAATTAAAAATCGGAATTTCATGGCGATATTAGCATTTCAAAAACCTGACAAAGTCATCATGCTCGAAAACACGGCAACATTCGGAAAGTTTGAATTCCGTCCGTTGGAGCCTGGTTTCGGCACGACGATTGGAAATGCGTTGCGTCGCATCCTCCTCTCTTCGCTTGAAGGCTTTGCCATCAACACCATCAAGATTGCCGGTGTTGAACACGAATTCGCCTCGGTTCCGGGAGTGCGTGACGATGTAACGAACATCATTCTCAACTTGAAGCAAGTGCGCTTCAAGCAGTTGGTGGAAGAATTTGAAACAGAGAAGGTAACTCTCACCGTGTCCAACACCGAGGTCTTCAAGGCCGGCGACATCAACAAAGAGCTTACCGGATTTGAAGTGTTAAATCCCGAATTGGTGATTTGTCATCTCGATTCAAAAGCCACAATGCAAATCGAACTGACCATCAACAAGGGCCGTGGCTACGTCCCCGCTGATGAGAACAGAGAGTTTTGTCCCGATGTTCACACCATTCCCATCGATTCGATTTACACCCCTATCCGCAACGTGAAATACACAGTCGAGCCCTATCGTGTCGAGCAAAAGACCGACTATGACAAGCTCGTCTTGGAAATCACTACGGATGGTTCCATTCAGCCCAAAGAAGCACTTAAAGAGGCCGCCAAAATCCTCATCCATCACTTTATGCTCTTCTCAGACGAAAAGATCACCATCGATGACTCTGCCGATCTCGAGAATGAAGAGTTTGACGAGGAAGTTTTGAGAATGCGCCAGCTCCTCAAGACCAAGCTCTCAGACATGAACCTCTCCGTTCGTGCTCTCAACTGCCTCAAGGCTGCCGATGTCGAGACACTCGGCGACCTCGTACAGTTCAACAAAAACGACCTCCTCAAGTTCCGCAACTTTGGTAAGAAATCGCTCACTGAGCTTGATGATTTGCTCGAGAGTCTGAATCTGTCGTTTGGAACCGACATTACCAAGTATAACTTAGATAAAGATTAATTCTAATGAGACACAATAAAAAATTCAACCATCTGAGTCGTACTGCTTCTCACCGTGCAGCCCTGTTGTCCAACATGGCCTGCTCGTTGATCAAGCACAAAAGAATCACTACGACTCTCGCCAAGGCCAAGGCCTTGAAACAATATGTAGAGCCGCTTATCACCAAGTCAAAGAACGACACCACCAACTCTCGTCGTGTTGTCTTCAGCTACCTCCAGGATAAGTATGCTGTGACCGAGCTCTTCCAGGAAATCTCTGTGAAGGTGGCCGATCGTCCGGGTGGTTACACTCGTATCCTCAAGACCGGTTTCCGTCAGAGCGATGGTGCTGATATGTGCATCATCGAGTTGGTAGACTACAACGAGAACATGGCCAAGACGGCTAAGAAAACCACCCGTACCCGTCGTTCACGTCGTTCTGCCGCTGCCGAAGCACCCGCCGAAGAGGCTGCCCAGACCGAAGCACCTGCCGAAGAGGCTCCCAAGGCTGAATAATCTTAGTGGCCTCAATAATCTTAAAAGCGCGTCGAACCATTCGGCGCGCTTTTTTATTGTATAAAGAACTCTGCCCGTTCTCATAACCAGTTGATGTTGCAAATCCACCTAAATATCGACAAATATACAAAGATTGACAAATGGCGGGATAGTTGTTGATTTTCCATTTTATATTTGTCGTCATAAAGAAGAATTTATGCAAGGATTAACCTCAATCGGCCTTGTTCGATATTTCATCTATTCACTTTGTGCTTATGAAAACTCATTGCGACCATCTGAAGCAGCTCCGCATCCCCTCCACCGTCAGCTTCATCGGCGACGGCCAGTCGTGTTTGCATGCCCTTGAAGCCTTTGATGTGGACGAGCGCAATGCCTATTATGCCAGTCGCGGCGGTGTGCTCTTCACAAGAGACTTGACCACTCTCCAGCAATTTCCTTCAGGCAAGACCGATATCGCCTACACCGTGCCCGAGGGCGTCAAGACCATTGCCGCCTGGAGTCTTGAAGATGCCCGAAACCTGCGCTCGCTGCGTCTGCCCACCACGCTCGACAGTATAGGCGATTATGCGCTCAATCTCGACACGCTGCTCACTGACGTCCACTTCACCACGGCCGAGCCACCTTCAGTGGGAAGAATGTTTTAATCCGACGCCGAGCATGTCGATGAGTTTTATGCCCGCTGCAAGCTCTTTGTACCCATTGGTGCCGCAGCCGCCTATGGACCGCTACATTGGCCCGTTTCTCTCAAGTGGCCGAAGAACAGGTCGACGCCATTGAGGCCATTTCTGCCGCCGCTCCCGTTCCCGTGGTCGACTACGACCTGAGTGGCCGCCGCGTCAAGTCGGGTCATGGTCTGATCATCCGCCGCATGATCGACGGCACCACGCACAAACTCTATCGCTCTTGTAAACATTGAAAGGGTAGGGCGAGAGCAAAGAGCGATATGTAGGAGGAAACCAAAGGCAAACTCGTTTCGCTTGCCGATTCTCCGCCCAACTTGCAAGCCATGAAAGGGCTGATATGTTCCCACTATTGTCCGGCCAGCAAGGTCGGCACATTGCAGGATTGAATTGTTGAAATAATATATTGATAATAAGGTTTTTTATGTGCCGACCTTGCAGGCAGGACTTGTAGCGTACATTGTATTCCCAGGCCTGACGACCCGGACTGACATGTGGCGCCCTTTCAGGGCTTGCAGGGCCGCTCAACAATACACAATCTCAATATCTTGAACGCCTTTCTGGCCGTGCTCGGCCGCTCAAAAACAACATTTCCCCTCCCTACCCAAAGTTTGACCTTTTTCCCAATCACACAATCACGGCCTTGTAATCTGCTCATTTTCTGACAAATGATGTGATTGAACGCTCCAGTCACGCCAATCACACTCCGGCGCCTCGCGAAATCGTCCCGGCGGCCAAAACAGCGCACAATGTTAAAAAGTAACAAATAGCAAAACTTTTAGCCTTGCCGCTTCTCTGTAAGTTGTTTGTTTTAATCTATTGAATACTAATGGAATAGCATTAAATCTGCCGGAGTTCGGTTGTGGCGGTCTGCAATTTAGGGTTTGCATAATTGGTTGAATTTTAGTATTTTCGCGGACGAAAACAAAAAAACATCCCGACAGTGTCAGTGAAAACCTCCTTAAATACCCTTTTGCTCGGACTTGTTCTCGTTGCAGCTGCGCCTTCACACGCCCAGTCGCTTGAGAGCGACGCCATGCCTATGCACACATCTGCAGAGCGCTTGGTGGCCGAAGCACCTATGGCATCTTTGGAGGTGGCTGCGCCAAAGGGAGGCAAAGACAAGAAGGCAGAGACCACCGTGCAGGGCGACAACATCGTGCGCACGGCGCTCCAGTATCTCGGTGCCCGCTATCGTAGCGGCCATTCAGGTCCCACGGCCTTCGACTGCTCCGGCTTCACCAGCTACGTTTACGGCCGCCAGAGCATCAACATCAGCCGCTCTTCGCGCACACAATACCGCGAGGGCACGCCCATCTACGACACCTCGGCCCTCAAAAAAGGCGACCTTGTGTTTTTCGGCGGTTCACGCTCTTCGCGCACCGTAGGCCACGTCGGCATTGTCACCGACGTCAATCCCGCCACCGGCCAGTTCAAGTTCGTACATGCCGCGCGCACGGGGGTCAAGGTGGACGACAGCAATTCCGCCTACTATAAAAGCCGATACATCGGTGCCCGACGCATAGTCCAGAACTAATTGCCACACAATAGGGCGACTCCAAAGGGGTCGCCTGTTTTTTACACAAGAAACTCAGACAATATGCTATTCACCCTTCTTCAGGCCGCCACGGCCGACGCCGCGACCAACCTTGATATCATCTTGCGCAAACTCTTCGAGCTGGGCGTCACCGCCGGCAAGCATCTGCTTGTGGCCGGTCTGGTCTTCGTGGTGGGCCGTCTCATCATCGGCATCATCAACAAACTCGTGGCCAAGCTGCTCAGCCGTCGCCATGTCGACGCCAGTGTGCAGAGTTTCCTGCGCAGTCTCGTCAAGATCATGCTCACCGTGCTGCTCATCATCTCCGTCATCGGCGCTTTGGGCATCAACACCACTTCGTTTGCCGCCCTCTTGGCTTCGGCCGGTGTGGCCATCGGTATGGCCCTTTCCGGCAACCTGCAGAACTTTGCCGGCGGGCTGGTCATCCTGCTTTTCAAGCCCTACCGCGTAGGCGACTGGATTGAGGTGCAGGGCGTACAGGGCAAGGTGCAGGAAATCCAGATCTTCCACACCCTCCTGCTGCAGGCCGACAACAAAGTCGTATTCATCCCCAACGGTTCGATGAGCACCGCCGTCGTCATCAACTACACCCGCACCGACACCCGCCGCGTCGAGTGGACCGTCGGCATTGACTATGGCGAGAGTGTGGACAAGGCCAAAGACGTCATTCTCAGCACATTAAAGGCCGACCAGCGCATCCAGGCCGACCCCGGGCCCGCCGTGCTCGTATCGGCCCTGGCCGACAGCAGCGTCAACCTCACCGTCAGAGTGTGGGTCAAGAACGACGACTATTGGCCCGTTTTCCACGACATTTACAATCAAATCTACGATCAGTTCAACGCCGCCGGCATCAGCATACCCTTCCCGCAGCAGACCGTTCACATCGTCAAGGACTGATTTTAACGCTTGATTTGGACAAAATCAGTAAAAAAGAAGTTCAAAATTTGCGACTTATCTGATTATTGTCTAATTTTGCAACCCGCTAAGAGTATGCAAAATCAAATCAAAACAAAATAAAAACAAAATCTCAAGATGATTGTAGTACCCGTTAAGGAGGGCGAAAACATCGAACGCGCCCTGAAGAAATTCAAAAGAAAATTCGAGAAGACCGGCGTTGTCAAAGAACTCCGCGCCCGTCAGCAGTTTGACAAACCTTCTGTATTGAAGCGTTTGGCCAAGGAGCACGCCGTTTACGTGCAGAAGCTCCGTCGTGCAGAAGACTAATCTTCAGATTGCCGCAACGAATAAAGGGATACCTCTGTCAAGGAGCGTGTCCCTTATCTTTTTTATAATCCCTCTGTGAGGGTTCGCACCGCTTGTCGTCATTCATCCGCCCTGCCCATGAACGTCGTTGCCGACTTTATTGACTATCTCCGCGTGGATTGCGGCTATTCTGCCACCACCCTGCGCACCTACCGTTCTGACCTCGAAGCCCTCGGGCGTTGGCTGGGTGGGGTGGACGAAAGCCAAGATCTCACCACCGTCGACCGCGACCTCATCCGCCGCTGGGTGGCCGCTGAGGGGGCGCGTGGCGTCAAGCCCCAGACCATCAAGCGGATGCTCAGTTCGTTGCGCACGTTTTTCAAATACCTCCTCCGGCAAGGCCTCGTCAAGTCCGACCCCATGCGCCTCGTGTCCAATCCCAAATTGCCACGACCGTTGCCGGCTTTCGTTCGCGAAAACGAGATGAACCGCCTGCTCGACCATACGGCCTTTCCCGACAATTTCGCCGGCCTGCGCGACCATCTCATCCTCCTCACCTTCTACACCACCGGCATGCGCCTCTCCGAACTCGTCGGGCTCGACGTGGACAGTTTCAGTTGGCCCCGCCGTGAGGTCAAGGTGTTGGGCAAGCGTAACAAACACCGCGTCATCCCCTTTGGCGCCGAACTCTATGCCCATCTGCAGACCTATCTCGGCGAGCGGCGCCACGTGTGCGGCATCGACGACGGACCTTTTTTTGTCGACGGCGAGGGCCGGCGGCTCACGGCGCCCAAGGTCCGCGAGACGGTCAAACACTACCTCGGCCTGGTAACGACCTCCCACAAGCGCACGCCCCACGTGCTCCGTCACACCTTTGCCACGGCTATGCTCAACAACGGTGCCGACCTTGAAGCCGTCAAAGACCTCCTCGGCCACGAAAGCGTCGCCACTACGCAGATCTATACCCACGCCACCTTCAACGAATTGCGCCAGGCCTATCTCCACGCCCATCCGCGTGCCACGTCCGACGAATGACGCCGACGGCGCCGCGTCTGTTTTGTCTTTTGATGTCTGCCGCCGAATGACTATATTTGGACAAAGGATAGAGAAGAGTCCCCTCATCAGGGCTCTTCTTTTGGTATTCAGCCACTTATGGCGATAGGAACAGGAAAAACTGTCCTTATGCCAGAAATTCCTGTCCTTATGCCCGCAGCCGCGGGGCCTATGACTGCAATTTTCAGCCCTTTTTTCAGTCGATAAAATCCCCCCAATGCGCGCATCTTGCTTTGTTCAGAAATAAATGGCGAAGTTTTGTCATTGCAGGCCCCGGTTTTGAACAGCCAGGGTGGGGAGGAGGACAAGGCCGCCGCTTTGCCGCCCAAAACAATCGCAATCTCAAACACTCTGCCTTTTATGGTCTCCACCATCCCCTTCCATACCTATATATATAATTATGCACGCGGGGAGATTGTGTGATTGGCGTGATTGGAGCGTCCAGTCACAGCATTGCCCCATCAATCAAGCAGTTACAGCCCCGTGATTGTGTGATTGGGAAAAAGGCAACAATTTGGGTATAGGTGCATAAGGGTAAAATCGTCTCATCCGATGCAACATTTTTACCATACGCCCAGCCCGGCGGCCCGTTTCCGGCCGCCTTCTCGGTCAAAGTCTAAAACCCGTCAAAAAACACAAAAAACGGCAAAACGTTTGGCACGTCAAGCAACAATTGCTATATTCGCTTTTGCAAAGCCATGGCGGCCCGTCGTGCCGCCCATCAGTAACAACCCCTTGTCTCCGCCGTGAGACAATAAA
>JBGVLE010000071.1:0-52374 GCA_045124135.1 Alloprevotella sp.
CGCGAACGCATTGACGACCATACCCTCCGCTGCCGCTTCGAGCACGGTCAGGCCTGGGGCTTTGCCTGGGGCGACAAGGGCGACACTGTCTGCTTCGTGCGCAGCAAGACGATGGACCACGTCGACGGCACCAACGTGATAGCCGACATCAGGCCGGCCGACAAACCTCAGGTAAGCGGTTGCCGCGAGTTCATCATACGTTTTGCCAAGCCCGTGCCCGCCGAGGTGACCGCGGCAGAGGGATATGGCGTGGAGAACCTCACATGGACGCCCGAGGTGGAGTTTTCGGGCAATGTCATTCGCAACAACCGCGCCCGCGGTGCCTTGTTCAGTTCGCCGCGACGCACCGTCTGCGAGCGCAACCTCTTCGACCACACCTCCGGCAGTGCCATCGTGCTCTGCGGCGACTGCAACGGCTGGTATGAGAGTGGGGCCGTGAGAGACCTCGTCATCAGAAAGAACGTCTTCATCAACGCCCTCACAAGCCTCTACCAATTCACCAATGCCGTCATCTCCATCTATCCCGAGATACCCGGTTTTGACGAACAACAACGCTATTTCCACGGCGGCACGCCTGCGGCCATCTGCATCACCGACAATGTTTTCGACACCTTCGACAAGCCCCTGCTCTATGCCAAGTCGGTGGACGGACTCGTTTTCAAGGACAACAAAATCACGCACAACAACGCGTTCAAGCCTTTCCATTTCAACAACCAGGCCATCAAGCTCGAGCGTTGTATCCACACCGACATACAGGACGTGGAGTAGGGGAGACCGTTTCGGCTGCTCATTGTCTTTTGCCGCCCCATCCATTCGGATTATCTTTGACGCAGAAGAAGGGAGACCGGGCTGCACATCGCCCCTTTTGACTGCGTTTCAAGCGCTTGCGGGAATAAGGAGAGGAAAAACTGTCCTTATTCCCGCATTTTTTGTCTCTATTCCCGTTGCTCTTTTCCCTATTGTGCATCCACGAAAGCAGTTCTTCTTGTCAATTTTCCGCCATGGCCGCCATAGAGAAATGCTTTTCAGAAGAAATCTGCCTTGTTTTCGTCACACAAGACCCCGTGTCATGAACGTTTGAGCCCTGCCAAAGTTTCTCTCCAAACATTGGGCGGTTTTGGCAAAGAAATGTAACTTTGTCCCATACAATGACAGTGCGGCGCCGTTACGCGTCGGTTCCGTTGAACAATCCGAAAGGAGGTGCAGAAATGTGTACAAGAGAAAGAGCCTTACAGCTCGGCCAAGAACATGAGGTCGTGGAAGACGCCGAAAGAAGAATTGCCGAGTATGAAAAGAAGCATGGCAAGCCGATGAGCAAAACCGGACAAGCAATGTGGATGCTTAGAGGTTTGGTGGAAGTCTATGATAAAACGCTATTGTTGTGAGGCTGTTATCTCTTAATCTGGTTTTGAAGACAACGCTATATGCTTCCTGAAATCTAAAGTCCGGACACTTTAGATTTTGGGATTTGTTTTTTTATGATAGAGCAGCCTCGTCCTGGCAGAAATCCAAATATGCCAGCCCCTCCTCCAACTTGGCCATTCTATCACTCCATTCACGCGAATTCCAAAAAAAATCTTGCCACACGCTTTGTAATCAAAGAAAATACTAACTTTGCAATATCATCCCGCAAAGGGGGGAATGCGTCCCGGCACACCGGCAACACAGCCTCTGAGCCGCGGCCGGTTACGATGGCCCGAAGCCTCATCAAATTGCTCAAACTACCATTACACAATATTCAATTTTTTAAGACATGGAATATTCACACGAAGTACAAGGTATGTGTTGCGTGGCCAAAGGCCCCAACCACGGACCGGCTCCCATTCCCGAAGAAGGCAAGTGGGTGCAAGCTAAAGAAATCAAAGACATCTCTGGTCTGACTCACGGTGTGGGTTGGTGCGCTCCCCAGCAGGGTGCCTGCAAACTCACCTTGAACGTCAAGGAAGGCGTCATCGAAGAATGTCTCGTAGAGACCATCGGCTGCTCTGGTATGACCCACTCAGCCGCTATGGCCAGCGAAATTCTCCCCGGCAAAACCATCCTCGAGGCCCTCAACACCGACCTCGTTTGTGACGCCATCAACACCGCCATGCGCGAGCTGTTCCTCCAAATCGTTTACGGCCGCACACAGAGCGCCTTCTCTGAAGGTGGTCTCGTAATCGGCGCCGGCCTCGAAGACCTCGGCAAAGGCCTTGTCAGCCAGATGGGTACACTCTACGGCACCAAGCTCAAAGGTAGCCGCTACCTCCAGCTCACCGAAGGCTACATCACCAAGATGTTCCTCGACAAAGACGACCAAGTTTGCGGCTACGAGTTTGTTCACATGGGCAAATTTATGGATGCCATCAAGAAAGGCGTGCCCGCAGACGAAGCCCTCAAGAGCGTGACCGGTACCTACGGCCGTACCAAAGAAGAAGATGGTGCCGTTAAATCAATTGACCCACGTAAAGACTAATAAAGGAGGACTGCAACTATGATTAGAGAAGTAAAATTTGAATCACAAGACCGTCGTATCAAGCAGATTCTCGCTTGTCTTAACGCTCACGGCATCGCTTCTATCGAAGAAGCCAACCAGATTTGCGAAGCCGCCGGCCTCGACCCCTATCAGACCTGCGAAGAAACGCAGATGATTTGCTTTGAAAATGCAAAATGGGCCTACGTTGTTGGTACCGCCATCGCACTCAAAGAAAAGGCCAAAGACGCCGTACAGGCTGCCGAATACATCGGCGAAGGCCTTCAGGCTTTCTGCATCCCCGGCTCTGTAGCCGACGACCGTAAGGTGGGTATCGGCCACGGCAAACTCGCTGCCCGTCTGCTCTCTCCCGAAACCAAGTGCTTCGCTTTCCTGGCCGGTCACGAGAGCTTCGCAGCTGCCGAAGGCGCCATCAAGATTGCACAGATGGCCAACAAGTCTCGCCCCGCCGACAAACCTCTCCGCTGCATCCTCAACGGTCTTGGCAAAGACGCAGCCATGATCATTAGCCGCATCAACGGCTTCACCTATGTGCAGACCAAATTCGACTACTACACGGGCGAACTCAAGGTGGTTAAGGAAACCGCCTACAGCAACGGTCCTCGTGCTGCAGTAAACTGCTACGGTGCCGACGACGTACGCGAAGGCGTAGCCATCATGTGGAAAGAAGACGTCGACGTGTCTATCACCGGTAACTCAACCAACCCCACACGCTTCCAGCACCCCGTAGCCGGTACCTACAAGAAAGAGCGCGTGCTTGCCGGAAAGGCTTACTTCAGCGTAGCTTCTGGTGGTGGTACCGGTCGTACGCTCCACCCCGACAATATGGCCGCCGGTCCCGCCTCTTACGGTATGACCGACACCCTCGGCCGTATGCACTCAGACGCCCAGTTCGCCGGTTCTTCTTCAGTGCCCGCCCACGTTGAAATGATGGGCTTCCTCGGTATCGGTAACAACCCGATGGTAGGTTGCTCTGTGGCTTGCGCCGTCAACGTAGACCTTGCTCTGAACAAGAAGTAATCACCCATCATACATTAATCAAAAAGAGGATGCCTCAAGCGGGGCATCCTCTTTTTTGCTGGAAGGGTTTGCCAAAGCCTCACAAAAAATCCTTTTCTCCAACCAAAATCAGCCGGCCCAAAAAGAAAAAACGCGCCAAATATTTGGAGTCTTAGAAAAAAACGCTAACTTTGCACACGCAATAAGGCAAAGGCCTTGGATAATTGCAAGGAAGTTTGGGTGAGTGGCTGAAACCACCAGTTTGCTAAACTGACGTACGGGTTTACCGTACCGGGGGTTCGAATCCCCCAGCTTCCGCACATTATGGCGCTTTCATCTAATGGTTAGGATACATGCCTCTCACGCATGGTATACGGGTTCGATTCCCGTAGGCGCTACTTCACCGCTCGGCAAAGACATTGCCGGGCGGTTTTTTTGTTGGAAGATCCGCCGGAGGCGTGATTGAGGTGACTGGAGCGTTCAGTCACAGCAATCGGCTTAAAGTCAAGACTTTGCAGGCCTGTGATTGTGTGATTGGGAAAAAGGAAGAAATTTGGGGGGAGAAAGTACTGCAAGATTTAGGAGTGAGCAGCGTTTGATGGGATACAGACTTATGCGCCCAGAGCTTGACCAAACAAAACCGGTCATTAGGCAAAAGGCATCCTAATGACCGGCGTTCTTTTCGTTAAGTTATCTGCCGTCAACAATCAGGCAGGGCTCGTGTTGAAGCGTAGGGGTAGGAACGGTGTAACTTTGCGGTGCCTCGATACTTTCCATATCCAGGATTTCCGTGATGCCGTTTCGTCGGAAATAGGTCGTGCTTAAGCCTCTCACAGCTACGT
The DNA here is from genome assembly GCA_045124135.1 of Alloprevotella sp. GTDB lineage: Bacteria > Bacteroidota > Bacteroidia > Bacteroidales > Bacteroidaceae > Alloprevotella. The sequence goes on from JBGVLE010000071.1 coordinate 4,315, forward strand.
ATTCATGAAGGTATTCCGGGTGGTCGAGCAGATTGAGCGCATCGCGCTCTTCGCCGGCATTGAGTTTCACGGCAATGCACTTGTCCGGATTGATCTCGTCCATAAGGTCGGCCATGATGAAATTGGTGTTGGCCGTTTCGGTCGGTAGGCCAAAGACTGCTCCGTTAAAGCTTGTGGAGGAGAGATAGCCCACGATGTAGCCCTTGACCACGACCACACTTCCCGGTTCTATTTGACGAAATTCGGCAACCGTGAGTGTGTCGCTTATCTCCTCAGGCGTTTCGCTCCCGCCATTGTTGGTGCCTTCTTCATTGCTCTCGTCTTCGAGCAGCAAAGATTTCTCGCAACTTGTCGGTAAGACCAACAAGACGCAGAGCACAGCCAGCAGACGGCCCGGCCATATGAGGTGACGTGAAACAGGTGGGTGCATTTTTAGGTTTATGCTGATGGTTTAAGCGAAGCGGCGTAAAGCGCTCAGCAGTCGGTTGTTTTCTTCTTTGCGGCCAATCGTCAAGGCGATGCAGTCACTGCAAAGAGGCAGATGGCGGCAGTCTTTCACGATGATGCCTTCGGTTTGAAGGAATTCAAGGAGAGCGTCTACTTTGTTCAGGCGCACCATGAAGAAATTGGCACTCGAGGGTACCACTGTCTTGCAATAAGGCAGATTGGCTATTGCCGACATCACTTTGAACTTTTCCCCGGAGATCCACGTTTGCCACTTGTCGGCATCAAAACGGTGAGCGGTCAAGATGCGCTTGGCCTCGTCCATCACAGGCTTGGCCAAATGGTGGGCCGGTGTCACCACGCGCAGGCAGTCCACCACCTCACGACGGCCGATGATGTAGTGAAGTTGCAGACCGGCCGAGGCCAGATTGCTGGCAAAACTTCCCATCACAACCAAGCGCGGCAGTGTCGAGATGAGCCGGGTGAGTTCGGTCTGGTCTTTTAGTGAGGCAAACGTGGTGTCCAATACGGTGAGTCCCTCAAAGGCTTCTGCCGTTTGGCGGATGAAGTCGACCGACGGCATCGTGCCTACGGGAAAGGCCGGAGCGCCTGCGACGATGAGTTTGGTGTGTGGCCCGATGCTCCGGCTGAAGGCGTGAAAGTCCGGCTTTAAATCTTCTCCGAGCGAAACCTCTCTCACCTCCACGTCGTTGATGTCTGCACAGTGACGATAGCGTTCGGCAGACTGCGCCGCCACGATGATGTTGTCGCGCGAAGGGTTGCAGAAGGTGCGCAGAAGCAGGTCGAACCCCGCTTCACCGCCACAGGTCAGGCAGAGATAGTCCGGATTGATGCCCAATGCCTTGGCGGCTTGGGTCTCGGTATCGGCAATGTCGGCAGCTGTGGGCAAGAGGTTATAAGGCGAGTTGAACGGATTGATGCCACCGTCCAGACAAATGCAGTTTTGCGGTTTGGTGGTGGTTTCGCTATGTGCCTCGTCATGTTTCAGCCGTCGCGCCACACAGGGCCGTGCCAGTCTGATGATGTCCGTCATCTGGAAAAACTTGGGATTATTGATAGCGCTCGAGATATGCCGCAGCCGTGGCGTCGCCCAGTTCTTCTGCTTTCTTGAGACAGGCTGAGCCTTTGGCTTTCTGGTTCATATTGATATAGGCAAGGCCCATCAAGCGATAGGCTGCCATATTCTGGTCGTCTTCTTTCAGAAGTGCTTCGCAGGCCTTGACGCACTCCTGGTTCTGACCTGTGCGCAACAACACATAGGCCTCTTCCACACGGAAGAGCGACACTTTGGGCGCACGGGCAATGGCGGTGCGGATGTCGTCGAGGGCTTGCTGATACATTTTGGCCTCAAGCTCCACCTGCTCTCTGATGTAGAAGAATTGCGGCTGCAGGTTGCGCGTACCCACAAGCGCTTCATACTGGATGTAGTCAAGGGCCGACTGTCGATAAAGACCGGCAGCTTGCAGACGATGAGCACGCTCGAGCACATACTGGGCCGTTGACGCGTTGAGCGGTTTAGGGCAGACTTCGAGGCAACTGTCTATATGGGCAATGACTTGCAGACTGTCGCCACCAGCCTGCTCCAGAGCACGTGCGGCATAAAACCAGCATTCGGCGCGGGCAATGTCAGACCAGTCGCCGGCGGTGGCGGTGTCGGCAGCCGGTTTGGTGATTTGCATAAAAGCCTTGTAGGCCTCGTCGTATTGCTTGTTGGCAAAACGGCAACGACCAATCTGCAACATATAAAACGGAGCAGCCTTGATGGCATAGGCCGCAGCGGCCTCTGCAGCGGCGCGGTCGAGCGTCCAAGGCTCGTAGGGCACATAGGCCGCATAGACAGATTTCTGGAAAATCGCACTGCTCAGCGCGTTGTGCACCTCGTCGACAGTCATTGTAGAGGCATCACCTGCGGCCTTGGCCAAAGCGGTGGCAAAATCCTTGTCGGCTTCAGCAAAATGCCTTAAGTCAGTCAGTTTACGCGCTCTGATGACGTAGCCCTCGGCATTGTCGGGATGGGCCGCAATGAAATCGTTCACAGCCGTGATGACGGTGGCACTGTCGGCTGTGGCAATCATATTGAGATAGTTGAGTGCGTCGCTTTCGTTAGCCGGAATGGCTTTGGCGATATGGATGTCACTCATGTCGCTGGTGAGCGCACCGAGCGGCGACATGTTGAGTTTGTTGATGAAGCGGGCGTCGATGGCACAGATGGTTGTGTCTTTTGCACCATAACCTCTTTGGGTGAAGCCGGCCAGGGCGCCGTCTTGGTTGATGAGGGGAAGTCCGACGCGGGCAGAGTCGTTGGCTATGGCCAGATGCAAATAGAGATAGCTTTCATACTCGTCGGTTTTGGTGACCACCACATCGAGCCCTGTGGCTTTTTTGTTGGTGGTGTAGTGACGGAGCTGGAGTGTCTGGCCCGGCAGGGTGGCCTCTGCGGCCGTAGTCATATAGCCCGGCACCTTGTTGGCGTTGGTGGTGAATTTCACCAAGTCGTAATTGCTATTGCCGCCGGCGATGCGTTGCACCTCCCAGTTTTTTCCCTTACTGTCGGTGACTATGGCACTTGAGGCACCTTTAAGCACTGACCATGGCGCCACACAGGTGCCTTTGTCGTCGATGAAAGTGCCGGTACCCTCATGGAGCGGCTGATGGGCGTCGTCGTAGGTGACCACCTTGACGATGGCCTTCCAGGCGTCTTTGATGGTGACTTGTGCATTGGCCACGACGGTGAGAGCTATGAAGCTAATGGCCAAAGTGATGAAGCGTTTTGTGGAATACATATAATATATATAAGGAATGGATGATACGTTTTTTGGGGTTATGACGTGGCGGCTTGGAGCAACGACTTGGCGTTGTCAATGGCGGCCTGTGTCACGTCGGTGCCGCTGAGCATATGGGCAATCTCTTCGACGCGTTGCCGGTCGGTGAGTGCGACGAGATGGCTCGTCGTGCCTTCGTCGCTTTCGGCTTTATAGACGCGGTAGTGTGCTTGACCGCGTGCCGCAATCTGGGGCAGGTGGGTGATGCAAATCACCTGGCTGTGGCGGCCCATCTCTTGCATCACACAAGCCATCTTTTCGGCCATGGCGCCAGAGACGCCGGTGTCTATTTCGTCAAAGATAAGCGTGGGCAGATGGCCGTCTTGGGCCACGAATGCCTTGAGCGCGAGCATCAGCCGGGCAATTTCGCCTCCCGAGGCTATCTCGGAGACATCCTGCAACGGGACGTTCTTGTTGGCACTGAAGCGCAGTTGCGCGGCGTCGCCACCTGAAGCGTCGGGAGAAGCTTTGGCTGTGAGCGGCAAGTCGAGGCTGACGTTGGGCATGCCGAGTTGCCGGAGTGTGGTTGCCAAGGCTTCGGTCAGTTTGGCGGCCGCTTTGGTGCGCGTGGCGGTCAGTGCGGCGCAAGCCTTTTGGAGTTTGGTTTTCAAGGCTTCCACTTCGGCCGTCTTTTCTTCCAGCACGGTCTCGAAGTTGTCGAGCGTGCGGAGTTCGTCGCGCAGGTTGTCGCGCAAGGCGATGAGTTCGGCCACCGAGGCGGCGTGGTGTTTCTTTTCCAAAGCATACAAGGTGTTGAGGCGACTGGTGACGAAGTCGAGTCGTGCGGGGTCGAAGTCGATGCGTCCCAGGTCTTTCTGCAACTCTTCGGCCACGTCGGCAAGGTCAATCCTGGCCGACTCGATGCGTTCGACGAGAGCGTCGGCTTTTTCGTAAGACTGTGCCACGGCTGCGAGTGCATTGCCGCTCTGTCTCAATTGGTCTGTGACACTACGCTCGGCCGTCTGGATGAGTGAGGCAGCCTCATAGAGGGCAGCCTTGATCTCTTCGGCGTGTTCGAGCAGTCGGCTTTCGGCTTCCAGCGCCTCCTCTTCGTCTTCTTCGAGATTGGCCTCTTCGAGTTCGGCCAGCTTGAAGGCAAGAAAATCTTTCTGTTCGCCGTCTTGTTTGTTTTTCAGTGTTTCGAGCGCCTTGACCGCCTCTTTCCATTTGCCGTAGGCCGCGGTGTAAGCTTCTTTCGTTTTTTTGTTTTTGGCCACGCCGTCAATCACGTCGAGCAGGAAGTGTTCGCGTCCCATCAGCAAATTCTGGTGCTGTGAGTGGATGTCTATCGCTTTGGTGCTGAAGGCTTTGAGTGTGGCGAGCGATACGGGCTGGTCGTTGATGAATGCCCGGCTTTTGCCGTTGGCCGAGACTTCGCGTCGCACGATGCAGTCTTGTGCGTCGTAGTCCAGGTCATTCTCCTCGAAGAACGCCTCAAGATGGAGATTTTCAATATCAAAGACGGCCTCGACGCTACATTTCTTTTCGCCGGCTTTAATGGCCTTGGCATCGGCCCGGTTGCCCATAAGCAGGCCGAGGGCACCGAGAATGATGCTTTTGCCGGCACCGGTCTCGCCGGTGATTACCGAGAAACCTGTGTTGAAGTCGACGTCGAGTGTGTCGATGAGCGCGTAGTGGGCGATTTGCAGATTTTTGAGCATAAGTCTTTGCAGAAGGCCGGCGTGGTGGCCACCGGTAGGGGCATTATTGTCTGATTTTCCTCCAATAGGTGTTTTGCGACGGATTGATACGCACGAAGGTGTTGCTCACTTTTTCCTTGTCGGCGTCTGTGCCTTTGCCTTGGTAGATACCGACGAGTTCGTCGCGTTTGAACTCAGAGAAGAGCATGGGCCAGGCACTCATTGGTTTGTTGGTGCGTGCCAGTGCGAGCAGGTCTATGGCTTCGGTGATGGCAGCTCGTCCACGTTCGGCGTTCTCGGCCATAGTGTCCATGCCCTCGCGGTAGTATTTGTATTGCATTTGTCTGAAAGGCTCGAAGGCGCTTTCGAGATAGCCGTTGATGAGGGCGTAGCGGTTTTTCTCGTTGTCAAAAGGTTTCCAGCCTTTGGCCGAGGTGGTCAGACTCTGGGCGTTGTTGGCAATGGTCTGCGCCATGGTGAGTGCTTCCGTGCCGCCGAGCGGTGCCATCGTATCCATGTCGAGGCCGATGATAAGGTAGGCATAGAAGGCCATGAGTGCAGTGAGGTCGTTGTCTATGACATCGGCGCGGAACTCCAGCTTGTCAAACTCTGAGAAGTTGAAATTGAAGTCGGCGTCTTGTGTGGAAAACACCGTGGTGGTGTAGTTGGAGTTGTAGACGGGACGTGTGCTTTGCACCACCAGTTTGCATTCCATCAGGTTCTGGCCTTCGTCATATTTCGACACGGTGATGTTGAAGTTGCAGGCGATGCGTTCGTGTCGGGCATATTGCAGGTTGGTCCATTGTCGCTCGTTGAGCAACTCGGTGAGGAGTTTCTGCAGATTGTCAAACACGCCCGTGCTGCTGCCCTGTATCTGTTGGTGGTTAACCGCCACTCGGGCGTCGAGTTCCTGCGCTGCAAGGTGTAGCGGCATAAAGGCCAGGGCGAGGGCCAGCCATAGGGTCAGTCGAAGAGTGCGCATAGGCGGTCGGTGATGTCTCGTGCTACGTCTGTCTTGGGTTTGAGCGGGAACTCCACGCAGTCGTCGGCCGAGAGGATGGTGATTTTGTTGGTGTCGAAGGCAAAGCCGGCCCCTTTGTCGCGGAGCGAGTTGAGCACGATGAAGTCGAGGTTTTTCTTCTTGAGTTTTGCACGTGCGTGGTCCAGTTCGTCGTTGGTCTCCAAGGCAAACCCCACGAGTTTCTGTCCGTGCCGTTTGGCTTGTCCGAGCGAGGCGGCAATGTCGGTGGTGGGTTGGAGTTGGAGGGTGAGACCGTCGGCTTCGCGCTTGAGTTTCTGGTCGGCCTTGACGGCAGGGGTGAAGTCGGCCACGGCGGCACAGAGAATGGCCGCGTCGCAGTGGGCAAATTTCGCGGCGGCGGCTTCATACATCTCGGCGGCACTCTCCACGTCGGTGCGGTGGATGAGCGGCGAATTTGTGGTCAGGCTCACCGGACCGGCTACCAGCTCCACCTCGGCTCCTGCTTCGGCACAAGCCTCTGCAAGGGCGAAGCCCATTTTGCCGGTCGAGAAATTGCCGATGTATCTCACGGGATCGATGCGCTCTCTTGTGGGACCGGCAGTGATGAGTATGCGCTTGCCGGCAAGCCTCTGGCCGGTGGCAAAATGGTTTTCGAGATAACTGAAGATGCGTTCGGGCTCTTCCATACGGCCTTTGCCCACGAGTCCGCTGGCCAGTTCGCCGCTGCCGGCTTCAATGATGGCCACGCCGCGGCTGCGCAGCGTTTCGAGGTTGGCCTGTGTGGCCGGGTGGGCATACATGTCGAGGTCCATGGCCGGCGCCACGAAGGTGGGAGCCTTTATGGAGAGATAGGTGGTGAGGAGCATGTTGTCGGCAATGCCGTTGGCCATTTTTCCGATGGTGGCCGCAGTGGCCGGAGCGATGATCATGGCGTCGGCCCACAGGCCGAGGTCTACGTGGCTGTGCCATGAGCCGTCGCGGCGGTCAAAAAACTCGCTCACCACGGGGCGGCGTGTGAGCGTGGAGAGGGTGAGTGGCGTGATGAACTCTTTGCCGGCAGGCGTGATGACCACTTGTACCTCGGCACCGGCTTTCGAGAGCAGGCGGATGAGGGTGCAGGCTTTGTAGGCCGCGATGCTGCCGGTGATGCCCAGCACGAAATGTTTGCCCTTGAGGGGTGAGTGTATGTCTGTCATAAGGCTTGAAAAAGCAGTTCTGTGACCGTGTGCCGGCTTATTGTTTTTCTGACTCGAGTTTGATTTTGATGAAGGCCTGTTTGGTGTTTTGCGGGAAGTCGCCCTGCATGAGCCAGGCGTAATAGCCGGGTGAGGTCTTGAAGATGTGGGCCACGGGCTGTCCTTTGTATTTCCCGAAGTTGAAGACCGGCTGGTTCTTGTCGTTGAGCACGATGCGTCCGGCCAGGTCGACGTTGCGGTTGCGTGACGAAAAGGCCGAGAGGGCTGCCACATCGTTCTGGAGCTTGTCGGCATAGCGGTCGAGCTGTCCGAGCAGCACTTCGTAGGTGGCGCGAGTGTCGGCCATGGCCGTGTGCGCGTCTTTGAGGTCTTTCTGGCAATAGAAGGCATAGGCGGCCACGAGGTTGCGCGGCTCCATCTTGTGGTAGATGTTCTGCACGTCGATGAAGCGGCGGTCTGAAAGGTCGAAGTTGATGCCTGCCCGCAGGAATTCCTCGACGAGCATGGGGATGTCGAAATAGTTGGAGTTGAAGCCGGCGATGTCTGAGCCTTCAAAGATGCGGTTGAGGTCGTGTGCGCGTTCCTTGAACGTCGGGCAGTCGGCCACGTCGGCGTCGGTGATGCCGTTGACGGCACTGGCCTCGGCTGAGATGGGCATCTCGGGGTTGAAGCGCAGGGTGTCGCTCTCTTCGTGATTGTCGGGGAAGACTTTGATATAAGACATCTCGACGATGCGGTCTTTGCCGGGATTGAGTCCGGTGGCCTCAATGTCGAAGAAGATGATGGGGCGGACGAGATTGAGTTTCATTGGAAAGTGTGAAAAGGGGGATGAACGTGGAGGAATGGGCCTAAAACAAACAGCCCGGGTTGTCAGGCCCGGGTTGGTGGTGGCCCGACAATCCGGCCTGTAGGGGGCTACACCGTGGCGGCGTTGTGTTGTGGCTGCTGCCGGGTGTGGTATAGGCTTAGTCGTTGAGCATCATCGGCATGAGCAACATCAGCACTTGCTCCTGCTCGTTCTGCGGTGCCGGCACGATGACTCCTGCGCGGCTGGCGTCGGCCAGTTTGATGGTGACCTCTTCGCTTTCGAGGTTGTTGAGGAGGTCGAGCAGGAAAGTGCCTTTGAAGCCGATTGATATGGGGTTGCCGTTGTAGTCGCAAAGCATCTCTTCTTCGGCCGAGCGTGAGAAGTCGATGTCCTGGCTTGAGATGAGCAGTCGGCTGCCGCCTATTTGCAGTTTGACCAGGGCGCTGCTGGCGCTCGAGCAGATGAGCACGCGGCGCAAGGCGCTCAGCATGGCCGGACGGTTGATGGTGGCCTGGTTGGGATTGTCTTGCGGGATGACACTGTTATAGTTGGGATATTTGCCTTCGATGAGGCGGAAGTTGAGCACGAAAGAGCCCGAATGGAGTGCGGCCTTCTGTTCAGAGATTTTGATGACGGTGTCTTCAGCCTCTTTGGCCAGAATGTTTTTGATGAGTGTGGCCGGCTTCTTGGGCAGGATAAACGACGCGTCGGTCGAGGCCGTGGCTTCGGGCAGGGTGCTCATGGCCAGTTTGTGGCCGTCGCTGGCCACGATGGTAAGCCCGGTGGTCTTGGCATCGAAAAAGACGCCGTTCATCACCGGACGTATGGTGTCGTCGGCGGTGGCGAAGATGGCACGGCCCAGTCCGCTGAGCAGTCGGGCTGTGGGAATGTTGATGGAGGTGGCATCTTCGGGGAGCGAAGGCTGTTGGGGATAGTCGGCGGCCGTTTGTGCCATGAGGTTGAACTTGCCGTTTTGGTATTCGATGACCATCTCGAAGGTCGTGGTGTTGACGTAGATGTCGAGGGGCTGGTCTGAGATTTCCTTGATGGCATCCTGGATGGTCTTGGCATTGATGGCAAAGCGGAAGTCGGCGTCACATTCAGCGAGGTCGGCCCATGAGGTGATGGTGGTCTCGTTGTCGGAGGCGGTGATGGTGATTTTGCCTTCGCGGATGTCAATGAGGAAACAGTCGAGGATGGGCAGGCTCGATTTTGAGGCGATGACGCGGCCCACGGCCTGGAGTTTTTGAGAGAGCACGGCGCTCGAGATGACAAATTTCATGGCTGTTTTTCTGTCTTTTGCTTGGGCTGCCGTCTTTGTGGAGCGGCGGCCCCGTGGTGAGTAATCCGGTTTAGTGTGAAGGTGTGTCGTGAGGCGGTGTCTGCCTTGGCTGCCGGCCCCACGTGTAACAACGCAAAGATAACAATATTTTTCTACGCGCGTGCGGGCGTAGCGGTTGTTTTTCTACATTTTTAATGAAGTCTCACATGGTTGTGGTGCCGGTGGCGGTTTTCTCCGTCTGGACTGGCCTTGATGGCCCACGGTCGGGGCGGGTCGCCGTTTGTTCGAAAACCGGTCCGGTCTGTGACAAAACAGGTGTCATTTTTTTTCAGAATAATGATCCGTTGTGCCCGGTGGCTTCGGATTTTGTCTGAAAAAGGCTTTTCTTACTCCAAAATCAGGTTTCGGAAAAACTGTCCTTATCGCCGTGCCGACGGGAATAGGGACAGATTTTTCTCGCATAAGGCCAGTGGGGGCGCGGATAGTAAAAAAAGAGGCCGTCTGGGCCTCTGTCTCTTCTATGCTTTTCCAAATATACGCCGTTTGGCTTTTAGGGAAAAAGACAAAACGGTCGCGTGGCAGTCGGTCGCTTCCGGATTATTTCCGTAGGGCGGCTTCGAGTTCCTCAATTGAGCGGCGGAAGTCGCGGTCGGTCTGCAGGCGGCGGGCCACCTGGTTGCAGCCGTGCAACACGGTGGAGTGGTCGCGTCCGCCGATGATGCGGCCAATCTGTGCGTAACTCTGGCCGGTGTATTTGTGGCAGAGATACATGGCCAACTGGCGCACGGCCACGACGGCCTGTTTGCGGCTTTTGGCACAGAGGTCGCGGCGGCTCACTCCGCTGTGGCGGCACACGGCCGTGAGGATGCCTTCGGCGGTGAGTTCCTTGCGCTCGAGATTGACAATACGGGCCACTACGCGGCGGGCCAGGTCGATGTCAATGTCACAGTCGTCCACTACCGAGTAGGCCATGATGCCGTTGATGATACCTTCCAACTCGCGCACACTGCTATCCACGTTTTGGGCGATATAGTCCACCACCTCTACGGGGAAGGAGAGACCGTCGCGTCGGATTTTGGCCGTGAGGATGTCGCGCCGCAGTTGGGTGTCGGGCTTCTCAAGTTCGGCCACCATTCCCCATTTGAAACGCGTGAGCATGCGCTCCTCGATGCCTTCGAAAAGCACCGGCGGACGGTCGCAAGTGATGACAATCTGCCGCTTGTTCTGCTGGAGGTGATTGAATATGTGGAAAAAGGCCATCTGCGTCTTGGCCGTGGTGATTTCCTGGATGTCGTCGATGATGAGCACGTCTATCGACTGATAGAAATTGATGAAGTCGTTCGACGTGTTATGGATGATGGAGTCGGTATATTGTGTCTTGAAAAGATGAGCCGACACAAAGAGCACGCGCTTCTCCGGATAGAGTTCTTTGAGCCTTATGCCAAGCGCGTTGACCAGGTGGGTCTTGCCCACACCCGACGGACCGTAGAGGAAGAAGGGATTGAAGGTGGTCTGTCCCGGTTTCTCGGCAATCGACAGGGCTACGGCTCGCGCCAACTTGTTGCTTTGGCCCTCCACGAAGGTGTCGAAGGTGAAGCGTGAGTTGAGCCGGGAGTCGAGCGGGGGAGCCTGTTTTTGCGCCGGACTGTGGTCGGCTTCCCGGCGGCGTTTCTCCTCTTCGCGCCATTGGGCCACCACCTCTTCGTTGCGCCAGATGAGCTGCGTGTCGGCATCGAAACACTGCGCCAATGCACGACTCACCAGTTCGCGATGATGTTTGCGAATGTAGTCACCCACATATTTCGTCGGCACGCTCACGGTGAGGCGGCCCGACTTGAACCCGACGAAAGCGAGAGGCTCAAACCAGGTGTTGTATTCCGTGGCAGGCAGTTGGGTACGGATGAGTTGCAGACAGGCCTCCCATTGGGCGGCGGCAGTGTTATCCATTAAAACGTTGAGGTGTTGATGTGTTTTTGCAAGTAGGGTTTGACGCTCTTGGCAGACCGTTCGGCGGCGCTGCCGGAGGTATGGGCGCTGCGTCGCGATAAAGATGAACGGATTGCAAAATTGCTTAAAAAAGCCGAAACCTACAAGAGCCGTTTGCCCCAAGCAGGACGTTTTTCCTGCTAAAGGACAAAGACACAATTATTTATAATCTGAAAAAAATCGGGTTGCTTGCAGAGGTGGGACAAAGTGACTAATCGTGACAAATCTGGCGGCGCCACCACACGATGAACCACACGAGCGAGACTGTGGCCAGACCGCAGCCAATTGCTGTGGAGACGGCGAGAGACTGGCCAAAGCCCTCGGGCGCCACGCAGATGTAGGTGGTGCAGATGGTGGTCATGAAAAGCGCCGGCAAGAGGGTGACGACAAACCATTTGCTGCGGCCGGCCAGGTAGACCGTGATGGCCCACAGCGTGAAGACAGACAGGGTCTGGTTGGCCCAGGCGAAGTAGCGCCAAAGGGCATCAAAGCCGTCTTCATATACACTGCGCATGAACAATACGCCGAAGGTGACGGCGAAAATGGCTATGGCCACGCCCAGTCGCTTGCCCAGTGCCGACTGGTCTATTTTGAAGATGTCGGCCACGATGAGACGGGCCGAGCGCAAAGCGGTGTCGCCGGTCGAAATGGGGGCAAACACCACGCCGAGTATGGCCAAAGCGCCGCCCACCCCGCCAAGCCATTCGCCCGAGAGGAAAAAGACCACTTTGGGCGCCGTCTGAGCGGCCTGGTCCGGCTGGGTGTGGAAAAGCCAAGAGGCTGCGGCTGCCCAGATCAAGGCCACGATGCCCTCGGTAATCATGGCACCGAAAAAGATGCCGCGGCCCTGACGCTCGCTCTGCATGCAGCGGCACATTATGGGGCTTTGGGTGGCGTGGAAGCCTGAGATGGCACCACAGGCCACCGTGATGAAAAGCATGGGGAATATGGGCGTGGAGGCGGGATTGGGCTGGTTGTTTTGCAGCCCGTCCCAAAGTTCGGGACAAGCACCGGGCGCATGAAACAGGAAGGCAATGAGCATGCCCACTGCCATAAACAAGATGGCGAAAGCGAAAAGAGGATAAATCTTGCCTATGATTTTGTCGATGGGCAATACGGCTGCACAAAGGTAATAGCCGAAGATGATGGCCATCCATACAATCAGTCCGAGGCGGCCGCCGGTGAGGTGGTCGAGAATTTCTGCCGGACTGTCAATGAAAACAGCCCCGACAAGGATGAGCAGCACAAGCGTGAACACGCGCATCACCTGGCGTGTGCCGCCACCGAGATAGCGCCCCACAAGTTCGGGCAGGCTCTCGCCGCTATGACGAAGCGAAATCATGGCCGCCAGATAGTCGTGGACAGCACCGATGAAGATGCAACCGAAAACAATCCACAAAAAACACGACGTGCCGAACTTGGCACCCATGATAGCGCCAAAAATGGGGCCGGTGCCGGCAATGTTGAGAAACTGTATCATGAAGATTTTCCAGCGTGGCATACGGATGAAGTCCACGCCGTCTTCGTGAAGCTGTACGGGGGTGGGGCGGTTGTCGGGGCCAAAGAGGCGCTCCACCAACCTGCCATAGACAAAATAGCTCAGCACCAGAATGGCCAAGCCAATCAAAAAGGTGAACATAATGAAGACAAAAGGAGACGGCGGCTAAAAGCACGCCCGACGGCATTAGACTACGCCGTCGGGGCCATCTTTGGTGATAAAATGTAATTATTCACCGCGAAGATAATAATAAAATGTCAGAATTGTGACATTATTGCATTCGGATTATTCATTATTGCCCAATCCCGTCTCAGCCTCAATGGCGTTGGTCAGACCGATGAAGTCGTCGAGGCTGAGCTGTTCGGGACGATGTGTGAGCAAGGGCTGGGAGAGAAAGTCCGCGTGGTCGCGGCTAAGGCCGCTTTCGCCGTCCAACCGGCCAAGCAGGGCTTTGAGCGACCCGCGCAGCATTTTGCGGCGTTGGCCGAAAGTGGTCTTCACCACGCGGCGGAGCAGCCGCTCGTTGCAGCCGCAGTCGTTGCGGCCGTTGCGGCGCAGGCACACCACGGCACTCTGCACTTTGGGAGGCGGGTCGAAGACGCCCGGCTCTACGGTGAAGAGATAGTCCACGTCATACCACAGCTGCACCATGACGCTCAGAATGCCGTAGGCCTTCGACCCGTGGGGAGCGGCCAGGCGCTCAGCCACTTCCTTCTGTATCATACCCGTGCAACACGGTATGAGGTCTTTGTTTTCCAGCATTTTGAAGAAAATCTGGCTACTGATGTTATAGGGATAGTTGCCCGTAAGCGTGAAAGGGCGGCCGTCAAACGTGTGTTCAAGGTGCATCTTCAAGAAGTCGTCCTCGATGATTTGTTCTTCGAGCTCCGGATGTGTTTCGCGCAGATAGCGCACACTCTCGAAGTCTATTTCGACCACTTTCACTTCTCGCCCTTTGTGTAGCAAAAACTGCGTGAGCACGCCCATACCCGGTCCGACTTCGAGTATCGGCGTGTCCGGACAGGCGTCGACCGTATCGGCAATGGCCTGTGCCGTGGGGAGGTCTTTGAGGAAGTGTTGGCCTAAAAACTTCTTGGGTTTTACACGCTTTATCATATCGTTTTATTGTTTTTTTGAGCCACGTTGCTTAATTTTGCCCTTGCGAAGGTAGTGCAAACGTCGCAGGCGGCCAAGCATAGCCCCCTCTTTTTGACTTCGCCGCCTCTTCGGCCGTGTCTTGATGGCCACACGCCGCCTTGGCCGACACGCCTATATTTATTTATAAGACAAATTGCCCGTTCCCTTGATTGCTGTAATTAAAAAAACGCTCAACATCGGCCTGCCGTTCCTTCTCGGTCTCGGCATATTGTGGTGGATGTATGACGACATGGATTGGCATCGCCTCTCCGGCTATCTGGCATCGTTAGACTGGGGCTGGATGGCCCTCTCGCTTGTGTTTGGCCTTTTGGCCCAAATGGTTCGTGCCTGGCGATGGAAGATGGCGCTTGGTCCGCTCGGTGTGCCGGTGCGTCGCCGTGTGTGTGAAGACGCCATCTATCTCTCTTACGCTTCGAGTCTCGTGGTGCCGCGCATTGGCGAAGTAGCCCGTTGCGGCACACTCAAGCGCTACGACGGCGTGCCCTTTGCCAAGGGGCTGGGCACGGTGGTTTCGGAGCGGCTGGTTGACTGCCTCGTCATCTTGTTGCTCACCGCACTTGCCTTTGTCTTGCAGCTCACCGACTTTCTCACGTTCTTGAAAAAGACAGGGGCCAACTTCGGCAGCTCGTTCAGCCGCTACACCGGCACGGGCTATATCGTCACCGGTGTGTGTGTAGTGGCCGTGGTCGTTTTGCTTTGGCTGCTGGTGAGGCGGTTTAAGTTGTTTTCGAAAGGAAAAGACGTTTTGCGCAACTTCTGGGCCGGCATCATCTCATTGCGCGACGTGAACAACTTGCCGCTTTACTTGTTCTGGTCGCTGGCCATATGGGGCTGCTACTTCCTTCATTTCTACATCGCCTTCTTCTGTTTCGACTTCACTTCGTCCATCAATCCGGCACAGGCCTTCCTCATCTTCTGCATCGGCACCTTCGCCGTGCTCGTGCCTACGCCAAACGGCGCCGGCCCGTGGCATTTTGCCGTCAAGACCATGTTGGTGCTCTATGGCGTAGCCGAAGAGCCGGCCATTATGTTTGCCCTCATCGTGCACACCATTCAGACGTTTGAGGTCGTGGTGCTTGGCCTTTATGGCTGGTACGACCTGACGCGCCGTCGTCGCGTGACGACCGCCCCTTCTGCAACCAATCCACAATGAATTCATTTATATAAAAGACAAATACCATGAGTGAAATCAAAAACCTTCAGCCGGAAGCCATCTGGCGCAACTTTTATCTGCTCACACAAGTGCCGCGTCCGTCGGGTCATCTTGAGAAAGTACAGAAATTTCTCCTTGACTGGGCAGCCGAGAAAGGCATAAAGGCCCATCAAGACCAGGCCGGAAACATCTTGATGTATAAGCCGGCCTCGCCCGGAATGGAAGACTGCAAGATTGTCACCCTCCAGGGCCATATGGATATGGTGCCGCAAAAGACACCCGACTCTCCCCACGATTTTGAGAACGACCCCATCGAGACCCGCATAGACGGCGAATGGGTCAGGGCCAACAACACCACCCTCGGCGCCGACGACGGTATGGCTGTGGCTACGATTATGGCCATTATGGAAGATGACACGCTGCGTCATGGTCCGCTCGAGGGCTTCATCACCGCCGACGAAGAGACCACCATGTATGGTGTGAACCATATGACGGCCGACACGCTCAAGGGCAGCATATTGCTCAACCTCGACAATGAAACCGACGGCGAGATGGTCATCGGATCGGCTGGCGGAGTCAACCTCACCGCCACGCTCGAATATGGCGAACAAGACGTTGACGGCGCCGACGCAGCCGTGTGTGTGAAGCTGCACAAACTGTTCGGCGGACACTCCGGTCTCGAAATCAACAAGGGACGTGCCAATGCCAACAAGCTCATGGCCCGTCTCGTTCAAGACGCTCTGGCCAACTTTGAAGCCTGCCTCGCCTCATGGAAGGGAGGCAATATGCGCAATGCCATTCCTCGCGAAGCCGAAGTCGTCTTGACCCTCCCGGCTGAGAATGTGGCTGCCTTCAAGGAAGTGATAGACGAATGGCGTGCCACCTTTGTGGGTGAGTATGGTGCCATTGAGCCCAACCTCACGCTTGAAGTCAGCGACGTGGCGCTTCCGGCCAAGATGGTGCCGGCAGAGATTGCCGACAACCTTGTCAATGCCCTTTGTGCCTGCCACAACGGAGTGTACCGTTTCATCCCCGAAGTGCCCGAGATTGTTGAGACTTCGTCCAATCTGGCCATCGTTGAGATTGGCGAAGGCAAGGTGATGTTTAAGGCCCTGTTGCGTTCGTCGCGCGACTCTATGCGTGAGTGTCTTGAAGAGTCGCTTGAGAGCGCCTTCTCCATGGCCGGCATGCGTGTGGAGTTCGACGGCAACTATCCCGCCTGGCAACCCAATCCGCAGAGCGAGATTGTCAAACTGATGGAAGGCGTCTATCGCGAACTCTTCGGCGTAGACAATAAAGTGCAGGTGGTTCACGCCGGTCTGGAATGTGGCGTCATCGGCGCGCTCTATCCCGAAATGGATATGGTGAGCTTCGGTCCCACCATCCGCTCGCCCCACACCCCCAACGAGCGTTGTCTCATTGCCAGTGTGGAGCGCTATTGGCGCTTTGTCCTGACCACGCTCGAGCGCACGCCTAAGGCTTGACCTTTACTTTAGACAAGAAACGACAGACTTCCCCCGGTGCCGTACGTTTGTGCGGCGTCGGGGGAAGTCTCTTTTGGGGATAAATGCAGTTTGTAAACGATGAGAATGTCTTTGGCTAAAGCCGATTGCGGTGAACGCTCTGCCGCAGATTATTTCTGTTGCTGTAGATAGGTCAGCAGGTCGGCCACGATAAAGCTGCTGCCGCCCACAAAAATGAAGTCGGCCGGCACGGCGGCATCGAGAGCAGCCTCATAGGCAGCGGCGACGTCGGCATAGGCTTGGCCCGAAAGCGAAAAACGGGAGGCAAGCGCCTGAAGTTCATCAGCAGGCATAGCCCGACGGACGGAGGCTTGGGTGAAATAATAGTTGGCCCGGGTAGGCAGGGCGCTGAGTACGGTGGAAATGTCTTTGTCGGCCGCCATGCCAAAGACGATGTGCAGTCTGTCACACGTCAGATTGTTCAGTCTGCACCCCAGATAGTCCCAGCCGCCGGGGTTGTGTCCGGTGTCGCAGACCACGGTCGGCGATTGCCTCACCGTCTGCCAGCGCCCCATAAGCCCCGTGAGTGCACACACATGGGGCAAAGCCTCGGCAGCAGCTCGCTGCATAGTGGCGTGGTCGGCAAAAAGCCCTTCTGCTTCAAGCAATTGCAGAGCATAGAGCACGGTGTTCATATTGTGGGGCTGACAGTCGCCGGTAAGATCGGACGTGAGGCGGTCATAGTGGCGTGTGTCGTAGGCCACGAGTCCGTCGGTCGTGGGCTGGTGCCCCAACACTTCGGGCCGGTCTTCGGCAAAAGTGAGTGGGCATCCCACCGTGGCAGCCTGCTGCTCGAAGACCCTTCGTGTCTCGACTGTGGCTTCGCCGACAAGTGCAGGGATGCCGCTCTTGAAGATGCCGGCTTTTTCGTGGGCTATGGCCTCGAGCGAGTCGCCGAGCAGGGCGGTGTGGTCAAGGCTGATGTTGGTGACGATGCTCAGACAAGGCTTGATGATGTTGGTGCAGTCCAAGCGTCCGCCCAGTCCCACCTCGACTACGGCGACGTCTACGCCGGCATCGGCGAAGAACTTGAAGGCGAGGGCTGTGGTGATTTCAAAAAAAGAGGGCTGGAGCGGAGCGAAATAGTGGCGCTCGTGCTCCACAAATCTGGCCACATAGTCGGCAGGTATCATTTCGCCGTTCACTCTGATGCGCTCCCTGAAGTCTATCAGATGAGGCGAAGTGTAAAGCCCCACTTTCAAGCCGAGCCGTTGCAATACGGCCGCCAGACTGTGTGCGGTCGAACCCTTACCGTTGGTGCCGGCGATGTGAATGGTGCGGTAGGCGCGGTGTGGGTGCCTGAAATGAGCGTCGAGGGCCAGGGTGTTGTCCAGTCCGGTCTTGTAGCCCTTGCTGCCCACCTGCTGGAACATCGGCGCAAGGTCGTAGAGATATTGAATGGCTTCGGGATAGGTCATAAGTGTCAAAGCGTGTTTGGTGTCAATGAATGTGTGGAGGCGGTGGGGCGGCGTGCATAATTCCTTTGGGATAGGGGATTTTCCACCACATCAGGTGGAATAATTGATAAACCCGGATCGTTAGACCCGGGTAAATTTGTTGCGGCTCTTAAGGCCTTTTCTGCATGCCTTTAACGGAGTGTCAGCTGAAATAGTTGCGGAATTTGCGGAAAATGCTTTCCTTGACTTTCTCGTCGGGACGGATGTGGTCGCTTTTGGCGAGTTGTTCCATTGTCTTGCGGTCTTGGCTGTTCAGCGTCTCGGGGATGTAGATGCTGATGTTGACCACGATGTCGCCTTTGCCATATCCGTTGATATCTGGCAGACCCTTGCCACGCAGACGCAGGGCCGTGCCGGGCTGGGTGCCGGGAGTGATTTTTATGCGTGCCTTGCCGTCGACGGTGGGTATCTCTACGGAGTCGCCCAGACAGGCTTGAGGCACCGTGAGCAGCAGGTTGTAGATGAGGTCACTGCCATCGCGGATGAAGTCTTTGTTGGGCTCTTCTTCAATGAGCACCTGAATGTCGCCGGGCACACCGCCGCGACGGGCGGCGTGGCCTTTGCCGTGGGCGTTGAGCACCATACCGTCTTCGACGCCAGCAGGCACGGTGATTTCTACAATTTCGTCACCCTCCACGACGCCTTCGCCGTGACAGTGGGCGCATTTGTGCTTCACGATGACGCCTTCGCCGTGACAGTTGGGGCAGGGTTCCTGGCTCTGCATCATACCGAACATGCTGCGCTGGCTGCGGAGCACATAGCCTGCGCCGTGACAATTGGGGCAGGTTTCGGGGTCGTGGCCTTTTTCGCAACCAGAGCCTTGACACTCGGGGCACGTCACGTTTTTGTGCACTTTGAATTTCTTGGTCACGCCACTCGCCACCTCCTGGAGGTTGAGGCGGATTTTCATGCGCAGGTCGCCGCCGCGGAATTTGGGCCGGCCGCCACGGCTGCCGCCGCCACCGAAACCGAAGTTCATGCCGCCGAAGATGTCGCCGAAGTGTGAGAAGATGTCGTTGATGTCCATACCTCCGGCACCAAAGCCGCCAAAGCCGCCAGCACCGTTCACGCCAGCTGCGCCAAACTGGTCGTAGCGCTGGCGTTTTTCGGGGTCGCGCAGTACTTCATAGGCTTCGGCAGCCTCCTTGAATTTCTCTTCGGCCACCTTGTCGCCGGGGTTGCGGTCGGGGTGGTATTTGATGGCCACCTTCTTGTAGGCGCGTTTGATTTCGTCGGCCGAGGCCGTCTTTTCCACGCCGAGTATCTTGTAATAGTCTTTTTCTTCAGCCATAATGTTTTCCTTTCTTTCGGATTTGCGTCGCCGTTTCAGTCGTCAAGGCTGTCATTGTCCCACAGCCACCTTGGCGTGGCGGATGACGGTCTCGCCGAGCATATAGCCCGTCTGCACGCAGTCGATCACTTTGCCCTTTTGGCTCTCGTCGGTGGCAGGCACCATGGCGATGGCTTCGTGGAAATCGGTGTCGAAGAGCGCGTCGGTGGTGTCAATCTTTTTAAGTCCCTGTCCGCTGAGCGTCTTGTCGAGTTTGGAGAGAATGAGGTCTACGCCCTCCTTGAGAGCTTCCACGTCGGTGGCCTTGCCCATATTGTCTTGGGCGCGCTCGAGGTCGTCGAGCACAGGCAGGAGAGCCTCAATCACGCGGCGTCCGCCGTTGAGGATGAGTTCGGTTTTCTCCTTGATGGTGCGTTTGCGGAAGTTCTCGAACTCGGCAGCCTTACGGAGCAGTTGGTCTTTGAGCGAAGCGATTTCGGCTTCGGCCTCAGCCAGTTTCTCGGCGTCGGTTTTTTCAACTTCCGGTTCGGCGGGAGTTTCAGCCTCTTCGGCAGCCTGAGTGTCGGCGGTATCTGTGTCGGGCGTCGGGGTCTGGCCTTGTGCGGCTGCCTCTTCGCTTATGTTTTCTTGGATTTCTTTTTCTTTGTCGTTTGTCATGTCTTGAGAGTGTTAGGCTTGTTTTCGGCAGGATTGTTGCAAATTGCGTGCCAATCAAGCCTCTCCGTAAAGTTCGGCCTTGAGTGCCTTGATTTTCTCGTCGTGGATATAGTCTTCGTAGTTCATGAGTTTGTCGATGGTGCCGCGGGGAGTGAGCTCGATGATGCGGTTGGCAATGGTGTTGATAAACTCATGGTCGTGACTGGCGAAGAGGATGTTGCCCTTGAAGAGTTTGAGGTTGTTGTTGAAAGCCTGAATGCTCTCCATGTCGAGGTGGTTGGTCGGCGTGTCGAGTATGAGGCAGTTGGCGTTGCGCAGTTGCATGCGTGCAATCATACAGCGCATCTTTTCGCCGCCCGAGAGCACGCTCACTTTCTTGAGGATGTCTTCTTCTTTGAAGAGCATTCGGCCGAGGAAGGCCTTGAAATAGACGTCGTTGCCCTCGCCGTATTGGCTGAGCCAGTCTAGCATATTGTAGTCGGTGTTGAAGAAGGCCGTGTTGTCAAGGGGCAGGTAGGCCGTGGTGATGGTGACGCCCCATTTGAAGTGTCCGGCGGCCGGCTGTGCGTTGCCGTTGATGATTTCGAAGAGAGCCGTCATGGCACGCGGGTCATGGCTGAGGAAGACCACCTTTTCGTCTTTTTCGACGGTGAAGTTGAGGTTGTCGAACAAGACGGTGCCGTCTTCGGTCACGGCCTTGAGGTCGTGCACTTCAAGGATTTGGTTGCCCGGTTCGCGGTCCATCTGGAAGATGATACCGGGATATTTGCGCGTGGAGGGTTTGATTTCCTCAACGTTGAGTTTTTCGAGCATCTTCTTGCGGCTGGTGGTCTGCTTGCTTTTGGCCACGTTGGCCGAGAAGCGACGGATGAACTCCTCAAGTTCCTTGCGTTTCTCTTCGGCCTTTTGGCGTTGGTTTTGAGCCTGTCGCAGAGCGAGTTGTGAAGACTGGTACCAGAACGAGTAGTTGCCCGAGAAGAGCGTCACCTTGCCGAAGTCGATGTCGACCGTATGGGTGCAGACCTGGTCGAGGAAGTGGCGGTCGTGGCTCACCACGAGCACCGTGTGCTCGAAGTTGCCGAGATATTCTTCAAGCCATTCCACGGTCTCGAGGTCAAGGTCGTTGGTGGGCTCATCGAGCAGCAGGTTGTCGGGCTCACCGAAGAGCGCCTGTGCCAGCATGACGCGCACCTTCTGCTTACCGGAGAGTTCGCCCATGAGTTTGCCGTGGAGCGCTTCCTTGATGCCGAGACCGCTCAGCAATGTGGCGGCTTCGTTTTCGGCCGTGTAGCCGCCGATGCTGGCAAATTTGTCTTCCAGTTCAGCCACACGGATGCCGTCTTCGTCGGTGAACTCTGTTTTCGAATAGAGTTCGTTGCGCTCTTGCATGAGTTGCCACATCACGGTGTGCCCCATAAGCACGGTGTCGAGTACGGTGCAGTCGTCAAACTTGAAGTGGTCCTGGCTCAACACCGACAGACGCTCGCCCGGGCCCATTTCGATGCTGCCCTTGGTGGGTTCGAGGTCGCCCGAGATGGCACGGAGCAGGGTGGACTTACCCGCGCCGTTGGCACCGATAATGCCATAGATGTTGCCGTTTGTAAACTTGAGGTTGACGTCTTGATAGAGAATGCGTTTGCCAAACTGAATGGCCAGATTTGTGACTGATATCATATATAATAGGAGTGTTGTTTGCTGTTCCGGGCCTCAGACCGTATCTCTGAAGCCGCGCAAAATTACTAAAAATCGGCCAATTGGGCAACATCGGTGGCCTTATGTGAGGTCCGACCGTGTGTCCGGCAACCTTTGGCACGCATTTTGCATTTGTTAGAGGCAAATTTCCGAAACCTATAAAACATACAGATATTATGTCAAAAGGATCTATTGGTATCACGACCGAAAACATTTTTCCGGTCATTAAGAAATTCCTCTACAGCGACCACGAAATCTTTCTCCGCGAACTAGTCTCGAATGCCGTAGACGCCACACAGAAGCTCAAGACCTATGCCATGAAGGGCGACTTCAAGGGCGAGCTTGGCGACCTCACCATCCGTGTGGCCATCGACAAGGAGGCCGGCACGCTGACCATCTCAGACCGGGGCATCGGTATGACGGCCGACGAAATCGACAAGTATATCAACCAGATAGCCTTCTCGGGCGCCACAGACTTCCTTGAGAAATACAAAGACGACGCCAATGCCATCATCGGCCACTTCGGTCTCGGCTTTTACTCGTCGTTTATGGTGGCCGACAAAGTGGAGATCCGCACCCGCAGCTATAGCGACGCCCCGGCCGTCTGCTGGACGTGCGACGGCAGTCCGGCCTACGACATGGAAGACATAGACAAGGCCGACCGAGGCACCGACATCGTCCTCCACATAGCCGAAGACTGCAAGGAGTTTCTTGAAAACGCCAAAATCGAAAGCCTGCTCAAGAAATACTGCCGTTTCCTGCCCGTGCCCATAGCCTTCGGTAAAAAGACCGAATGGAAAGACGGCAAGCAGCAAGAGACCGACGAAGACAACATCATTGGCGAGACCAATCCGCTCTGGACACGCCAGCCCTCCACGCTCACCGACGAGGACTACAAGAAGTTCTATCGCGACCTCTATCCTATGGCCGACGAGCCCCTCTTCTGGATACACCTCAACGTGGACTATCCCTTCCACCTCACCGGTGTGCTCTACTTCCCCCGCATCAAAAACAACATCGAAATCCACCGCAACAAAATCCAGCTCTATTGCAATCAGGTGTTCGTCACCGACGAGGTCGAAAACATCGTACCTGAGTTCCTCACCCTCCTGCACGGCGTCATCGATTCGCCCGACATTCCTCTCAATGTCAGCCGCAGCTACCTGCAGAGCGACGCCAACGTCAAGAAGATTTCGGGCTATATCACCAAGAAGGTGAGCGACCGCCTGCAGTCCATCTTCAAGACCGACCGCCAGGACTTTGAGGCCAAATGGGACGACCTCAAACTCTTCATCCACTACGGCATGCTCTCTGAGCCCGACTTCTACGACCGCGCCTCCAAATACGCTCTGCTCAAAGACGTGGACGGTAAATATTTCACCTACGACGAATATCGCGACCTCATCAAGGCCAACCAGACCGACAAAGACGGCAACGTGGTCTACCTTTACGCTTCCGACGTCGAGGCTCAATACAGTTACATCCTGGCCGCCAAAGACAAGGGCTACAGCGTCCTCCTGCTCGACGGCCAGCTCGACTCTCCGCTCGTCGGCATGCTGGAGCAGAAGTTGGAGAAATCTACCTTCAGCCGCGTAGACGGCGACGTGGTGGACCGACTCATACGCAAGGACGACGCCACCCAGCCTGTCGAAGAGACTGACCGTGAGGCCCTTTCGGCCATCTTTACGGCCCGTTTGCCCAAGGCGGAAAAGACCAACTTCCATGTGGAAGCAGAGCGTCTCGGTGCCGACTCGGCTCCCGTGGTCATCACCCAGAGTGAATATATGCGCCGTATGAAAGAGATGAGCCGCCTGCAAGCCGGCATGAGCTTCTATGGCGAAATGCCCGACATGTACAACCTCGTGCTCAACGCCGACCACCCGCTAGTGACCAAGCTTCTCGAAGGTTTCAAAGCCGGTGCCGCTGAGGCCCTCAAGCCTTTCGACGACCAGCTCAAGGGACTCAATGCGCGCCGTGCCGCCATCGAGCAGACCCAGAAAGACCGCAAGGCCGAAGAAATCACCGAACAGGAACGCGAAGACCTCCGCCAGTGCAATGCCGACATCGAAGCCCAACAGTCCGGCCGCAACAAGGTGTTTGCCGACTTTGCCGAGGGTCAGCCCGTCGTGTCGCAACTCATCGACCTCGCCTTGCTGCAAAACGGCCTGTTGCGAGGTGAAGCCCTGAGCAACTTCGTGAAACGCAGCATCGACCTCATCAAATAAACGCCGCCTTTTTGTCTTTTGCTTTCACGGCAAAAATGGCGAACTTTGAACAAAGCAAAAGAGAGACCTCCGCGTGAGGTCTCTTTTTATATGCTTAGCGGTCGCACGGGCCTTATGACAGGACCGGCCTGTACTTATGGCAGAAAATCCTGTCCCTATTCCAAGGCTCGCCGTCCTTATTCCTGTGCTGCCATTCCGCCGCCTGACAGTCATAGACTTAAGGTAAAAGATACAAATATGCCTTCAATAAATTGAAAATCAAAGGTATATTATCTGTTGTTGTTATTTCGTTTGTGGTTTGGCTTAATTTAGCAGGTCATTGCTGTTTTCCAAGAAAACCTTAAACGACCCTCTTTTTGCGTCTCACAAAGACCCGCAAAATGAACAGCCAGGAGACGCCATCTCACGCTTTCCTTGTGCTGACAAAACGGCAGAGTCTGATGTGACAAAACGGCAGACGGCGACGGCGATGGCTTGTCGGGCAGAAGGATTTCGGCCGTCGGCCGGCAGGGCATAGAGACAAAATATGTATATTTGCCTTAGACAAAGACACCGTGAAGATGTCGGAATACAACCAAGGGGACGTTTCATCCTTAAATCCTGTAGCTTATGTTCAGCCGGCGCGAAAAAATAGCCATAGCCCGTGTGGTGTCTGACATGATCAAGGCAGACAACATTATCGAGGAGTCTGAGATAGAGATGTTGGGGCTGTTTATGAACCAATACGGCCTCGACCGCAAAATATTGAGCGAAGCCCGACACGTGCGCTTCTCCGACGCCGTGACCGACTTGGCACGGCTCTCTACGGGCGACAAATTGCAGATTTCGCTCAGATATAGTCTATGGCACTGGCCGACGGCGTCTGCGTGCCGCGTGAGGCCATGCTCCTGCTGGCACTCAAGTATGCCTTGGGCATTGAGGGATGCGGCAAACAGCTACGGGTGGCAGCACACGAACATCCCGTCAAACTCATCTCTTGCCCCACGGGCGACACGTCGCTGATGAGTCAATACGTCATCTATGTCGAAGGCAAACGCGACGAAGCGGTCAACGCCGACATCCAAAGGTCGTTCCGGCTCAACGTGTTGCAACTGCGTGCCCAAGGCTTTGACTTCATCTACATCCCCTCGCTCATCGACGAGTTTGGCAAGATGCCGGAACGCTACGTCAAGGAGGACATCTGCTATATGGCTCCGGAACTGGGCAATCATTCCATCGGGGAGGTTTACAGCCGGCTGCTGATGATGGACACTGTCACTTTCTGCAACTATGTGCTGGCCGAGAAACTCCATGTGAAGGAGGTGAAAAACGTCAAGCCTTCGCTCTTCATCAACATCGGCACGTCGGTGGTGTCCTATTGCTCGGTGAGCGGGCCGGTGGAGTGCTACACCGAGTTTGTGTGTATGCCCATTGACGAACCGATAGACACGATGGTGGCGAAGTTTCTCGACGACTATAAGGCCATTGTTTCGTATATGCCGGTCGTCGCGCCGTCGGGCCATCCGCATAGTTTCAAGTATTTCGGTGTCTACAAATCAATGTTCAACTTCCTCGCCAAGGCCGAACCCAAAGTGAGCGACATTGTTTTGCATCCCTGCAACAGTGTCTTTGAGTTTCCGCAGATTTCCCTGCCCGATCTCGTCCTCTCGCCGCAAGAGGCAGCCGTCTACAAACTCATCGTCCACCTCACCGTCAATCATAGTCTGGGCGGACTGCCAACGTCTTATACCAAATACCAGAAAGACATCGACACGCTATACAAGAAAATCTATTGTCGGCAAAACGCCACGTTGCCCGACAATCTGGCGCCCATTTGTAGCCGCATAGAGAGCAAGATGAAGAAAAGCCTCGTCGGGTTGGCCAATTTTGACGACTTCATTCCGCATTTGCGCGACGGTAAATATCTCATTACTGCCCGGCCTGAGCGCATCAAAATCCGAATCAACCAATACCAAGAAGCTCAAAACTTCCTGGACCATCAATGGGACTGACGTTTCGTCCCGTCCACACAATCTGTTTCTCCAAATTTCCACACTTCCGTCAATGCTCTGCCGCCCGTGGGCGACAGTTGCCGCCAATGTTGTCGGGAAAGCCATTTCGCAAGAAGCCGTTTTCCCGACAATGTTGTGAAACTATGGCCAGATGCATCCGTAGAGCTAAGTTTCGGACATGACAAGGGATAAAGACCACACAAGGTTACAGCCCACGACAACTTGTCGGGACAAACGCTCCAAAAGACGCCGAAACCGTCGGTCCAGCCGACAACGTTGTCGCGAGAAGCCGAACATTAACCATCAAAACGGAGGAAATATGAAAGAGAAAGAGAACCACACGGCGCCCGAAAGCCCCGCCGTCACTGATGAAATGTTGAAAGGGGTGGGCAAGATACTTCGTCACGCCTATCTCGCCGGAGAAGTCTCGGCCGACCGCGTGATGCAGACCTACAAGAAAAACCTCAGGGAGGCCGACTGCTTCTCATTTTTCGGACCGGACGTGTTTGAACTGATGAGGCTGGAGCAAACCACACACAATCCCGTGCTCAGGCAAAGACTGCAAGGCTGCATTGCCCAATGTAAAGAAAAAACGCGCCACAGTCACAGACAAAACATCATCAGTGTGCAAAAACACGAACACTTCCGCCACGCAGCCTTCGGCATCGGGCTGCACAGGGTGGTGGCACAGATGATACGCCTGGTGCGCAAGAGCCAAAAGACGGAAGATAAAATCGTATTGGCCCTGCTCGAGACGGAATTTGCCAACCTCACGGCCAAACAGCGCAGCCATCACAAAGAAGTCATCTATGAGCGCAAGCAGCGGTTGCTCGCGGCCTTGGACCGCCGGCTCAAACAGACAGACTGGACCTACGGCATCAATTACAACACGGGCAAAAACGCCTCTTACATTATTTATGTATATTTGCCAGGGGGCGTATAGCTGTCGTGGCATTGCAACGAATACCGCATGGTCTATCACTATCCCGAAATCGATTGCGAATGGGACGGGGCCGTGTGTGCGACGATGGAAAAGATGCTCGACTACATCAGCCGGCACTACCACATCGGTTGTGTCGCTCCGGCCGACCTGTCTGTGGCATAAGGCAGATATTTCGTGCGATAATGCAGTGTCTTGATATAAATCAAAATAAACCAAACAGATACAGATATGAAAATACCCGGATTGTCTTTCTCTTGGAAAAGGGCCTTGGGCATCTCACAGGCCAAACAGAAGTTTGCGCGTAAAACCGGCATCCCCACCACCAAGCAGGGTCTGGAGCGTAAAATCGGCTCGGCTGTCCTCGGGTGCCTTTTCGGCAAAAAGAAGTGAGGCGGAGCGCCGTATGGACTAGTGAAAAAAAGCCTGGACACGAGTATGGTCCCGTGTCCAGGCTTTTTCGTTTTTGCGAGGTCTGTGATTGAGCAGGACTGAACGGTTCAGTCCAGCTGGAAGGCTCTTTTCTTTTTTGGTTAGAAGCCTGTGACCCGGTGCCCCGGGTAAAAGGCAACATCTTCGTGGAGAGTGAGGGAGCGCCTTTAGGGCTGGTCGGCATCGATGCGTGAGATGCCTCCGGTGACGGGCGAGAGATAGACTCGGGTGTTGTAGCGCTTGTTGAAGAGGTCGCCGCCGAGTTGCTCGATGCGGCCGAACTGGGCTATGGGCACGTCTTGACTCGAGAGGGTTTCGCCGCTGTGGCTGATGACCAGCCGGCCGCGGCCGGGCACGACATAGCGCAGTGAGTTCTCTTCTTTCTTGGCTTTGGGGTCGGCCGGAGCGGTGTCGGGCAGACTGCCCAGGTCGGTGAGGCTGAGCCGATAGGGCTCGCCGGCAAGGTCGTCGGCATCGACAAGCCCCAGATGGCGCGAGAAACGGAAGAGGATGGTGTCGCTCACGGCCCCACGGGGAATGAATGTGAATGTGAAGGTGTGGTTTTCGACGGCGGTGGTGCCTTTGAAAAGGCTTAGCAGCCCCTCTTCGCGCTCGTCGAGCTGGGCGAGCATAAGGCGCAGCTGTTCGCCGTCTTTGGGCATAAAGTCGGCCTGTCCCTTGGTGAGCAGAGAGCGGTTTTCACGGATGTCGTAGATTTCGGCCGCCGTGAGCTCGGCCATCTTCGAGCGGCTGCCGGCAGAGAGGATTTCTTCTGTCTTATAGTCGGCGGCGTTGAGGTGTTTCGCGGCTTCTTTCTGCACGTGGTGGGTGGCACGCGGCATGTCGTTGGTAGTGGATGAAGCGCCCACCGAGAGCAGTCGGCCGTCGGGGGCAAGCGATACGAGCGGTGCCGAGGTCTTGGACTTGAGCTTGATGCTGTAGGCCCGGCGCTTGTCGGCCACGCCGAAGGGGGTGAGGCGCACATCGGTGACGGTCCAGGTGTCGTAGCTCTGCTGGGCTATGCCCTCGAGGCGCAGGTAGCGGCGGGCATAGGCGGCATATTCGCCGGGGGTGTAGGTGGTGCGGCGTGCCGTCACGGTGACTTCAAAGGCGGTCTGGGGCAGGAAATAGGTGATGCCTTCGGCAGTGACACCGGGCTGGTAGTCGGTCACTTCGGTCTGGGCGGTGGCGGCGCCGAGACTCATCAGAGTCAGTGCGAGGGAAAGGAGACGATTGGTGGTCATGGTCGGGTGAGTCGGAATGGGTGAGTAAAGGGGGATGCTGATGGGGATGAAAAGAAGAATTTACGGCCGGGCCGTTTCGGCAGCCAGGCGGCCGAAGGCCCGGGGCAGATGGTCAATGAGGTCGGAGGCGATGAGCGGCATTTGTCCAAGGCCTTCGGCGGCGATGTCGCCCGATAGTCCGTGGAGACATACACCGAGCATGGCGGCGTGGAGCGGCGTGTGGCCTTGGGCGAGCAGACCGGTGATGATCCCGGTGAGCACATCGCCACTGCCGGCAGTGGCCATACCGGGATTGCCGGTGGCATTGAACCAAACATGGCTTTCGGGTGTGCAGACGGCGGTGTGATGGCCTTTGAGCACAACATACACATGGTGGGTGGTGGCGAGACGGATGGCTGCCTCAAGCAGGCTGCCCGAGTTGGCGGCGCCGGGTGCCAGACGGGCCATTTCGCCGGGGTGTGGCGTGAGTATGCTGCCTTCGGGCACCTGTCCGAGCCAAGCCGGATGGGCCGAAAGGAGGTTGAGCGCATCGGCGTCTATCACCATAGGACGGGTCGCCGTGGTGAGGAGCTTGAAGAGGGCTGTGCCCGTGGGGCGTGATGTGCCTATGCCGGGCCCTACGGCTATGGCCTGATAGGGAGCAAGGTCGGGTGGGGCGGTGAAGACGGTGTCGGAGGGGTCGTGGCTGAGCGTGGCTTCGGGCACGGCAATCTGTATGAGGTCGTTGTTCATCAGCGGCGTGTGGACACTCACTTTGCCGGCTCCCGTGCGCAAACAGGCCCGTGCGGACAAGGTGGCGGCACCGCCCATGCCATAGCTGCCGGCAATGATGAGCGCGTGGCCGTAGGTGCCTTTATGGCTGTTGGGCTGCCGCGGTGTGAGCACGCCGCTCATCCGGGCAATGTCTGAGGGCGAGAAGATGTTCCACTCTGCCGTCAGCGACTCTGAGCGGCCCTGCGACAGACCGATGTCGAGGATTTCGATTTGTCCGAAACGCTCTGCCAGGTCGGGCAACATCATGGTGCGCTTGAGGCCGTGGAAGGTGAGCGTGTGATGGGCTCTGACGCTCAGCAGGTGGTCGGCAGAGGCGGCTTCGTCTGCCGGAATGCCAGAGGGCATATCGATGGAAACAACCCGGGCCGGCGAGGCATTGATGAAACCTGCGAGCGAAGCGAAACCTCCCGAGAGAGGACGGCTCAGCCCGATGCCGAAGAGGCCGTCGACCACGACGGTCTCGGCGGTAAGGGTGGGCGGTTCGAAACGGTCGGTCACTTCATGGCATTTCACCGATTGGATGTTCTCGAGCCGCCCGTTGTTGGCCTGACAGTCGGCGTGCAGATGGCCCGAAATGTTGAAGAGCCACACTTCGATCTGGCTTCCGGCTCTCGAGGCGGCAATGAGCCGTGCCATAGCCAGCGCGTCGCCACCGTTTTTGCCCGGACCGGCAAAGATGGCGAAATGGCGGGCCTCAGGATAGAGCCGCAAAAGCGCGTTGGTGGCTTTTTGTGCCGCACGCTCCATAAGGTCGAGCGACGTGATACCTTCTTCGCTGATGGTGGCGGCGTCGAGTGCCTGTATCTGTGCAGACGAAAAGATTTTTTGCATGATATGGTCTAAAAGTCTGAGGGTCTGAGGGTCTAAAAGACTATGAGTTTTTTTTAGTCTTTTCAAAAAGGAATGTGCAAGACAAGAAATTCAAAACGGCCAAATGCGGCGTTTCTTCTTGGGCTGGTCGTCTTGTTGGGCAAGATATTCGTCGTATGTAATCCGTTTGCTGATGATTTGATAGATGGCTCCCCAGTCTGGCAGGCCGCCCACGTTGCGGTCGTCGATGAACATCTGGACCTTGAGCTTGCGGCTGTAGCTGCTGTTGCGCTCGGGAGTGTCTTCGTCGAAATCACGGTTGACGGCATAAAAAACGACGCCGCGTTTGCGGCACCATTCCACAGCCTGGTCAAGGAGTTCGCCTTCGCGCACGCTCCACAAGATGAGCCGGTGGCCGTCTTCAATGAGTTTGCGCAGGGTTGCAGTGGCAAAAGGCAGTTCTTTGCCTATTTCGGGATAGCGATGCTCGACGATGGTTCCGTCGAAGTCTACAGCAATGTTCATAATGACGAAAATGATTGTTGGATGAAAAGAATAGCTTTATTGAAGGCGAATGTGCCTCAGTGCCGTCTCGGCCCCGGTCCGGACAAGGTGTGCTCTGAAAGGTGCCAGCCGGCTCCCTTGTGCGGCTTTGACGAAAGCAGCACCCGTCGGCGACAGCATGTAGGAGGTTTGGACGTCGGCCGACTGGGTGGTGAATGGCGAGTAGATGCCTCGCAATGGTGTGTCGCCGCTCTCGGTTTGCCGGGCTTTGAATGTGCCGTCGTGTGTGGCTGTGAGTGTGAGCGTAATTTTTCCCTCAAAAGGGTTGCCGTAGCGGAGGATGATTGGTGTGTGGGCCGGCACTTTTTGGATGGGAGTAAAGATGAGTGTGTCGGCTTGTGCCTCTTGCAGCGCTTGTGCCCGAAAGTTGTCGGGGATGGATGTGGCAAAGGGCAGACAGAGTGTTTCCCATCCGCCGTCGGCATAGGCTTGGCGGGTGTAAGTCACTTGTGAGGCCTTGTAGCTGATGTCGACCGGTGGACTGAATGTTTGGCGGTCTTGTATAGTCGAAGGGGTGAGGAGGCGAAACTGTTCACCGTCGGCGGCAGCGACAAAGGGCCATGACTGGGGGATGCGGGTTGCGTCTGCCTCTGAGACAAGGATAAACGTGTGGCGGTCGGTGGGGCGATTGGCGAATGTGAATGAGCGCACAGGCATAGCCGTGGCTGTGAGGTCGAGCGTGGTGGTGGCGCTCCAGTCGGTCTGTTCAAGTGCCTTGGCCGTCCATCCGCCGCTCAGGGTGGTTGTGCCGTCTGAGGCTGTTGACGCTTGTGCTGGAGGGGCTGCCGTGACAAACGTCAGGGCGTGCTCGGCGGTTGCGGCATCGATGAGCGTGAGCCCACCGCCTGTTGAGAAAGAGAGACTTCGCGGCGCTGGCTCGACGGTGGTGATTTTGCCTTGGGCTATGCGCCATAAAGACTCGGTGGCTGAGTGCCGGAGGGTATAGTCGAGGCTGGTGCCGTCTGCCTTTTGCAAGACAAAGCAAGAGTCTGCGCGATGTTGCACCCGCCACGGCCGGAGCGTCTCAGTCTGTGCGGTGGTGCCGTCTGAGAGCAGTGTTTCGGCCGCATTGACAGTCTCGAGTGAAGTGCCCATCAGCCACATGCCGTCGGCCAGGACCACGTCTGTACCGTCTTCGGGCAGCCGTGCAGAGCCTTGATGGCTTTCACCGCCCAGATATTTATATATAATGAGTGTGTGGCAGTCTGTCGGTGTGACATTGCTGTAGCATCCGAAGTGTGGCGTTTGCTCCCGATAGAGTGCGAGCCACCGGGCGTTGTCTTTGTTCCGGATATAGCAACGTCCCTCGGCTGCTGCGGTGATGTGCCAGGCAAAAGGCTCTTGGGCCGTGGCCACGAGCGAGGTGGCTCCCGTCGAGGCTTTGCCGGGGCTCAGCCAAAGGTCTGTGTCGAGGTTTTTCAGCGTAATCATGCTGTCACCATAGGCCACTTGCCAAACACAGTATTCTTTGGCAGACGTGATGGTTGTGCCGTTTTCGACGTCGGCCTCAGTCATTTCGGCCTCAAGCCATTTGCCGTCGGCGTTGGCTGTGAGCAGATAGGGGCGGCGGTTGGCGTAGGTGCTTTCGCCGAAAGGCACAATCGTCCCGACGACCAGACAGAGGTCGCCGCTGTGGATGTCGTCGGGCGAACAGACACGCTCAAACAGCCCCTTCAACTCTGCCGGGGCTGTCTGTGCCTGGATGCCGGTATGGGCAAGGCACACAAGGAGCAATAGCGTACAGGCTTTGTGAAGTATTCCTGTCAACGGGTGTTATTGGTGTTCTTCGGCCAACTTGAGGAGATATTGGCCATATTGGTTTTTAATCATGGGCTGGGCAATGCTCTTGAGGCGCTCGGGCGAAATCCAGCCTTGTTTGAGGGCAATGCCTTCGAGACAGGCCACCTTCACACCGGTGCGCTTCTCGAGCACTTCGATGAAGGTGGAGGCTTCGCTCAGACTGTCGTGGGTGCCGGTGTCGAGCCAGGCAAAACCCGTGCCGAGTGTCTGCACCATCAGTTCGCCGTCGTTGAGGAAGCGCTGGTTGACCGTGGTGATTTCGAGTTCGCCGCGCTTGGAGGGCTTGATGGTCTTGGCCACTTCGACCACTTTGTTGGGATAGAAATACAGGCCCACCACGGCATAGTTGGATTTGGGCCGTTCAGGTTTTTCTTCGATGCTGATGCAATGTCCGGCTTCGTCAAACTCCACCACGCCATAGCGCTCTGGGTCGTGCACCCGATAGCCGAAAACGGTGGCTTTGGCTTCTTCTTCGGCCATACGGACAGCCTCGTGGAACAGCCGTCGCATCCCTGTGCCGTGGAAAATGTTGTCGCCCAAGACCAGACACACGCTGTCGTTGCCGATAAAATCCTCGCCGATGATGAAGGCCTGGGCCAGACCGTCGGGCGATGGTTGTTCGGCATAAGAGAAATTCACGCCATAGTCGCTGCCGTCGCCCAACAGACGCTTGAAGCCGCCGATGTCTTGAGGGGTGGATATGATGAGAATGTCGCGGATGCCGGCCAACATAAGCACCGAGATGGGGTAGTAGACCATCGGTTTGTCAAAAATGGGAATGAGCTGTTTGCTGATGCCTTTGGTGATGGGATAAAGGCGTGTGCCGGAGCCTCCGGCCAAGACAATTCCTTTCATGATATGTAGATTTGATAGTGATTGCTCATTGGTAGCTGACGGTCACGGCGGCGGGATAGAGCCGTTTGGGGTCTTCAAACGTGCGGAGACTCTCGAAGAGATGTTCGCGCCGGAGGCGGAGTCTGCCTCGCCACACCCGCTTGCCATTGAGCCGCACAGTCACTTTCTTGTTCAGGTCAACCAGATTTTCGTCGAGAAAGACGGTGATTTGTCCGCCGCTCAGGGGGTAAGTCGTTTTGTCGTATCGGATGGGGATACCCCAGTGTGGCTCTTTTTCCAATGCTTCATAATGCACGCCGCAAATCGTGATGTCGATGAGGCCGTCTGTGGTGATGTCCACCTCATAGCGGGTGCGCAGGGTGTCGCTTTCAACGGGTCGGCGGTCTATTTTCAGATTGTAGAAGCCACTTCTGAAGCAGCCGTCCATGGCATAGTCTTCCCAGACGAAATGGCGCGGATGGCTCTGCCGCCTGTGCTTGAAGAGCCACGGGGCCGTGGGGCGATAGTCAAACCCGTGGCCGGCACCGGGAACAAACTCCACACGGTGAACGTATTCGTCGGGATATTGTGTGGCGAGGCTGTCGAGCGCCTGGCCGGTGAGTGCCGTGAAATAGTTGCGGCAAAACATGGCGTCGTGTTCACCCGTGAGCAGGCTGAAGGCCACGTGCCCCAGGTTCTCAGCCGGCGCGTTGATGAGCGGTTCGCCTCCGGCCATGGGTCCGGCAGCAGCCAGATAGTCGGCATAGAAAGAGGCCAGTCGCTGACTGCCGTAACCACCCTCCGAAACGCCAAGGAGCATCACACGGTCGGCGTCGGTCAGACTGTCAGTGACCAAGGCACGCCACAGTTGCTTGTAGGCCCATTGTTTGCTCTTCTGCCACCAGCGGTAATATTTCCCTTCGTTGGGGATTTGGGGGATGAAATACCGGCTCGGCGTTCCTTCAAAGGCATGGGCCCAACCCACCGAAGCCTTCCATTCGTGGTCTTTAGGTCCCGAACCGTGCAGATAGATGTATGTGGGCACACTGCCTCGCGGGGCTGACTTTGTGCCGCCCTTGTCTATCCATAGGTAGGGCATCTTGGCCTGCGGCTCAAGCGTCTCGGGCAGTGGCAATACGTAGGCTTTGAGCGAGTCGAAGGTGCAGAGGTCGAGTTTCAAGGCACTTTTGCGACGGCTTATGGCTTCCGTCCATTTTTCCCACAATTGCTCTCTGGCTATAGCCACTTCGCCTGTCCCCTTAAGCTCACCTTTGAAGTCTCGGGCCAGTCCGGCATAAAGGGCGTCGTCACTCTGTGCCTGTAGGGTTGTGGCGCACAACGTGAAGATGAGGCCGAGAGCCAGAGTGTAATATGAGCGTGTGCCGTGCATATCTTGTGAGTTTATTCTTTTTTATTCCCAGACAGTGGTTTTTTCTCTGAGGTTGGCGGCAATCATGTCGGCCGTTTGCAGCAGGGCCACCAGCGGACTCTTCTCCATAGCCTGGCGGTAGGCCATACGGGTGCCGCTGCCTTGTTCGGTCATTTCAAACATCCCCATATGCCAGCGAATGGCAAGCAGTTCGTCGGCGTGGAGCGAGATGAATTGGTTCAACATCAGACACGACTTTTCGCCGTGACCGAAGGGAAAATCGTCTTTGATTTCATAGCCAGGGTAAGACACCCATCGGCCCGTGCTGTCTTTTTTCCATCGTTCGGCCTTGTGATAGAATTTGGTTTTGCAGAGGTCGTGAAACAGGGTGGCAATGGCGATGCTCTCGTCTGTGGGTGCTTCGGCAAAAGGTGCTTCGGCGTTGCTGATGGCCGGTACCACGATGTGTTGTTTGATCACCATAGCCGCCTCAAACACGTTGATGGAGTGTTTGCACAGGCCGCCTTCTTCGTTGAGGTGGAAAGAGGCTGATGAGGGAGCGGTGTAGAAATCCGTTTTCTGCTCCAGATAGTTGAGCAGGCGGTCCACACCGTCACGTTGGATATATTCATGGCAAAGTTCGATAAACTTCGCCTTGTTGTTTTCGATTTGTTCGGGAGTCATAGGTTATGATTGATATTGGTCTAAGAGCCTAAAAGTCGAAGAGTCGTCATGTCTCTTACGCTCTTTATCTCTTCCGTTTGAGAAGTCTGTAAACTTCGCCCACCCATAGCACCATCGAGGTGCCGCCGATGATGATGAGCCAGTCTGCGACAGCCAGAGGCTTGACGTTGAAGATGGCACCGCCGAAAGTGACGATGACCCATTGTCCCACGAGGATGAAGAGGGCGATGAGCACAAAACCTTTGCATCCGGAGAAGTGGAATGCCGACCTGCCAGTGGCATAGGCTTTGGCATTGAACATATTCCAGAATTGCAACATCACGAAGATGGTGAAAAACAGACTTTGCTCATATGGTATCATATCCATTCCGGCTGCGTCGTGTGTGAAATCAGTGAGCGATGTCACTTCATATTGGCCGAAAAGCCACAGCAGTCCAAACAGCAGGAGTGTAAAGGCCACTCCCGTCACGCCGATACCCCAGCGCATAGGTTTGTTGATGATGAAAGCCGTGCGCTTGCGTGGCTTGTCGGCCATGACGGCCTCAGAGGGAGGCAGCGAGGCCAGAGCCATGGCGGCAAAAGTATCCATAATGAGGTTCACCCAAAGCATCTGCGTCACGGTAATGGGCGAGCGGGTGCTCACGAAAGCCCCAATCAAGACGATGAGACATGCCACCACATTCACCGTCATTTGGAACAGGATGAAACGCTGTATGTTTTGATAGAGCGACCGTCCCCACATCACGGCGCGGACGATGCTCGAGAACGAGTTGTCCAATATGGTGATGTCCGAGGCCTCTTTGGCCACTGAGGTGCCGTCGCCCATCGACAGCCCCACGTGGGCAGCCTTGAGCGCCGGAGCGTCGTTGGTGCCGTCGCCCGTCACGGCCACCACCTGGCCTTTCTTCTGCAGCGTCTCCACCAGGCGTTTCTTGTCCATGGGCCGGGCACGGGCAATGATTTTGAGGTCGAGTATGCGTCTCTCCAGCTCTTCGTCGCTCAAGGCGGCAAATTCTGGACCGGTGATGATATTGTTCTCTCCGTCTCCCTCTTGCCAGAGGCCAATCTGCCGGCCAATTTCTCTGGCTGTGGCGATGGTGTCGCCTGTCACGATTTTCACGGCAATGCCTGCGTCGATACATCGTTTCACGGCTGCCGGCACGTCGTCTCTCACGGGGTCGGCGATGGCCACAAACCCGAGGAAGTGGAGCGTATCTGATCCCACACGGCCGTCCTGTAGTTCAGCCGTAGCCTCTTCGGGCGAGTCGTAGGTCTTATAGGCAAAACCCAGTGTGCGCATGGCTTGCTGCTGATAGGCCGTGAGCTGCTCTGTCGTGTCGGCCACCTCCTTGTCGGTCATATGGCTGCGGCAGAGTCCCATCACGATTTCGGGTGCACCTTTCACATAGAGGGTTACACCTCCCGTCACAGCGGACTTCACCACCGTAGCCATATACTTCCGTTCGGTCGTAAAAGGCACTTCGATGAGCGTTTGGGCATTGGATCTCACCGCCTCGTGGTTGATGCCGTGACCATGGAGCCACAACATCAAGGCCCCTTCGGTCGGGTTGCCCAACACGCCTGGCCTCGAGGCGTCAGAGAGATCGAGTGTGGCGGTGGAGTTCACACAGAGCCCCTCCACGATGAGAGCCGTCTGGCCCTCTTCACTCTTGGGGTCCTGTCCCGGCATACCGGCAAAATGCGTTTGACCCACCCGCATCTGGTTTTGTGTCAGCGTACCCGTTTTGTCCGTACAAATTACGGTTGTGGCACCCATTGTTTCGCAGGCGTGCATTTTTCTCACCAGGTTGTTGGTCTTGAGCATACGGCGCATGCTGTAGGCCAGACTCAGCGTCACCGCCATCGGGAGACCCTCGGGCACAACCACCACGATGAGCGTCACCGCCACCATCAGCGTCTGGAGCAATTCGGCCAGGAAGTGAATCCAGTCAAACGTGGCCTGATGGAAATAAACCATCAACCGGCCCACTACGATGAGCGTGGCCAAGAGGTAACTGTATTTCGAAATCTTGCCGGCCAGACCCTCGAGCTGCTCGTTGAGCGGCGTCTTGACGCTCTGGTCAATCTGGGCGGCCACAAACACTTTGCCGTTTTCAGTATGGTCGCCCACGGCGGTGGTTCGATACACGGCGTGACCCTCCATCACCTTCGTGCCGCGCAACACGTGGTTCGACGGAAAGGTGGCTTCGGGGTCAAACGCTTCGGGATTGACAGTCTTCTGACAAATCGGTTCGCCCGTGAGCGTCGACTCGTCCACGTGGAGCGAAACCGCCTCAATCAGTTCGCCGTCCGATGGGATTTCGTCGCCCGTAGAGAGCCTGACGATGTCGCCCACGACCACCTCTTTTTTCGTGATTTCCTTCAGTGTGCCGTCTCGCCACACCTGTACGGCCGTGTCGTCGTTAACCTGGTTGAGCAGGTCAAACTCCTTGTTGGCTTTCTCTTCAAAATAAAAGGCCATACCTGTGGCCAGAAAGATGGCCACGAAAATACCCATCGGCTCGATGAAGGCAGAAATCTGGCCCTGCTCCTCGCCGGGGGCAAAATAAGTGTAAAAAGAGATGCCCACAGACAGCAGACCGGCCACGAGGAGAATGATAATGAGCGGGTCTGAGAGTTTTTTGAGATACCTGTGCCAGGCCGACTCTCTTTTGGGTGGCGTCAGCACGTTGATGCCGTGCTTTTTTCGGCTTTCCTCGACCTGTGCCGTGGTCAGTCCGATATGTTTTTGTGAAGAGGTGGAGTTCATTGTGTTAGTGGTTCTGATATTTTTTTGTTGTCGTACTGTTCTAATTGAAAAAATATTCGTGGTGTATGCTCTTTCCCTGCTGATGCCGGGCGTTGGCGGTATCCTTGTCCGTGGCTTGAAGCCAGTGCACACACCGACAAGCAAAGATAAGATATTTATCTCAGATACCTCTCTACACCAGGGGATAAAATCTTGGAATGTTCTTGAGGCAAAACTGAGAGGCAAAACTGAGGCAAAACTGAAGGAAAAAGCAAAAGCAGGTCCCTGGATGTCTCGGAAAAGAGTATTTATGGCTTCAATTATAGAGAGTAATGAGTTTTACTCTCTTCCTGTTTTGCTTTGACTATATTTATAAATGAGGATAAAGTTTCTATTTCATTTTGGTACTCTTTATCAAATGAGCTTCGATAGGGTGCGGGTACAACCAACTTCAAATGTTCATGTTTCATCTCTCGCAATTGATACTTTGATATTCCCTGTTGTAAGGTGAACAAATATTTGGTTTCAATGCGATTTGCCTCATTCAGAACTTGACGCCAACGGTCTTTGCAAGTAGTTTTGGCTCCTAAGAATACTAGCTTGTCTGCAGGGAACAACAGATTATGATAGGCTTTTCCATTGGGAAACAAGAAGTCTGGCTTTTTGTTGTCTTCTGTCACAGCTTGTTCCTCGTATTCTAAGCAAGCAGCAGTAAAAATCTTGGCAAGATGATGCTCCAAAGATTTCCCGGCACGTGATTTGCGACGATTGAGGATAATGTTCGAGAAATTGATTAATTCTTGGCAGTTGGAGAAAGCCTTACTATAAACAGGTTCATAAAGTCTTTCCTCAAAACAACGAAACAAACAGTATTCAGTGTCAATCCATTTTAGTAACTGTGCGTCGGGAGCATTGCATATTTTGGTATCTGTAATATTGTGGGCTTTATTATAGATTGTTCTGGCGAACTCAGCCATCTGTTTAGTATCAGGGAAAGTTGTATATAAGGCAACAAGACTTTGAATGTCTGCTTCCAATCGTTTCTCTGGAGTATTTGCTTGCGTGACATCAATTAATTGGTTGGTCATCTCCGGAGAGAGGTTGAAATAAGCAAAAAAATTATCTATGTCTTGGTCTGTTTGCAAGACAAAGCCATAATAGTCAGTTTCGCTATATTGTGCAATGACAAGTAAATCACCTACATTGTCTTCCTCAAAGAAAGGAAAGTTCTTGCCGAAACGTGTAATTCGATATTCGTTTCTTGTCCCCTGTCCGTAATATATAAATCGACTTTCTGTGGTGAAATCGTCTTGCCATTTTACTGTCACTGACTTATCTTTATTCTCTCCTTTTATGCCTTGAGAATCAAACAATAATGCTGCGGCACATTTCGGAATGTAGAAACCTGCCTGATGAGATCCGTTGCTCCCCGTATCGTTTGCTGTTATAAAACGGCAAAATGCGTGCTTGGAATTCTGAACCTTGATTATTGCACTATTTAATATGTCACTCATAATAATCAACAGGTTTGCAGTGTTTTTATTATTTGCTCGGATACAGCCGTAATTAGTGGCACGACAACAGAATTGCCACATTGTCTGTAGGCCTGTACGTCAGAAACCTGATTAAGTTGGTATTCATCCGGATATCCCATTAGCCGGGCACATTCGCGAGGTGACAATTTTCGGGGATTTTTTCCATCACCTTGTGGCACTAGAATTTCAGAACCATCCTTATAATAGCGGGCACTTAGTGTTCGGGTAATCCCGTTGAGATCTACCATCCCATACCCAAATCCATTGCCTTTGGCACGATGTTTCTCGGCGTAGTTCTGCAAATATCCCCAAAGCTTATCGCTTAATGTATATTTGTCCTCAATATTGGAATCAAGTATTTCTTTAATACTTCGTTCTGCTCGTTTTTGTTCTGGAAAAGAAAAATCCTCTTCCCCCCCAAATATATCCCGGTCAAAACCAACAATCATAATACGTTCTCGGTGTTGAGGCACATAGGTTTGGCCGTCCATAACAAGATAATGGAGAGAATAACGTAATTCTTCCAGTGTACCTTTTATCACTTTGAACGTATTACCCTTGTCGTGCGACATCAGATTTTTCACATTCTCCAAAAAGAATGCCTTGGGACGATGACGGCTGATAATATCAGCCACATCAAAAAATAGTGTGCCCTGTGTCTTGTCCTTGAAGCCGGTTTCCCGTCCGAGGCTTTTCTTTTTGGAAACGCCGGCAATGGAGAATGGCTGACATGGAAAGCCTGCACAAAGAACATCAAAACTTTTTGGTATATAGCTCTTGGTAATCTCTTTTGTGATATCGCCAAAGGGCATCTCGCCGAAATTCGCAAAATAGGTCTTTTGGGCATATTTGTTCCATTCCGAAGAAAACACACACTTACCGCCTTGGGCTTGCATAGCCAAACGGAAGCCTCCCATTCCGGCGAATAGGTCAATAAAAGTGAATTTTGGCTCCTTCGGAGCAGGAAACGGCACCTGAAAAAAATCGGAAAACAGATTGTATTTCGTTGGGCTTTCTGCAACTTCGGAAATAAAATCATCTGTGATTTCTTCTTGGGTCGCTTTCTTCTGCTCTAAGAATTCACGTATGGCATAGATGACTTCTTCTTTTCTTTTTTCTTCTCCAATATATTCGCTATTATGCAAATAATGGCTTAGCACAGCCATTTGGCTTTCCCGACTTGTTTCGCCGTATATCTTTAGGCCATTCTTCTCATCAATTTCTTCAGGAATACCAACGAGTTTTATGTCTGGTATGTTTGTCTTTTTTGCCATCATTCAATGCGAGATTAAATATCAACAAAAGTAATGCTTTTAATTGAAAGATATGCCCCACAGCTCTATAAACTTCTATCCTTTAGAGCCAATATCTCGCTGATGAGCACAAAATATCATTTTGCCTTTCCCGTTGTCGGTGTGTGAAAGTGATTGAGTTTTGCTCCCACCATGATCTTACGCCTTTCAAAACTTTCGGAAAACTGTGCAACTCTACATTTCGGGGCTGCAAGGTGTTTGACGATAGGACGTTGGCGATGTAGGGTTGGAGGGTGAAACCCTGCACGGATAGTCTGGATGACTTTTCCTGACGCTGCACTAACCTCACAGACTCTGCACCAGGGTGGGTTGACGCGGCACGATTGGCAATGGCCCACACATAGACGCTGTGCTCCGTCCGGCTGGATTTTTGGTGCCGCTGTTTCATGCTTCTCACGCGCGCGTACATACCCTAAAGTTCGCCTTTTCCCCAATCACCCAATCACGCGGCCATAACACGCCGGCAATCAGGCAGATGCTGTGACCGGACGTTTCGGTCACGCTCTGTCACGCGTGGAGGAGATTGTGAAGGCCCCGAGACGGGTGAGGTTGGGCCGGATTGGGTGAAAAAAGACGTTCAAAGGAAGCCCGTGTCTACCTTTGAACGTCTTTTTTAGGATAAGGACTATGTGTCGTCACTCTGCCACGTTCAGTCTGGCCAGGTAGTCGAAGTGGTCGCCTTGGGCGAGGAGAGTGGCGCAGAAACCGGCAGAGTGGGCGGCGGCTGCGAGGGTGGCAAAGTCGATGTAGATCCAGGGGAAGGAGCGGCCTTTCACTTGGCGGTATTGCATGCGGTAGGTGAGTTCGCCGTAATAGTGGTCGGTGGGCACGTCGAAGTGGCCGTCTTCGTCTTCAAAGAGGTAGCGGATGTCGGTGGAGTCGAAGATGAGGCTGCCGCCGGGGGCGAGGAGGGTCTTGATGTGGGCGAAGAACCGGGGCAGGCGACTGACGGTGCCCACAATGCCGATGCCGTTCATGAGCATGAGCAGGGTGTCGAAGCGGCCTGCCATGGTCCAGAAGTCTTGCTCTATGGCGTGGCAGACGCCGCGGGCCTGCATGGTTCTGACCGAGAGCGGCGAGATGTCTATGGCGGTGACGTCGAGACCGCGCTCTTGCAAGACGAGCGAGTGACAACCCGCTCCGGCACCGATGTCGAGCACACGGCCGTGGCAGTGGCCGAGTGCTGCCTGCTCGAGCGGCGGCATGGCCTCGAAGTGGCGAAAAAGCGTGTCGACGGGCATTTCGTCTTCGTCGAAGTCGGGCGAGAACACACGCAGCCGGTCGGCCCGTCCGTTTTTGTGATAGTCGGCAATGGCAGCGCCCATAGGGTCGTGTTGGGGAGTCATGTGGTAAAGGTGAAGAGAGGGAGAATGGGGTGGGGGCTTAAAACAAAGTCGGTCGGCATGCTTTGTGTGCAGACCGACCGACTGTATGTATGGTCAATGAATGATGCTTGGATTAGTTCTTGAAGAAGTCTTTTACCTCTTCGTTGCGAACCATCTGTTCGTCGAAAATATAAGCGCCGGTTTTGGGGCTTTTCACCATGCGGATAACTTTGGTGTAGGCGCGTCCGTCTGTTTTGCCTTCCTGAAGGGTGGCGACTGCTTTCTTTGCCATGTCCTAAATTACTTGATTTCTTTGTGAATGGTCATACGTTTGAGGATGGGGTTGTATTTTTTCAACTCCAAGCGCTCGGGCGTGTTCTTGCGGTTTTTGGTCGTGATGTAACGCGACGTTCCGGGAAGGCCGCTTTCCTTCATTTCGGTGCATTCAAGGATGACCTGCACTCTATTTCCTTTAGCTTTTTTGCCTGCCATAGTTGGTTACAGTATTAATGCGTTAGCCGATTACTTTGATGTCTTTCCAGTCGCAAAAGCCTTTGGCCACTGCGTTTTTGATAGCGGCGTCGAGGCCCACCTTGTTGATCATGCGCAGACCGGCTGCACTGATTTTGAGGCTAATCCAGCACTCCTCCTCTACGTAGTAGAATTTCTTGCTGAAGAGGTTGACGTCGAAGGTGCGCTTTGTGCGGCGCTTCGAGTGGGAAACATTGTTGCCGACCATGGCTTTTTTCCCTGTAATCTGACAAATCTTAGACATTGCTATTGTCGGTTATGTTTTAACGTGTTTGAGAGTTTTGCGGGAAAGGCCGACTCGCACTTCTTGAGGCTTTCAGAAATTGTTGTTGCGTAATCTTGGGGTGGGATCTTATATGACCGTCAAG
The DNA here is from genome assembly GCA_045124135.1 of Alloprevotella sp. Taxonomy (GTDB): domain Bacteria; phylum Bacteroidota; class Bacteroidia; order Bacteroidales; family Bacteroidaceae; genus Alloprevotella. The sequence continues at coordinate 47,413 of JBGVLE010000071.1, forward strand.
ACCTAAGCAAGACGCTTTCCGCTTACGGGGTGCAAAAATAGTGAATTTTTATCACCCGGCAATCCCTGCAAGCATTTATTTTTAATTGTTTTATGATTTTTTTGCTCGGGGCCGTTTCGGGGCCGTTTTGTGACGGTGGGACGAGGTCTTGGGACGTGTTCAAAATGCCGGCGTGGGCGTGACGCGGTTTTGGCGATTTTTGTGAAACAGCAGCTAATTGGATAAAAAATGCCGAAGTTTGTTATATGACGTTTAATGTTACTCTTTTATGTTTTTATCTATTTGTAAATCAATATGATAAGTTGGTTTTGTAGACGTAAAATAGGCCCAAACGCCGTCCCACGGTTTGGGAAAATCATCCGAATGGGACAAAATGCTGGCTTCAAACCATCACGGCAACACGGGAAGTATCGCAGAATTTCCTGCCATAAGGACAGGAAAAACTGGGTTACTTCCCGTAACGGCCCAAATTTCAACAATTTAAACGGAATAAGTCTCGCACAGTCTTCTCACCCTTTCATCCCACCTCAAATTTACCGCTCCATTGCTGATATCCAAAAGACAAAACGCCGCGTGGGGACAAATATAATATATATAAGGAGTTGTGGACGTGAGTGGCGTTTGGAATTGGATGGGGTTATTGGTGTATTTGGAGCGGCTAAGGACGGCCTGAAGGATAATGTGCTCAATTTTGATTTTGTTTATTGTAAATATTGGGCGACTAAGTAAGGCCTGAAGGATAAGGTGCTCAAATCTGGTTTTGTTTATGGTGAGTATTGAGCGACCAAGCAAGGCCTGAAGGGCCGTAACATATCAGCCCAGGCCGTCAGGCCTGGGCTTAACGATGTACACTATATTTCCGGCCTGTGAGGTCGGAAAAACAAGCGGCTAATTATCAATATGTTATTACCATTATTCAATCCCTTAGTGTGCCGACCTTACAGGCCGGAAAATAGAGGTAACATCTCAATACCCAGGCCTGACGACTTGGGCTATTATGTTACGCCCTTTCAGGGCTTATTTAGCCGCTCAATAACTACCATAAACAAAACCATTACTGAGCAATCTACCTTTCAGGGCTTGCGTATTGGGCTGCGGGTCGGCATTTGAAACGAGTTACATTCCTCTTGTCTTGCACATACTTTGTGCCCGCTCGACCTCACCATCCAATCCCTTTTCCTTTTGACTTCTCTCATTATTATTCCCACATCTCGCCATATTCCACTAACTTTACAACCGCTTTTGCGCCTCTCACGGCCTGTTTGACCTTACAAATCACTTTTAATGCCTATGTTTCAACGTTTTGGTTTCGCAATGAAGTGCCTCTTGGGACTATTGCCGGCTTTGGCGTGTTTGTCTTCGTGCCACACGTCGGGCCTTTTGTCCAACAGCCGGACCATTTCAAGTCCCGTGATGCGCCAGCAGGCCGACGATTTCCTTAAGGCTATGCCCCAGGGGCTACAGCAACGGCAGACCGAGGCCGTCGAGGCGGCCATGGCCGGCGACAACACGGCGCTCGAGGCCGTGAGGAATGCCCGCAACACGCCGCCCGCGCCCGACCCGGCGGTGGCCACCCGTATGCTCACGCCGACTTTGCGGCTCTACGAACCGGCCAACAACAGCCACACGCCGCTGCCGGTCTTGGTCTATCTGCATGGCGGCGGATGGACCTTTGGCAGCATCAACAGTTGCGGACGGTTTTGCAACGCCATAGCCGCGACCGGACGGCTGAAAGTGGTGGCCGTGGACTACTGCCTGGCGCCCGAACATCCCTATCCCGAGGGCCTCGACGACTGTGTGGCGGCAGTGGAATTTGTCAAGACCCACGCCGCAGAGTTAGGCATCGACATGGCCCACATCGTGGTGGGCGGCGACAGCTCGGGCGGCAACCTGGCCTTGGCCACGGCTCTGACCGACAGGGTGCGCGGCCGCGTGGAGTCGCTCGTGCTGTTCTATCCGGTGACGAAAGCCTTTGCCGACGGCTCGGACTCGTGGCGGCTTTATGGCAGGGGATACGGCCTCGACGCCGATATTATGGAGGTCTTCAACCGTGCCTACACCCGGCGCGCAGACCCCAGACAACCGCTCATCAGCATAGCCCTTGCCTCCGGCCAAAGTCTGGCTGCACTGCCACGCACGCTCATCGTGTCGGCCGGCCGCGACATCCTCTGCGACCAAGGCTGGGAACTGGCCAAAAGAATGGGGCCGAGAGCCACACGCATAGTCTTCGAGGACGCCGTGCATCTCTTCATCACCGTGCCCGGCCAGGACGAGGCCTTCGCGCAGGCTGTGCGTTGTGCCGCCGACTTTGTTTGTCCCGAAAGATAAAGGCCGGGAGGGGTTAAAGTCTTTTAGAAACGGCACTGCCGTGTCAAAAGTTGTTTTATCCATAACGTTCAGGCGCATAATGCCTAACTTTGTTTGACGAATAACCTATTTAGACTATAAACTTATAGACATGAAAAAATCACTGTTTTTGTTGGCCCTTGTCGCGCTGCTTTGTGCAGGACAGGCCACGGCCAAACAAGGCGATGAGAAACCCCGACAAACTTTTGTGGCCGGCGACGGCCATTTTTTGCTCAATGGCAAACCTTTTGTGGTGCGCGCTGCCGAGCTTCATTATCCGCGCATACCCCGCGCCTATTGGGAGCACCGCATCAAGATGTGCAAGTCGCTAGGCATGAACGCAGTCTGTCTCTACGTTTTCTGGAACTATCACGAGCAGCGTGAGGGACAGTTTGACTTCACCGGCAACAAAGACGTGGCCGCCTTCTGCCGCCTGGCCCAGAAACACGGCCTGTACGCCATCGTCCGCCCCGGCCCCTATGTGTGTGCAGAGTGGGAGATGGGCGGCCTGCCGTGGTGGCTGCTCAAAAAGAAAGACATCAGCCTGCGCGACAACGACCCATATTTCCTCGAAAGAGTCAGGATATTTGAAGAGAAAGTGGCCGAACAGCTCGAACCGCTCAGTCTCAAGCACGGCGGCCCGATTATCATGGTACAGGTGGAAAACGAATTTGGCGCCTACGCTGCCAACAAACCCTACGTGCGCAACATCCGCGACATGATACGCCAGAACTGGGGCACGGAAATGACCCTCTTCCAATGCGACTGGGCTTCGACCTTTGAGACCAACGGTCTCGACAATCTGATATGGACCATGAACTTCGGCACCGGCGCCAACATCGACGACCAGTTCCGCCGTCTCAAAGAGGTGCGCCCCAACACGCCCCTCATGTGTTCGGAATATTGGAGCGGATGGTTCGACAAATGGCGCTCGCAACACGAAACCCGTCCGGCCGACGCCATGGTGGCAGGCATCGACGAGATGCTCGGCAAAGGCATTTCGTTTTCGCTCTATATGACCCACGGCGGTACGAGCTTCGGACGCTGGGCCGGCGCCAACTCGCCGGGCTTGATGTCTGACGTGACGTCATACGACTACGACGCCCCCATCAACGAGTATGGCCTGGCCACCGAGAAATACTACAAACTGCGCGAATGTCTGCAGAAATATGCCGACGGCAAATTGCCGGCCGTGCCCAAAATGCCTATGCCCATCATCAACATACCGGCCTTCTCGCTCTCTGAGTTTGTCCCCGTCACACGCGGTATAGACAAGACAGAGCGTGGCGGTCTCAAGACCTTTGAAGAAATGGATATGGGCTGGGGCTCAATGCTTTACGTGGCTCCTGTCACCACCGACCTGCCGGCATCGACTATGCACGCCGAAGTGCACGACTACGGACAAGTGTTTGTCAACGCCCAATACATCGGCACCATAGACCGCACCAAAAACGCCACCACACTCGCCATGCCCGCCCTGCACCGCGGCGACACGCTGCGCATCCTCGTGGAGGGTATGGGCCGCATCAACTTCGGCGCAGCCATCAAAGACTACAAAGGCATTGTGGGCAACGTGACCCTCACGGCCGACTGCCAAGGCGCCACACTGACGCTCCAGCCCAACGACTGGACCTGCGCCACCATCCCCGACGAATATGAAGACGCTGTGAGGGCGCTCAGTGTCCAACCCTCGGCAGCCGACAAGATGCTCGCTTGCGGACGTCGCGGCTACTATCGCGGCTGGTTCAACCTCAAGAAAACCGGCGACACCTTCCTCAACATGGAGACGTGGGGTAAGGGACAGGTGTGGATAAACGGTCACGCCATTGGCCGCTTCTGGCGTGTGGGACCGCAGCAGACACTCTACGTGCCCGGCGCCTGGCTCAAGAAAGGCCGGAACGAAATCATCGTGATGGACGTGGCCGAACCTGTGGAAAACAAACTTTGGGGACAAGACAAACCCGAACTCGACAAGCTCCAGCTCGAAGAGACCAAACACACCTACAGTCTCAGCGACATCCCCAATCTCGACCAGCTCAAACCCGTGGCCGCCGGTATGTGTGACGCCCAAGGCGACTATCGCGACATCAAGTTCGACACCCAGGCCGAGGGCCGCTATGTGGCCATTCAGATGGCCGGCACACACGACGGCAAGGCGCCCACCATCTCTGAGGTCTATTTCAAAGACCCTGCCGGCCGCCGCATAGACCGCAGCGTGTGGACGGTGAAATATGCCTCGTCTGAGGCCCTCAAGGGCAACCACACGGGCGACAAAGCCTTCGACCTCCAGAAGTCCACCTGTTGGCAAGCCGCCGGCGACGCCGCTCTGCCCGCCCTGATGGTCATCGACTTGGGCAAGGTGCAGCGCGTCAATGCCATGGAATACCGCCCCTACAAAGCACAAGTCACCGAAGGCTAAATGGTCGGCTTCAAGGTGTATGTGTATTGAACGTGTATTGAACGTCATTGAACGTCTATACTTTCAAGATAGAAGTGCAATTTTCGCTGCCGCTCCCTCGTATTCGAAGCGTAGCGTAGAAGGCGAGGGAGCGGCAGCATTGCAATAGAGTTTACAGGCAATACAAAAAAACAAAGGGGAGACCACTGTCTCCCCAA
>JBGVLE010000072.1:0-18402 GCA_045124135.1 Alloprevotella sp.
GAGAGAGGCCCAAACGGCCTCTCTCTTCTTGTGTTTTAGCCACTTACGGGCCTAAGGACAGTTTTTCCTGTCCTTATTCCAGGAAAAACGGGGCTTATTCCAAGGCCGTCAAGCCCTGATCGAAGGCCCTCGGACGTGGCATGTGAGGCTTTTTATGACCCATGTGCGCGTGAAGGAAAGATTGATGGCGCTTTTTCTGATGATTTTTTGTCACGCTCATCCCGCTTCTTGAACACGGCCGGCCGCGTTGTCGCCTGTGGTCAATAGGCCTGTTCGTGCACACCAGCCACGGCGCGGCCGCTGGGGTCGTTGAGGTCTTTGAAACTCTCGTCCCAGGCCAGGGCCTCAGCGGTGGAGCAGGCCACACTCGGCACACTCGGCACCGTGCGCGCGGCACTCTCGCTGGGGAAATATTCCTCAAAAATCGACCGATAATAATATTCTTCCTTGTTCATCGGCGGGTTGATTGGGAAACGCTCGACGGCATGGGCCATCTGCTCGTCGGTGACGGCGGCGGCCGTGACAGCCTTCAGTGTGTCTATCCAGCTGTAGCCCACACCGTCGCTGAACTGCTCTTTCTGGCGCCAGGCCACGCTTTCGGGCAGAATGTCGGCAAAGGCCTCGCGGACAATGCGTTTCTCAATGGTCTGGCCGGGACACATCTTGTCGGCAGGATTGACGCGCATGGCGACGTCGAGAAATTCCTTGTCGAGAAACGGCACGCGGCCCTCTACGCCCCAGGCGCTCAGGCTCTTGTTGGCACGCAGGCAGTCGTAGAGATAGAGTTTGGATAGTTTGCGCACGGTCTCTTCGTGGAAGGCATGGGGCGACGGGGCTTTGTGGAAATACAGATAACCGCCAAACACCTCGTCGGCGCCTTCGCCACTGAGCACCATCTTGATGCCCATCGACTTGATGACACGCGCCAACAGGTACATCGGGGTGGAGGCACGCACGGTGGTGACATCGTAGGTCTCGATGTAGTAGATCACGTCGCGCACGGCGTCAAGGCCTTCCTGGATGGTATAATTGATTTCGTGGTGTACGGTACCGATGTGATTGGCCACCTCACGCGCCTTGATCAAATCGGGGGCGCCTTTCAGACCCACGGCAAACGAGTGCAGACGTGGCCACCACGCCGTTTCGCGACCCTCGGTCTCCACACGGCCTTCGGCATACTTGCCGGCCACAGCCGAGATGACCGAACTGTCCAGACCGCCAGAAAGCAGCACACCGTAGGGCACGTCGCTCATCAACTGACGCTGCACAGCTGCCTCGAGCGCCTCGCGCAGTTCGGCCACGCCCACCTTGCTCTGGGCCACGGCCTCATATTCGGTCCAGTCGCGCTTGTACCAGCGTTTGATTTCGCCCTCCTTGCCTCTATAATAATGTCCCGGCTGAAACACCTCATAGCGGTCGCAGAAGCCTTCGAGCGCTTTGAGTTCACTGGCAATGTAGACTTTGCCGTCTTCATCATACCCTATATATAAGGGAATGACGCCTATGGGGTCGCGCGCAATGAGGAAGTCGTCTGCCGCTTCGTCGTAGAGGGCAAAGGCGAAGATGCCGTTGAGACGGTCGAGTAGTTCGACGCCCATGTCGCGATAGAGGGCCAGGATGACCTCGCAGTCAGACCCCGTCTTGAAGTCATAGCGTCCCTTGTACGCCTCACGGATCTGCCTGTGGTTGTAGATTTCGCCGTTGACAGCAAGAATTTGCGTGCCGTCGGGCGAAAACAACGGCTGGCCGCCGCTTTGTGGGTCTACAATCGACAGGCGCTCGTGGCAGAGAATGGCCGTCTTGCCTTGATAGATGCCGCTCCAGTCCGGACCGCGATGGCGCAGTTTCTTACTCATCTCGAGCGCTTTGTCTCTCAGGGTTGACGTGGGTTGCTTGATATTGAAAATGGCAGTGATTCCACACATACTATAAACGGATTTGATATTTTACTTTTAGTTAGAATAATATTTGTTTTGCTTTCGCGATGCAAATATAAAGACATTATCTCTATCAAAGGGTAATTTCAATCAAGAAAAAACAGTCAAATTGCCATTTCTTTTGCTTTTTGTGTGAAATATGTCATTGCCAGCCTATTTTTTGCGCCTGAGTCGTGAGAGATAGCCTATTGCATAGACCGACCAAAGGGGTACTTTGCGCAGGCCCGTACGGATAGCGGGAATGTGGAGTACGGCAAAGACCACGGCCACGGCACCGGAGACGTAGGCCACTAAGCCGTAGATTTGCTTGATGGCCACCGTCATCATCGACGGTAGGTATTGGCTTTCGACATAAGCGCCCACGTTGAACGTAGAGAGGTCCACAGCCGTCGGCGTGAGATAGGCGCTGTAGCGCGATATGGCGTCGGCCAGGTGATGGCCGAAGAGGGTGGAGTAGACGCCATAGCCGCACGCGCCGGCCAGATAAATGTGGATGATGCTAAAGATGAAGAGCCCCATGAAAAAGAGTTCAATATCGTGTATAGCCTCACTGAGTGACCACATCAGCGTGGCGGCGAGAATGGCCATGGCGCAGCCTCGCAGGGCTATGGCCAGGCCGTATTGCTCAATATTCACGTCGCTGCCGATGGTAAGATACATCAATGCGGCATAGAGCGTGATGCAAAAGAAACCTATGGCAAAAAGCCGCCACACCTTCCATCGCCTCCATCGGAGCCACAGCAGGTCGATGGCCACGCCGACATAAATGCCTGGCAATGCCCAAAGATAAAGGCCCTCTTTGGTGTGGTCTTCCAACCCTACGACCTCGGTGTAGAAGATTTCTTCCAGCGTGTGCTCACAACCGAGCAGGATTTCGGCCAATACAGTCACCAAGAGAATGAGCCAGACCCGGGGGCGCGTGAAAAGCCGCAACGAGACATAGGGCGTAGGGTGGTGGCGCAGACGCAGCAGAATGAGGGCAAGCAAGAGCAGGCTCAGACCGGCGAGCAGGCGGATGTGACGTGCGGCAAACCACATATAATAGTCGCCATATACCATAATATATGACACCATAAGCATCAGGCCGCTGATGAGTAACCCGCTGAGCAGGTCAATGCCTTTGAGTGTGAGCCGGCCCGGCATGGGGCAAAACGGCCTGCAAAAACAAAGTTGCGTGCCTATGACAAAACACATCATTCCTACGGAGGAATAATGCATCGCCTGCCAGTGATAATGGTAGGCCAAGTGGGCGGAGAGCCAACCACTACCCTCGATGGCCGTGAGCAGCACAATGTGGAGCACGGGAAAGAACACGCCGAAGTCGCGCCGTGGCGTAATCCACAGTTGGATATTCGACATACGGTCTTCATCGTGGTCTGCGCCTGGCGGGCCTTGACGGCGCGGTCGAGTCGGGCTTGATCTGTGAGCCAGGCCGCGTGGACGTCGTCGTATTGCTGTTGGGTGACGGCTTTTTGTGCCAGGAGGGTTTTGTAGCGCTCCTCTTCGCGGCCTGCCCGTTCCAGTGCCGTCTGCATTTCAGTCACCGAAGCCTCGGCCTCACCGATGTGCCGGCTGCTGGTCTGCACACTCTCGCCGGCCTGTCTTGCTCCGCCCCGCATCTGTTCGAGTCGGGCTTTGGCCTGTGCCAGTTCGTGGCGGTATTCTGCGTCGTCGATGACGACGAGCGTGTCGCCCTTTTTCATCTGAGTATAAGAGTCGAAGCACACACGGTCTATGAAGCCCTCCACCTTAACACTCTGCGTCACCACGTGGCGGCAGATGCGTGCATTGCCGGTTGTGACTACGCCGCTATGGCCCAGAAATTCGCGAGCCACTATCCATATGCCGGCCACGAGCAGGACAGCGACGACGAGGCGGTAGCTCCATTTTTGGATGTCTTGTTTGTTCATCTTGTTGTGGGTTGTTCGGTTTTCTTGCATAGATTTCAAATTGTTCCGGCGATGAAGCGGTAGCGGTAGACGGCTTGCCAGAGGCGGATGCGGGTATCCTCGCGTCCCGGTTGGGCGGCGAGTTGGGCGTTTTCGGCATCCACCATTTCCGTGGGCAGGCACAGGCCGGCCACATAGCGGTTGCGCGTCACCGCATAGTGTTGCTCGGCCAATTTTACACGCGCCTCTTCGGTTCGGAGTGCCTCCCGGGCCACCGTCCATTCTTTTTCAGTCTCCACGAGGCGGCAGATAGTGGCCTCTTCGACCTCATGGGTGGCTTCGCGGGCCATTTGCAGAGCCGTCCGGGCCTGACGTGCCCGTTTCAATCCCTTCCACAGTCCCGAGAGAGGATAACTCACGCCGATGCCGGCCGTGACAAAGCCGATGTTTTTATTGTTGACGGGCACCTCGGTGGTGATGGGGCCGTCGAACAGGCCTTACACCATCACCGCCACCTTTGGGCTCACGGCGGCTTGTGCTTGGCGCAACCGCTGCTCGCCGAGTTGTACCTCGAGGGCCGATTTCCGTACGTCGACAGCCGTTGAAGCATCCTCTTTGATGTGGTCAAGCTGGTCGGCAGAAGGCAAAGAGAAGGCCTGGTTCGTATCGAAGACAAGCTTAGACTCGGAGAAATCTTGATGGAGCGTCACGCCGAGTTGCCGGCGAATGGCATCGAGCGTAGCATATGCCGATGTGCGCTCGAGCCGCCACGTTTCGAGTGTGAAACGCAGGCGTGTGAGATCGGTTTCGAGCGTGACACCCTCGCTCAGACGGTTTTGCGTGTCGCGGATGAGCGTGTCGAGCAAGGCGATGTTATGGTCCGCCACGCGCAGGCGGTTTTCGAGCAAGGCCCAGTTAAGGGCTTTCATGGCCACGTCAAAGCGCTCCTCGTCGCGGCGGCTGTCGAGATTGAGTCGGCCCAAGTCCTCGTCGAGCCGTGCCGTTTCGCTGGCGGCCGAGGTGGCGCCACCGCCGTAGATGGTTTGTGACGCACGCAAGGCGATGCGGTTGGTGGTGTGCGGATTGTCTACGTGCATGATGTCGGTGAGTTTCCGGCCGGTGAGAACACCGTTTGAGAGATAGCCCACCGCTGCTTCGGCTGTCACGTCGGGCAATCGTTCGGCCTTGGCCGCTTCGAGGGCGCGTGTGGCAGCGTCAAGGCCTTGCCTGCTCACGGCGAGCGCGCGGCTTTCGGTTTCGGCGAGTTGCATGGGTTCGTCTGCGGTCACGCTGTGCTGGGCCGGGAGCGACAGGCCCGCCGTCAGCAGCACCGTGGTCGCCGAGAGCCGCAGCCGCCACCGCAAGCACGATGAGGGAGAATGTTTCATGACGTCTGTTGGCATATTGATGATGTCGTTTTGACATAATTCGGTCATAGTTTGCCTCGGCATGAACATTGTCGGCTTCAGACTTGAAGGCACAAAAAAAGGCGACGGCAACCAGCGGTGGTTTCCCTTTGGGAGAAATCCGTTGGCTGCCGTCGCTTTATCGGTTTCGGTGTCTTGATTGTGCCTTTTAGAAAGGAGGGGAACCAAGACTGCCGCCCTGCGTCTTAAGACGGAATGACGCATATGCATCGTGCCTTTGTCGATGCGTTTGTTTTATTATACGCCGAGGCTATGTCTGAGTGGTCAAAACCGGCGGTGAGGAAGCGTGTGAATGCGCGTGTCTTCAGCCTTCCCCGGCCGGTTTAGTGAGTGCAAAAATAGATTAAATAATCGGCTTTGACCAAGCCCGAAGTCGCATTTTTTTCGTTCGCTGCCTATTATGGACGGTCGTGTATTGGTAAAAAAATATCACACATTATTGTGACACCTTTCTGTCTGCTTTTGTCTTTTGTCGCAGCCTCTTTTGGGATTAAATTTGGGGAAAGAAAAGAGAGAGAGGCCCGTTGAGGGCCTTTTTTGTTGCCTTTTTGGGTCTTACGGTCATAAGGACAGAATTTATGGGGCTTATGGCAGGAAAAACTCGCCTTATCCCAGTGAAATTTTCGAACCTTTCGAAGATTAAAAGCCTTTTTCCGGGATGGTTTTTCAGTATTTTGCAATTCTCTAAACCTATCCAGAGGAAAAATAAAAAAACTTTTGTCACCATTGATACCCCTTCCCGTACAAATAAAAACGTATGGCGTAAGCGTCGGATGGCAGCAAAAACAGACCGTATGGTGGCCTGGCGCAATCACATTGGACATAAGCTGTGCCGTCCGTCACTGCAAAGTGGCTTAGCCCAACCCACTGATGTTTTATATATTTTTATAGTCAAGATAAAGAGAAATGGTGTAATTTTGCATCAAATTTATTCCGTGCTCAAGGCACGCCGTCACCCAGTCGGCCTGCCTGTCATAAAGAGACAATCAACAACAACCTGCATTATGCAAGACAATCAGAATAAGCGCGAACTCAATGCGCTCATCGAACAACGCTCGGCCATCGTTACCACCTTGCGCGACGGCATGAGCCAGACCATCGTGGGCCAACGTCACTTGGTGGACGCTCTCATCATCGGTCTGCTCGCCGACGGGCACATCCTGCTCGAAGGTGTGCCGGGCTTGGCCAAAACTCTGGCCATCAAGACACTCTCTTCGCTCATCGACGCCGATTTCAGCCGTATCCAGTTCACCCCCGACCTGCTCCCTGCCGACGTGGTGGGCACGCAAATCTACAGTCAGAGCCGCGAGGCTTTTGAGGTGCGCAAGGGGCCGGTCTTTGCCCACTTCGTGCTGGCCGACGAAATCAACCGTGCCCCGGCCAAGGTGCAGAGTGCACTGCTCGAGGCTATGCAAGAACGCCAGGTGACCATCGGCGACCAGACATTTGCCCTGCCCAGTCCGTTCCTTGTCATGGCTACGCAAAACCCCATCGAGCAAGAAGGTACCTATCCGTTGCCAGAGGCCCAGACCGACCGTTTCATGCTCAAGGTGAAGTTGGATTATCCCGAACAAGACGAGGAAACACAGATTGTCAAGGCCCATCTCGATGGACGCTTTGAGACGGCCAAGACACTGCCTGTGGCCGGTGCTGCCGACATCGTTGAGGCACGCGAGGCTGTGAAGCAGATCTACGTGGACGAGCGTATTTGCCGCTACGTGGCCGACCTTGTCTTTGCCACGCGCACCCCCGAGCGTTATGACCTGCCCGACCTCAAACCGATGATTGCCTATGGCGGTTCGCCCCGTGCCTCCATCAATCTGGCCCTGGCCGCACGTGCCGCCGCCTTTATGGCCGGACGCGGATTTGTAGTGCCCGACGATGTGCGCGGCGTGGTTCACGACGTGTTGCGCCACCGCATCGGACTGTCGTATGAAGCTGAGGCCAACGGCCTGTCTACCGACGACATCATCGATGCCCTCACGGCCAAGGTCAAAGTGCCTTGACCTTCATCCACAATGAGGCCCAGCCTATGATTTATCCCGAAACAGAAGAGTTGCTCAAGCGCGTGCGCCGCATCGAAATCAAGACGCGGGTGCTCACGCGTGGCGTGATGGCCGGCGGATACCACTCGGCCTTCAAAGGGCGCGGTATGTCGTTTGCCGAAGTAAGGGAATACCAGACCGGCGACGACGTGCGCGACCTCGACTGGCACGTCACGGCCCGACTCCACCGCCCACACGTCAAGGTGTATGAGGAAGAGCGCGAACTCACCGTGATGCTTCTCGTGGACCTTTCGGGCAGTATGGCTTTCGGCACGCGCGTGCGCTCCATGAGAGAGACCGCAGCCGAGATGGCCGCGACCATTGCCTTCTCGGCTATGCGCAACGGCGACAAAATCGGTGTGGTGTTTTTCACCGACCGTATCGAGGGCTACATCCCGCCTAAAAAAGGCCGCAGCCATATGTTGCGCATCATTCACGAACTGCTCACCAAGCAGCCCGAAGGTGTCAAGACCGATCTCAACGTGCCGCTCAATCACCTGATGGCCACTGAGCGCCGCCGGCTTATTGCCTTCATGATGAGCGACTTTGTGGACACGCCCGACTTTGCCCGACCTATGGCTATGGCCGCCCGGCGTCACGACCTCGTGGCCATTCGGCTGGCCGACCCGCTGATGGTGCGGTTGCCGCGCGTGGGACTGGTGAGAGTGAGCGACGCCGAAACGGGTCACGAAGGCTGGCTCGACACGAGCAGCCGCCGCGTGGCCAAAGCCCACAGCGACTGGTATGAAGCCCACAGCCGCAAACTCGACGAAACCTTCGGGGCTGCAGGCGTGGACCATATCACCGTGGCCACCGACGAAGACTATGTGAAACCGCTGATGCGCCTCTTCGCGCGTAGACATCACACGTAAATATCCATGACTCCTATAATAAATACGGTCTGCCGTTTATGCCCATGCCGCCACTTGCGCGGGTGGGCGATTGTGGTGCTTGCCGTCTTGACCCTGCCTGTGGCTATGGCCCAGGTCGTGGTTGAAGCCAGGCTCGACAGACCGGAAATGCTCATTGGCGAACAGGCCACGCTCACCCAAAAGGTGACGGCCCGTCGTGGCGCTCGCGTCAAGCTGACCGACTATAAGGCCGGCGACACGCTCACGGCCGGCGTGGAGGTGGTGAGCCAAAGCGACATCGACACAACCCTTTCGCCAGACGGCGCGCGCTTTACGCTCAAGAGAGATTTTCTCATCACATCTTTTGACTCGGCCATCTACGCACTCGGCCCCTTGACCGCTGAAGTGGACGGTAAGACCTATGCCTCACACGGCCGTATGGGACTCAAAGTCAATACCGTCCCCGTCGACACCGTGCATCTCGACCGTTTTGAAGCCCCTTTCACCGTTGTTGGGTCGCCTTTTACATGGCAGGCCAACCTGCTCTGGCGCTCACTCGGCGTATGGCTGCTCGGCCTCGGCCTGATTGTGGCCTTTGTAGCCTTGTCTGACAAACGCAAGAAATACAAGCGCGTCATCATTCAGCCACCCGTGCCACCCTATAAAATGGGCCACTCCGCTCTTGAACAGTTGCGGAAAGACCCGGCAACGGACGATGTCGAAGACGACCGCCGAACGTTTTATGACAAATTGACGGCCATTTTGCGCCAATACCTCAAAGACCGCTTTGCCTTCGACGCGCCGCAAATGACCACGGCCGAAGTGCTCGCCATAATGGCCTACGAGACTGATGCTGTGGGTATAGACCGACTCAAAGACATACTCACGGCCTCAGACCGCGTGAAATTCTCGGCTGCAACCGACACGCCCGTACAGCGTCGCCGTCTCATCGACGAGACCGAAAGCCTCATGGCCGCCACACGCGACGAAGAGATGGAAAACCGCCGCGAGCCCATAGTGCGCATAGTGCCCTACGGCCAAGTGGCCGAGCGACGCCGTCGTGTGATATGGATAGTCCTCACAGTCGTGCTCTCTGTCTTTCTCCTCCTGCTCTGGGCCTGGTCGGCCTATGGTCTGTATGACTTGGGTATGATCTGACGCAGGAAAGTCAAAGAGACAAAAAGTCAAAATGGGTAAAGACGGAAAAGAGAATAAAGAGAATAAAGTAATCAAGCAAGCCCTGCAAGGGCGTAACGTAACAGCCCAGTTCGTTAGGCCTGGGTATGGTACGACTCCTCTATTCTCCGGCCTGAAAGGTCGGCACCTTATGTGTCCAATTATCCATATACTGTTTCAAATAGTCATTTCCGAAATGTGCCGACCTTACAGGCCGGAATTGAGAGGGCCATATTAACCCCAGGCCTAACGACCTGGGCCATTATGTGACGGCCCTTCTGGCCTTGCGTAGCCGCTCAATGCAATTCAGTCTTATAGGCTCTCAGATTTAGTCTTACAGACTTTTAGCCTCTTCGCTTGCCAGCCCTTTCGACGATAAAACAATTTAATCATGACCTTTCAAAATCCGGCATATTTCCTTTTGCTTTTGCTCTTGCTTCCATTGGTGCTGCGGCACTTCTTGTGGAACAAGCGGCGAGAGGCAGCCTTGCCTTTGGCCACTACACAGCCCTATCGCCACACGCCGCGCTCACTGCGCTCGGCCTTGGTGCATCTGCCGTTTGTGTTGCGCCTCCTGACCCTCGCCTTGGTGGTGTGCGTGCTGGCACGGCCTCAGACACAAGACAGTTTCTTCAAAAAAGAGACCGAAGGCATTGACATCATTCTGGCCATGGACATCTCGACCAGTATGATGACTACAGACCTGCCGCCCAACCGTATGGACGCTGCCAAGGCTGTGGCCTACGAGTTCATCAACAACCGCCCCGACGACAACATCGGTCTGACGCTTTTCGGCGGTGAAGCCTTCTCGCTCTGTCCGCCTACGACTGACCACGCGGCCTTGCTCAGCATGTTTCCTCAAATCACCACGCAGTGGCAACAGAGTGGCACTATTGCTTCAGGTACGGCCATCGGTATGGGACTGGCCAACGCTGTGGCCCATCTTGAGAGTAGCCAAGCCAAAAGTAAAGTCGTCATCCTCATCACCGATGGTATGAACAACACCGGTGAGATTTCGCCCATCATGGCTGCCGACATGGCGCGTGAGTCCGGGATACGCGTCTACACCGTAGCCATCGGACAGACTTCGGGCAAGTCCAAAACAGCTGTGGCCCTGTTGCCCAACGGCGAGGAATATATGGCCGACGTCGAGAATACCACCGACCCGACCACACTTCAGGAAATAGCCCGACAAACCGGCGGCATATTTTATCAGGCCGAAACCAAAAACCGCCTGAGCGAGATATATAAAGACATTGACCGCCTCGAAAAGAGCAAACTCGAGCAGATTAACTACGACAGACACTATGAAGCCTATCAGTTGTTTGGCCTGCTGGCGCTCATCTCGCTGGCGCTCGAAATGTTGCTCCGCCTGACGCTGCTCAATCGCCTGCCATAAGCAGACAAACAACCGACAGCGTTTTCTCCAAACTTT
Organism: Alloprevotella sp.; assembly: GCA_045124135.1. Taxonomy (GTDB): domain Bacteria; phylum Bacteroidota; class Bacteroidia; order Bacteroidales; family Bacteroidaceae; genus Alloprevotella. The sequence goes on from JBGVLE010000072.1 coordinate 10,761, forward strand.
CGCGTCTCAACCATGTTTAGATTTGCCAATCCCGAATATCTTGCCCTGCTGACCGTCCCGGCCGTGATAGTCGGCGTGTATATGGTCAGCCGCATCAACCGCCGCCGCCGTTTGATCCGGCTCTCTGACGAGCGCCTCTCAGAGGTATTGACGCAGTCGGTTTCGGCAGGCCGACGGCTCTTCAAATTCATCTTGGCCGAAGTGGCCCTCTCGGCACTCGTCCTGGCTATGGCCCGTCCTCAAATGGGAACGACCAACGTCACCAACGAGCGTACCGGCATTGAGGTCTGTTTTGTCATTGACGTGTCCAACTCAATGAGAGCCGACGACGTGTCGCCGTCGCGTCTCGAGCGAGCCAAACTGCTCGTGTCCACCCTGCTGCAACGCATGAAAAACGACCGCGTGGCTTTGGCCGTGTTTGCAGGCGAGGCCTATCCTCAACTTCCCATCACCAATGACTATGCTTCGGCTCGTCTCTTCCTCGATAATTTCACGCCCGGCATGGTGACCCTGCAAGGCACCTCCATGGCAGCGGCCATCAACCTGGGACGCAAGAGCTTCACCGAAAATAAAGAAATCGGCAAGGCCATTGTCATCATCACTGACGGCGAAGACCACGAAGAGGGAGCCATTGAGGCTGCCGCAGAGGCTAAAGACGAAGGGCTCTGTGTCTATGTGCTTGGCGTGGGTTCGCCTCAAGGCAGCAAGATACCTATGCCCGAGGGCGGTAACCTGCGCGACAAATCGGGCAGGGAAGTGGTCTCTGCCTTGAACGAAGATATCTGTCGCCAGGTGGCTAAGGCCGGCGGCGGTGCCTATTTCCACATAGACAACAGCAATACGGCCCAGGAACAACTCCAAAGCGCCTTTGCCGGGCTGAAACAGGCCGACACCTCGGCGTCATTCACCGACCAGGACGAGCAATTTATGGCCGTGGCCCTCATCGCCTTTGCCCTGCTGCTCGCCGAAGTGCTCATCACCGACGTGAGGCGGAAACAAGGGAACAAGAAAGAAAACCAAAACAGCAACTTATGAAACGCGTCAGACTATACCTATATATATATATGGCCGCAGTGATGCTGATGTGGGGCAATGCCTCGGCGTCGGCACAACGCCGCGACTGGGTGATGATGCAAAAGGGCAACCGCGCTTTCAACCAAAAGAAGTTCGAAACGGCAGCCGGACACTATGACAAGGCCCTTGAAGCCAACCCCACCAACGCAAGGGCGATATTCAACAAAGCCAATGCCCACCTGGCACAAAACCATCTGGAAGAAGCACTTAAAGGCTACGACACGGCTCTGCAAACCGAGAAGAACAACCTGATGCGGAGTATGGCCCACCACAACAAGGGCTTTATCCACCAGACTATTGCCGGCGCTGAACAAGACCCTCAGAAACGCACCGAACAACTCAAGGCGGCCATCGAAGACTATAAGGCGGCCCTAAGGGAAAATCCCGGGTCGGACGCCAGCCGTTATAATCTTGCGCTTTGCCAAAAGCAACTCAAGAACCAGAAAGACCGCAACAACCAGGACAATCAAAACGACAAGCATAAACAGCCACAACCACAGCCCCAACCGCAAACCGACAACAAACCGCTGATGAATTATGCCCGACAGGCCGAACAGCAGACGCGACAAAAGATGCAGGAACGCGTCAGAAGCAGGTCGTTGGAGAAGAATTGGTAATCTGCATAAGCATTGTTTATGACAACACACAAAATCATAAGTCTCGTATGGGCGTGGATGCTCAGCCTGCCGCTCGTGGCCCAGTTGCAACTGGAGGCGACGGCACCTCAGAGCGTCGACATCAATGAGCCTTATTTTCAAATCAAATATACGGTGCGCTCGGCCGAGACATCAGACTTCCGTGCTCCCACCATCCAGGGTTTCAACATACTCTCAGGCCCCAACACGTCGGTCAGCCGCTCCTTCTCGTCAGTGAACGGGCGCTCCAAGAGTGAGGGCCAGACCGTTTATACCTATACCCTCGAGCCCACGGCCAAGGGCACGTTCCACATCTCGGCTGCCGCAGTCGTCGTGGGCGGTAAGACTATACACTCCAAGCCACTCACCATCAAGGTGGTCGGACAAGGTTCGCGCAAGGCTGAAGCCGGACAAATGCCACCTGCATCGCCCAACAACGGTCAGCCTGACTTGCGCCGAGCCGGTACGGCTGTGACCGCCTCAGACCTTTCGCTCAGCGGACGGCTCAGTCCAATGAAAGTCTACGAACAACAAGCGGCCGTTCTCACCTATGAATTCCTCGAGAAACCCGGTGTGGGACTCAGCCAGGTGGGACTCAACCAAAAGCCGGACTTCAAAGACATCGTGTCGCAAGAACTGCCGGTCGGCCAGATTGACGCCACGACAACGCGCGTCGGTCAGACGCTCTATCGCACCGGTGTGATAGGGCGCTACCTGCTTTATCCGCAGAAACCCGGCAAACTCACCATTCCGGCCATCACTTTCAACTGCACCGTGGTGCAGAGAGACGCCTTCCTGGACCCCTTGGACGCTTTTTTCAATGGCGGCGGCACGATGGGTGTCAATGTCAACAGACAGACCCAGCCGCTTGAACTTGAAGTCTTGCCCTTGCCTTCGCCCCGTCCACAAGGTTTCTCGGGTGGAGTGGGAGAAATGCACATTGACGGCAAACTCATTTACAGCGACCAGGCTACGGGCGAGATGATGACCTACCGCATCACCATCAGCGGTGTCGGCAATCTGCGCCTGCTCAGTGCGCCATCCATCACATTCCCGACCGATTTCGAGACCTATACCCCTAAGGTCACCGACAACACGGAAGTAACTCTCGAAGGCGTGAAAGGTCAGATGGTGTTCGACTATACTTTTGTGCCGCGCAATGTGGGTCATTACGAAATACCGGCCATATCTTTCGTCTATTTTGATCCCGTGGCCGGACAATACAAGACTCTCACCGTGCCGGCCAAGTCGCTCGACATCCATCAAGGCACACTCAGCGAAGACGAACTTGAGGCAATCCGGCGAATGAGAGAGGGAGACATTCGTCCCATTCACACTGATAAAAGCCGCTTCACGGCCCCGGACGGCCGCCGTCTTTGGAACACGCTCGGCTATTGGCTGGCCTACGCTGCCATTGCCGCCATACTGTTGCTGTTGAAACAAGCCACGAGAGGCTATGCCCATTTGAAAGGCAACGTGTCAGGACGTTTGAACAAAGCCTCAAAGGTGGCGCTCCGCCGCCTCAAGTCGGCGAAAAAACTGCTGAAGTCAGGCGACGAACGCACCTATTATTCGGCGTTGGCCGCTGTAGTCAATGACTATCTGTGCCGTCAATGCGGATTGCCGGAAAACGGCGGTTCGACACAGCAAACCATCGAACGGTTGCGTGAAACCGACCTGTCGGAAACTTTGATATCCGAAGCCGCTGACATCTTGCAGCAATGCGAAATGGCAGGCTTTGCCGCACAGTCTGACGCCACGCCCGAGAAGATTTATGACCAGGCTGTAGACTTGATTTCCCATTTCGAAGCCGCCTACAAGCAAGGCCGGCCGTCTCCAACCAAAGATCCCCAATCATGAAAGCAATAAGATATATCCTGTTCCTCGTTTCGGCCTTTTGTCTCACGGCAACCGTTTGGGCGGCCAAGACCGAAATGTCGCCGGAAGCACTCAAAGCCGCCGCCGACTCGGCCTATGCCGGCAAAGACTATGTGGAGGCGGCCCGGCATTATGAGACCTTGCTCAAAAAAGGCATTGACGTCGAAGCACTCTATAATCTGGGCAATGCCTATTACCGTATGGCCAATCTGCCCAAGGCCATCGTCTGCTATGAACGCACCCTGCGCTATGCGCCGTCTCACGAAGATGCTGCCTATAATCTTCGTGCTTGCCGTGCCAAGGCTGGTGTGCCCCAAGAGCAAGAGGGTGGAATGTTTTTTGTGGTTTGGGCCAAAAACGAAATCTATGGTCACTCGGCCGACGAATGGGCCGTCAGAGCCCTGGTTGCCTTTGCCGTGGCCGGGGCTGCGTTGTTGCTCTCCCGTCGTTTGTCGCGAGGATGGCTAAGATGGTTGCTGCGCGTGGTGATGTCGTTTGCCGTTGTGGCAATGCTCGTTGCCATCGTCAGCGCCGCGTTGACCCATCATGCTTTCACCGACGAACGCCGTGCCGTGGTAATGAAGCCCGTTGACGTGACGGATGAGAGCGGCCGCAAACTGCCCACGCCGCTGCTTCCGGGTCAGACCGTGAAGACGGGTGAAAGAAGCGGGAAAAACAAAACCGCCATCACCACGCTCGACGGCAAGGTGAGCGGCTGGGCCGACTCTCACAGTCTTGAGGACATTTGAAACCCGCCTTTTCCGCTCACTTATTCAGCACTCCTTATATAATATAGAGAACACCATCTCAAACCCTCCAGTCACACAAAGCCACAACAGATCATGTTAGACGCTCTTGTTCATCTCGACCAAACACTCACGTTAGCCATCAACGGGAGCCATTCGCTATGGCTCGATGGGTTTGCGCTCGCCGTCACGGCCACCATCACCTGGATGCCGGCAGCACTGGTGCTCATATATGTCATCATCCGTCACGGAGAGATGAAAGAAATTTTGCTCACCATTCTGGCCATCGGCCTGTGCATCCTTTTGGCCGACCAAATAGCCTCCGGCATTTTCAAACCTTTGGTGGCCCGGCCTCGTCCCACCCAAGACGCCTTGCTCATGCTTCAGGTGGACGTCGTAGGCGATTATCGCGGCGGAGCCTTCGGTTTCTTCTCCAGCCATGCCGCCAACACGTTTGCCGTCGCCACCTTCACGGGCCTGCTCATACGCCACCGCCTTCTCACTCTGGTCATGACCATCTGGGCCCTGCTCAACTGTTGGTCGAGAATATATCTCGGCGTGCACTATCTGGGCGATGTGATGGTAGGCATATGCTGCGGTCTGCTGGTGGGCTGGCTGGTCTATCTGGGCTTCTGCCGCTTTGTTCCCCGTCCTGAGCGACCGGTCGGCATCGGCGGCGTTTTGCAAACCCACAGCGGCTTTGCGCTCAAAGACGTCATGCGGCTCAACACCACATTGGTCATCCTCTTCATCTATTGTACGTTCAAAGGCCTTCTATATGCCGCCTGACGGTCAGGGCCTGATTTGTTTTCTCTTCTAAAAGTTCACACGCTATGCGCGCCACTTCATATCGCCTTCTGCTTCTGCTCGTCTGCTTGATCACTGTTTTGCCTTCGGCGGCCCAAATACAGCGGCCTACGGGAGGCTTTTCGCCGCTTTCGGGGGCCAATCAAGACGGCAACCACTGGAAAGACGGCACAGAGCAAGACGGTGAGACGACACAAAAGACCGACGTGCCAGTGGGGCTGTATGTATGGCAGATAGACCCGCGCTTTGGCACCGTCCGTCCGACAGAACCGGACACCGTAGGCCATGGCTTTCAGAATGATGCCTTCAATACCGGCCGTACCGGCCGCTATAATGACACCGGCAACTTGGGTTCGCCGCGACAAAGCCGTTACTTCTCTGATGCGGCCCTACAGGCTTTCACGCCTCAGTTTGAGTTTGCCCGTCCTTACGATTACTTTATCACCACTCCCGAACAGTGGCACTTCACCAACACCAAGTCGCCTTTCATGAATATCACCTATCATGAATGTGGCAACAAGCAGAATGGTGAAGACCGCATCAAGGCCATTTTCGCCACCAATGCAGGCAAGCGGCTCGGACTCGGCTTCAAACTCGACTATCTCTATGGCCGCGGCTATTATCCCAGCCAATCGACTGCACATTTCAACGGTTCGCTTTTCGGGTCGTATATTGCGCCGCGTTATCAGCTCCATGCCATCTATTATGCCAATCACCTCAAAAATGCGGAGAATGGTGGCATTGAAAACGACGATTATGTCAACCGGCCTGAAATATTCCCCACACGCTACGGCACGGCTGATATGCCCACGCGTCTGAGCAAGACGTGGAACAAACTCAATGTCAACACCCTCTACATTACCCATCGTTACAGTCTGGGATTTGAAGCCCGCCGACTGCCCGACGGACGGTGGAAGCGCACCTCGGCACAGAACGGACTGCTCAAAGGCATGGTGGCGTCAGACAGCACTTTCAAGCAATCTGTCGGCGGCCTATCTGCCGGTTTGAAGGACAGCGTCAATACTGTCAAAACCGAAAACGCCACAGCGGCCGTGAGCGACCCGACAGACTCCATTCCCATCGAGTTTGTCCCCGTTGCCGGCATCATCCACACCTTCCGCCTCGACCACGACAACCGCCGCCTGCTCTCCAATCTCAACGCTTCGGCTGCCAACACGACGTTTTGGAACGACTTTTACCTGCCCGGTGACTCCGTCAATGACTACACCAGCCATCTGCACGCCCAGAACCTCGTGGCCCTCGAACTGCGTGAAGGCTTCAACCGTTGGGCCAAAGCCGGTTTGAGACTCTTTGCCCGTCACGACTATTACCGCTATACGCTGCCTGATGTCCAGCGCCGGCAGACGGCCTATACCGAATACTATTTCTCTCTCGGCGCACAGTTGCTCAAGTCACAGGGGCGCACCTTCCATTATGATGTTTTGGGAGAAATGCGCACATCGGGCAGTGACTGGGGCGAGTTCAACGTCGAGGCCAACGCCGACGTGCGTTTCAAGCTGGGCCGAGACACGATGGCTTTGGCTCTGAAGGGTCAGTTGCTCAACGAGCGCCCCACCTTTTATTACCGTCATTATCACGGTCGCAATGCCTGGTGGGACGCCGAGCTTGACAAGCGTTTCACGGCGCGCGTCACCGCCCAAGCCGCCTACGGCAAGACACGTCTGGCTGTGCATCTCATGACCCAGCAGAAACCCTATTTTTACCGTATGACGCTCACGCCTGTCTCTGCAGGGAGTGATGGTCAAACCGTGATGTTGCGCTCTGTGGGTGTTGGGCAGAGTGCCGGCAATGTCAGTGCGTTTGCCGCCGATTTGGGTCGTGATTTCGCCTTCGGTCCGTTCCGTTGGGAAAACTTGTTCACTGTGCAGCTCACCACCGACAAGACGCTCCAGCCCCTGCCGCTCTTCACTGCCTATACCAATCTCTATCTGCATTTCAAGATTGCCGGCGTGTTGACCACGGACCTCGGTGCGGATGCCCGTTTTTTTACCGAATATGAAGCTCCCGACTATGAGCCGGCCATTGGCGGATTTGCCCTGCAAGACAGCCGGTATGCCGTGAAAACCGGCAATTATCCCATAGTCAACGTCTACGCCAATTTTCATCTCAAACACACACGCTTCTACATAATGGCCTCACACGTGAACTATTCGGCCGGTGGCGGCAATCCCTTCCTCACGCCCCACTATCCCTTGAACCGAATGGTCATCCGCTTCGGCCTGTCGTGGAACTTCTTCAATTGAAAACCATCAATATTCCCATAACTATGAAAAAAATTCTCTCACTTCTCTTCGTGCTCATCCCCGTGTGCGGTGTGGCGCAAAAACAAGACCTCAGCAAATACATGGCAGGCGCCGTAACGGTCAATGAGGCCGGATATGTGACTTTCAAAAAACACTACGACGTCAAGGACAAGAGCAAAGGCGAACTCTATCACCTGCTCAAGCAATACGCCATCGAAGACATCGTCAAGGGCGAAAA
>JBGVLE010000073.1:0-2148 GCA_045124135.1 Alloprevotella sp.
TGATACTGTGCTCGTGCTCGGAGTTGGGCGTCTTGTGCCGCTCAAATTTCTTCCCGTCTGGGCAACCGTTGTCACCTGGGGGTGGCTCACGACCATCGTGGCCGACACCTTCGTGTTTGAGCTGTACCGCTTTCATCTCAACATGGCCGTTCTGGATCTGTTCATCCACGGCGGCAGCGAAATCATCCACTTCTCTTTTGAGATGTGGTGCCAAATCATCCTCCTTGCCGGCGCCGTAGCAGCCGCGGCAGCGGCCGCCGTTTGCGGCGCGCTTTACCTGAGTCGCAAACCCGTTCGCGCCCGATGGAGTCTGGCGGCACTTTTTGTGTGCCTTCTTGCGGGCAATCTGACGCACGCCGTCGGCGTGGCCAAGAACCTGCCCGGCATCACCACCATTGCCGAAAACGTTCCCTGGGCCTTCCCGCTGCAGATGAACTCAGCCTTCAAAAAGCTGGGAATTCTTGAAGTCGTCGAGCAAACCAAAGTGAAGTCGGTGGACGCCAACGGCTCACTTTCCTATCCCCTCCATCCCCTCACGTTTGCCAAAGCGCCGGAAAAGCCCCTTAACATCGTCATCATTCTCAATGACTGTCTGCGCTCGGACATGCTCAACGAGACTGTCATGCCCTATTCGGCCAAATGGGCACGCCAAAGCCTTCAGTTCACCGACCATTATTCGGCGGGCAATGCCACGCGTGCGGGCGTCTTCGGTCTGCTGCAGGGGCTGCCGCCCAACTACTGGCACTCTGCTCTTGCAGGCAACGTGCCCTCGGCCTTCATCACGGCAGTGCAAACGCGCGGTTACGACATCTCCACCTTTGCGTCGGCTTCTTTGGCCAAGCCTGAATTTTCCAAAACCGTTTTTGCCTCCGTTCCCAACATCCGTCTGCACTCGCAAGGATCGAGTGCGTGGGAACGTGACATGAACAGCATTGCCGACTTTTCCGCCTGGCTTGAAAAGCGCGATGCCTCCCGTCCGTTCTTCTCCTTTGTCTTTTTGGACAACATCCACGGCTACAGTCTCAATCCCAAAGCCGAACAGCCTTTTGCTCCGGCCTGGCAGAGCGTGAACAATCTCAAGCTCAGCAAGGACATGGATCCGACGGAGTACTTCAATCTCTACAAAAACTGCGCGCACGAGGCCGACAGAAGTGTCGAGATGCTGCGTCGGTCGCTTGAAAGAAAAGGCCTTTTAGACAATACCGTCGTCATCGTCTCTTCCGACCACGGGGAAGAATTCAACGACAACAAACTGGGCTTTTGGGGACACAACAGCAACTTCACGGACGCTCAGATCAAAATCCCGCTCTTTATCCACTGGCCGGGCAAAGCGCCTCGCGTCTACTCCCATCAGACGACGGCCTACGACATCACGGCAACGCTCATGCCCGAGGTTCTTGGCGTCACCAACCCGACGGCCGATTACTCCGTCGGCCACTCGCTGTGGACTGAAAATCCCCGCTCCTGGTTCATTTCCGGAAGCTATCAGAACACGGCAATCGTGGAGAAAGACCGCCTCGTGCTCATCAATTCTGCGGGACTGCTTTCGTTCAAAGACCGTACGAACCGCGCAACCGACAATAACAAACGCACTGCAAACCTTCTTGAAGCCATTGAGCTTTTAAGCCGCTACCGCAAGCGCTATTAAGAGCGAAACGGCTCGGGAACTTCACGAGCCGTTTTCCTCACACTCACGCGCACATCAAAGATCAACGCCCTTGTTGCGTATCTTCATTTGAAGCTTGTCCCAATGGCGTGCAAGCTTGCGTCGCCCCCACCAGGGCAGGTACTGGCACAGCGGAATAAAGTCCATGGTTCCGAGTCCGTCGATGATCATCGGATGCCAGGAGCCGTCGGCGCGATGCTGCAAAAGAATGTTGCTCCCGTTGATATCGCAGGACACGATGTTCCAGCGCATGAGGTAATTTTTCAGAATGTCCAGCAGTCGGCGGACTTCGTCAAGACTGATGCTGCTGCATCGGTCTTCCAGAAGATAGTAAAAAAGCGTTCGGGAGGGGGTGCCGTCCGCATCAAGAACCGCTGCCTGCTCAAAACCCTCATGCCCCTCGATTTCCAACGTGCGAATAATTTCAGGCAAATGCGTGAGCGGCACGCCTTTTTTCTTTAAAAAGGCGTAGTACGCGATCT
>JBGVLE010000074.1:0-16880 GCA_045124135.1 Alloprevotella sp.
GCCATCAGCGACGAGATGGGGGTGCCGAGTTGGTGCGCGGTCTCCCTCGAAAGCCCCACCCACACTTTGTTTTGCTCGGCACGCTTGGAAGCGATGAGGGCAAAGGCGGCTATGAGTATGAACACGGCGATGATGGCCAGAGTGACATAGGGAAATGCCGCCAGACGCCGCAACATCAGCGACTCGCCATAACAGATGGTGTAGGTGTCGGCCTTGCCGCAGGCGCCGCCGCGAGGCACACTGAACGACATCACCCTCCCATGCGCCACCATGTCTTCGACCTGGCCTCGGAGATAGGCCAAAGAGTCGGGCGAATGCGGAACATCGACATTGCGGCAGTCGATGATTTGTCCACGGCTGTCGCGCAAGACGACAGGGATGGTGTGGTTGCCTTCCACAATCTTGAGCACGAGAGCGAGGTCGGTGTTTTCGTCGGCTTTGATGAACGAGCGCATGGCTTCGGCCCAAACCTCGACCTTTACCTGCTCTTCGCGCTTGAGGTCTGCAGTGAGCAGGCCAGACACCACCAACGACCCCACCGCGATGAGGGCTGCCACGGCGGTGAATATGATTTTGGTGAGTTGGTTGCGGTCGAGTTGCATAAGCGGGATTACAAGCCCTGAGGGGGATGGGGTATTCAAAAAAATGTTTTATGCGCAGCCCTGTACGCCCAGTAAGGGCGTCACATATCAGCCCGGGGCGTTAGGCCCGGGTTGGAAATGGATCTATAATCTCCGGCCTGTAAGGTCGGCACATTACGGGAATGTATGATTGAAATAACATATCGATGATTTGACGCTTGGAGTGCCGACCTTTCAGGCCGGATTTTAGAGGAGTGCTCCATACCCAGGCCTTTCGACCTGGGCTAGTATGTTGCGCCCTTTCAGGGCTTGCTTGGCCGCTGATTGACATTTAAACATTTATCCTTTTAGTCTCTTTGTCCCTTAGTCTTTTAGTTGCTTCATCTCTTATTCTTGTTGACTCATCGCTGCCACTACTTGATCGATATAGTCGAGTACTTCGTCGCGTCCCGAACGGTCGGCACTGCTGGTGACGAAATGTGGCGGCAGTTCTTCCCACTCTTGTTTCAATGTATTCATGAACCTGGCCACATTGCTGCCGAGCTGCGACCGTTTGGTCTTGTCGCTCTTGGTGAAGATGAGGGCAAAGGGCACACCGTTTTCACCTAAGAAGTGAATAAACTCGAGGTCGATTTTCTGAGGCTCCAGACGGGAGTCGATGAGCACAAAAAGACAAGTGAGCTGCTCGCGACAGGCGATATACGACGAAATCAGATGACGCAACTTCTCCATGGCTTTTTTCCCTCGCCGGGCATAACCATAGCCTGGCAGATCGACAAGATACCAGCTGTCGTTGATAAGGAAATGATTGATCAGCATCGTCTTGCCCGGAGTGGAGGAGGTCATGGCCAAAGCCTTGCGGCCGGTGAGCATATTGATGAGACTGCTTTTGCCCACATTGCTTCGACCCACAAAGGCAAACTCGGGTTTGTCGTGGTAGGGACATTTTTTGTAGTCGGCATTGCTGACCACAAACTCGGCTTGTTTGATTTGCATAGACAGATTGGCTTGTTGTAGCGTAGGTGGAGTGGAGCGGCAACGGGGTGAAAATGGCGCTCCACATAGACATTTCAGAAAGCAAAGGTAGAATTTTTCATAGACTTTAGTTATATTTGCCTGTTGAAAAATAGCGTACCCCGGCCGTCTGCAACAGATTGCCTGCGCCTCGGCGGGTGTAAAGCTATAGCCCTCAAAAGGATTTATGCAAAACGAAAAATACCCCTCACGTCTGCTTGAGCGTGCCGTCACGGAGATTTCAAAACTTCCAGGCATCGGGCGCCGCACGGCTTTGCGTCTGGCTCTGCATCTTTTGCAAAGCGACGCCACGCGCAGCCACGCATTGGCCGAGAGCATTGTCAAGTTGCGCGATGAGGTGCGCTATTGCCATAAGTGCCATTGCATCTCCGACACCGACCTTTGCGACATCTGTGCCAATCCGCTTCGCGACAACACGCAGGTGTGTGTGGTGGAGAATGTGCGCGGTGTGTTGTCTGTCGAAGCCACCGGCGTCTACCACGGTCTTTATCACGTGTTGGGTGGCGTCATCTCGCCCGTCGACGGCGTAGGTCCGGCCGACCTTACACTCGATGCACTCGTGGCGCGTGTGGCAAAGGGCGGAGTCAAAGAGGTGATTATGGCGCTCAGTCCGACGATGGAGGGCGACACCACCAACTTCTACGTAGCCCGTCGACTCGAAGACTTCGACGTGAAAGTCAGTGTATTGTCACGCGGTGTGAGTGTGGGCGACGAACTGGAATATACCGACGAAGTCACCCTCAGCCGGGCCATCGCCGACCGCCAGACACTCTGAACCTCGCTTGAGGCTTCTGCCGCCTACCGCTTCTTGTCATCCAAATTTCTTATTATACCGAAATGTCATCTAAAGTCTTGATCAGTCTCAAGTTATTCTATCTAGCCGTGTGGACAGGCACCGGCGTGTGGGCATTCCTCTCTGAAATAGACGTGTGTCCGACCGACTACATCTCTGGTTCGCCCACTACAGACTATACGCTCAATCTCTTGGCCATTGCCCTCACCATCGGTGGTTTTTATCTCGGTCTGCGCCTGCCGTCATTCAAGTGGTCGGTCCGGAAACTGGCGGTCGAGGCTCCCGACGCGGCTTGGGATTGGTACAAAAAAATGGCCGTCTTGCGCACGTTGTTGCTGGGCCTTCCTGTGGTCTATGACGTATTTATCTATTATGCTGAGCCCTATGCCACATCGGTAAAATACTGCCTGCTCATTGCCCTCGTCGGTCTTTTGTTTGGCTGGCCGTCGAAGGCAGAGTTTGAGGCTTTGCGCATCAAGAACATCCACAACAGCGCCCATGATTGACGTTTCCATCATCATAGTCAGCTACAATGTCCGACACTTCCTCGAACAGTGTCTGCGGTCTGTCTATGCATCGAAAGGCAGGCTCGAACTTGAGATCTTTGTTGTGGACAATGCTTCGAGCGACGACACGCTGGGCTTTTTGCGCGAGCAATTCCCCCAGACTGAGCACCCCGAGCTTCACTTGGTAAACAATGCCCGCAATGTGGGCTTCGGACGGGCCAACAACCAAGCCCTTCCGCATGCCAAAGGACGCTATGTCTTGTTTCTCAACCCCGACACGGTCTTGACCGAACACACCCTGACCGACTGCGTCGCCTTTGCCGACAGCCACGCCGATATGGGTGCACTCGGCGTGATGCAGCTCCACTGCAACGGCGAGTTTGCCCTTGAGTCACGCCATGGCACCCCGACTCCTTGGCGGGCCTTCTGCCAGATGTCTGGACTCTCTTCGCTTTTCCCCGGCACCAAGACTTTCGACGGCTATCACATGCGCTTTTTCAACAATGCCACCGCTGCACCAATCGAGATTGCCTCAGGTGCCTTTATGCTCATCCCGCGAGAGGCGCTGGCTGAGACAGGAGGCTTTGACGAACGGTTTTTCATGTATTGCGAAGACGTCGACTTGTGTTATCGCCTGCTGCAATCGGGGCGGCAAAACTACTATCTGCCCACACCCATTCTCCATTATAAAGGAGCCAGCACGCGCCGTGGCAGTTTCCGCTATGTGCATACGTTCTACAGCGCCATGCTCATTTTCTTCAACAAACACTATGCCAAGTCTTCGCGCCTGATGTCGCCCCTCATCCGTGTGGGCATCTATCTGCGGGGACTGATGTCATATGCTGGAAAAAAACTGTTGGCTTTGCGCCATTTCCTCGCTCCACGGCTCGGCACACGGGCTGAGCGGCAGGTCTTTTTCGGCAGGCACACGGCCGAGGTGAAGGCTTTGGCCGAAACGCTGGGCTTCGACATAGTGTGTTACGCCACCGACAGTCACGACTTCAAGACCCACGAAAACAAATACCCCATACCGGCCGACTGCGTCCATATCATCTTCGACCTGGGCTGTTTCAGTCGCGACGAAGTGCTCGACTGGTTCCGCCGTTCCGACCATCGGCACCACATCGGTATGTATAGCCCCAAGAGCCGCACCCTCATTGGCGGTTCGTTCACCTGCACCTTGCCCGACCATTTCACCCCTTCAGACCTATGACCTTGTCTCAGCCACATCCGACAGTGCGTCTTCGTGCGCTTGAGCCGACCGACCTCGACCTGCTCTATGAGATTGAAAACGACCCCGACGTGTGGGATGTTACCTCTTCGCCGTCGCCGTGGTCGCGCTGGGCTTTGAGGCAATATCTCGAAAGCCAACCGGCAGACATCGCCCAGACAGGTCAGCTCCGGCTGGTGGTGGAGACCGACACGGCGCAAGAGGGAATGGGGTTTGTCGACCTATTTGCCTACGACGTCCTGCAGCGCCGTGCCGAGGTGGGCATAGCCATACGACGCTCTGCCCGACGCAGCCACACCGGCCTTGCTGCTCTTCAAGCCTTGCAGCATTACGCAAAAAAACACCTTCACATACGCCTGCTCTATGCCAAAATCCGCACAGCCGACGAGGCGTGCCACAAACTCTTTCAAGCAGCTGCCTATCGCCGTGTGGCCACCTTGCCACAATGGCATCTGACGGCCGAAGGCGCCGTCGACGTGGACGTGTTCAGCCTCATTTTGGAATAATGCGGACTCATAATATATATAGGAGACAAAGAGAAAAAGGCCGCTCTGGACTCTTAGACTTTTAGCCTTCTAGACTCATTTTCTCTCGAAAACACCACCATGATAGACCGCGCCACCATACAACGCATACTCGACGCCGCCGACATTGTCGACGTAGTCAAAGACTTCGTTACCCTCAAAAAGGCCGGTGTCAACTACAAAGGGCTTTGTCCGTTCCATAACGAGAAGACGCCCAGTTTCATCGTGTCGCCTGCCAAGCAACTCTGCAAATGTTTTTCTTGCGGCAAAGGCGGTGGCGTGGTGCATTTTGTGATGGAGCACGAGCAGATGACCTATCCCGAGGCACTGCGCTGGTTGGCACGACGCTACGGCATTGAGATTAAAGAGCGCGAACTCACCGACGACGAACGGCGTGCGGCGTCACTCCGTGAGAGTATGTTTGCACTCAACGCCTGGGCGGCGGAATATTATGAACATCAACTCCACGACGACGTCGACGGCGTGGCTTATGGCATGGCCTACTTGCGCAGCCGCGGCTTCCGCGACGACATCATCCGCAAATTCCGCCTGGGCTTTTCACCCACCGACCGCGAAGCCACCCTCAAGGCAGCCACTGCCCGCGGCTTCAGTCGCGAAATGCTCGAAAAGACCGGCATCTGCTATCCCACCGACGACGGCCGGCTATTCGACCGCTACCATGGCCGGGTGATATTCCCCGTCCACACGGTGTCTGGCTCCATCGTAGCCTTCGGCGGCCGCATACTTTCTTCAGACAAGAAACTGGCCAAATACGTCAACTCGCCTGAGTCTGAAATCTACAGCAAAGGCCGCGAACTCTACGGACTCTTTCTGGCCAAACACGCCATAGCCAAGGCAGACTGCTGTTATCTTGTCGAAGGCTACACCGACGTCATCTCCATGCACCAATGCGGCATCGAAAACGTCGTGGCTTCAAGCGGCACATCACTCACAGAGGGTCAGATACGCTTGCTCCACCGCTTTACGTCAAACATCACCGTGCTCTACGACGGCGATGCCGCCGGCATCAAAGCCAGTCTGCGTGGCATCGACATGCTGCTTGCCGAGGGGCTCAACGTCAAAGTGCTGCTGCTGCCCGACGGCGACGACCCCGACAGTTTTGCCCGTGGCCGGACGGCCTCAGACTACCGCGCTTATATCGAAGCCAATCAGGTAGACTTCATCCGTTTCAAGACCCGCCTTTTGCTTTCAGACGCGACCGACGACCCCATACGCCGTGCCGCATTGATAGACGACATCGTCACGAGCATCTCGGTCATCCCCTCCGACGTGGTGCGTCAGATGTATGGCGCCGAATGTGCCCGTCTGCTGGCCGTCAGCGAGGGACTGATTATGAATGAGGTGGCCAAGAAACGAGCCGGTGGTGCCACGACGCCGCAAAGATCGGAGTCTAAACCTTCGGGCGAAGATACCGACTCTTCCGAGACCTCTGCAGAGTCGTCTGCTCCACAGGCTTCAGCTCTTCCCACCCAATCCACTGCCATATCCCGCAGCGAAACCCTGCTACTCACAGCCATTGTGCGCCACGGTGCCAGTCCGCTATGCGCCGAGCCCTCAAAGCCACCCGTGAGCGTAGCCACATATATTGCAGCCGACCTCGAAGCCGACGGTCTGACCCTCGAAAGCGACGAGGGACGCAAATTGCTGGCCGAGACAGCGGCTATGCCCATAGGCACCAACAGTCTTCAGCTGCTCATGAGCCATCCCGACGCTGCCATCAGCCATCTTGCATCCAGCCTCGGCACCGACGCCTACCATCTTTCGCCACTGCTGAGCCAAGGCTATACCCCCGAGGCCGACCGTCTGGATGAAATAATCCCGCGCCTGCTCCACGACTATAAACACGCCGTCGTCAAGACACGTATGCAGCACCTGCTTTCCGACCTGCAAAAAGCCGAAACCCAAGCCGACCCCACACTCAGTCGGGACATCATGAGCCAATATGCCGCCCTGGCCGCCATCGAACGCCAACTGGCCACCGTGCTTGGCGACCGCGTCATCAATGGATAAGTAAAAAACTAAGAGACAAAAAGTATGCTCTTTTCATAAACTCAGAACTCATAGATATTTTAGTCTCTTAAACTCAAAAAAACACGACATGCGCCCCAACCGTTTCTACAGATTGTTTCTATCGACGGCACTCCTCGTCTTCACCGTTCTTCACAGCTCGGCACAAGATGCCTACGAGCGCTACATAGACCAATACCACGCTATGGCTGTAGACCAGATGCACCGACACGGCATTCCCGCCAGTATCACACTGGCACAGGGACTTCTCGAAAGCGGTGCCGGACAGAGCCGGCTGGCCCGTGAGGCCAACAACCATTTCGGCATCAAGGCCGACTGCCGGTGGACAGGGCGCCATCTCGTCATGGCCGACGACCGTCCCGACGACCGGTTCCGCGTCTATCGTAGCGCAGCCGAGAGTTTCGAAGACCATTCTCTCTTCTTGTGCAACTCCCGACGCTATGCCGGCCTCTTTTCGCTCTCGCGGACGGACTACCGCGGTTGGGCCCGAGGCCTCAAAGCCGCCGGCTATGCCACCAACCCGCGCTATGCCGAGAGCCTCATATCCATCATCGAGCGCTACAGTCTTCATCGCTACGACGTTGGCGGCAAAGCCTTCATCCACAGTGCACGTCCGGCAGAGCGCGCAGAGGCAGTCTCTTCTTCAGCCTCATCGCGCCAGCTCTACAAGTGCAACGGCGCCATCTACACTATAGCCCTTCCCGGCGACACCTGGCGCAGCCTGAGCCGGTGGAGCGGTGTGAGCCGTCGCAAACTGCGCCACTACAACGAGGTGCCCAAAGGGCTTGAACCCACGGCTGGAGACATCGTATATTTCGAGAAGAAACGCTCCAAGGCCGCACGTGCACTGCGCCACCATGTCCACACCGTCCGTGTCGGCGAAAGCCTCCACACCATTGCCCAACACTACGGCATACGCCTCAAGACGCTATTGCGACTCAACGGCCTCGACGCTACTTCGACCCTGACCGTCGGACAGACGCTCATCATCAGACGCTGAGCCACGCAGCCATACATACAAAAACGCCCCCTGGGAGAGACTGACTCCCGGCGGGGCGTAATATTTGTTTTGATGAAAGAATAAAATGCTCTATGTATGGGCAGAGATGCCGAAAAGGCGTAATGGAGAGAAAGGATAAAAAAACGGAGATTAAAGCGCAATCTTTCTCACCACGTCGCCAACGCGCAAGATATACCAGCCATGAGGCAGTGACAGCCTCACCGTCCACGAAGCAGAAGTGATATCATAGGTGGCCACGTGCTTGCCGGTCATTGAGAACACCTGCAGTTGTTGCCCTTCAGCACCATTGACCGCCAACCTGCTGCCGTCTTGTCTAATGACAATGGCAGACGACAGCGCCGCAGTATGTTCGGCAACCGGAAACTCGGCGGTTTCGCCGGATTGTGACGCCATAAGAGCTGCAGGCGTCAAGGCGAATAGAGAGAATATGATGAGTAGTGTCTTTTTCATAAGCAGTCGCGTTTTTGTGGATTAGCAGATGCGAAAAGCCCGATGCCGGGCACTTCATACGTGCCTCTACACCGGCAAATATACGGCATAAATCATTATAGCCCAACAAATCATACCGATTTTTTGTGACCGAAAGCATTTATTATGACTTTTTCATGACAAGGCCGCGACCGTGAAGCGGTGACCTGGCATCAAAACAAAAAAGTCTCAGAGGCTCGCGCCCATGAGACTACCCGACCGGTGTAAAAGAATGAAGTAGTGGACCAGGAGGGGATTGAACCCTCGTCCAAACGGGGAAACATCAAGGTTTCTACATGCTTAGCTTTGCTTGTTTTTTTCGTGCCGTACCCGACCAAAGCCACGGGTGTCGGCCTTATCCCCGATAAGATTTCACCTACTGCCGCGAGGCCGGCAGAGGGCTATCTCCGATACGGATGGCACCACATTTGCTGCGACTGCTTCGGAAAAAGAGCGTCGGGCGTGATGTCTCGTCTCCGCGCGTCGTTGGCAGAGATTAAGATGATCTACTATACTTCAATCAAGCAGCGAGAGCGTATTTATTTTCGCCAATTAAATTTTCGAAAGCCGAGATTATAGTGCCCACTTTCAGGCGCACTGCATGCTTGCTTGGGGCTCCGACCCGCTGTCAAATCCAGTCTGGCCCTTGGTTTGTGGTGCAAAAATACACGCTTTGCGGCAAACGGCCAAAACTCCCGTCCTGTTTTTTCAGAGGGGCAAGGTTTGGAGGTCTTTATTATTGCCCTTCTCCGAGCAGGTCGGGCCTGAGGCGGCGCGTGCGTTCTATACTCTGTGTGAGTTCCCACTCCTTGATTTTGGCTTCGTGTCCGGACAGGAGGATGTCGGGCACCCGCCAGCCTTTGTAGTCGGCCGGACGTGTATAGACGGGAGCTGCGAGCAGATTGTCCTGGAAGGAGTCTGAGAGCGCGCTCTGTTCGTCTGAGAGCACACCGGGAATGAGCCGAACGATGGCGTCGGTCATCACGGCGGCGGCGAGTTCGCCTCCGGTGAGCACGTAGTCGCCTATGGAGACCTCGTGTGTGATGAGGTGCTCACGTATGCGATAGTCAATGCCTTTGTAGTGTCCGCAGAGTATGATGACGTTTTTCATCATAGAGAAACTGTTAGCCATAGGCTGGTCGAACTGTCGGCCGTCGGGAGTGGTGAAGATGATGGCGTCGTAGTCTCTTTGGGCTTTAAGGTGGCTGATGCAGGCGTCGATGGGCTGGCACTGTATGACCATACCGGCGAAGCCGCCGAATGGATAGTCGTCGACACGCCGGTGTTTGTCGGTGGTATAGTCGCGGAGATTGTGGATGTGTATTTCGGCCAGACCTTTCTTTTGTGCTCTGGCCAATATGGAGGTGCCGACAAAGCCGGTGAGCATTTCGGGCAATACGGTAATGATGTCTATGCGCATTGGGCGGTTTTGTTTTGTTTTTCTCTGCGAAGTTAGCTCAAGTGGGCACAAGGGCCAAGAAAAACTTGATTTTTGTGGCCTTTGCCATACGTATTTCAGAAAGTCGGGAAAACCGTGCAACCCTGCATACGGGTGTGCCTATCTGTTTGGTCTCAAAGACTTTGACGATGCAGGGTCGGAGTGGTCAACTCTGCATTACCCAATAAAACACTACACACACTGTGCAACGATGGCTTGTAACGTAAAAAACAGACAGAGCACCGATGCCGTTATGCCGGATGTCGGTGCTCTGTCGCGTGGGAGAGTGGCCTGGACAATGCCTGACGGGCTGTGCTGTCTCAGGCTGTCTGTGTCATATTATCAGATGAACCAGCGCACGTAGCTGAAGTCTTGACGGTTGACAAGATTTTTGTTTTTGGGATACATGCGGTAGGCCATTTTAAATGAACCGGCGAGTTCCACACTGGTGGTGAGCTCGAAGGTGTAGAGGTTGCCCTCGCGACCCACTACGTTCATGGGGAAAACCTTGTAGATGCTGTCTTTGCCCTCGGCGCTGGTGGTCATAATGACGAGGTCTACGCCGATGGCGTCTTCGAGACCTTGCTCGTCGATGACGTGGCGAACGGTGAACTCCTTGTCACTGATGAGGTTTGACGTGAGAATGTTTTCGCTGCGCTCTGAGCTGACCACACGAATGTTGTCCCAGCGTTCGGCCACGCTCTCTTTCCATGCGGCAATCTCTTTGGCGAGTTTGTTGTCGTTGGCAGAGAGGGCTTTGAAGCGTTTGGCCTCTTTGCAATAAAAGCGGTCGAAGTAGTCGTCGAGCTGACGCTTCATGGTGTATTGGGGAGCGATTGAGGCGATGGAGTTCTTGACCGTGCGCACCCAGTTCTCTGAATAGCCCTTGCGGTTGCGGGCATAGTAGAGCGGAATGATTTCCTGCTCGAGAATGGAGTAGATGGTCGAGGCGTCCAGCTTGTCCTGGTGTTCCTGGTTCTGATAGGTGCGCTTGTCGGTGAGGGCCCATCCGGCACCTTCACGATAGCCTTCATACCACCAGCCGTCAAGCACCGAGAAGTTGACTACGCCATTCATCAAGGCTTTTTCGCCGGAAGTACCGGAGGCCTCGAGCGGACGGGTGGGAGTGTTCATCCAGATGTCTACACCTGAAACGAGACGGCGGGCAAGTTGCATATCATAGTTTTCGAGGAAGAGGATTTTGCCGATGAACTCGGGACGCTGCGAGATGTCGTGGATCTTCTTGATGAGTCCCTGGCCGGCGCCGTCTGCTGGGTGGGCCTTACCGGCAAAGATGAACTGCACGGGATAGTCGGGGTTGTTGACGATTTTGGCCAGACGTTCTTCGTCGGTGAAGAGCAGGTGGGCACGCTTATAGGTGGCAAAGCGGCGGGCAAAACCGATGAGCAGGGCGTTGGGGTTGATCTTGTCGAGCAGAGATACCACGCGAGAGGGGTCGCCCTGGTTTTTGAGCCATGTGTCGCGGAAGCGCTCACGGATGTATTCGATGAGTTTGGTCTTGAGTTTCACACGGGTGTTCCAAACCACTTCATCGGGCACTTCATAGATTTTCTCCCAAATCTTCTCGTTGCTCTGGTCTGAGAGGAACGACTTGTCGAAATATTTGGCATAGATCCGCTTCCACTCTTTGGCGGTCCAGGTGGGCATATGCACGCCGTTGGTGACGTAGCCCACGTGGCTCTCTTCCTGGTGCTCGTCGTAGAGCTCGGCCCACTCGTCGTGGTTGCGGATTTCGTGTTCCTTGCGGGTTTCGTCGGGCAAGTAGCCGGGCCAGATGCCTTTGAACATCTGCTGGCTAACCTTGCCGTGGAGCCAGCTCACACCGTTGACTTCCTGGCAAGTTTTGCAGAGGAAGGTGGACATACAGAATTTTTCGCTCTTGTCTTCGGGGTTGGTACGGCCGAGGCCCATGAAGTCGTCCCAAGAGATGCCGAGGCGTGCGGGGAACTGGCCCATGTATTTGCCGAAGAGGCCTTCGTCGAAATAGTCGTGGCCGGCGGGCACGGGGGTGTGGACAGTGTAGAGCGAAGAAGCACGGACGAGCTCGAGGGCTTCACCGAAGTTGAGTCCGCTCTCGACGTAGTCTACGAGTCGCTGCACGTTGCAGAGGGCGGCATGACCTTCGTTGCAGTGATAGATGTCTTTTTTGATGCCGAGTTTCTGCAGGGCGAGCATACCACCGATGCCGAGCAGGTATTCCTGCTTGATGCGGTTTTCCCAGTCGCCGCCATAGAGGGCGTGGGTGATGGAGCGGTCAAACTCTGAGTTCATCTCGTTGTCGGTGTCGAGCAGATAGAGCGACACGCGACCCACGTTGGCACGCCAGATGGCTGCATGCACCTGATAGTTGGGGAAGGGGACGTCGACGATGACCTGGTTGCCGTTTTCGTCGAGCACGCGCTCGATGGGCAGACGGTCGAAGTCTTGGGTGTCGTAGTTGGCAATCTGCTGGCCGTCCATCGAGAGGGTCTGGGTGAAGTAGCCGTAGCGATAGAGGAAGCCGACGGCACACATATCTACGTTGCTGTCGGAGGCTTCTTTGAGGTAGTCGCCGGCCAGCACGCCGAGACCGCCCGAATAGATTTTAAGGATATGGTTCAAGCCGTATTCCATACAGAAGTAGGCCACTGAGGGGCGCTTGCTGTCGGGCTTGGTGTCTACGTATTGACGGAATTCGCTATACACTTTGTTCATACGGCCAACGAGTTCTTCGTCTTTGGCCATTTCCTTGAGTGTGCTGTAGCTGATGCGTGAGAGCAGTTCGATGGGGTTTTTGTCAACCTTGGTCCAAAGGTCTTTGTCGAGACTGCGGAAGAGCTCGCGTGCCTCGGTGTTCCAGGTCCACCAGAGGTTATGAGCCATTTCGTCGAGATGTTTCAAAGCCTCGGGAATGTGACTTTTTACGGTCACGGTTTTCCACACAGGCGAGTTGGCATTGCTTACTTTAACGTTCATGATGTGTTGTTATGGTGTTAATGTTTTTTTTGCTGAATAATCACTTTGATTGTGACGTCTCTGCCTTGGCGAGTGCAAAGTCGTAGGCCTGATAATAATAGGGGATGAAGTGTTTCCAGGCGGCTTTGTCTGCCAGACGGGCTGCAGCACGGCGGCAGGCTGTGCGGTCGGCGGCACCCTTGGCGAGATAGCGTTCGATGTCCATCACCATTTCACGCGCGGCCTCAAAATAGTTGTCGTCATCGCGATGGATGACGCTCACACCGTCTTCGAGGCGTCCGCCATGGCCCAACGTCTGGTCCACCCACTGGCCGAAGCCAGAGAGGTCGGTAGTGACGCAAGGTGTCTTGAACGCGCAGCTTTCGAGCGGCGTATAGCCCCAAGGCTCGTAGTAGGAGGGATAGAGGCAGAGGTCGTTGGCTGTGAGCAGGTCGTAGTAGGGCATATTGAAGATGCCGTCAGCCCCCTCAAGATAGCAGGGCACAAGCATCACCTTGACGGCATCGTCGGCTGCTGCCGTGAGTCCGAGTTGACGGATGAGGCAGACGATGCGGTCTTCGTTGAGATTGTGCAGGTCGTGGGTGATGATGGGCAAGGGGAGAGGCGACGTGAAAGCCTTCTTCGAAGCCAATCGTTCGGCCAGGTCGGCACGTGGCGCCAACAGCCAGCAGGGCACCTCGATGAGTGCCAACACGCGGGTGCGCGGACGAGCGTCGACACGGGCGTTCATCTTTGCTTTCAGGCGGGTGTTGAGCTGGGCCATGGCTTCGAGGAAAACGTCGAAACCTTTGCAACGGAAGTCGTTACGGCCGCTTGTAGAGACGATGAGCGTGTCGTCTTGCATAGTCTCTCCCGTCAGGGCCGAAGCCACAGAGAGAATGCGTTTGCGGGCAGCGCGGCGCTTGGCTGTAAAGGCGGCACCTGCAGGTACGAAGTCGTTTTCAAAACCGTTAGGCAAAACCACGTCGGGGTCTTTGTCGAGCAACTGCCGGCATTCGCGGGCCGTGAATGTGCTCACGGTGGTGAAGCAGTCGGCCTGCAGCGCCGATTGTTTTTCGATGCTGTGTTTGGCCTCCATATGGAGCTCGGCAGCCATCTGGTCGCCGTTGTAGCCGTCGAAATACTTGTAGAGCAATTTGTTGTTGCCGGCAATGGAGCGGCCTATGCTCGTGGCGTGGGTAGTGAAGATGGTGGCCACGCGGGGCAACGCCTTCTTGATGAAGAGCATACCCAAGCCGCTCATCCATTCATGGGCTTGATAGACCACACGGGCTTTGTCTTTGAGACAGTCTTTGATGATGGCCTCAGCCACACGGGCGGCAGCTACAGAAAACATAGAGGCCTCGTCGTAGTCGCCGTAGGCTCTCAATGAGTCCACGCCGAACTGCTCCCAGGCCTGCGCATAGATTTGGTCTTTTTCGTCATAGAGCGGCGAGAAGTCCACCAACACGGCGATAGGTTCGCCGGGCACATTCCAGCGGCCGATGCGCACACTGAGCCCTGCTCGGGCTGCAGCCTTTTGCCATTCGGGATGGAGCGTGGTGTCGGGTGTGAAGGGGAAGTTATCTTCGCCGAAATCCGGACCAATAAAGCAAATATTTCCGTTCAGTTCTTGTTCAAGCGTTTTTGCCCGTGATGAGAGCACCGTATAGATGCCGCCCACTTTGTGGCAAACCTCCCAACTGGTTTCAAACACGAAGTCGGGTCGTTGAGTCTGTTTGGTCATGTTGTGATTTTTGATTTGGCGGTGCAAAGATAAGATTTTTTTGCATCTCAGCCAAACAAGGTGCTTTTTATTAGGCGATTATGTCAATGGAAATGACAAGAAATGACGCCGGTGCCAAATGGAGCAGATTGTGGCCGCCGGCGTCGTACCAAAAGAATTCGCCTATGAGAGCAAGGGATACATGCCCGTCTTTGGCCTGAACCAAATCACTCCCGCCGCAGGCGTCTACGCCCACATTGCCGGCATCGACCTGGTTCAGGCCAAAGACGGGCGCTGGCTCATCCTTGAAGACAACCTGCGCATCCTCTCGGAAGCAAGCTATCCCATGATTGCCCGAGCCGTCACGCGAAAGGCGTCGCCGCAAACCTTCCGCGACAACCTGATTGAAGACAACCGCAACTATGGCGACCTGCTGCGCGACATGATGGACTATATCAACGGCGGACGGGGCATCAACGTCATCTTCACACCCGGCCGCTACAACTCGGCATTTTTCGAACACTCCTATCTGGCCGAAAAGACACAGGCCACACTGGCCTTCCCCGGTGAACTCGTGGTGGAAGACGGCAAAGTGTTCTATCTGGGCATCAACGGCAAATCGCGCGTGGGGGCCATCTACCGCCGGGTGAGCGACGATTATCTTGACCCGTTGGCCTTCGAACCCTCCTCCCTCCTGGGCATCCCCAATCTCATGGAGGCCTACCGCGCCGGCGGAGTGGGGGTCAGCAATGCCCTCGGCAACGGCGTGGCCGACGACAAAGGTATCTACTACTTTGTGCCTAAAATGGTGGAATATTACCTGCACGAAAAGCCCGTCCTGCAAAATGCCCCCACCTACCTGCCGTTCTTCAAGCAAGACTACGAATACATCCTCGACAACATCGGCAAACTGGTCATCAATGACGTAGCCGAGGCCGGGGGCTACAGCGTGATGTTCGGCAAAGAAATGTCGGCTGACAAAATCGAAGAGATGAGGCGGCTCATCGCCGAAGAACCGCGACGGTGGATTGCCCAAGAGGTGGTAGACTTCATCGACCTGGACATCATCGACGAAACCGGCAGCCCATCGCCACGCAAATGCGACCTGCACACCTTCGTCATCACCGGCAGCGAGACCGTGGTGTGGAAATCCGGACTCACTCGCTTCAGCCGCGATGCCCACTCCTTCGTGGTCAACAGCAGCCAGGGCGGCGGCTTCAAAGACACGTGGGTGATGGCCTGAGGCACCTAAACAATCAAGACGGGCGGACTATCGCCTAAAACCGAAAGCCACAAAGGGTGAGCCACCTTATCCCCCGACCGCTCAAAAGTTGAGCAGGGCACGATGGCGGCAACCCACCAGACGACATGACGAAAACAAAAATATGGACAACGTACTTAGTGCCACGACGGCCAACAACCTCTTCTGGCTGGGCCGATATGTGGAAAGGGGCTATCTGATGTTCCACCTGATACGCAAAGCCTACGACGAGGTGGTTGATGTGCCCGTGGGCGAAAAACCCTACAGCGACCTACTGACCAAAATCAACGGCTACGTCTGCAGCGACTTCACCACGTCTTATCAGATGATGATGCAAATATACGACGAGAACAACCCCACCTCCCTACGGGCCGTCATCGAACGGATGATGGACAATGCCATCGTCTTGCGACCCGAAATCTACTCCGAGTCGTTCAGCTACGTGGAACTCTGCCGCATCCGCTCGGAAGCCGAAAAGGGAGAGATGAACATCACCGACCAGCAGCCCATCACCGACTGGCTGCTGGCTTTCTGGGGCAGCGTGGGCTCAAGACTGCACGGCAACGTGCGCAACCTGCTCACCATCGGCCTTCTCGTCGAGCGTCTCAACGTGTGTCTCCGCACGCCGGCGTGTGTCAGGACTTCGCCCACGTGATGCTGGCAGCCTGCCGCGCCGAGGGTTTCCTGGCACGCTACGTCAGCGGTATGGTACCGGGAGAGGGCGAAACCCACGCCTAGGTGGAGGTGTATGAAGACGGACACTGGCACGCCTGCGACCCCACCTTCAACAAACCGGCCGACGAAGGCTACATCAAACTGGCCCACGGACACGACACAAACGATAGTGCCGTCGACGCTCAACCCCGACGCCGGTGAGGGCACAGAGACTGACGACGAGGGAGAGGCAAAGAGGTCGGTGGTTGTCTCGCAAGCCCTTATGACAGCCATCAAAGCACCGCGTGCGGGACTGCTCATACCCGAGACGTATGCCGGACAGCGCGTGAAGGCCGGACAGACGTTGGCGCGCATACTCCATCCCTGTGAGGGCTACCAACTCTGTGCCGTCGAGTCGCCGGCCGATGCCACCGTGTTTTTCTTGCGCGACAAGTCCATCTGCTTCCAAAACACCCTGCTATTCCGGCTCATTGGCGAAGATTGTGACGGATGACAACAACCATAACGGGCCGGCTGAAACTTGTGCCATGCCCGACACGCCCGCGGCAGCAACGCGACGACGCGGGCAATTCCGTTGTCTTTTTTCCCTCGCCGGGTTGATGCTAAATTGCGGCATA
>JBGVLE010000075.1:0-2484 GCA_045124135.1 Alloprevotella sp.
GTTTTGCATTGCGCCACGGTGCAATGCAAAACACTATTTATGAGACAGATACATCCTATTCAAACACAAGGATTATGAAAGAATATAAAGTAGCCATAGTAGGCGCAAGCGGTGCCGTGGGCCAGGAGTTTCTGCGTGTGCTCGACGAGCAGAACTTCCCCATCAGCGAACTGCTGCTGTTCGGCTCAAGCCGCAGCGCCGGCAATAAATATACGTTCAGAGGCCAAGAAATCGAAGTCAAGGAGCTGAAACACAACGATGACTTCAAGGGGGTGGACATAGCCTTCACCTCGGCCGGAGCCGGCACTTCCAAGGAGTTTGCCGACACCATCACCAAGCATGGCGCCGTGATGATAGACAACTCGTCGGCCTTCCGCATGGACTCTGACGTGCCTCTGGTGGTGCCCGAGGTCAACGCCGCCGATGCCCTGGAGCGTCCGCGCGGCATCATCGGCAACCCCAACTGCACGACCATCCAGATGCTCGTGGCTCTCAAGCCGGTCAACGACCTCAGCCCCATACGCCGTGTGCACGTAGCCACCTATCAGGCTGCCAGCGGCGCCGGTGCGGCCGCCATGGCCGAGCTGGAGACGCAGACAGCACAGGTGCTGGCCGGCCAGGAACCCACCGTGGAGAAATTCTCCGCCCAGCTCGCCTTTAACCTCATCCCCCAGATTGACGTATTCATGGACAATGACTACACCAAAGAGGAGATGAAGATGGTCAACGAGACTCGCAAGATACTCCACTCGCCCGAGGTAGGCGTCTCGGCCACTTGTGTCAGAGTGCCTGTGATGCGTTCTCACAGCGAGGCCATCTGGGTGGAGTGTGAGCGACCGCTCACCACCGCCGAGGTGCGCGAGGCCATGGAGAAGGCCCAGGGTCTGGTGGTGGTAGACAACCCCGCCGAGAAGAAGTATCCCATGCCCTACGACCTGGCAGGCAAAGACCCCGTCTATGTGGGCCGCATACGCCAGGAC
The DNA here is from genome assembly GCA_045124135.1 of Alloprevotella sp. Taxonomy (GTDB): domain Bacteria; phylum Bacteroidota; class Bacteroidia; order Bacteroidales; family Bacteroidaceae; genus Alloprevotella. Next base: position 981 of record JBGVLE010000075.1, read on the forward strand.
CTCGCGGTGCCCGGCGCCGTGACCTTCTGGGTGGTAGGCGACCAGATCAAGAAGGGAGCCGCGCTCAACGCCGTGCAGATAGCACAGTGGCTGACAGCCAACGACCCCAAACTGATGTAAATCTTAACATATATCAAAAGTCCCTGAAATCCTGCGTGGGTCTCAGGGACTTTTTTTGCGCCATTGCGCGAAATGTCGGCGGCGCTTCAGGTATTCCAGATTATGGTCATGGCTATATGCCTCGCGTTCAAAACTGATGCCGCGATAGGCACGGTCAAAATTGCGGTACTGCGCCAGCCTGACGAGCCATTCCAGAAAATACAGCAGGTAGAAAGGCACCCACAGCAACTCACGCATCTGCGCCGAGTGGATGCGCTCGTGGTTTATCATATAGCGGTCAATCCATCCGGCGGAGCGGGTCCACACCGTGCCGAACAGATTTATGCAGTAGTGTTTCGGCACCCAGCGACACACAATCACTCTCATCTGCCACCCATCATAAGCTCCAGCAAGTGCTCGGGAGTGAAATCGACATCAACTGCGTTGGTCTGCCCCTCCACTCTGTAGCGTTGTCTCACGCCGTATCCTTTTTTAGCCACCGGGAAAAATATAACCAACTCTCCCTTTTCTGACATTTCTTCCGCAAGCATGGCTTTTGACTCGGCCGGGTATTTCTTTAGAACCTCAACGGCCTTTCTGCCATCCTCTGTGTCTGCGAAAGAAAAATCATAGACCAGATACTTGTCCTCAAGGCTCACACTGTTAAGAGTGAAGCCCTCGTCTATCTGAGAGGGCAGACCCACAGAACATGACGCCACCAGATCCTGCATATACCGGGCGTTATACTCCTCTTGCGAGGTCGGCTGCTCTTCGAGAGCCTTGAGTATTTCTCCCCGGTCATATTCAAATATATATTTAGGGAATATACCTCCGTCAGCGTCATATAGGTCAAGGCAGAATTTACCGTCCTCGTCGGCCAGGCAACGCAGTATATCGTCCATCTGCGGTATATTGAGGTAGATGGCCAGCATTTTAGGGCGCATCGCATACACCCGCTCACGCGCCTCCTTGCTGTTGAATGAGGTGGCAAAGCCCATGCCCAATGTGAGTGTGACAGCCTCTTCATCCCAATTTAATGACTTGACCGTGGCAATGCCCGCTATGTCTATGGGCAACACCTGCTCCGACTCGGCGGCAAACTCCCTGATGCGCTGTGTGCAATCACCCTGCTGCGCCGGAGAGGCCAACACGCCCAGAGCCAGCGCCAAACCCAATATTACTTTTCTCATAGCTAAAAGTGTTTTATTCGCAAAGTTAACAAAAAAACTCCGAAACCGTTGCAGCTCCGGAGATTTTTTATCGTAATCCTAAAATCCGCAACTATCATCCAATACACGATTAAGGGTAGATTTATGAGTCGTTAGTAGCAGCTTTCAGTAAAAAGCAACAGCACAACATCAATATGTAGCCACCATCCCCTTACCCCACGATGCGACTTGAGGTA